>CAZWAK010000084.1:0-30390 GCA_964631865.1 uncultured Heliobacteriaceae bacterium | reverse complement strand
TCGACCACACGCTTGAGCGGCACGGTTTCCGAACAACCCAGATTGATCGTCTCGAACGGCGTTTGCTCGTACTGCAACGCGGCGACGATGCCGTTCACGATGTCGCTGACGTAGGTGTAATCGCGCTCCGTTGTGCCGTCGCCGTAAAGCGGGATCGGTTGGCCTTCGGTCATCAGGCCTGCGAATTTGTGAATCGCTAAATCGGGGCGTTGGCGCGGGCCATAAACGGTGAAGAAACGCAGGCACACGGTTTGGATTTGGTAGAGATAGCTGTACGTGTACGCCAACATTTCGCCGGCGGCTTTCGTGGCGGCATACGGCGAAATCGGCAGCGGCAAAAACTCTTCTTTGAAGGGCGCGTTCGGGTTTGCACCATAGACTGAACTCGACGAACCGAAGACGAATTTCTTGATCCCAAATTCGCGCGCCAGTTCCAATAAATGCAGGGTTCCGGTGACGTTGATTTGTTCGTAATCTCTGGCTTGTGTAAGCGAAGGCCGCACGCCTGTACACGCGGCCAAATGCACCATCGCATCGAATGTCGTTGCGGCAAAGATGGTGCGCAAGCGGTCGAAGTCGCGGATGTCAGCTTCGATGAGTTGGTAGCGCGGGTTTTCCAAGTGCGGCGACACGTTCGCGCGTTTGATGGCGGGCGCATAAAAATCGCTGAAGCTGTCCACGACAACGATGCGCGCCTCAGTCGTTGCCAGCAAGCGGTCAACCAAGTGGCTGCCGATAAACCCTGCTCCTCCGGTCACAAGAATCGTATTCATAGTCCCTCAACTTAAAATGGCGATGCGCTCACGCGATCCTGCCAGAACATTTGGTAATACTCACCGCGTCGTTGCAGCAATTCGGCGTGCGTGCCTTGTTCCACCACGCGACCATGACGCAGCACCAGGATTTGATCGTAGCTTTGTAAGTCGGAAAAATGATGCGCGATGACGAGCGTCGTTTTGCCTTCCCGCAAGCGGTCAACGGCTTCATGAATCAACGCCGCTGATTCGGGGTCAATCGCCGAAGTCGGTTCGTCCAAAATCAAGATCGAAGGATGTGTGATGATCGCGCGCGCCAGGCATAAGCGTTGTCGTTGCCCGCCCGACAACGTCGAGCCGCGTTCGCCGATGATCGTGTCGTAGCCGTGCGGCAACTCTGTGATGAAGTCGTGCGCGTAAGCCTGGCGCGCGGCGGCTTCGATCTCGGCGGGCGTTGCATCAGGCTTGCCGTAAGCAATGTTTTCGCGGATCGAAGCGCCGAACAACAACGAATCCTGAATCACGATGCCCACCTCGCGGCGCAGTGTTTCGCGTTGATATTTTTCAATATTCACGCCGTCAATCGTGATCGTGCCGGCCTTCGCGTGATAGAACCGCAGAATCAATTTCGCAATGGTAGACTTGCCCGCGCCCGAAGTGCCAACCAACGCCACGCGCTGACCCGGCGCAATCGTGAACGACACCTCTTGCAACACGTCTTTGCCCGTGCCGTACTCAAACGAAACGCGGTCGAAGACGATTTCACCGTTGAGACGTGACGCAACGACTGCCGATTCGCTGTCCCAGGTTTCGGGTTCAGTGTCGAGGATTTCGGCGATGCGTTGTTTGCTCACTGCTGCACGCGAAAGCCGCGTGGAAATTTTGGCGAGGTTGCGCAGCGGTTTGTACATATCGTTTAGATACGCCGTGAATACCAGCACATCGCCCGGCGTCATTTGATTGTTCAGCACGAGCAACGCGCCGAACAACACCGTCGCCCACAAGCCGAACGCTTTGATGAGTTCGACCGTGCGCGTCGCGGCGGCGGCCATTCGTTCGGTGCGAATGCCTTCTTCCAACGTCTGCGCGCTTTCTTCGTCGAAGCGTTCCTGTTCGTATTGCTCGCGTCCGAAGGCTTTGATGAGCGTGACGGACGAGAGCACTTCGCTGACGCGCGCAGCGATTTGGCCTTCGCGTTCGCGTTGTTTGCGTGCCGAAACTTTGATCTTGCGGTAAATGTACGCAAGCGCAAAAAACAACAGCGGCAGCGTGGCGAGCGCGATCAAACTCAGCTTCCAGTTGAGCCAAATCAGCACGGCAAACATGCCGATGATGGTCAGCACCTGTGCCACGGAAGTCAGCACTGATTCGACGAACACATCTTTGAAAACTTCGGTTTCGCTGGTGACTTTCGTGAGCAATTCGCCCGTGCGCGCGCGGCTGTAATAACTCAGCGAAAGCTGCTGCAAATGCGCGAAGACTTCGCGGCGCAGCGTGTACACCAGCCGATAGCCGATGCGCGAAAACAAAAAATCCTGCGTGTAGGAAAAGATGCTGCGCGTTCCGGCAATCAATAAAATCGCCAATGAAATCAGCACGACGGCAGAGGTCTTGCCGCTTGCCAACCAACCGCTGAGCCACGCGAGATTCGACGGCAACGGTTTGTCGAGCAGCACGTAATCGAAGATGATTTTCAGTGGCCAGGGCGAAAGCAATTCCGTCAGCGTCAGCACGAGCATACTCAGCAGCGACAGCACGATGCCGCGCCGCTCCTGCCAGAGATGGCCTTTGATGATGGCCTGAAAATCTGCGCGTTGCTGTTTCATCTGATGATTGTGGTACGAGGAGCGATAGCGACTTGGTGTGCTGCCAGCTTGCTACCGCGCGCCGTACTGTACCAAGCTCTCGAACGTATGAAATCGCACGGTTGCCGCTTGTTGCAACACCTCCAGCAATTGCTCCAAAAACAAAAACGCATCGTCGCGCATAACTTTGTGATGCAACATAATGCCGATGGGCTGTGGTTGCGCGAGTTGTGCGGCAATCGCCTGCAAAAGCTCTGCCTGCGGCTTCAGCGTTGCGCCGTCTTGCCAGCGAAACAAATCCAGCGTGACGGAAATTTCCCGAAATGAAAAGCCCGTGATCGCTGACGAGTCCTTGTGCAATTGCGACAACACGCGAAAGCCGAGTTCGTCCAAGATTCGATACGTGTCTGTGGTGCAGCGATTCCAGGGCGGAATGAACGCAGGGAACCAACGCTCGCCAAACGCTTCGTGCATTCGCGCTTGTCCGCGCGCGATGTCCGCGCGTTGTTCCTCGACGCTGCGGCGGCTGCCGAATTCGCATTTTCGTCCCGTCAATTCGTGGTTTACGTGTTGCCAGCCGTGTTGCACAAGTTCGATGGAAGAAGAAAATTGGGCGAGCAGTTCGACACATTCATTCGTCAGCTTCGCCGGGATCACGCCTAAAATCACCGGCACATTTTTTTGTGCAAACAAATCAAGCAGACGACGCAAGGTCGGTTCGTCTTCGTCCACATCGTCATCGCGGAAAAACACGTTCACGCGATTGTGTGTCATCAACTGTTGTTGCAACTCTGACCAATTCATAATGCAGACAAGATGCGCGCGGTTTCGGTTGCGCCGTTCATATCAATCGTTACGGCGGGCACGGGCGTTTGTAAACTTTGCGTGATCGCCGCGGCCAAACGCGCCGGATCAAGTTGTTGAAGGAGACGCACGCGACCGCGTTGTTCGAGCTTGCGTGCGCGCATCGTTTGCTCCTGATTGTTGTTGCCCGTGAACGGATACAGAATCGCGCGCGTGCCCGCCGCCAAAATGTCCATGCACGTATTGTAGCCCGCCAAACTGACGGACAAATCCGCCTGTAGCAACAGTGCTGGAAAATCAGGCGTGAATTGTTCGAGCGTGCTATTCGGGCGAAGGCGTGGTCGCAATTGCGCGACGACTTCGTCCGGGCAATGCGGGCCAGTCACAATGTGCAGTTGATGCGGCATTGGCAACAAAGTGCTGGCTTCCATCGCACAATCAATCAACTCGTGACCAACGCGCCCGCCGCCGATGCTGACGAGGATTTTGCGGGGTGCGCCCGCATCCTGCGGGCTAACGCTCTCACGAGTTGTCCCTTCATTTTTAGCGGCATTGCCCGCAGGATGCGGGCGCACCACAAAGCCTGTGTAGCGCACCTCACATGTCAATTCATGCACGCGCGGAAACGTTTCATCCAACCGCTGAAATGTTGGGTCGGAGTGAATCAACAACAAATCAAAATACTGATTTATCAACGCGCACGCCTCTTCCTCAAACTGTGCTTGTTGGCGTTTGCTGACCAGAATGTCGCGCAAGCTGCACACGACTTTGGTTGGCGGCTGAATTGCTTCAAGCAGCGGCAGCAATTCAAAATCAAACTTGCGCCGACCAAACGGAAACAATTCAATCACAACGATGTTTGGATGGACATGCTGATACGTGGCGAGCAGTTGTTGCGTGCGGTTTGCTTTCACGTCTTCCAAATTGTTTTTGCTCGACTGTAATTGCTGAAACTCCGCATCCGATTTCAGCGCGGGCAAATTCATGACTTGAACTTCCGGCGGCATTTCCAAGCCGCGCACGATCTCGCCGCCGTTGACAAAACACACGTCGAAGTTGCGCAACGCCCGCACGATTTCGCGGCTGCGGATGTAATGCCCGATGCCTAAGACGGGCTGACAATAAAACAGAAGTTGCTTCCTCATAGGCAATTTTGCAGGAGTTTGTGCAACTCGACGACCGTCACTTCGGCGTCGAAAATGCGGCAGATTTTGGCGCGCGCGGCTTGGCCTAAGCGTTGTTGCAACGTCGCGTCGCTTAGTAATTCCGCGATTGCTTCCGCCAACGCTGCGGCGTTTTTTTGCGGCACGAGCAAACCATCTACACGATGATCTACTAATTCGGGAATGCCGGAAATGTCGGTCGAAACAATCGGCAACTCCATTGCCATCGCTTCGGCCATCACATTCGGGATGCCGTCGCGGTCGCCGCTCTCGATAATTTGACAGGCCAGCGCAAACACCGTCGCACGTTGGTAAATGTGCCGCAACTCTTCCTGTGTGACGGCGGAATGAATGATGACCGTGTCACCGAGTTGCAATCGCTGAATCAGCGTTTTCGTTGGCTCGGCATCGCCGCCGCCGACGATGTGGCATTCAAATTCCAAGCCTTGTTCTTTCAGAATGCGACAGGCTTCGACCAAATATTGATAGCCTTTTTTTTCGACGAAGCGACCGACCGAAAGCACAATGGGTTTGGGCGCTGGCGTTTTTTCGAGCGGCGCAAATTGCTTCGTATCCAGGCCGTGATAGATCGTGTGAATCGGCGCGCTGTGCGGTTCGACTTCGCGCAGATGTTGCTCATTCGCTTTCGTACAAGTCGCAATGAACTTCGCGCGGCGCAGCTTGATGTTCAGCAAATCGCCGGGGTTCAGTTCGGATAAATAAATGTCTTTCGCGTGCGCGGTCAGGCTGAACGGCAAGCCGGAAAGCTGGCTCGCCAACATCGTGACGGTTGTGGAGGTGTGCGCGAAATGTGCGTGCAAATGACGAATGCGACCCGATGCCAAAGCTTTTTGCGCGATGAAGCCGGCTTGCAGAAATTCTTTGATGAATTGCTTCTCTCGATGTTTGAGCGCGAGTTTGAGCGCAAAGAGCAATGTGCGCAAATACGTGAATGGACGCGCTTTGAAAAGCGCGAGATGCGTGGCGGAAAAATGCCCCCAATTGTTTTTCAGCCATTGCAGCAAGCTTTCTTCGGTCAATGACGAGAGCGGTGGCAAGTAAGTGATGGGCGCTTGGATGGCCTCGACGACCGCGTGGCGCTTTTGGCCTTCCAGCTTGATGAGCGAAAAGATCGCAAGCTTTAGCCCAAGCTTTTCCAGCAGGTGGATTTCGTTCGTGATGAACGTTTCGGACGTGCGGGCAAAGCCTTTCAGGACGTAGCCGATTTCGGGTTCAGAAGCAACGGGTCGGGGCATGTCGTTATTGAGCCGTGAACAATTGGTTGACGTGCTGCGCGATTTCCTGATGCGCGTTCATGTTCAGCGGCGGCAGTGCTTCCTGCTTGCGATTCAGTTGCGCTTGCAACGCCTGCATCAGATTTTCGGCAGTGAGTGCATCGGGATGAATGAATTGAAAATAACCTCGCTCGCTCATTCGTTCGGCGCGAATCAGTTGTTCCTGCACGGGACGCACGCGCGGAATGATGATCGCGTTTTTTTGCAGCGAGAGGATTTCACACACGGTGTTGTAGCCGCCCATCGAAACTACTGCATCTGCTGCGCCGAGGTAGCTCATCAAATCATTCGTGAACTCAAGCATCGTGATGTGCGGCGAGGCTGCCTGAAATAACGTCTGTCGTCGCGCTTCCTTCATTTCGGGGCCGGTGACGATCAGACTGTGAAGGTGGTGGTTCGCGGGCAATTGCGCCAGGCCGCGCAGATATGTAGCGATGATTTCAAACGCATCTTCGCCGCCGCCGAGCGTGACGACGACTAACTGTTCTTGTTCCTTGAGTCCTAGTTCTTGTCGCACTTCGGCGCGGCTTTTACTGCCCACATCACGGCGCAGATAGCCGCAGAATTGCACTTTGTCCGCGACCGAGGCAGGGAATTGATACTCGCGGCGCGGATCAAAGATTTCCGGCACGCCGAGGCTCAGCACCGCGTCATAAAACTCCTCGATCACCTGAAAATAATCGTGCGACTTCCACACGCTCACGGTGGATTCGGGCATGTCCAAAATATCGCGCAGGATCAACGCGACTTTCAGTTGTGGCGCGTTTTGCTTCAGAGCTTCCAGCGTCGCTTTCAATTCGTTTTTGATCCCGAAGGGCTTTTTGTCCACCAGAAACAAATCGGGCTGAAAGTTGGTCGCTGCCGCAAGTATCAAATCCGAGCGCAGTTTGATGCCTTCCACGATGCCGAGCCGCAAGGATTTCACCGCATAGCCTTCGCGTTCGACGCGCGTCAGGCACGGCAGCTTGATGTAATCCAAGCCATCGGCGAGGCGAAAGCTTTGCACCATCGGCGAGCCGGACAGCAGCAGAATCGAAAGGTCAGGCATCGCGCGGCTCAACGATTGGCAAATCGAGAGCATCCGGCGCAAATTGCCGAGACCGTAGGTGTCGTGCGAATAGACGAGGATCTTTTTCATGCGCCTGAAACTGAAAGTCCTAATGGAAATCCCCCCAGCGGTTGTGCTAAATTTCTAGCGGACAACCGAAATCTTAGTTCTTTGGAGGATTACATTACATGCCAATTTACGAGTATGCCTGCACGAAATGCGGACATCAACTGGAAGTAATGCAAAAAATCAGTGATAAGCCGCTAAGCCGCTGCCCGGAATGCCGAGGCAAGCTGGAAAAATTGTTTTCGCAAACCAGCTTTCAGTTCAAAGGAGCGGGCTGGTACGTGACCGATTACAGCCGCAAAAACGGCGGGAAAGCGGAGAAAGCGGACAAGGCAGAGAAAAAAGCCGATTCAGCGACGGAGACCAAAACCGAAAAAAAAGCTGAAGCGGTGGCTGCCTGAAGACCGAGAGCAACCGCACGGGGCGCGTGCGGATATTGCGAATAGTCGTGAAAGGATCGTGTTATGAAGCCATTGCGCTGCACTGCAAAATACAAAACCACTGCGATTTGTGTTGGTTTGTGCGGCGCCGTGGCTTTGTTTGTTTTGGCCGTTAGCAGTTGGGCGCAGGCGGGGCGCAATACCTCTTCCGCACGACGCACAACGGTTCTGCCGCTCTTTGTTCGCTTCAGTGAAGACACGACCAAGCAAAAGCCGCTCCTCGGCACGCCGAAGACCGAAGAGACCGAAAAAATTCTGACGCGCGACAAACTGGAACTCTTTGACAACGGCATCACGCAAAAGATCGAATCGCTTGCGCCTGATCCGAGTCCGGCGCGCATCGTCGTTTTGCTCGACAATTCCGCGACGCTGCAAACCGACGTGAAAAAGCTGGCTGGTGTGCCTGCCGCCTTTGCGCCCGAAATTTACGAAGGCGACAAAGTGATGGTGATTGGCTACGACCTCAAGCCGGAAATCATCACCGACTTCACCGACAAACCCGAGGAGTTGCAAAACACCCTGTCGTTACTGCGCAAAACCGACACGCCGCATTTGTTCGAGGCATTGGATGTCGTGATGGAAGACGTGATGCGTCCGTTGGTCGGTTATTCCAAGCGCGTGGTCGTGCTGGTCAGCGACGGGTTGGATCGCGACAGCAAAGTCAAATTTGAGCGCATCCTCAGCACGTTGCAGGACGAAAACATCACGGTCTACGCCCTTCAAGTCAAAGACCGCACGCGCGGCGCGTTGCGCAAGGATTCCCCCAAACCAGTGGATTGCCTGGAACAATTGACCGTCGGCACGGGCGGAAAAATTTATTCGATTGACGGCGACATCAAGCAGGCCATCAAAGAAATTTGCGATGAGCAGCGCAACGAACGCTATCAATTGACGTACTATCCCGAAGGCATCAACCCGATCAACAAGCGTCATTTGTTGCTGACCTCACACGATTCGAGCGTGGTGCTGCGCTTCAAAGGCTTCCATCCGCCACATCGCTATTGACGTTCACGAATTTCATCCCTCAGCCGCTATGGAAAATGAAGCAATACAACTGGGCGACCCGGCGATTCGCGTCACGATGATGCCGAAAGACACGAATTACGCGGGCACGATTTTCGGCGGCGTGATTTTGAGCTACCTGGATTTGGCCGGAGCCGTCGAAGCGCGCAAGCATTGCAACAACAAGCTGTTCGTCACGGTCGCGATGCACGGCGTGGATTTCATCGCGCCCGTGTTTGTCGGCGATCTCGTCAGCTTTTATACCCGCACGCAGAAAGTTGGGCGCACGTCGGTCACGGTGGACATCGTGGTCGAAGCCGTGCGACGCGAAGGCAGCGGCGAGCGGGTGCGCGTGATGGAAGCGGATGTGGTGTACGTCGCCGTAGACGAAAACCGTCGCCCTGTCCTGATCAAAGATTGAATTGGGTACGCCCGCATCCTGCGGGTAGTGCCCGTCTACTTAGGCCCCTCCCCAACACGGCCTGCAAGATGCAGGCGCACCTCTGAGGAGAACATCATGAAAACACTTTCTCGTTGGATACTCGCGCTCGCGCTGGTTTTCAGTTCAGCATTCATTCCCTCCACCGCCAATTCTGTCAATGTGCGTTCCGCCGCTGCTAACGATGCCATTTCGTTGCTGCCGAAATCGGATGTCGTGGCGGTGCTCGATGTCAGTCGGTTGGTCAATGATTTGTTGCCGAAAGCCAAGCAGGCTTGGCCGGAGCAAGTGGCGAAGTTTGAAAAGGAAATTAACGAAGTCGTCAGCAAAGCGGCCAAAGACGGCATTGATCTTTACAAAGTCAAATCGCTCACGATTGGCCTCAAACTCTTCGGCGAAAAGACGACGGGCGCGATGATCGTGGACGGTTTGACGGTCACGCCGGAGATGATGGCGAAGGAGAACAAAGACAGCAAGGCGGTGGAGTACAAAGGCAAAACCTTGTACATCGAAACGCCCAAGCCGGAAGCGAAGACTCCGACGAAAACGCCTGTCAAAGCCACTCGGAAATCCGTCGCGCGTGCCAAAACGCGGACAAGCGCGAAAGCCAAACCCGCCAGCGCGAAGACCGCTGCGCAGGCTCCCGGCGGGCTTCCGGTGGGCAATGTCACCGACCTGGCCAGCAACATGGGCACGGGGTTGCTGAAGAACACTACGGCGTTTGTGCAGCTTGACGCCGAGCGCGTAGCTTTTGGCGATGAACTGGAAGTCAAAGCCGTGATTGACGCGCTGACGGGCACGGCTGATCCGGCGGCTCAGCTTGGCAGCGATTTGACGGCGGCGTTGCAGGAGACACGCGCGCCGGGACTGCTGCGGTTCGCCGTGAACATCCCGGACAGCGCGCGGCAAGCAGCACAGAGCGAAGAATTTCTCAAAAATCTGGCGGTGACGAAGATGGTGTTGGGGACATTGGATGTCACGGACGATTTGAGTTTGCTGCTCGATGCCAAACTGCGCACGGGTTCGGCGGATGAGGCGACCAAACTGCACGAATCGCTCGCGGCCTTGCTGGGTTTGGGGAAAATGATGCTGGGCGGAAATCAAGACCCGCTGATGGCGATGCTCAACAAGCTGCTGGATCAAATTCACCTCAGCCCGCAAGCCAACGATGTGGCATTAGCGATCACGGTTCCGCGCGAACTCTACGAAACGTTTCTGAAGTCGGCCCCCAAAACGACCCCAGCGAAGGACGACAAGTAGCTCGCAAGGCATAAGAGAATTTCATTTCTCATTTTCCATCTTCGATTTTTCATTTGTCATTTAGCGGACACGTGGGCTGCAGCATTGAAAAATGAAAAATGAAAAGTGGAAAATGAGAAATGATATGAAGATTTGCTACTCCGACCGCTACCTCGTTCCCTTGCCTCCGACCCATCCTTTCCCGATGCAAAAATATCGGCTGGTGCGCAATCGTTTGCTCGAAGAAGGCAGCATCACGCATTGGCATCTGATCGAACCGAAGCTGGCTCAAGACGAAGACATCTTGCTCGTTCACGCCCGTGAATACTGGTGGCGATGCAAGCGCGGCGAACTCTCGGCGGCGGAGATGCGGCGCATCGGGTTTCCCTGGTCGGAAGCGTTGGTGCAGCGGTCACAGGCTTCGGTGCAAGGGACGATTGAAGCGGCACGACACGCTTGTCGCGACGGCGTCGCCTCGAATCTGGCGGGCGGCACGCATCACGCTTTTCCGGCGCAGGGCGAAGGTTACTGCGTGCTGAACGACATCGCGATTGCGACGCGCGTGTTGCAGCGCGATGGCCTGGCCCGCCGCGTCGCGATCATTGATTGCGACGTGCATCAGGGCAACGGCACGGCAGCGATTTTTGCCGCTGACTCAACGGTGTTCACGTTTTCGATGCATGGTGAAAAGAATTTTCCGCTGCGCAAAGAACAGAGCACGGTGGATGTGAATTTGCCGGATGGCGTGGGCGACGAAGCGTATTTGCAATTGTTGGCGCAACACGTGCCTGCGATTCTGCACGAATTTCAGCCGGATTTTGTGTTCTATCAGGCAGGCGTTGATCCGCACGAGCGCGACCGTCTGGGCAAGCTCAAGCTGACGCACGAAGGCTTGCGCGCGCGCGATGAATTTGTGTTGGGCGAATGTCGCAAGGCGGGCGTTCCGGTGGTCACGACGATGGGCGGCGGCTACGGCAAAGACATCCACGACACGGTCGAAGGGCATTGCAACACGGTGCGCACGGCGCTGCGCGTGGCGGAGGAATCTACGCCGGTTTGCGCAAGGGGAAGGGAATGACTTGGTCGTTCGTTTGTGTCGCTTGGCGACGTTTGCGTTCAGCTTTGTCGGCATACATTGCCGAATCCGCTTTGGCCATCAGGTCTTCCAACGTGTGTTCGTTTCCGGTGTATTCGGCTACGCCGATGCTCACGCCGCCGCGCGCGATTTTGCCGTCTTCCGTCGTCACGGTGTGATTGTCTACGGCGTGTTTGATGCGTGTGATCATCTCGGTCGTTTCGCTCTGGCGCGTGTGCGGCAAGATGGCGATGAACTCATCGCCCGCATAGCGTCCGAAAAAGTCCGAGCCGCGCAGGTGGGCTTTGATCTGTTGGGAAATTTCGATGAGGAACAAATCGCCCGTGTGATGCCCCAGCGTGTCATTGATTTTCTTGAAGCCATCCAAGTCCATCATCAGGAACGTGAACGGCTGGTTCGTGTACTGCGCCCGTTCGCTTTCAGTATCAAAGGCACGCAGGATTGCCCGCAGATTGGGTAGGCCGGTCAAGCGATCGGTGTAGGCTGTGGCTTCGGTTTCTTCGTGCTGCAAAGCGTTGGCAATGGCGTCTCCGGCGAGCCGCGCGATAGCTTCGACGAGGCGGATATTCTCGCTGGAATATTTCTCCAGATCATTGGCATAAAGCGCCAGTGCGCCCAGCGCGTCTTCGCCTTTGATGAGCGGCGTAATCAGCGAGGTCTGATAGCTCACTTCGCCGGGCAGTTGGAGTGCTTTCAAATCCGGTTGCGGCGGAACATTTGTCAAAGCCGCGCGATTCAGCATGACCCAGCCGATATTGCCTTTGCCGACTTCGATGCGGCGGCGGCTGAACGCCTCCACGTGTTGCCCCAACACGCACGCCGCTTTCAGGTCTTCCCCGTCTTTTTCTTTGAGAAACACGACACTCGTCGTCGCCGGGACGAGTTCGCTGATGCGTGTCAGGAGCACGGTCAGCGTGTCGTGCAGCGAGAGGCTGCGCCCGACCGTTTGGGCCAATTCGTACAGCATCACAACCTCCCGATGTGCGCCCGAAATTTGCTCCAGGGAACTCGCGTACCCAGCTTCTGACCGAGCTTCGGCGGACGATTTCGCGGTTTCAGCGGACGCCGTTTGGGGCGCGTTCTCTTGTGCTGCAAACTGTCGGCTTTGCACCCAGGCCACAATTTCCGCCTCAAACTCCGGCAAATGTTCGATGAAAATTTCGACGATCTGCGGATCGAAATGGCTTCCCGCTTCTTTGCGCAACCACGCGACGGCCTGTTCCAACGTCATGGCCTGACGGTGCGGGCGGGATTCACGCGCCGCATTGAACGAATCCGCCACCGCCAGAATGCGGGCGGTGAGCGGGATTGCTTCGCCGCGCAAGCCATCGGGATAGCCTTCGCCATCCCACCGTTCGTGATGCGAGCGCACAATCGGCGTGACCGGGTACGGAAATTTGACTTCGCTCAGGATTTCCGCGCCGACGACCGTGTGCATCTGCATTTTCTCGCTTTCGGCAGAGGTGAGTTCGCCTGGTTTGGTGAGGATGTGATCCGGGACGGCCAGCATTCCGACATCGCGCAACATCGCACCGGCTTCCAGGGCTTGCGTGTCTAATTCGGAGAGATTGTAGAGCCGCGCCAGCCCCCGCACATAAATTTTGACGCGGTCGGCGTGCCCGGTCGTCGCACCGCTGCGCACGTCAATGGCTAAGGCCAGTGACCGCACGGCAGCCAGATTGAGCGCGTTCATTTCCTCAATCTTGCGAATCTTCTCTTCGACTTTCTTGTTGTATTGCGCGTAGGAAAAATAAGTTAACAATAAAGCTGGGACCCCGCTGAAAACCCAAATCCAACCGAATTGTTGCAGGCAGTGATACAGCGCCAGCGCCACGACCACCAGCGGAAAATACATAATGTTGATCCACAGGTGATTGTCCATCCACTGTTGCCAGATGCGGCGACGATAGCGCAGCGCAATCAAAATCGCCGCCGTCCAGCTATTGATGAGGCAATAGACGACGGCTGCCGAAAACAGCGGAAACGCCAATTTCCAAACGCGCTGCTGCAATCCGGCGTATGGTTGCAATTCCTGATAGTGCATCGCCAGTTCATACCCCAGCGCCCCCCCGTACATCGAAAGCGCGATCATGGCCAGCGTGAAGACATTGCTTTGCCATTTCCGAATCGTGCGCATCGAAGCGATCAACCCATCCAGGCCGCTGGCGACGACCGCCGCCGCTGGCCCGTACAAAATTAACATCAGGAACGTCAGAGCGTCCGACAGCGAAAACGAAAGCTGGCGTTTGTGGCTGAGCAAATTGCCGGGGGTCGTGATGTAGACGGGTTTGAAGCTGACGGCGACGACGCTGACCGTAAAAAACGCCACTTCAAGCAGCGCCGAAGGAGAAGATTGGATCAGCAACCGCGCCAGACACCAAAACCAGACCGCGCCGCCACAGGCAATGACAGCCCACTGGAAAACTTGGCTTGGAAAAGGCGGTGGTGCTTTTTTCTCCATCGTAGTTTCTGCTTTGAAGGAAGAACGCTGGGAACGATGTCCGTGGCGGCATACGCTTGGAAGCCTGCCCTTGGCCTTACACCGTTTCTGGGATTCTGCCCCAAAAGGTAGGCTCCGAGTGCAGGAGTTTCCCGGAAACCTGTCACATTCGTGTAATGATTGTCTGATAAATGGCTGAGCGCAGCGAAAAGACGAAGCTGACAAAAACTGGCAAAGGAGCAGCGGCGACCGTTTCAGGTCAACAACGGCGCATCAATTTGATCTTCCAGCCGCCGGACTTCTTTCCGCAAAAACTTGGACTCTTCCGCATAGGCATCGAATTTGTCGGCCATAATATCAATGCTGATTTGCAGCTTGGAGATATGCTTGCGCAAATCCACATATCGAGTGCGCGACTCTTCTTTCAATTCACTCTCGACACGGGCCAAACCCGCTTTGACCTCACCAAAATCGGTCTTCAATTCAGCCCGCAAGGCTGACACCGAAACGTCCAGCCGGGTTTTGAGCCACAGGTAAAGCTCCGGGACAGTTTGCGGAATTTGTTCGGGGAATTGGGAGGCCAACATGTTTTCGCCAGGAACAGGCATAAATTTTCCCTCCTCTCTGTGCCTAAACCTTTACGGGCGAGCATTTGGCAAAGTTCAAGCTAACTCAAGCGCGCTTGCAGGCGGCGGTAGGCTTTGAGGGCCTGGGTGTACTGGTGGTTCTCGTCGTAGGCGGCTTTGTAACAATTCAGGGCACGAATCAACTCGCCGTGCTTTTCGTAAATGCGTCCCAGATTGAAGTGAGCGTAAAAATAACATTCGTAGCGGCGTGCCCGTAACGCCTTTTCCAACCAGGGGATCGCGCCGAAATCATCGCCCTTTTGGAGCAGATACGCCCCGATGTCGTTGTACGGATTGCCAAACTCTGGATCAACCTGGATGGCGTGATGACAGTCTTCAATGGCTTCGTCGAGACGACCTTGATAGCTCTTGGCCCAGCCGCGAAAGGTGTAGGCTTCTGCGGTTGGGTAAATTTCGATGGATTCTGTGTACAACCGAATCGCTTCTTCCAATCGCCCGTCCACCTGCGCTTGATGGGCCATCCGCCACCACCGCGTCGCTTCCTCTTTCAGGACTCGCGCTTCCAATTCGTGCTCGAAATCAAGTTCGTCGGACATAATCGTGATCTCAGCTTTGAGATGAAGCTAGTCGCTGGCTGTGGCCAATTGCTGGCGCGCGGAAGCGAGCGGGAGCGAGAGATAAAACGCTGTACCTTGTCCAGGCTGGCTTTCGACCTGGATGTGGCCACCGTGATCTTGAATGATGCCGAAGCTCACAGCCAAGCCTAACCCCGTGCCCTGTCCGATTTGTTTGGTCGTGAAAAACGGATCGTAGATTTTATGCAGGTTTTCCTGCGCAATACCGACGCCGTTATCCCGGAAGATGACGATGGCGGCGTGGTCGTCTGCGCTGACCGAAATCTCCAACTGTCCGCCGCGCGGCATCGCGTCACGCGCGTTGAGAATCAGGTTCATGAAGACCTGTTGGAGCTTGGGCGCGTTCCCAAAAGCGGACGGCAAATAGTCCGCATAGCGCCGCACGACCTCGATGTTTGTGTTGCGCAGTTGGGCTTCGAGCAGTTGCAACGTGTCATCAATCACACGCGGCAAATCAATGTCCGCAAAACGCGCATCGCTGACCCGCGCAAAATTCAGCAAGTTGTTGACGATGGATGAAGCGCGCGACGTTTGCCGATGAATTTTTTCGAGCAGTTGATGGCGCGGATCGTTTTCCGGCACTTGCTGCAACAGCATCTGGGCATAAGACGAAATCCCCGTTAGCGGCGTGTTGACTTCGTGCGCGACGCCTGCGGCCAACAACCCAATCGAAGACAGCTTTTCGTTTTGCTGTAGTTGTTGCTCCAAATCCATGCGCGCCGTGACATCTTCGATGGCGATCAGCGTGCCTTCGACTTCACCGGCTTTGTTGTGCAGCGGCGCAAGCGAAATGTTCAGCGTCAATTCGCGTTCGTCCAGTGCCTGCGTACGAAATTTATAAACTGTAACTGGTTCGTCCACTTCGCTGCGGTCGGTGTACTGCTTCAAAGCGTTGACGATGCTGGGGCGAAAGACTTCGGGGATGCGCTTGCCAATCGCTTGCTCGCGGGGCAAGCCGTACATTTCTTCGAGCGCGCCGTTCCAGTTCGTGATGCGGCCTTGCAGGTTGACGGTCATCACGCCGACATTGATGGATTCGATGATGTTTTCGTTGAAGTCTTTGAGTTGCGCGAGTTCATCGGCGCGGCGCTCGCGCTCTTCGAGCAACAAAGCGTTTTCAATCGCTACTGCGACATAGCCTGAAATCGCTTGCAACAAATCCAGGTCTTCCGACGAAAGCAACGCACCATCCACCGTGCGTCCCAACGCAATCAACGCGACCACTCGCGAGCGCGCCGAACAAGGCACATAGTAATAAACTCTGCGTCGCGTCGTTTCTTCCATCTCCTCATGTTCTGATTCCAACTCGGCAGCGCGAAGAATGCCCGTGTCGCTTTCCTTCCGCAGCCGCTCGATGACATCCGCAGGCAAGTGATGGTCGCGGTCAACGCCTTCGGCGCGCACGAGTTTGAAGCCTGTGCTGGGAGACGCGACAAAAATCGCGAGTCGTTGCACCGAGAGCACCGCTTTCAGTCGTTGCACCAGCGTGTCGAGCAATTCGTCCAACTCAGTCGTGGAGGACAGCGTGCGCCCGAAGTCCTGCAACGTCATGCGGTAATCGTACTTCTCGCCATAAAACATGCGATCCACGCGCTCCTGCATCCAGTTCTTGACCGGCGTGAAGAGCATGGCGATCACTGACATCAAAATCGCCGCAATCAGCAACGTAGCTTGCGGCGGCAATTCCGGGCGCAGAAATTCGTAGATGCCTGCGGTGACCGAACCAAAGACGAGGGCGATGGCAATGTACGTGACCAGATACGCCGCCGACCGCCGCATCACCACGTCCACGTCCATCAGACGGTAGCGCACAATCGAATAACCCAATGTAATCGGGATCAAAATCAAGGGCGCGATGGCGAGCGATTGGAACAACGACGTGGCGGAAGAATTCTCAATCCGATTCGCAATCAGGGCCGGCACGTAGAACCCGGTGAATGACACCGCCGCAATCCCCAAGCCCCACAACACCCATTTGAGTTGTTGTCGAATCGTGGTCGAACGCGCGCTGCGGAAAGTGCGGATCATCAAGGCGCAACTGACGAGCATCGCCACCGCAAACGTCAACGCTTCGCCGCGTTCGAGCACCGATTTCAGATTACTGAGCGACAGTCCGCCGTGTGGGATTAGATTGCGCAATTTCTCCACGTGCAACCAGGTCTCGACCAGAATCAGGCAGATGCTCGGCACATAGAGCAGCACCGCCAACCAGCGGCGCGTTTGAAACAGATGCGTTCGTTTGGGATAAATTGCCGCGAAATGCACAAACGCCGGGCCTAATAAAATCAAAGCAAACGTGTCGGCCAGATCAATGAACTTGTCGAACGACGCGCGAAGCTCTTCCGTCGGGCTGTAAAAATGCGCAATGAAGGCCAACAAACACACGACAAAGAAATGCCGCACGTATGGCGCACGGCCTTGCAGCAACAACACGTAAATGCCGATGCCCAGGTAGATGAGCCCGATCAGCGCCAGATAGATGCCGCGCGTCAAATGCGTCGGACGTTCTTGCAGGCGATCCAGGTCGGCGATGCCTTCTTTCAATGTGACTTCGCCGGTTTGATTTTTGCGAACGAGATAATAGCTGAGCGGCTGTGCCTCACTTACGCGGTCTTTGACTTGATCGAGGATGAGTTGCACATAGCGGGCTTCGGTGATTTCTTCCGGGTCTTCGCGATAATCTCCCGTCGCGTTGATGCCAACCAGAATGTCGCCCGGATACACGCCTGCGATGTCCGCCGGGCTGCCGGGTTCGACCACTTCCGCCACCACGCCCCAGCCCGCTTTGTCTACCCACAGGACGCCATCGGTCGGAACGGGTTTCTGCACGATGCGGTCACGCAGATTGAAGACCCCGGCGCTCAACGCCAACACGGCGGCAAACAGCAAAAGCAGCGTGCGCGTCGTGAACTGAACTGTGCCGGGTTGTGTGTTCGCCATTCCCACGGTTGTACTTCCTTTGTGTTCCGTCACCCTTGCCAATTGGTCAGACTAAACCCTGACCTTTGAGGCAACTCTTATTCCAGTTATGTTTTATCCCAGCTCAGCTAGATTTGGCAGCCGTTTGGCTGCTTTTCGAGGCGAATCAGTACAGGTCAAATGAGCGGATTTTCATTTTTCTGAACCCGCGTCCGAGATTTTGGAAGACTTACCATTGAAACGAAATCGCGCCGCGCACGCTGCGTTGCGAACGAGCCGCAATCAACTGCGCCGTGTCGCTTTCAATGCCTATCGTTTGGTTCAGCAAATTGCGCACATCCACCAGCGCCTGACATTTCACGGGCAAGCCGAACGTCGGCAAGGCTTGCGTCACATAAATGCTGACATTCGGGTCATACACGCTCATCCGTCCGGCAAACGGATCTATCGCAAACACGACAGCAGCGGGCGACAGACGAACGACGGTCGAAACGCGGGTTCCGGTGCGTTGGGTGAGATCAAAATCCAGTTTGGCCGAGGCAACTTGAAACTGGCTGCCGGTGAACATCCGCGCGGGCGTAAGCTGATCCAGCGAAGCTTCGTTGAAGCGTTCGCCGCGTCCAAAGCTGTACCCCACCGACGCCGTCACATAATCATTGAATCGTTTGGCGTACATCACGCGCATACCGCGCGCCGCGCCATTCATCGCCACGACTTGACGCGCCACTTGTTGGAAGGCTTGTTGATTTTCGGGCGAAGCTTCCAGTGGCAAGGCCAGCACACCGACGCCGTGCCCTGAGATCGTGTCGAAGAACGCCGCCGCTTCGACGGAGGAATCGCCCTCGTCGCCGAAGACTTGCTCGAAGCCGACTTCCAGCCGACGGCTGCGATCCGCGATGGGCGCACTGCCTGCTTCACTTGTTCCGCTTGTCATTGCCACTTCGGCGGGTTGCGACTCAAAACGGGCTTGCACGTTTTCCGTGTCCAAGCCTTCCTGCGTTTGCCGCCAACCGTTCGTGCCCGGTATGAGTGCCGCGTTGATGTGCGTGCGCGCAGTCGGCGTGTACTGCACGGCGACGCGCGGCAAAATGCTGTCGCGGCCTTTGCCGATGGAACTGGTGAAGGTCGAATAATCAAAGCCCAAAATCAACAGCAACGGCTTCGTCACTTGCCACGCATCCGACGCGGCAAACGAGAACTGATCCAACGCGCGCAGTTGCTTGCGCCCTTGCACCGTTTCACGCAGCAGCGCTTGTCCGTAGCCTGCCATCGCCGTGACTTGATGATTGGCGTGCGGGCGCAATGAAGCGATGGCAGCAATTCGTTGGGGCGCGGCTTCGCCAAGTCCGCCTTGCCCGATCAACGCAAATTCCAGGTTGTCGCCAAACGAACTGGAGAGCGCGAAATTGGCTCCGGTGAAACTTGCATCACCCGCTTTGACGCTCGTGAATTGCACGATGCCGTGCAATTTCGATTCTGCTTTGCTGGTGGTTTCGGCGACCGCGTTGGGACTGACATACTCTTCGTCTTCCTGATAGTGCAGCACACTACGCGGCACGCTGCGCCCGATCCAGCGGTAATCGCCTTTGTCGCCGCGACTCTCGACGACCGTGCCCACGCGCTTGAGCGCAAAGTTATGCGTGATTTTGTTGGCCGCATCCAAGGTAATCAACGTGAAGGTCGGACGGAAGCCATCGGCCACGGCGCGCAATTTGTACATACCCGGCGCGATGCTGACGCGGAAACGTCCTTCGGCATCGGTGGTCAAATTTTTGAGCAAACTGCCGCCGAGCGTCTGTCCCGGTTGCGCGGTGAACAACGCGACCAGCGCGCCGCCGAGTGGTTTGCCCGCGTCATCTTTGACCGTGCCCGAAATGAATGCCAATGTCGTAGACGCTTGGGCAGCGGGCAGCGGAGCCAATAACCATGCGCTCACGACGCAGCCAACCACGAAATAACGGACTGCTTTTCTCATAAACTCAAATCCCCCAGCACTTGCCCGTCGCAGATTTCAACCGGCAAGGAATGTACACGTTTCGCAAGAAGGGGTTGCGTAAGGCCTGTAAGGAAAGATGGCAGAAATTTATACTGCATAACATCAAGGCAATTGCTGTCAATGCTCTCTACTCAATCATCAGTGCCGCTCAGATAAAGTGCTGCGATTTTCCGCCATTGGGACAGCCAGTGTCAAGCCGACTTTCATTCGCTCCACACGCGCTGCACATAATCGCGCAAGGTTGTTGCGGTGATTGCTTCTCCAATTTTGTGATCGGCCAGCACGTGCCAGCGAACTTCTGTACTGTCTGGCTCACGTCGCAGCGAGAATTCGTCGAGCAATTTCGCATCGATCATGATGTTTTGACTGAAGCTCACGCGCGCGCGCGCCAAGCCTAAATCCGGCACGATGCCGTGTTCAGGCAAGCGCGGCCAACCGACTTCGACGAGCAACGTTTGGCCTTTGTGCCGAATGCCCAGCCGCGCGCCGACCATCACGTTATCGCCAATCTCAAATTGCCAATCCTGCCCGCCGACTTGCAGCGTGGGTTCAGCGGCAGGCGCGGCGGGTTCAGCGGGCGGCGGCGCGGAGGCTTGATTGATTTCGTCGCAGATGGTTTCGAGCGTGGTCAGCAGCCATTCTTTCCCCTGCTCGCGCAACGCTTCGTTCGCTGCTTTGAGCTTTTCGAGTTCGGGATAGGCGGCAGACAAATCCGGCGCGGTTTCTGTGACTTCAATTGTAGTTTCTTCGTTATTCATCGGATTATTTTTTGCCGTGCGCGACGACGCGCCAATATTTATCGAACACAAAGTCAGGACTGTTTTCGCGGTCGTGACACGTGATGCACATCGAAGGCGTGGACGGTGTTTTATAAAAACCTTTTTGTGGCTTCGCGGCGTGCTCTGCGCCAGGGCCGTGACACGATTCGCATTGCACGTGGGCCAGTTGCGGCGTGGCTTTGATGTTGATGAAACCTTGCTTTTGGAAGCCGACGGAATGACAGCCGACACAGGCATTGTCGAACGCGCGATTCTTCGTTTCGAGCACATCGAAGGCGTGCGAATGGCGCGTCTGTTTCCACTTGTCGTATTCGTCCTGATGACATTTCGCACAGGTTTCCGACGTGGCGTAGAGCGAAGTCTGATTGCCTTTCGCCGCGTGCGCCGCCGCGACTTCTTCGGCCATTCGTTGTTGCACGACAGCGATTTCCGCGCGCGCTTTTTTCGTCGTTTCAAGCATCGTCGGATCGTCCGGGATCACACTGTCCAATTCGACATAGCGCGTCGTGAAGCGTTCGATTTCGCCCGTCGCATCCGCATACAGTCGCAGTTCGCCCAAGTGTTTTGACTGCCGCGAGGCATACAACAGCAGCGCGTTGTTCACCTGTTTGGGATCGTGAACGAAGCCGCGTTCGTCGTAGGCGATAACCAAATCCAACTCGCTGTTTTGCGTGGCCAGTTTGTTCGCGGTGCCGGGTTTGAAGTAGCCGACGATGATGTTGATGTCCGCTTTGTCTTTGACTTCGGCGAGCGTTGTTTTAGCGGCTTCGAGCGGATCGCTGAACGTGAAGCCTTGCTTGGCGATGACGTCTTTTTTGTCATCGGGCGGCAATTCGCTCAGGCCGATGAACGCGATGCGCACCGGTTTTTTCAGGCGTTTGGCCGTCAGCGTTTTGATCGTGTACGGCGCGACGTTGGCGTTCGGCAGTTTGACGTTCGCCGAAATCAACGTGGCTTTTTCCGGCTTGAGCGGCGCGTTCGGTGCAAACAGTCGTTGCGCATACTGCAAATCCCGATGCGATAGGTTCACAACCGCCAACTCCATTTGCTCATTCGCGCGCACAATCCAATCGTTCATCAACTTCGCGTCGGCATGGAGTTCGCCGCTCGCGCTCGCTTCATCGCTGAAAATATGACCGACATCCACCATCATAGTCGCCGCGTCGGGCGTGCGTTGGCGATAAGCGTTGATGTAGCCGAGCCGCCGCGCAATGCCGCCGAGCGGGCGAATCGGGCAACCGCAGACTTCCAAATTGCCACCGATGTCCGCCGAGAAAAACAACGTCGCCGCGTAGCCATCGTCTTTGCCCAAACGATCTTTGAGCGTGCCCGTCGGCGGAGGTGTTTTGGCCAATTTCTCACGATCACTTTGCCCCGCCTGCGAAGCCTGTTGTGCCTGTGTGTTTTTGAAAGGCGAGTAGGCTGCGAGCGTCAGTAAAATGAATGCGCCAACGATGAATAGGGATAACGCTCTTTTCCGATTCGACATGCAATAACCTCTGTGGTGGAATAGGGCGCTCGCAAGTGTAGACAAAAACCAACCTCGTCACAAGCTACAGTTTTTATGACGCTTCCAACCATTGTTTTAGCCTCTGCTTCACCGCGCCGCGCGGAACTGCTGCGCGCCGCAGGCATTCACTTCACCGTTCGCGTCGCCAACGTGGACGAAATGCTTTTGCCTGACGAAGCGCCGCACACGTATGTCGCGCGCTTAGCCCAGACCAAAGCCGTCGCCGTCGCGCAACCCAACGAAATCGTTTTGGGCGCGGACACGACGGTTGTCATCGGCAACGAAATCGCTGGCAAGCCTGTCAACATTGACGATGCGAAGCGGATGCTGCAAATGCTGAGCGGCCAATGGCACGAAGTTTTGACCGGCGTGAGTGTCGTGCGCGACGACGAAGTCCACACCGAAGTCGCTACGACGCGCGTGAAATTTGCAACGATGAGCGCAGCCGAAATTGAATGGTATGCCACGAGCGGCGAACCGGACGACAAAGCCGGAGCCTACGCCATTCAAGGCCTAGCCTCGCGCTTCATCGAACGCATCGAAGGCAGCTATTCCAATGTCGTGGGATTACCGTTGGAAACCGTGTATCGAATGCTGAAGTCGGAACTCAGAATGATGAACGATGAGTAGTAAGCTGAAGGAGGCTATACGGAAGCAACGCGCAACGTGCAGAAGAAAAATTTGCGGACGGGAGCAGTCGCAATTTTTCTGAATGTTTTGCATTTTTTGTAGCTTGAAATGCGGTGGAAGTGAGGATGACCGGAACAGCGGGGGAGTGTAAAATTACCGCCTTAGATTTTAATATTTCTGAGTTTGACAAGATTGATAAAAGCTTTTACCTTTCCAGCGTCGTTACCTTTCGACACGAACCGGCACAACCTCAATCAAAGGAGACCTCATGCGAACCATTCTCACTTTCTTTGCTCTATGCGCTTTCAGCACCGCGATGCTTGCACAAACGAAGTTACCCATCTCCGTAGATGCTAAGCTTAATCTCTTGCAACTGGACACATCTTACGTTGTTGCTCCGAAGTACAGTGAGGACGGGAAAGCCGGAGAACTTATGCTGCCAAATGGAAGCAAAATCACGGCGCAAATTGAACTCAACCCTTTGAATGTGGAATCAATATTGTACAGAGCCAATGCAAGTGAAGGGACAGCCAAATTCAGGTTATCTTTGGGGACTATTCGTTTTCAGGTTACAAATCCACAGCCTTCGCAACGTCCCGCGATAGGATTTGAAATCAAGGTGGGAGAAGCTACTTATAGTTGCTCATTACATCGATTCCCATTTTCTGAAGCGCCGTTATTGGTGCTACAACCCCCTCAAGGAGAAATTCGCATTCCGATTGATCGCGCCCATATTGCCATCCTCAAGTTCGAGGACAAAATGTTCTTTAACGAAACAGGGACTTTCCCGCTGGAAGCCATTCTCACTATTGAGTCACCCAATCCACCCCAACGACGAACACGTAGAAGGTAATAGGAGAGGTTAGTTCCTCTCCTATCACCTTGCTCAACTTACTTGATCGGAATAGAAAGAATATTCTTCACTGTCCCGCTAGTAATGTTGTCAGGGATTTGGTTCTGCCATTCAACTGAACCAAAGTACCATGGGTTTGAAGCATTCGGATCGTACTGAGATTTGATCCGAAAACTCGCAACCCTGGGCGTACCACCAAGAGATGCTGGTACTTTGAACTGAAGTTGATCTAAGCCTAGATATGAAGGCTGTTGACCAATAAAGGTCGTCGTTAAAGTAACACTATCAAGAACACCTTGTACTTGTGAGTTAGTAGGGTATTGGCTACTTCCTGAGTTAGCTTTGCGCATACCGGTAGCATAGATGTTGAAATAAACATCCTTACCTGAGCGATTCACTTCAATCGGATAATACCAAGCATTGCCTACCTGAAGTGAACCAGAGCCGCAAGGCCCACTATAAGAACAAGGGTTAACTTGTTCATAAACACAATTGCCAGTGCCAGCATCGCAAACTTGCACATCCATTGCTGGAACACCATGACCATCAGCACTCTTGGAAAAGACCGAAGCAATGGGCGATGTATTCAAAGTGCCCGATTGCGAAGAAAGGGTGGCTTTCTGATAGAACAAATCATTGTTCTGTGTGATAAGCCAGTACCCTACGTCGTTCTGCACGGTTCCTGCGTCGCCAAACTCTTGCAAAAAGTTTGTTTGTGTTGAGGACGTGAAAGACAAGCGGCAGGCAATAGATTCAAGCTGGTTACTTGATATGAAGTAAGTAACCCAAACTTGATTACCTGCCAAAATCGTTGGCAACGGAGCAGACGCCGAGGTGGCGGCAACTCCAGTTGGGGGACCAAACAACGATGAGAGTGCCCCACGCCGCCGCTTCCCATTGCTAAACGATGCTGCTTCGACCACACCAATAGTGGCGGCAGCCTGAATAAAGCTGTATTGTTGCGTTGGGCCACCAACACCATCTGTGACGCTGAAATACCCAGCGCGGGATGCAGCAGGGTTTTGCTCGCTGCTTGGTATCGTTACGTTGTAGTAATAGGTGGTGCCCAGTTGCTGCCACAAAGCAACCTGAACAAAGGAAGAGCCTGAAACGACGAGAGGTGTGGATGGCGGGCTGGATGAAGTAACTGCTACCAAAGCCACCTCCGCTTGTTGAGGTGCTATGCATTGGACGTCGCCTACCTTGGTGTAATAGGGGCCATCAAAAGATGCAAATCCCCATCCCCAATTCACAGTCACCGATGCAAATGCGGAGCTTGAGAGAACGGCCATCAAAGCAAACGACAGGAGTAAGCTGATCGTTGCGGAAGTGTTGCGAGAAGATTCATCAGAGGTATTGACGAATCGCGAGAAGAGACGTAAAGTTCTCATAATCATTTTGATCCTTTCAAAGATTGAGATGGTTACCAACGCGGGTTGACTTGTTAGTTCTCAAGGCTAGGCAAGTTGACCCGCTTCTTGTTTGTGCGAAACGATACAGTCGCACGACTGCATACACGAATCCATAAGCACCATCGCACTTGTGGTGACTTATAAGCAGGGGTTAGACAAGAGTATTCTCTACGGACAAAAGCAGTAGAGTTCAGAAAGAACGACGAAGCATTGGTGCAAGGCAAAACATGGTTTGCTTGCTGTGGGGTGAATCTGACCAGCGCGATGGAAGAGGTAGATAAATGCCTGGAAGGCGGAATTCTTACAACACTGGTTTTGCTGTTTCTTTGTACCGCTGCCATTCTACAGGCGAATCGCGTGCCAGAAGTGGCGAGCAGGCGCAACTTTTCACGTAACCGTCGCTTGTGCTTGCGAGTTAAACGTGCGGTTTGGTCGGCGAACAGGCTGCTGAAAGGCCGGTATTTGCCAAGAAAGTGGAAAGTTTTACACGATTGAGTATGTAAAATTTACTGCTGCACCAACAACACGCGGAAAACAGAGGTAGTAAATGCTGAAGTAGGAATGATGAACGATGAATAGTAAGTGCTTCATCCTTTCTCCCTCATCCTTAAGCGGGGAGCCGGACGACAAAGCCGGAGCCTACGCCATTCAAGGCTTAGCCTCGCGCTTCATCGAACGCACCGAAGGCAGTTATTCCAATGTGGTGGGATTGCCGTTGGAAACGGTGTATCGAATGCTGAAGTCGGAACGATGAACGATGAGCAGTAAGCTGAAGGGGGCTATACGGAGGCAACGCGCAACGTGCAGAAGAAAAATTTGCGGACGGGAGCAGTCGCAATTTTTCTGAATGTTTTGCATTTTTTGTAGCTTGAAATGCGGTGGAAGTGAGGATGACCGGAACAGCGGGGGAGTGTAAAATTACCGCCTTGGATTTTAATATTTCAAAACTTGACAAGCGGGCGGAAAGACTTTACTCAGGAGAAAAAATGCCATACGGTGAAAGTCTTGGTCATCAGTAACAAGGGGCGCAAGATTTTGTATGTGAGTCAGTGCTGGGTGGGGAAAATCCATGACTTCAAGTTACTGAAGTTAGAGTTTCCGCCGGAGCAGGAATGGTTCAAGAACTTCAAGATACGAGGCGAGTTAGAGTACTTAGGCTTCGACCAGGCGTATACGTGTAAGGCATTGAGCTTGCCGCACAAAAAACCAAAGAAGCAGGAGTTAAGCGCCGAGCAACAGCCGGAAAACGGCGTTTTTGCTCAGGAAAGAGTAACGGTAAAACAGGCGATAGGCGGATTGAAACGCTATCGGGTCTTATCAGATCGGCTGGGCGTGCCTGCTATTGACCTGTACAATGACGTCGTGGAAGTCTGCGCCGGGCTATGGAATTTCTATCTGACTCATTGATTCTAAAGGTCACAACATGTCTGGTGGTTGCCATTATTGGCGCAGCGATAGAGGTTCACTCTCGAATGGAAAATGCTCACCAACTAATCTGTCTTCAAGGGAGCAAAATATTCCCCCTCCCTTGTAATTTCTTCGTGCCCCTTCGTGTGTCTTAGTGGAGGAAAAAATGAGAACCATAATCACAAATGGTCGAATCATAACTGCTGTTGACGACTATCAAGCTGACATTCTGATTGACGGCGAAACCATTGCGATGATCGGCAAAGACCTTGCCTCCGTCGTCGGCAACGTAGACCGCGCGATTGATGCGACGAACAAGCTCGTTATCCCCGGCGGCATTGATCCGCACACGCACATGGATTTGCCGTTTGGCGGTACGTCTTCATCCGATGATTTCGAGACCGGCACGCGCGCCGCAGCCTTTGGCGGCACGACTTCGATCATTGACTTCGCCGTGCAGTACAAAGGCCAGGCGTTGAATGAAGCTCTTGATGTTTGGTTTGCCAAAGCGGAAGGCAAAGCGACGACGGATTACGGCTTTCATTTGATCTGCACCGATTTGCCCGATGAACGCTTGCCGGAATTGAAAGCGTTGATAGATCAGGGCGTGTCGAGCTTCAAATTGTTCATGGCCTATCCCGGCGTGTTTCTGGTGGACGACGGCACGATCTTCAAAGCGATGTCCGTCGCAGGCGAAAATGGTGGCTTGATTTGTATGCACGCGGAAAACGGCGTCGTGATTGATGTACTCGTGAAACGCGCGTTGGCGCAAGGCCACACCGCGCCGAAATATCACGCGCTGACGCGACCGACGCGCGCCGAAGCCGAAGGCGTGCATCGGGCGATTGCTTTAGCAGAGATGGCGGATTCGCCCGTGTACATTGTGCATCTGAGCTGCTACGACGCGTTGAAAGAAGTGCAGAATGCGCGCGACTTGGGGCTGCGTGCGTATGCCGAAACCTGTCCGCAATATTTGCTGCTGGATTACAGCTATTACGAACGGCCCGATTTTGAAGGCGCGAAGTACGTGATGACGCCGCCGCTGCGTGGCATCGAAAATCAGGAGAAGCTGTGGAAAGGCTTGCGCAGCGACGATCTGCAAGTGATCTCGACCGACCATTGCCCGTTCTGTATGAAAGAGCAGAAAGAATTAGGCCGCGACGATTTCAGCAAAATCCCGAACGGCGGCCCCGGCGTCGAACACCGCATGAGCCTGATTTACCATCACGGCGTCGCGCAAGGCCGCATCAACCTGAACCGCTTTGTCGAATTGACTTCGACGGCAGCGGCGAAGATTTTCGGCTTGTTCCCGAAGAAAGGCACGATTGCGGTTGGGTCGGATGCGGATATTGTGATCTTCGATCCGAATCGTGAACAAACGATCAGCGCCGCGACGCACCACATGCGCGTGGATTACAGCGCGTATGAAGGCTGGACGGTGACAGGCGTGACCGAAGTTGTGTTGTCACGCGGCAACGTGATTGTCGAGCACGGCGAATGGAAAGGCGCGGCGGGCGCAGGGCAATTCATCAAGCGCGGCTTGACGGGCGCGTAAGGAGTATCGTTATGAGTACAAGATTATCACCCAGCCTCAAACCACATCCTGCACCACCGAGCATGGGGGCGCTGGTACTTCGATGGGCGTCTTTGCAACATAAACTGACCGATGACGACTTCTTCACGCTTTGCGAGCAGAACCGCGAATTACGAATCGAAATGACGAAGGAGGGCGATATGATTGTGATGATGCCGACCGGTGGCGAAGGCGGTAATCGAAACTTCAACTTGATAGGTGAATTTTATGCCTGGGTCAAAGCCGACGGTACTGGCGTGGGCTTTGATTCCTCGACAGGCTTCAAGCTGCCCAATGGAGCCAAGCGTTCGCCTGATCTTTCCTGGATTCAGCGCAAACGGTGGACAAGGGTTCCCAAAAAGCTCCGCAAAAAATTCCCCCCGATTTGCCCCGATTTTATAGTCGAATTGCGCTCCGAAACAGACGATCTGAAAGTTGTCCAAGCCAAAATGGAAGAATACCTGGAAAACGGCGCACAACTCGGCTGGCTGATTGATCCACTGGAAAAGAAGGTCCACATCTATCGCCCCGATGAAAAAGTAAAAATCCTCAATCGCCCTAAAACCATATCAGGAGAACCGCTGCTGCCAGGCTTGAAGCTAAAGCTAATCGGCATTTTGGATTGACGCGCTTATGCCCTCTCATCACGATTCCGAAACCATCCAACATCCCGACGGGCGCGTGGAATTGCGCGACTACACCGCCATCAATTCCAGCCCGCTCTACAATGAAGACCTTGCGCCTGTCCCCATCGCCAAGCGTAATTGGACGACGTACAACTACGCCGCGTTATGGGTTTCGATGGCGCATTGCATTCCGACGTATATGCTGGCGTCGGGCTTGATTGCGGCGGGGATGAATTGGTGGCAGGCGTTGTTTACGATCCTGCTCGGCAACACGATTGTGCTGATTCCGATTTTGCTGAACTCGCATCCGGGTACGAAATACGGCATTCCGTTTCCGGTGTTCGCGCGCGCGGCGTATGGAACGATTGGATCAAACTTGCCTGCGTTGATGCGCGCGATAGTGGCTTGCGGTTGGTTCGGCATTCAGGCGTGGATTGGCGGCGAGGCGTTGCATACGTTATTCAAAGCAATCATTCCGGGTTGGGACACGTTGCTCGGAGGCGCAATTGGCGGGCATACGGTGACGGCGTGGCTTTCGTTTTTGCTGTTTTGGGGAATGAACATTTGGATCATTTATCGCGGGATGGATTTGCTGCGCGAAGTTGAGAATTGGGCCGCGCCGTATGTTTTGATAATGACCGCGATTTTGCTCGGCTGGGCGATTTGGCGCGCGAATGGCTTAGGCAATTTGTTGACGGACGCAGGCAAGTTTCAGACGTTCGCGGAATTCTGGCCGGTGTTCATTCCTTCGTTGACGGCGATGATTGGCTTTTGGGCAACACTGTCGTTGAATATGCCGGACTTCACGCGCTTCGGTCGCAGCCAGCGCGAACAGACGATGGGGCAAGTTGTTGCGCTGCCTTCGACGATGACGGTGTTTGCGGCGATGGGCGTGATTATCACTTCGGCGGCGATTGTGATTTATCCGCACATGAAACCGAACGAATTGTGGGACCCGCTGAAGGTCGTCGGACAATTCGACAACGTGTTTGTCGTCGCGATTTCAATGTTCACGGCGGTCGTGGCAACGCTCGCGGTCAACATCGCGGCGAATGTCGTCTCGCCCGCGAACGATTTTGCCAATGCGTTTCCGAAATGGATTTCATTTCGCACGGGCGGCTTGATTACGGGCATTGTTGGAATCTTGATGCAGCCGTGGAAATTGTTGGCGGATCCGTCGGCCTATATTTTTACGTGGCTGAACGGCTATTCGGGCGGACTCGGTTCGATTGCAGGAGTACTGATTGCGGACTACTGGTTGGTGCGAAACAAGAAGCTAGTGCTTGCAGATTTGTATCGCACGCAAGGTGTATACACTTACTCTAACGGCTGGAACTGGCGTGCAGTCGTGGCAACAGTTATTGGTTGCAGCCTCGCGTGGGCTGGGGTTGTAATTCCTGCGCTAGCAGAAGAATTTGCTTCGCCGGGCTGGTTGGATTCGACTTGGCTTGGTTCAGTGATGCCTAAGTTGAAACTGCTATACGACTATGCATGGTTTGTTGGCTTCGGCGCATCGGCAGTTCTTCATTATGTGTTGATGAAATCGTTTCCACCGCAGCCTGTAACTGCGATGGAAACGTCAGAATTGTAAGCAGTTTTTGAGATGACGGAACAAACGGAAATAACAGAACAAACGGAAAATGGGTGGGATTCCGTCGGTTCCGTTATTTCCGTGTATTCCGTTTTTCTCCTATCTTTCTTGAGGAGAATGCAATGGCACGAGTTATCAAATGTGGGCTGATTCAAGCAAAGAACGCTGCGCCTACGGATTTACCTATCGAAGAGATCAAGCGCATCAATATCGAGAAGCATCTGGCATTGATCGAAGACGCCGCGCAACAAGGCGTGCAAATGCTGTGCATGCAGGAAGT
>CAZWAK010000083.1:0-30398 GCA_964631865.1 uncultured Heliobacteriaceae bacterium | reverse complement strand
GTGATGGCGCGCGAACGCGAGAAGACGCAATTGAAGATCGCCGAGCTGCGGCTCGAAAAAACGCAGATGCAGGCGCAAGTCATCGAAGCCGAGAACAACCGCAAAACGCAGGAATTGGAAGAAGCGCGCCGCCTGCAACTTTCGATGTTGCCCAAAGGCAATCTGCGCTTGGAGCGTTTGGAAATCACGGGCGCGATGCGGACGGCCACAGAAGTCGGCGGCGATTACTACGATTTTCTGCCGCTGCCCGATGGCCGGTATTGCGTCGTGATTGGCGATGCGACGGGGCATGGGATGAGCGCGGGGCTAATTGTCGGAATGGTGAAGATGGGGTTGACCAGTCGCTTGCAAACGCAGCCCAACTTGCAACCAATGATTGAAGACTTGAACACGGCGCTGAAACAATCGCTCACGCATCGCGGCGTCGGGATGTGCTTGGGCGCGACGATCATTGATCCGGTGACGCTGGCAGTCGAACTGTGCTCGAACGGGATGCCGTTTCCGTATCACTTTGCGAATGGCAGCTTGCGCGCGATTGAGTTGAAGGCGCAGCCGCTCGGTTTTCTCAAGCGCGTGAATGTGCCGACGGCAACGTTGCAGTTACAAGCAGGCGAGGCGTTGATTTGGGTGAGCGATGGGTTTGAAGAACGCATGAATGCGGGCGGCGAGTGTTGGGGCACGGAACAGGTGGCGGCGGCGTTGACTGAAATTTGTCAGCGCGAACATTCCGGCGAAGCGATTGCGCGGGAGTTGATGGCGGCGTGTGATCGCGCCTCCGATGGGCGCAACAACGATGACGATATGACGATTGTGGTCGTGAAGGCTCAATAGCAGGTGTAAAGCGATTTGGCAAATCGCTGGCTGGTTAGAAGCCGCGATTTAGCAAATCGCGCTACGCTATTCGTACCGCAAACATTCAATCGGATCGAGCCGCGACGCCTTGCGCGCGGGCCACACGCCGAAGATCAGCCCAATCCCAATCGAAACCGTCACGCCCGTAATCACTGCCCACGCAGGAATCGTCGCGGGAATTGAAGGAATAAAAAACATCAAAATGTAGCTCACGCCAATTGCCAACGCCACACCGAGAATCCCGCCCAAGAACGTCAGCGTCATCGCTTCAAACAAAAACTGATTCACGATGTCGCGGCGTTTGGCCCCAATGGCTTTGCGGACGCCGATTTCACGCGTCCGTTCGGTCACGCTCACCAGCATAATGTTCATCACGCCGATGCCGCCGACCAACAAGCCAACCGCCGAAATCGCTATCGCAATCAAGCCCACGCCTTTCGTGATGCCGTCGAATTGTTCGATCATTTTGTCGGCGGTGCTGATGTCGAAGTTGTTCGGCTGATTGTATTGCACATTGCGCGTACGGCGCAGCGTGGCTTCGACTTGATCGAGAGCTTCGCGCATCCGCCCGTTTTTGGCGCGCATCATCAGCATCATCCAGGCTTGTGGTTGCACTTTGCGCCCCGTCTGAAACGGAATAAACACGGCGCTGTCTTCTTCGCTTTCGCCAAAGAAACTCGCCTTGCGTTTTTCCAGCACGCCAATCACTTCAAACGGTTTGCCGAGCCATTCGACTTGCGAGCCGACGATGTTCGCTTGATTGGGAAACAGCGCGTGCGCGACGTTGACGCCAATCACCATCACCTCGCGTTTGTGTTCGTCATCGGTCGCGCTGATGAAGCGGCCTTCGGCTAACGAGACGTTGGCGACGGTTGCGTATTCGGGCGATACGGCTTGAATGTCGCCTTCTTTGTACGCCAGCCCGCGAAACTTCATCGTGCGATCTACACGCCAGAGGTTGTACGTTTTGGCCACGGCTTCGATAGCATCCGCTTGTAGTTCAATCGCGTCGGCGTCTTCCACAGTGAGCGGTTTGCGCTGGAATTCGCTGCGATCCCGATTGCCGAGGCGCGGGCCGGTCGAGAGGTGAAAGGCATAAATATTGTTCGTGCCGTATTCTTCGACAATCGAAACAATGCTGTTGCGCATGCCGGTCAGGATGGAAGCGATGGCGACAACGGTCATCACGCCGATCACAATGCCGAGCACGGTCAGGAAGCTGCGGAATTTATGCGCACGAATCGTCTGCATCGCCATCCTGATGGTTTCGATGGGCAGGAGATTCGTGAGCCAGGCGAGACGCGGTTTGCGCTCGGTTTCCGGTAAAAGGACGGCGATGTCATTTACGTTTTGCATAAGTTGAGAAAGACGAGATGACAGAACAAACGGAAATAACGGAACAGACGGAAAACCTGAATAGGAGAAGTATTTTCTTTCCGTTGATTCCGTTCATTCCGTGTGTTCCGTTTTCTCTTTAGTTCTTCGTTAGTGCCACAATCGGATCGAGCTTGGCCGCTTTCCACGCCGGATAAATCCCCGCGATCATGCCGATGCCGCCGGACACCAGCAGCGCCAGCAAAATGTAGCCAATCGTAATGGTCATCGGCAGCGGTGTCGTCTGCGTAATCACCCACGACAGCCCTGTGGCCAGCAATAAGCCGAACACGCCGCCGATGGCCGCGAGCAGTGAAGACTCAATCAAAAACTGTAACAGGATTTGTTTCGCGCGCGCCCCCAACGCTTTGCGCAAGCCGATTTCAAACGTCCGCTCCGTCACCGAAACGAGCATAATATTCATCACGACGATGCCGCCCACGACCAATGACAACAGCGTGATCGGTGTCACGACCATCGCAATCGTGCCCGTGAATTGATCCACTTGCTTGTTCAAATCATCCGTATTGACGAGGCCGAAATCGTCTTCCTCATCGCCGATGAGTTTGTGACGATTGCGCATCGCCAGCCGCGCGTCTTCGATGGCCTTCATGAACTGCTCACGATTATTCGCCTTGCCGTGAATTTGAATACTTTGCCGTCGCCCCCAAATATGCCCGAAGGTCGTCAGCGGCAGGTACAAATGATTGTCCTGTGAATCGCCGAACATCGAACCGCGTTTCGCCTCGACGCCGACGATTTTCAGCGGGATGCCACCGACTTTCAGTTCTTGCCCGATGGGATCAACGCCGGGGAAAAATTTCTCGCGGATGTCGTTGCCGATCACGGTCACGAGGGCGGAATGCTCGACTTCGTTCTGGCTGATGAAACGGCCTTCGGCGATGTCTTTGTTTTCAATCTCGACCATATTCGCGGTCACACCTTGCACGCGCGTGCCGAACAATTCCTCGCCTTTGTGATTCAGGTTTTGCTGCGTGCCAACAGCGGCTCCAACTTCCGAACACGAAGCGCAATTGCGTGTCATGTATTCGTAATCGTCCCAATACAACCGCTTGTTGCGGCGATCCATGCGCTCCCATTGTTCCTGCGACAGCCGCCCATTCACCGCGATGCGCGCCATCATAAAGTGATTCACGCCCAGCACCTTCGAGACTGTATTGACCACATAGGTGTTCAAGCCGCTGATCGAAGCGCCCACGACGACGACCGAAGCCACGCCGATGATGATGCCGATAAGTGTGAGAAAGGCGCGCAGCTTGTGCGCGAAAATGGATTGAACGGCGAGCTTGAAGGCGTCCCAGTAAAACGAAACGTAATAGTGCATAAGACCAAACCGTGCGGAAAACAGACATGGGCTTGAGGAAAGAGACCAATCCCGCAAGCCCACGACTTACTTCTCAGAGGATTCACGTCGCAATTTACGCAGCCTCGTGGAAAAAGGTTCCCGCGAATTGCCGCTCGTTGTGAAAGACGGCTGAAGATGCGAAGTATTAACAGGAAGAGGAAAGAAATTTGCGGGGCAACTATGGTTTTTCGGCAATCGTGACAGCCCACCAGGGGCCATTCGTTTGACTAAGCAACGCCGCCCAGTACCACGACGAAACATCTGTCCATTCTCGGCCCGCGCCGTCGTAAATTCGTTCGCGCACGCGAATCGTTTGATCGTGCCGCACTGCCAAAACGCAGCCCCAACGCTGGTTTGCGGCGTCAATGAATAACGGTTGCGGTGTGACGGCATAGCCCAAACCTTGCAAGCAATCCGCCGCCGGATGCAGCATCCGCGTCGGCTCCGTCACCCAGCGAATGGCGATCTCGCGCGTGCCATCGGAAAACTTGCCGATGCGTCCGGGGAATTCATTCTCAAAACGCAACTCGCCTTGATTGAGTGGAAGTGGCTGATGCGCAAACTGCGACGGCCAGCCGGGGAAAGCGTGGTCGAGCAATTTGGGTTTCTTGCCCAACGGCAGCAGCGGCGTTACAGCCGCTACGACACAGGCGAGGATGAAAGCTGCGGTGTATCGCATAACGAAACAGGTTTGATGAATCGGTATCGTTGCAGCCATTGCACGCTGGCAACGATACCGATGGCGGTGAAAACAAACGTCACAATCCCGACGCCATTGTGCGCAACGTTCGGAGGAATGAAGCTCGGCAGGGACAGGATTTCGACTTCGAGGTAAAACAATGCCGACGCGCGCAGAATGTTGCCTGCGACAATCACGACCAATGCCAGCAAGGTCGCAACCGCAGTCTTGACGGCACTCAGCCGATACAACCACGCGACGGCGAACGCCAAAAACAAGCCCGCCCATAGCATCTTGATCCCGCTGCACGGCGCATCAATCGCAATCGTCTGTCCGCTCCAATTCAATGCCGTGCCTTCCCGAATGACCGACAAGCCCGCAAGCTGTAACAGCGGCGCAGTCACGGCTCCGACCAGCACGCGCAACGGATAGCCCAGATAAAATTGCAGCAACGGAATTGTCGGCAACGCCAACAACAACAAGCCCGCCAACGCAGGTGGAAGCGATCTGCGCAACAGGACTTGGCTTGCAGTAAAGCCGATGGCGATGACTGCGATGACCGCGCGCAACATCGGCGGCAACCAATGAAACGTCGCAGAGTAAAGAATCATCAGCGCAGTCGGAATGAGCCAAGCGTTGGGTGAGACTTGCGCGCGCGTTCTTTTCCGCTCCAGCAACAAACAGGCCATCGCCGTTACCGCCGCCAGCAAGCACCATTGATCGTCCGCGTTGCCCGCCGCCATTCGTTTCGCATACCACTGCCACACCGGCCAGAACGCGGTGAGTTGCAACAGCAATAACACGATGCCGTTGTTCATACGCGCTGCCCTTTGCGTTGCTGATGGAACAACCACAACAACACGGTTCCGACCACGAAGATCAATGCCCACGTTTCCGGCTCAGGAATTGTCGGCACAGTGTTCGCGTTCACAGGTTGCAACCCCGCGCGTTCGTATTGTTCTTTGGTTTCGAGCACGACTGCGCCCGTGACCGACGTGACCAATTGATAACTCGCGGCCAGCTTGATGGTGTCTTCCGGTTTGGCACGCGCGGCAATCATTCGTTTGACTTCATCGCTCGCCCAGAGCCGCGCCAAATGGCTCGATGCTTCGATAATATTCGTCGTCGCGGCACTGCTGCGATTGGCTTTCGCGCGTGTCACGACATACTGCGAAGCCGTTCCGCTCCACGTCGCAAACAATCGTTCCAAGCCCGCCAAGCGGTTCGGGATTGGCTCGACTGCGCTGAGCGATTCCATTGCTTCCGCCAACCGGTTCGGCCCCGCGATCAATTGCACATCGTAAATGCGCGGGCCATTCGGACGACGTTGATAGCGTTGTTGCAGTTCGGCGACGCCTTGCATTTCGATAGGCTGTGCGCCGTGCAGCCAAACGATGGCGCTGTTCGGCTTTTCGGCGGCGCTGTCCCAGGCCCGCAGCAACGCCGGTAAATTGTCGTGTCCGCCGACGAACTCAGCCTTCGACAGCAAGTCGGCAAACGATTGCGGTGCGATTTTCTGCACGCCTTGCGAAATATCCCCAACGCTGTCGGAGGCCAATAAAATCAGGCTTTCCACGCTGCTCGGCAGTTTGGCGAGTGTCGCTGCCATCGCCTCCGCACGGTCTTTCATCGGCAACGAACCATCTACGACAACAACGACACGCGACGGCGCGGCGACAGGTTGCGCTTCGATGTGCTGCGTGATGATCTCGGAAGTTTTGCTGAGCGTGTCCGGCGTCCAGGCATCCATCGCCGCATTCGTGCGCGTGACGCGCAGGAAGCTTTCGGACAAGCGCGCTTCCGAAACATTGCCGCGCAAAGCAAATTTGCCGCCTTCGATCTGCTCCGCTTTCAGTTCGGCGAGGTTTGCGGTCAGCGGCTGTTTCGCTTCGATCCAAACGTAATGTTGGCTGTCGTCGTTGATGCCGAAATTGCGTTCGAGCAAGGACGGCAATTGCAACGTCGCTTGTTCGTTCGACTCCAATTGCAGCGGCGCGGTGATGCCCAAACGCACTTTCATTTCGCCATTCGACGGAACCGGGAAGCATTGCATCAACACGCGATCCAAGCCCGAAGTTGTAACCAGCACGGGATCGCGGCGTTGCTGCACGGCGACTTGATTGTAAGCTTCGCGTACTTGCGCGCGCCCGGCAAAGGCGGCTTCGCGTTCTTCGCCATTCACCCACAACGTCAGGCGCGAAACGACGCCGCCCGGAGGCAACGCGATTTGCGCGCGCGCTTCGCGTTGTTGGGCAGAAACGTTTTTGAAGATCAGCGTCCATTCGGTGTACGACACAGCGGCGTTCGCATCAATAGATTGATCCTGCCGCGAAGTTTGGAGCGATAAACCTTTGACCTGCCCCGCGACTGCCGTGCCGCCCAACGCATTGTCAAACTCGAACTCATCGCCCCACGCACGCACTTGCTTGTTCGATTTCGCGGGCGGCTTGACGGCATTGAAGGGCGTTCCCGTCACGCGATAATAAATGCGCCGCGCTTCGTCCTGCGTGACCGGATCACCTAACGAAATCGCTGCGCTCAACAAATCCGTCATGCCTTGTTGCACCTGATAACAATTGCGTAGCATCACGTCCTGACTGCCAAAGCTGCGCAGCAATTTGATGCCGCGCTGACTGCTGGCACTGTCGGTGGAAGAGGCCATTTGTAAACCGATGCGCGTTCCGACAACGGGCAACTCAACCACGATCAAGGCCAGTATTCCGAGGCTGAAGCCGAGCAGCAAATGTGGGAGCTTCAGGCTGACGGTTTGTGCATTGAGTTGCTTCAATCGGCGTCGCCCGAAAAGCGTCGCGGCTAAAGCCAGAATGGGCGTCAGCGGTAACAATCCCAAGCCGAAAAATAGGATGGCAAAGACGCCAATGGGTGTGATCGGCAAAAACACCAACGTGTAAAACGAAGCAATGCCAATCGTCGCGGCACTCGTCACACTCAATAAAGACAGGTATTTCGTGTTCTGTGTCCACAATGCACGCCACAAAAACCCATTCGACGCTGGCACAAACGCAACCAGGAAAATATGAAATGGCGTCGGCATAGGATCGAACATATCACGCGCACACATATTCGTCGTGAGTTCGACCGTGAACGAGATGATTGGCAGGATCACACCGAACAAAAGCAGTGAGCCGGATTTGAAGGGAGAAAGATGTTCCGGCTGTTTTGGCTCCGCGGGCGGTTGCCATTCGGGCTGTGCATCCTTCGGCATGATGTTTGAATCGTACGGCGCGGCTTTCCACTCTTCGCGCGGTGTTCGCATTTCGTGATTCATAAACTTTTATCCTGATAAAGGGGCGGCTGAGGACTAATTAAGCTTTTTACCCGCTGAATGCAACGACTAATTTTATTGATTGGCGACGACTGATTTCGCGCGCGCACGCGACCAATTCCACGACCGCCAATCGCGGGGTTGATATTGCTCGGCGGCGAACTGCAACCGTTCCGCGATCATCTTGCGATCTTCCGCTGAACCCACGTTGCTGACTTCCGCCAATGCCGGAATCGAATCGGCGCTCAACGATGATGTGTATGCGGCATCGAACGCTTTGCCTTCGGCGGCGCGCTGCAAATTGACGCGCACGATCAGGTTGTCGGGATTCACAAAATGCAAGCCCGCAATCATTGCCAAGCCCGTCATTATTGCCCCAAACGCAAATCGCTGTCGTTGTCCGCGCAGCACCGTCACCGCGAACCACACGAACACCACACCCAGCCAACCCATAAACGCCATCGTGTACACGCGCAGTTCTGTCAAGCCACATTCGCGCTGATACATCCGCATCCGCTGCATCGCGGACAGCATAATCACGGCCAGCAACGCGAGCTTGATGCCTGCGAGGATGCGGAAAATCTGTTCGTGTTTTGGATTGTCTTTGCGCAGCAGCCAATGCAAGCCGAGCAACAGCGGCAGCACCAAGACCGACACCCAGGCTAACTCGAAAAACCCGTGCCGCGCGTATTCGGCGTATTCGAAGTTGCGTCCGTTCGGGATATTCGTTTTGCCGCCGAAGAAATAGCGGAATTGCACGGCGACGAAGGCGGCAAACAACAAATCCAAAAGGCTGAGGACGGTGGCGGTTTCGATGATACCGAGCGAAAGAAAATCGGGGCGCGGCGCGGCGTTCATTGTCGAGTCGGATTTGACGAACGTCCAGCGCAAAAACCCGGCGACCAGCCACGCAAACATTGCTGTCAACAACACGTGCGAGAAGACGGTAAGCCCGTCAATATTGAACGTACGCGCGATGATGTTTTCAAAGACAGCATCGGCGGCAGCAAACAAAGCGCCGAAGATCAATAACAACGGGGCTGCGATGGCGAGGCCGCGTCCAACTTCCAACGCTTTCTTTGACCAGCCATCGCGCGGCAATTCTTTCCAGTTGATGTCGCCAAAGATCAGGAACAACGGATTGATCGCTACCATCAAACCACCGATGACGAGGTTTTGTAGATAATCGGTCACGCCTGCGAGCAGCAATTGCCCGCTGCGTGCGCGCATTCCGATCATTACTACGATAAGCAGCAACGCCAATAACGACAGGGCATTCAGCGTCGGCGAGGAGCGCCACGCAAATGTTGCCGCAAAGAAAATCGCGGGCGCGGCGAGCCACTTGGCTTGGCCTAATAGCTCTGATTGATGCTGCCGAACCAGCCAGAAAATTGTGGCGGCGACAAGTGTGACCCAGATGCCGAGATTCACGCCCCACGGCGTCGCGCGCAACAACAAATTGCCGGATACGCCTGCGAGCAAGGCTGCGCCTAAGAGATGCAATCCAAGCCTGGTTTGCGGTGTCATAACGGGCGGCAACAATTCGGCTTGCGCTTCGGCTTGGGCTGCTGTGTGCTGCTGAAAATCGTAAGGCAATTCTTCGGGCACGAGCGACGATTGATAGGCTTCCTGTTGATCGGTTTGCTGTTCCTGCATTGCAATTCCCTTCTACTGACAACCCAAAATGGAAACCGAAACGGTGCGTTCGCGCGCGCCATCGAGTTCCAGAAAAAACACGCGCTGCCAGCGTCCGAGGTCGAGTGCGCCGTTGATGATGTTGAGCGTTTCCGATGACCGTAAAAACAGGGCTTTGCAATGTGCGTGGCCGTTGGGTCGTTCGTCCGGGGTCAGATTTTCGGTGCGAATGTCGAAGTCATCGTGGGCATACGAAACGGTGCGCGGCGCGAGGCGTTCCAAAGTTTTTTTCAGGTCGGTGAGTAGCAACGGCTCGTTTTCATTGATGATAATGGCGGTCGTCGTATGCCGCGTTTGCACATTCAGGAAGCCGTGCAGAATGTCGGCCTCGTCTACGAATTGACGCAGCGCAGCGGTGAGGTCAATGAACTGCAAACATTCGTCGGTGTGCAAATGCAACATGCGATGGCGCGCGGTGACTTGTTGGTCCTGATGAACTGGAAATGTAATCAACATAAATTGCTCCCCTCATAACGAAGATAACGCACTGAATGAATGCAATCGGTTCACGTACGAGAGGCTAAGCGAATCGGAGAACACCCCATCGCAAGTGAACCGATTGCGTGACGCGCATCGCAATCAAGGCTGGAGGTGTTTGTCCTGCCAAGTCCCCCCACAACAACAGCCTGCCGGAATCACGATGCTTGTCGTCAGGCGCGCGGACGCCGCTCGAGGCAAGCGACGGGCGCGGGCGTGAAAGGAAAAACTCTTACAGTGCAAACTACTTTGTTTCATAAAGCAGAAAAACAAAAAAAGGGCGGCAGCGGTTCACTTCCGCCGCGTGGCCTGAATCAAGGCTTCCATGTGATTCAGATACCGTTCCAGCGCCTTGCGCCCCGCCGCCGTCACTTTGTACTCGGTTTTGGGAATGCGGCCCTCGAAAGACTTAGTGCAAACGATGTACGCGGCTTCTTCGAGCTTGCGTGCGTGAACACTCAAGTTGCCGTCGGTGGTGTTGAGCAGGGCTTTCAGATCATTGAACGTCATAGCTTCGTTGACGGCCAACGCACTGATGATCGCCAAGCGCGTGCGCTCGTGAATCAAGCGATCTAACTCCGTCGTCTCTGCCGCTCTGGCAGAAGCATTGATCGTCGCGGAGGCCAGTGCCACAGGCTTGCGCGGACGACGGTGATCTTCAGTTTTTTCTTTCCGCAATGGGTTGTTCTTAGCCACCGTATTTCCTCGCAATAATGATGCCGAAAATGATGTGCAATCCGCCGAAGCCGAGCGCCATTAAATAGTTGCCCCACCCCAACGGACATAACAAGGTGACCGTGCCCATCGCCATAAAACACAGCCCCATCACCGGCACAATGCGCACCGAAAACGCGCCCGCCGTCACGACGCCTGTGCCATAGAGCAGCAACCACAGACCGGGCAATAAATCCGGGCGCTTCACTTGCCAAATCACAATTGTGAGCATCGCCCCGGCAAACAACGGCGGAGCCAGGCTGAGCCAGAATTTGCGCGCCGGAGTAGATAATAATGACGATTCGGCGGCCTGCGCCTTGCGATTCATCGCCAGCACGGAGATCAACAACGAAGCCAGCGCGATGCCACACCAACTAATCAACCAGCTTTTTTGATAAATGATCTGGGTCGTGAATTGTGCGCCGAACATCGCCAGCATCCCGACCAAAACCAAGCCCCAGCCCGGCACGGCGGTGAAGGCCGAAGCGCGCTCCATGGTCTCGCGAATGAAGCGCAAGTTGTCCATTGCGCGGTCGTGCAACGCGGGCGGATCAGGCAAGGGACGAATCGGATGCACGTTATTCATAGCTCGCAGTATAGTTAGCCCAAGAATTCTGTCAAGTACTTTATTTCGTAAAGCAGAGAAATCCATAACGGTAATGCTTATTTCGTCAGAGGCGAGATGGCCTTGTCTGCACGGGGTGATTAAAAACTTAGGGAAAAGTTGAGATCACGCGCGAAAACATGTTGACGCCTTTGGGTTTGGCAGTTAATATCTCGGCTGCGTAGGTGGCAATCCTCAAAAATTTATTGAATCGAAGTAACTCTTGCTCCTCGCAAACCACTATTCCTTGACCTCACTATCGGCAAATATTTAGGTCGTGATTTCGGTTGCAGGCTTTTTTTCGTGCTTGTGCCAAGCAGATGAATTCACTGGGAAAGCCGGACGGCAAGTTTTATCCAAAACACAGTGACCAAAACCTGGTTGATGGATGACGATTTTCCTCCGTTCAGGTTCCTCACCCCAAGATTCCCCGTTGCCTGCGGTCGTGGTGGCTCGAGTCCGGTCGAGACTACGCCTGTAGTCTTGATGCCGCTTCAGTGGTGCCCCATCGCTTGCGGCAATCCGCTGACTCGCCACTGTCAGCAACGGGTTCACAAAGGTCAGCGCGGCCTGGGATCAATCGTAGCGCTGACCTTTGATCCCCCGAGACCATTCCAGTCTCGGTTTTCCATCGGGCTGCGTCCGGGCGACTAGGGGCGCAGCCGATGGATAAAATCGCCCAAGCCCCACCACTGAGCGCGCATCCCGCCCCGCCCTAATTCTTTGCCCAGCCGTCAGAGCAGCGAAAATAGTGCCATGAATTTGTGAAACCTACCCGAAGGCGCAGCGTGAAAGAAGGCGTGTTTCGATTCCGTTCCAGCCTGCACGCGCAGGCCAGCTTTCGAGTCACAACGCTTCCCTTTTCTATGAGTTAGGCGGAAGCGGCCTGTTCGCCGCCCGGTTCGTGATACGCTTCGTGGCCCAGTCGTGGCGAAGTTGAAAAACGCGCTGGCTTCGTTCCTTGGAGATATGGTATATTCCGCGCCTGAATTAAGCGGAATCAGCCTCTTCCTCTTAATTTGTTATTGAGATCGTCCCCCTCAATGTCAGAAGCCAACGCAGTACCCTTCAGTTGCAGGCCCCCCGCTTGAGAGAGCTAAACCTTGATGCGTCAAGGCCAAATGAAAGTTAGCACCCATGGCAGAGTTTATTTGCAGGCTTGGTACCCCAGCCGGAGAAATCGTAACCCGCACCGTCGAAGGTTTGTCTATGGAGGAACTGCGGCTGCGGTTGCAACAGGAAGGCTACAGCATTTTTTCGGTCGAAGCGCCGGGCGGTTCGACCCTCTCGCTCAGCAAAAAACAACGCGCTGTCAAAGTCAAACTCGATGACTTCCTGCTCTTCAATCAGCAAATGGCGGCCTTGATTCACGCCGGTCTGCCCGTCTTGCAATCCATTCAAATGCTGCGCCATCGTTCGCCGAGCGTGAAGCTGCGCGAGGTGCTGGGCGATGTTGAATCGCGTATCAAATCGGGCGCGGCTTTATCTGAAGCCTTTGCTGCGCAGGGCGAAACCTTTCCGAAAATTTATATCGCTTCGATTCTCGCGGGCGAGCGTTCGGGCAGTCTCGATGAAATTCTGCGCCGGTATGTAGTCTACACCAAAGCGATGGCAGCAATTCGTCGCAAATTGCGCAGCGCGCTGACCTATCCCGTCATTTTGCTTTGCGCTTCCGTCATCCTGATCGCCGTCCTGACCACGTACGTCATTCCGCAATTTTCTTCGATCTACGAAAATGTTGGCACGAAGCTACCGATGATTACCGAAATCGTCATCGGCGTTTCGTCCGCTGTCCGCGACAATTTGCTGTGGTTGATTCCGACTATTGCGGGCATTGTGTTCGGTTTGTGGTCGTGGCGCAAAACAGAGAACGGGCGACGCACAATGGATCGTATGCTGTTGCGCATCCCGATTGTCGGCGAATTGGTGCGGCAAATGACGACCGCTCAATTTACACGCAGTCTGGCGACATTGTTGGCGGGCGGCGTCACGTTGGTCGAAGGATTCCAAATCGCGATGACTTCCATCACGAACCGCGAACTCCTGCGCATCACGGAACCCGCGTTGCCACAAGTGCGCGAAGGCAAACCGTTCACCGAAAGTTTAGCGGGGTCAGGCTGGGTTCCTGAACTGGCGATTGATATGATTGGCGTCGGCGAGCGTTCCGGTTCGCTGCGCGAAATGCTCGAAGAAGTTTCCGGCTTTTATGATGCCGAAACCGAAGTGAAGTTAGGACAATTGACGACCTTCATCGAACCCGCGATTCTGATTACGATGGGCGGCGTGGTCGTGACGATTCTGATGGCGATTTACCTGCCGCTCCTGACGATGGTCGGTAATACGGGGAAATAGCGTCGCGCATGTCAGAATCCAATCGTCATTGCCGCTTATCCAAATGAGAGATTGAAATGGCAGAAGCAAAAGAACAACTAGAACCCTCGGCGGAATTCGCCAACGCCGAACGAATGGCAGCGCGCTATCGCTTGAGTTTTGTTGACCTCGACAAATACCCGATTGATTACGCACTGATTCAATCGTTGCCGGTGGACATGATGCTGCGGAACAAATTCATTCCGCTCAAGCGTGAAAACGGGCACATGATGATTGCGATGGCGGATCCGTCGGATTTGCCGTTGCTGGATGAGTTGAAGGCGCAACTCAAAGTGCAACTCAAGCCCGCCGTTGCCACGCGCACCGCGATTGAAGGCGTGTTGCGCAAGGCTGATGCTTCAGATCGCGTCTATGCCGAAGCGACTGAAGGCTTCCGTGCCTCGCTCATCAAAGAAACCGAAGGCGGCGGCGAAGAGGTCGTGGATTTAGAGCGGTTGTCGAGCGATGCCGAGATGTCGCCGATCATTCGTTTGGTGGACACAGTCGTGTTCACGGCGCTCGAAAAACGCGCTTCCGATATTCACATCGAAACGCGCGACACCGATGTGCTCGTACGCTACCGCATTGACGGCGCTCTCTACGAGGCCGGCGAACCCATTGACATCAAGCATCACCAAACCATCATTTCGCGTATCAAAGTCATGTCCGAACTCGACATCGCCGAGCGTCGCGTGCCGCAGGACGGTCGCTTTCGTATGCGCATCAAAGGCCGCCGCGTGGACTTTCGTGTTTCGATCATTCCGTCCGTTCACGGCGAAGACGCGGTGATTCGTATTCTCGACAAAGAACAGATCAACGAATCCTTCAAAGATTTGAAGCTGGATGTCGTCGGCTTCGATCCCGTGCTGCTCGCCAAATTCCGCCGCTTCATTCACGAACCGTACGGCATGGTGCTGGTCACGGGGCCGACGGGTTCGGGTAAAACGACGACGTTGTATGCCGCGCTCAATGAAATTCGCAACGACGAAGACAAGATCATCACAATTGAAGACCCGGTCGAATATCAGTTGCGCGGCGTGATGCAGATTCAAGTGAACGAGAAGAAAGGCTTGACGTTTGCACGCGGCTTGCGTTCGATGTTGCGGCACGACCCGGACAAAATCATGGTCGGCGAAATCCGCGACACCGAAACCGCGCAAATCGCCATCAACTCCGCGCTCACCGGACACCTTGTGTTCACGACCGTTCACGCCAACAACGTGATTGACGTCATCGGACGCTTTATGAATATGGGCGTCGAAGTCTACAACTTCGTGTCCGCGCTGAACTGCGTATTGGCACAACGGCTGGTGCGTATGCTCTGCTCGCGTTGCAAACAACTCTATCAACCGACCGACGAAGAATATATTGAATCCGGCTTGGAACCCCAGCGTTATAAAGATCGGCCTGTGTATCGCAGCGTTGGTTGCGAAATTTGCAATCACACGGGCTATCGGGGTCGCACAGCCATTCACGAATTGCTTGATCTTTCCGATAATATTCGCGAGATCATCATTGCGCGGCGACCTGGCTCTGAAGTAAGACGCGCAGCCCAGCAAGAAGGTCTTGGCAGCTTACGCGAATCGGCGCTGCGCCTTGTCTTTGAAGGACAAACAACGTTGCATGAAATCAACCGCGTCACATTTGTCGAACAAGTAAATTAGCTGTGGGGAGAGGCAGACGTTTCTGCCTGCCCCAAGCCCTACTAGCGAAGGTCAAAGTTATGAGAAAACGAAATCATTTCCGAACGGCGCTCACGCTCCTCCTCGTCGTGTGGTTGGCACTTCCGATGGCCGTCCTGGCCGATAAAAAGGTGGACACCAAAAAAGCCAAGAAGAATTATTCCGAAGGCATGAAATACGAGATCGAGGAAAAGTGGGATTTGGCCGCGCAATCGTTTTTATTGGCGGTCGCGGCAGACCCCGGCAACACGGAATACCGTTTGCACGCGGCGCGCGCGATGTCCAATGCGTCGCTGATGTTCCTGAAACGGGGCGATGCCTTCGCGGCGGAAAATGATTTTGCCAGCGCCTACACGGCCTACAAACAAGCCGCGACCTACGATCAGACGAATGAAGTCGCGCTTGTCAAAATGAAGCGGATGATTGAATTACAAAAGGCGGCGTCAGGCATGGGCGAAGCGCCGAAGATCAATCCGACCACAGGCAACTACTTGCCCACCAGCGCCGACATCTCGCCGCCGAAACAACAACGCGGACGCGCCAAAGACCTTGCCGCGCTCGTGCAATACAAAGACACGCCGCTCAAGGTCGTGATTCAGGACATCGCGCGCAAGCTCAGCTTGAACGTGATCTTCGACGAAACGTTCCGCGACGAACCGAAATATAACCTGGAATTGCAAAACACGACGCTGGCGCGCGCGCTGGATTTCATCTTCATTCAAAAGAAACTGACCTTCGAGCAATTGGATCGGCGCACGCTGCTGATTTACTTCGACAACCCGACGAATCGGCAACGCTTCGAGCGACTGCTCGTCAAAACCTTCTACATCAACAACGCCAAGCTGGAAGAAGCGCGCACCGTTGTGCAGCAAATGTTGCAAGGCGGCGGCGCAGGCTTGATGCGGCAAATCGCGGCTTCGACGCAACTCAATGCGTTGATCGTGCGTGCGCCCGCCGAAGACCTCAAGATGGTGCAGGAAGTGCTGGACAGTATTGACAAGAACCGTGCGGAAGTTGCGATTGATGTCGAAATCTACGAAGTTACGCACAACACCAGCCAGCAGATCGGCAATCAAGTGGCGCTCGACGGGCAAACCGTGCGCGTGCAAACCGGAGTGGATTCGCGCGGGACACCGATTTATGCAGATCGCACCACCGGCGGGTTGAATAATCTCGGCGGCATTCTGGGACAAGGCGTACTCTCCGCTTTTGGCGGCAGTGCGTTTGGCATCGGGTCGGGCTTCGGCGCTTTGTTAGCCGCACCGCCGACCACGTTGTCACTCTTGCAAAACAAAACCAATGCCAAACTGATGAGCCGCGTCAACGTTCACGCGATTGACGGGCAAGCCAACAAAACCAACGTCGGACGCCGCGTGCCAGTGCGGCTTGGCAACACCGTGATCCCCGGAGTAACGGGCACAACGGGAATCGGAACCGGCACGGGGACAGGAGTTGGTGGTATCAACACAGGCCTCAACAACTTTGGCTACGGGGGGTTTGACAGCATTCAGTATCAGGATGTCGGTCTGAACATTGACATCACGCCGACCGTCACGAACGAAGGCTACATCGAAATGAAAATGACGCTGGAGTCGTCCAACACCGTGCCGGGCAACAGTGGTTCTTCGCTCACGCCCGAATTCACACAGCGCAAATTAACCACGATTTCGCGCGTGCTGGACGGCAAAACAGCCATCGTCGCTGGTATTCAGCAACAAACCAAATCCGATGGACGCAGCACGATTCCGGTCGTCGGTCTGATCCCGATTCTGGGGCGGTTCATCACCACGCCCAAAGAAGCGGCAGACCTGAGTGACATCATCATTACTGTCACGCCGCACATCATTCGCGCGCCGCAATTAGAGAAAAAAGATCACCTAGCGAAAGAAAGCGGGACGGGCTTGGGTGGCAACTTTGTCAGCGTTGAGCAAATCGTCAGCCGCGCGCAGGAAGAAGACGATCAGGATCGGCGCATCATCGCGGCACAACAAGGCCAGCCCGCGCAAACCGTCGAAACCACGCCGGTCAATGCACCGCTGACGCCGCCCGCTCCGTTGCCTGCGGTGGCACAACAAGCGCGGCCCGAACCGACGCCCGCCGTCGCGCAACCGAATCCTGTCAACCCGACGCCTGTGGCAAATAAACCAGAACAGCAAGCCGAGCAGCCGGAAAACAACGGCGCGATTACGGACGCAAACGCGGAAGATAATGGCGTGGCGGCGGCGGAGCATGAACCACCGCCCGGCTACAAACCCGAATTGAAGCCTGCGGTTTTGACGCCGGAACAACGCGAAGCCCGCGAAGCTGCCCGTGTCAAAGCGATGGAGGATTTGAAGAAAAATCCGCCCAAGCAACCCGACCCGAATCAGGGAGGCTTTGAAACCCCAAACTTTACGCCGCCTCCAGGCTATCGGCCACAACTCGTGCCCGTCCAGAAGAAGCCCAAAGAGAAAGGCACAACGCCAGCGCAAGCCGCCAATGAGCCGAAGGAAATGAGCAAAGCCGTCACGCCAACGCCACAGCCCGAAGTGCTCTCGACGACCAGCAGCGCCAGCACCGATGCGCAATTGGGCTTGAGTCTGAAACTCAACAAGGACAAAAAGCTGCAACTCGGCGAAACGTTCATCGTGGTCGTGGCCGTAGACGGCAAATCCCGGATGACCGGAGCCAACATCGCGCTCAATTACGACACGAACCTGCTGCAACTCAAATCTGTCCGCGATGGCGGGATGCTGGGCAAAAACCCGGACATCACGCAGCAGGATAAAAGCGGCCACCTGTTTGTCACGCTGCAAAAAATGGGCGAGCAGGCAGGCGCGAGCGACAGCACAGGCAAATTGCTGATTCTGGAATTCAAGGCCATCGGAGCCGGACAAACGATGATCGGATTCAATTCTGAGGAAACGCGGTTTGTGCTTTCAGATAAAACCAGCCCGCTTTTCAATGTGGTTCCAGCGCAATTGGAAATTAGCCGGGAATCCGTTTCCAAATTGTCCAAGTAGCAACATGAACGTGCAACACAGGCCATCGGCCATCCACCATCTATCGGCGCGCGGGTTCTCGTTACTCGAATTGATTATCACGTTGGCAATCCTTTCGATTCTCGTGGCTGCGGTCGTACCGTTGACCAAAAACAATCTCAAGCGGCAACGCGAATACGAATTGAAACAGACGCTGCGGGAGATGCGACAAGCCGTTGATCGCTACAAGGCCGATTGTGATCGCGGTCAATTTTCACCGTTAGATACAGGCAATATCCAGGACACGCATTGCTACCCGCCGAAGCTCGATTTGTTGGTGGAAGGAGTGGCGCTCAACGGTTCTCCGAACAAGCGGCGTTACCTGCGGCGTATGCCCAGAGACCCGATGACAGGCAAAGAGGAATGGGGCACACGCTCCGTTCAGGATGAGCCGAAATCCGAATCGAGCGACGAAAAAAACGTCTATGACGTGTACAGCAAAAGCAGTGACACGGCCTTGAATGGCACAAAATACAAAGATTGGTAATATGCGAGTTCAAACTGAAAAGAATTCTGCGCAGCGCGGCTTCACCTTGATGGAATTGGTCATCGTGATGACGGTCATCGCGATTCTGGTGTCGGTGGCCGTGCCGGTGTATGTCACGCACGTCAAACGCGCCAAAGAAGTCGTGTTGATGAACGACCTCGACGAAATGCGGCGCGCGCTCGACAAATATGCCGCTGACAAAGAAAAAGGCGCGCAATCGCTGCAAGATTTGGTTTCGGGCGGCTATTTGCGCGCGATCCCCGTAGACCCGATGACGAAATCGAATGAAACGTGGGAAATCGAAATGGAGTCGGAGCCATATCGCCCCGGCGTGCCCGTCGGCATTGCCAATGTCCGCAGCGGCGCGGAAGGCAGCGGAACGGATGGCCGCGCTTACAAAGAATATTGATTATGTTTTCATCGCTCTGGAATTTTTTGACCGTCGCGGCTTTGCCGAACACGTCGTTGGCCATCACGCCCACGCATCTCGCGCTGATCGAATTGCAGCGACGCGGCGGTGCGTTCCAACCTAAAAAACTCGGCGTCCAAACGTTGCCAGAAGGGCTGGTCAAAGCTTCGCTCGCCGAACCGAACATCACGCGCGAGGCAGAATTTGTGGATGCCTTGTCCGCGCTTGCAAACAAAGCCGGATTTGCGCGCCGCCTCAAATTGTCGGTCACATTGCCAGCAGGCAGTGCCCAAAGTCAGGTCGTGACGTTGGAGCAACCGCCCGGCTCGCGCGCGGAATTAGAACAAATGCTGGCGTGGAAAATCAGCCGCACGACGAATTTGAAAACCACCGAGATGCGCACCTCGATACAATCGCTCAGCCCTGAAAATGGGCACGCGCGCTACTTGGTCGCGGCAGCCCACGAACAAGTGCTGGATCAATACGAGCGCGTCTTTGCGCAGCTTGGCTGGCAAGCGGGCGCAATTCTGCCGCAGCCGTTGGGCGAGGCACAATGGCTTTTGCGCAACGAATTGGCGCACAACGAAGATCAAGCGTTGGTCAGCGTCAATGAACGCGGGTTTGTCGTCGTCATGGTGCGCGGAGACGAGCCGCTGCTCGTGCGCGAAGTGATTTGCGCGCCCGAAGAACGCGAAGACGAGTTCTTCCGCCTGTTGGTGTTTTATCGGGATCGGCTGAACCCTACGCAACCGCTCAAGCGCCTTCTGCTGCTGGGCGAGCCGAGCGAGCAGCTTGTGTTTTCGCAAGCCTTATCTTCTGCGCTCGAACAAAATCCGCAAAAGCTGACGCCGCTGACATTAGGGTTGACGCTGGACGCGAATGCGCCGTTTCATCGGCTGGCAGCGGCAGCGGGCGCGGCGGCACTGGCCTTTTGAGGCGGACAAAATTTTCCTTCGCAATTCGCAAAACCTCGCTATAATCTGACCGTTCATTGCGCCCCACGAAACCTCACAATCGGAGAGATTGCTTTTGTATGTGTAAAACTATTCACCTCACGCTCCGCGCACGCGCGTCCCGGCTTGGCGCAGGTATGCTTGTGCTTGCGTTGTGTTTCGCTACGGCGTGCAAGAAAGAAACTGTTACCGAAGTGGCGCAGGCTAACTCGAACGCGCCTGCTGCCACATCCTCACCTGATACAACTCAAGCGGCCACGCTGCCAAGCCCAGTCGCCTCACCACTGCCCGGCTCATCCCCAACGCAACCCGGCGCACTGCCATCGCAGTTGCCTGCCGGAGCCGCAACCCCCAACACTTCACCTGCCCCCGGCACAACCCCTGATCCTGCGTCCAAGCTGACGCAATTGAATAATGGCAAGATGGTTACGGTAACTGGCTCGCAAGGAGCAAAAGATTTCGTCGAGCCACCGCCCACGCCCACACCCACGCCCGCGCCCACACCACCGGTTGAAATGGTCAATGGGAAGATCAAGCAACAGTGGCAAGCACCTGCCGAATACGCCAGCATGAAATCGCCGCTCAGCGTCACACCCGACGTCGTCAAGCGCGGCAAATATCTCTATAAAAATCGCTGCGAGATTTGTCACGGAGCCGAAGGCAAAGGCAATGGGTTTTACAACAAACCCGAATACAAACAAGCTACGAACCTGACCAGCCAGGTCGTACAGGCCAACACCGATGGCGAGATGTTCTATAAAGTTTCGATGAATCGAGATCGGCATCCATCGAGTCGTATGTTGTACTCGGAAGAAGAACGCTGGATGATCGTTGCGTTTTTGCGCACGTTGAAATAACGACTATTAACTACTGACCACCAGCGTAGCAGCTCGGCGCTGGTGACTGCCGTCCCCTGTGTCCCCACACCCAACTACGAACTGCTGCCTCCAATCCAGCCCTCACAGGATTGTGCATGAAAGATGAAACTGTTCGGGAATGGGGAGTTGTTCATCCGCTCGGTTCGTTAGAAACGGAAGCCGAGCACGCGGTCAAACCGGAGCATTCTCCTACCCCGGAAAATTTAACTTATCATTTCACTTCGGCGCTCACCTTGCGCCCACCGGGCGGACGGACGTCTGTTCAGGTTGCTCTCGTACCACCCGCTCCCACTTATGAGCCGACGGCGGTCGTCGAAGAAGAAGCGCAAGCCATCGCGGTCAACTACGGGCATCCACGTTTCATCGAGTATCCCGAAGATGACATCGTTCCCAAACGATTCGCGCGACCAATGGTGCCGATTTTGCTGTTCGCCGTTTCGATCTTCGTCATTTGGTACATCTACCACCTGACCGCGCAAAAGTTGCGGCTGCAATCGGAAAACAAACAGACCCGCGAAGCTCTCGCGCAGGAAAAACAAGCCCAGGCAGAGTTGGTCGCACCACAGGTCAAAGTGTTGATGTTTCAGGAGCCAGGAGAAAACGCTGTCCAGGCCAAACTGTTCTGGGAAACCGCGCAGCAAACGGGGCAATTATATTTCGATCATCTGCCGAAGGCCGCGCCGAAGGAAACGTTTCGCCTGTGGTTTTTCACGCAGGAAGCCAAATTTATTCCGGTGACCAGCTTTAAAGCGGTCAATGGAGCCGCCGCTCTCAAGATCAAAATGCCCCACGCCGACGAGCGCGTGGAGCGATTGATCCTCTCGTTGGAACCGCCCGGAAATTATCCCTTTCCGGCGGGCAAAATCTTGCTGCGAGGCGCGCTGCAATAAAACGGCAAAGGCGCTCCAGTCAATTCGACTGAAGCGCCTTTCGCTGGGTTGATGGATTTTCGCGTCTGGCTTACATCTCCGCGCGTTCTTTCAGCCATTTCCACATCGCTTCTTCGCCGTGCCCGTACGGCTCGCCTGCCGATTGATATTGCGTGCAGAGTTGATGATGAATGGTGTCGTACGTTTCTTTGAGCCGCTGATGATCGGGGGGCAACAACAACCGCAACGCATCCAGCGCCCGCATACACGAGAGCGCCAGCTTCGTCACAGCCTTTTGCAATTGCTCAACCTGCGGGTCATTCGTCTGGGTGCAACGTTCCGCGCCTTCCCAGCTTGGATGCTGATGATCGGGTTTGCCACAGGCCCAAATGAGATCGTAGTTATTGGTATAATTCATAGCACTGAGTCTAAACACCCAATGCGCGATTGAATCCAGCGTGTCATTGATCTTTCACAAATTCGCCATTCACCCGCCGCCAAAGCCCCAGCGGATTGCCGTCCTGCAACGCAAGCGGCAGCGCCTCGTTCGGGAAGCCTTGATAACTCACGGGGCGCACAAACCGCTGGATCGCGTCTGTCCCGACCGAAGTCGAACGCGCATCGGTCGTCGCCGGATACGGCCCGCCGTGCGTCATTGAGGGACAAACTTCGACGCCCGTCGGGAAGCCATTGATGACGATGCGCCCAACCTTCATCTCCAACATCGCAATCAACCAGCGGTATTCTTCCAAGTCTTCCACCGTGCCGTGAATCGTCGCCGTCAAATGCCCTTGCAACTCGCTGACCGCGCGCGTGAGTTCTTCCGCCGAACTGCAACTGACCACAATCGTCGCAGGCCCAAACACTTCTTCGCTCAATTCCGGCTGCGCGAAAAACGTCTGCGCATCGGTTGTGAAAACAGCCGCGCGCGCCTGTGTTTTCGCGGCTTCCACAGCGGCACTGGCTTGCACAGCCGTCAACCCCGCGCTGTTTGCCAGGCGTTGAATCCCGGCTTCGTACGAACTCAAAATCCCCGCGTGCAGCATCGTCGCGGGCGGCGCAGTTTCGATCAAGGATTTCAGCTTTTCCGTCGCTGCCGTCAACTCGTCACTTTGCAAACCGAACACCAAGCCGGGGTTCGTGCAAAACTGTCCGACGCCCATCGTGACCGAATTCTTCAAGCCTTCGGCAAACGCTGCGCCCCGTTCGCGCAACGCACCGGGCAAAACAAACACAGGGTTCACGCTGCCCATTTCGGCATAGACCGGAATCGGTTCGGGACGGCTCGCAGCCGCGTCAAATAAGGCTTTGCCGCCGCGAAACGAGCCTGTAAACCCGACCGCTTTGATCGCCGGATGTTTGACGAGTGCGAGGCTGACGTCGTAACTCAAACCGTGAACCAGCGAAAAAATCCCCGGCATTCCGCACGCTTCCGCCGCTTTGACAATCGCGCTTGCAACCAATTCCGAAGTGCCGGGATGCGCGGGATGGGCTTTGACAACGACCGGACAACCTGCGGCCAGCGCCGAAGCCGTGTCGCCGCCCGCCGTCGAAAACGCCAACGGGAAATTGCTCGCGCCGAACACAGCGACCGGCCCCAGCGGAACCAACATTTTACGAATGTCTGGCTTCGGCACGGGCGCGCGATCTGGGATCGCGGTGTCAATCGAAGCTTCGACCCACGAGCCTTCGCGCACGAGCGCCGCGAACATTTTCAGTTGATTCACCGTGCGTCCGCGCTCGCCCGTCAAGCGATCCAACGGCAATCCGCTTTCCGCGTTCGCCACTTGCAGTAGTTCATCGCCGAGCGCGAGAATTTCTTCCGCAATGCGATCCAGCAAATCGGCGCGAAGCTCTTTGCTATGCGAACGAAAATGATGGAAAGCGCCTTGCGCCACCTCGACAGCGCGATTGATTTCCGTCGCTGTCGCTTCATAAAACACTGTCGGCAACTTTTCGCTCGTCGCCGGATTGGTCGCTTGAAAGGTGCTGCTGCCGAGATTTGAAAGTTCAGGACCAAGAATATTTTTGCCGTGCATAACTTTGCGATTTGAAATTTGAGATGGTTAGAGAACCGTGTTCACAAGCGTGCCGATGTGATCTATCGTGATGCGGATTTCGTCGCCGGGGTGTAGCGTGAATTCATCGGGCGGCACGATGCCTGTGCCGGTCAACAAATACGCGCCCGTTGGGAACGTGTTGTCGCGGAAGAGAAACTCCACCAATTCGCGCGGCGTCCGCTTCAATTGCGCGAGCGTCGTTTCACCAGCAAACGCCGCTTCCCCGCCCCGCAAAATCTCCAATTGAATTTTGGTCTCTGAGGACAGCGGTTCATTCGTCAAATACACGCACGGCCCCAGGCCACAGCTTAAATCGTAGACTTTCGCTTGCGGCAAATAGAGCGGATTTTCGCCTTCGATGTCGCGCGAACTCATATCATTGCCGACCGTGTAGCCGATGATTTCGCCGCGCGCATTCACTGCCAGCGCCAGTTCCGGTTCCGGCACATTCCACTTCGAGTCTTGCCGAATCTTCACGCCGCCGCCTGTGCCGGCGACGCGATGCGGATTGGCTTTGAAAAACAATTCCGGTCGGTCGGCAGAATAAACGCGATCATAAAAACTGCCGCCGCCCGCATCTTTGGATTCCTCCATCCGCGCCGTGCGGCTGCGATAGTACGTCACGCCCGCCGCCCAAACTTCCTGCGTGCCAATCGGCGCAGCGATGTCCGTAGGTTCGGCAATCGGCGTCAGCGTTTGGATTTCGTTTTGCAAAGACGCGAGCAAATCCGCGCGATTGAACAGCGCGTCCCAATTGGTTTCGGCGAGCAAATAGAATTGCTGATTCGCAGCGGCGACGATGCCGTGCGAGGTTTTGAAAAGCTTCATGGAAGTCCTCGTGCTTACTGAGTTGGAAAATTGAACGTCTCGGATACCACGCGGCTTTGCGCAGTGTCAAGTGCAAGGAAGCCGTGCGCGCCTGGAAAACTGGGAAGCAAAGATGTAGCGCGATTTGCTAAATCGCGGGTTTTACTCAGGGGCGCACGCGATTTAGCAAATCGCGCTACATCCAACTTTTCGGCCCGAAATCCAGCTTATCCAATTGAGAGAAGAATTGATGTCACGTCGCAGACGGTTCGTCTGCCGCAGTTTCTTTTCTGCCCCAAATTACTGAATAGGAGATACTACTATGAAAATGACACGAGTTTTGTTGATCGCTTTGCTGTTCGGATTTGGCTTGTTCGCGCAAGCCCTGGCTCAACCACCGGCTCAAGGCCCCAATGATCCCGGTCCCAATGCCAATTCGTTGCCGACCGCGCTGCTGACGGGGTTGCTGAAGGCGAAGGTTGAAGAAGTGCTTGCCACGACGAATGCGGAGTTGGCTGCACGCAATGATTTCCGCGCTAGGCTTTCGTATTCCTTCACGGAATATGCCCCACATATTTTGGCGACGCAGCATCTGGATCGCCCCAATCAACGTTATGTGCGCAATGCCTACATCTTCACGTATAACGTGACGAACATGCAAAAGCACACCGCGCTCGGTTGGATCAGCTATCCTTTCTCCCGCAAAATCACGCAATCCATTGAAGTCAATGTCACGTGCAATCGTTGGTTCTTATCCACCGGCGAAATCACCATTTCAGCGCAAGGTGATCCGCCGTATCTCGACCCCAACCATTCCATCCCCGAACAGGCGCTCAATATTTTTGTGAACGGCTGGCTGGCCGACACGATTGACAGCCGGATTCGCGCGCAACTGCGGAATCTGGGCTTTTCCAGCGGCAATATCAGCCTGGGCGGCCCTTGCAATACGCTGGGCGTTGCCACCATTGCGCAAGGCTTTCCGTTCAATTCTGTCGAGTACAAGAAATTGCCGCACCCGAAATTTGACTTGCCACGCCTGGACGATGTAACCGTCAAAGTCTTACGCATCAAACGGCTGCGCGCCCGCGATTTCTATGGACAACCCTTGTATAGCGCCAGCGAAAAGATTGACGTGGATTTTTACGTGAATCAGCAAGGCGGGTTCGCCGGATCATTCACGATGGTCGAAGGGAGCGAAGCGCCCATCACGCACGCGCCGATTCGGTTTCACCGCCCGTCCAACAGTCAGAACGTGGTGCTGATTTTCAATGTGCGTCAGACCAACAGCCCGTTTACGGTGGACAGCAATTATGCCGTTCACCTCGCGGGACAAAACTTCGGACACGGCACACACACCATTCAGGTTTATAAAAGCTACTGGATGCCGCCGCGCCCACCCATCAACAAACCCATCAAAATCAACGTGCCAGCATACGAAATCACCTACGAAATCAACGCACCGCAAATTGTCATCCAGAAATAAGCCCCTCGGCAAAAATTTGGCGGGAGAAAGAGGTAACGCGATTTGGCAAATCGCGGGCGTTGCTGGCGTGGGTCCGCGATTTACCAAATCGCGCTACACCGCACCGAATCCGCCACCACCAGGCGTCCGAATCACAATGCGACTGCCTGCGCGCGCGGCGAGAGAAAATTTGCCCGGCAATCGTTTGGTTCGTCCGGCAAGAAGCAATTCAGCCTCTCCGCTTTTCCCTGCCTCACCGCCCGCCAATCCATACGGCGCAATCTTGCGACGATCAGAGAGCAGCGTGAGTTGCGCATCGGTCAGCAATTCGACTTCGCGCACGACGCCGTCGCCGCCACGCTGCTTCCCTGCTCCGCCCGAACCGCGCCGAATGGCATACTGACGCACGCGCAGCGGATACGCATATTCCAAGGCTTCGACGGGCGTGTTGAGCGAATTGGTCATGTGCGTGTGAACGGCGCTCAGGCCATCGGCATTGGGGCGCGCGCCCATTCCGCCTGCGACCGTTTCGTAGTACGCGAATTCCTTGTTTCGCGCGGCATCCCAACCGCCAATGGTCAAATTGTTCATCGTGCCTTGTGACGCGGCGGGGATAAGCTTTGGCGCGGCTTGCGACAAGGCTTTGAGCAGCACGTCTACGATGCGTTGCGAGGTTTCGACATTGCCGCCAGCCACGGGCGCGGGCGGCACGGCGTTGATGATTGTGCCGCTCGGCGTGAGGATTTCGAGCGGTTCCAAGACGCCTGCGCTCGCGGGCACATCGCTCGGAATCAAACAACGAAAGACGTAATACGCAGCGGAAATCGTGATCGCGGCGACGGCGTTGATCGGGCCGCGCACTTGCGGCGCACTGCCTGTGAAATCAATGATCGCGCGTTCACCGCGAATCGTGATCGTCACGGCAATGCGCACAGTCTTCTCCGATTCGCCATCGTCATCCAACCAATCTTCCGCGCAATATTGGCCGTCAGGAAGTTCGGCAATCGTGCGTCGCATCATCCGCGCGGTGTAGTCAATCAAATGCCGCGCGTACGCATCGCATTCTTTGAAGCCGTAGCGCGCGACGATCTCGCGCAGCCGTTCTGCGCCCACGCGCAAGGCTCCGAGTTGTGCCGTCAAATCGCCTTTGCGCTCCGCATTGACGCGCACATTGGCTAGAAACAAATTTAGAAACTCTTCGTTCAGTTGGCCACGATGAACTAAATGCAACGGCGGGATGCGCAAGCCTTCCTGATAGATTTCGTTGGCCTTGCCCATCGAACCGGGCGTCGCGCCGCCGATGTCCGCGTGATGCGCGCGATTGGCCACGTAAAAGAGTGGTTGGTGGCTGGTGGTTGGTGGTTGGTGGCTGGCGACTTCGTCATAAACGGCGGCGACTAACGTCACATCGGGCAAATGCGTGCCGCCTGCGTACGGGTCGTTGAGGATGATGACATCGCCGGGATGCAGTGCGCAGCGGTCAATCGCCGCGCGCACGGACATCGGCATTGAGCCGAGATGCACGGGCATGTGATCGCCTTGCGCAATGATTTGTCCGCGCCGATCAAACACCGCGCAGGAATAATCGCGGCGTTCTTTGATGTTTGGGGAAAACGCTGTGCGGCGTAGGCTTGCGCCCATTTCTTCGGCGACGGAGGTGTAGAGCGATTTGAAGATTTCGAGCGTGACAGAGTCCATAAGAGTAGACGGTAGTCGGTAGACCGTAGACGGTAGTTTGGTTGTCAATCACTTCGCAAAAAACGATGATACAGTATCTCAGCCAACTGGCAACTAACGACCAACAACGGCCTACCGTCTACGGTCTACCCACTACTGTCTACTCCCTCATCATTCACTTTTTCTTCACGCTCTTGGGCGCAACTTTGGCGGGCGCAGTGGCTTTGGTTCCTGGTTTAGCAGCCTTGGTTTTGGGCACGCTCGGCGGCGGTTCTTCGTCGGTTGGCCCCAATAAATTCAGGGCTTCGGCAGCCGCTTTGCGCACGCTTTCGTCGGCGTCATCCTCGGACGCTTCTTTCAACTGCCAGCGGCTTTTTTCAATCTTGAGTTGACCGAGCCAATACGCGGCTTTGCGCCGGAAGTTCGGATTGAGATTTTGCTTGAGAATGCCAATCAACTCGTATTGTCCGTTGCGCGTTTCTTTGATCGCCTGCATCGTTTCGTTCAGCATCGTGCGGAACTGCGGATTCTCGTGCTCCATCAGGCTGAACAAATATTGGAAGGGTTTGCGCGAAAAGCTGGCATCGCGCAGTTGATTGATTTGAATGGCCGTGTGCAGGCGCGCGCGCAAATCGCCTTCGGTCAACGGGGCTTCGCTGGAAACCAACGTGAGGCGATTCAGCGCCACCGCCGTCGCATTGCCTTTTTGAAAAGCACAAAGCGCGACGCCCACCGAAAAGCGCACGCGCCAATCAGGATCAGTGACTTGTTCGATCAAGGTTTCGATGGTTTCCGGGTCGCCCAATTGCCCTAACGCTTCGACGGCGGCTTGCCGCACCGTCCAATCTTTGTCTTGCAGCAGCAACGCGATGGCTTCGCCGCTTTTCTTGTGACAGGATTTGGCCAGTTCGCCGAGCAAGCGAATTTTCCCCGCCGTGTCAGCGTTCGCCAACGCTTTGCTGGCCTGTGCCACTGCGGCGTCCTCGCCTTCGCGCAACGACTCGCATTGCGTTGGCACGGGTCTGGCTTTGAGCGCGTATCTTTCCTCGGTCGTGTCCTGCGCCGTGCCGCTGATCAAACCCGTGAAGAGCAGCAGCAGTGTGAGGAGTGTGTTTGGTTTCATAATCGTCCCTTCGTTAGATTGCTTTTGGATTCTTATCGGGGTTGTCCGGCGTCAACAACTTCATCGCGCGGGAAGCGTGGCCGAGCGCAATGACGTTGTCATTGAACTCTTTGGCATTGAAGCTGCGCAGCCCTTCCAGATTCAACGCGCGCAACTTCACCGCAGATGCAAAAAGTTTTTGCTCGCCCGCCTGAATCATTTTCAATTGCTCCGGCGTCGGTTTGAAAAGGTTGTTGAGCCGCGCGAAGTTGATGGCTTCCAGCAAATGTCCGGTCAGTTTGACGTGCCCGCGCAGCTTGAGCATTTCGATCAGATCGTCTTTCGTGATGCCGAACTGCTGAAACTGCTTCATATACATCGCGTCTTCCTGCGCATTGGGCGAGAGCGGCATCGTCTTGCGTTCGTTGTATTCGTCTTCGATGTTGTCGGTTTCCTTAATCAAACGATAGAGCGAGAGCTTCATCGTCTCGGTCATCCGCTCGGTCAAACTGCGCTCAGTGTAGCCGTTTTTCACGCAGGCCAGAAAGCCGTAGAGCGAATGCCCGCCGTAACACGAATAAGTTTTGATCGTTTCGTGCAGCGGCTTCGACACCGCGCCGTTCGTGTCCATCGCGGCTTTGAGCGGCTGACATTTCGACTCGAAGTCCGCCAGCCCTTTGTCAATCACCTCCAGCAACTCGATCTTTTCGCCATAAGCATTTTCCCAACTCGCCTGCCCGCCGGGCATCAGGTGGGACAACGCGATCAACGTCCACGGCAAATGTTCGCTCGCGTAATCTTTTTCGTAGCGCGCCAAATTGTTCGGATCAAACCGAAACAGCGCCTTGGCGTGCTCGCCCACATCGCGCAAAGTGTATTTGTTTGCGCCAATCGTGATCGGCTGATCGGGACTGACTCCAGCTTCGAGCAGGGTTTTCAAAAAGCTGTTGTCGTGGACTTCGACATTGAAGCGCGTGAAGCGGATGTAGGGTTTGCCGTTCACGTTTTTTTCTTCGGCATAACGACTGCACAAATGCTCGACAGCGTTCGAGCTGTCCGCGCGTTTGAAGTTTTTCCCGAAGGCGCGCACGGCGTGAATCAATGCTGACGGCGTATCGAAGACTTTGGCGTAATGGCTCACCATTTCGTCTATCGCCAGCAGCGCGTTCTTGGCATCTGCCGGATAGGTCTTCGGCGGCAGCGGCGGCAAAGATGGCATCGGCACAGGCGTGGGCGTGGCGCTCGGAGTCGGTGTCGGCGTGGAAGTGACTGTGACGGTTTGTGTATCGCCGCAGGCCGTCAAACCAGCGGCTCCGGCAGCGAGTGTGCCCAGTAAAAATCGTCGTCGGCTTTGACTGAATCGTTCGTGCGCAAACGAACCTGGACGAGTACGAAATTGATTCATGGTTGGTGGTCTCTGTCAGTGATTGATTCCATCGGCTCGACTCGGCTGGGGCGAGGGCGAGGCAGCCGTCAACGTTTGGGGTCGGAACAGGCGGAGACCTTAATCTAAGGAAGGAAGGGCTGTCAAGAAACTAAATATGTTTGCGATGTAGCGGGGATTGAGAAAACAAG
>CAZWAK010000082.1:0-31586 GCA_964631865.1 uncultured Heliobacteriaceae bacterium | reverse complement strand
CAGTTCTATCCGCTCGCGTTGGCATTGAGGTCAAACGGCAATCAACCGCGAAAAAAGCCTTGCACAGCATTTGTTTGCGATGCTATAGTTCGTCCCGTTTTACCGAAAAAGCCAAAACAACGCCTGCAATTGATTCGCGGCACTGCGAGCCAATGTCGGCGATGAAAGAAATCATAAACGAACCAACGAATGAACCTACTGCACTTGGGTTTGACTATTTCTTTTTCAGCCAAGCCATATATTTATCAGTCAGAAGTCGGCATAGATGAACCAGGATTGCTGGCGCAACCCCAACGAATTGTTAGGCGCGAGCAACTAAAGTGAAATTCGCAAGCTCATCCTTGCTGACAGCAGCGAGGTATCCTTTGCAGATTTAGGATAAAAATGGCCAGCGTAAAAACCAAAAGCCAAGAAATGGAGGTGATTGATAAGGATCGAAATCGAACAGCATAGTTGAGAAAACCAAAATGCTGTGAATACAAACAGTAAAACAAAGTTTATTAAAGGAGACAATAATGCTAAGAAAACTTATTGCGATTGACTCAGCTTACGCGAACAGAGTGGCTAAAGATAACAACTTCGACTATTTTCCAATTGAAGGATTTTGTGACGTAGTTAAAGGCGATGGGGAGGTAGATGTCATTGAGACGTTGATTACCCTCATTAAGCGCGTGCCAGAAGATGACTCCCCCGAGGAAATTGCCACAGTGGCAAGTCAAGTAGAGCGAACTCAACATGCGCTTGAGATGAAAGGTTGTAGAGTAATCATATGTCCTGCTAAACGCAGCGGGAATGGAGAATTCAAGCAGTCTGACGACCAGCGACTGATGATAACCACCCTCTCTACCTGCCTTAAGCTACGCCCCGATTTCCTTGTATTTGTGGGTGCCGACGGAGATTATGCACCAATGGTCTGGGAATTACGAAATGAGGGAATCCGCACTGAAGTCGCAGCAGGGGAAAGACATTTGGCATCAGACCTTAAGCGTGCGGCCTACAGCATAGTAGATTTGGAAGAAGTCTTCGAAAAAATCGAGGACGAAGGGGCAGCAGCTCAGACAAGTAATAGGTGGTAATTTCAGCCCGGATCAACTTAGGAGATTACAAATCATGGATGCACTGACTAAAGATGAATTAGGATTTGTTCGTGCTAGGAAATTTGGCCGCGTCTCGCGTAAAGAGATGGATGATCTGCTAGGAACAAAAAGCGATGAGCAAGTATATAAGGCCGGGGTTGATAAAGGAGTGAGGACTGCCAAACCCTTAGACCCTAGCGATGATATAGAGCTAAGACCAGGCGATACATTCACTGTAGGGCCGCGTATAACGAAAGCAGCAAATAATTTACCAGAGCAGATTCGGAAAGAAGCTGATGCGCTACAGCGGTCAGGGTTTGGCAGTGTGGATCGGCCAATTAAGACTGAGGGGTATTGGAAAATACGGCTCAAAAGCCTGACTTTACCAGGGGGAATTCGGACGGATGCCTTGGTACTTCTGCCACTCAATTACCCACTTGCGAGCCCCATAGGTTTCTATGTTCATGAGGGCGCAGCCACTGGTTCACTGGACACTACCCACCTATTTGATGGGGCGTACCACGGTGCCCCCGACTTATCGGGTGATGGATGGCAGTGGTTTTGCGGTATTGCTCAGGGGTGGAAGCCGGGCCGGCATACATTGGTGACCTATCTTTCTCTCGTGCTCAGTCTATTCAATGAGGAGGACTGAGCAATGATCAATCGGCAGCTTTTGTTCCCTCATGGCATGTGGCAGCGTTGCCGCCGAGCCTTATTTGTTCCTGACCGTAGTGAAAGCTTCGTGATGGGGCTTGCTCGCCCATGCCGACGAAATAAAAGCATCGCCTACATAGTCGAGCAGTTGCTCGACTATGTAGGCGGGGATTACTCACATCGTAGTGGGGGAGGATTAACTTTAAGTGATGCCGCATCGAATCAGGTTAATCGTCTTTCTCTTGAAGCAGCCAAAGCTGGTCTCGTACCAGTTCACTTACATTCTCACCCTTCGGGTGTCTCCTATTTCAGTGGATACGATGATATTCATGAACAAAAATTACACGATTGGCTAGCAAGCAATGGCCAGCCTTTACTTTGGAGTCTGGTATGGCCATATGGAGGGGATCCAACAGCCCGGCTGTGGGTGGGTGGGGAATCTCTCCCTGGCACAGTGCGCGCAGGGCTACGATCTTTCGGCAATGGGACGCTTGCTGATCTACCTGCTTTGGATAGACAGCGGATATTTGGAGGAGGCCTACGACAAGCGGCGGCAAGTTTGCGTGTAGGAATCGTTGGGGTAGGAGGAGTTGGTTTTTTAGTCGCTGAACAATTAGCGCGTTGCGGATTTAGCGACTTTGTGTTGATTGATCCTGACCGAGTAGAAATAACCAACTTAAACAGATTGCCTAGCACTACAAAAAAGGACCTTGGACGTTTAAAGGTTAATGTTGCACGCCGTCTAATTCGCCGAGCAGGACGCTGCATAGGTACAAAACCAGTGGTGCAGGCTCTCGCTCAGGATATTTATGTAGCCTCCAATAGGGTGCATTCGCTTTTGCGCCAGTGCGATATCGTTCTAGCGCTTACTGATGATGAAGTTTCTCGTATCACATGTCTCCAAATTGCTCTTGAGGGAGGTGCAGAATATCTACAAGCAGGCGTAGATATTCGTCTTGGCGACCAAGGTGCAATAGAAGGATTATTCTCAGAATTTACTGGAGCGGAAGTAAATCGCTATTGTCCTCTTTGCACTGAGCGACTTGATCCGGCGCAGGCATCAGTAGATGCGCGTCGTTATGTAGGTGGTGAAGTATGGGAGCGTGCGCAGAAAGAAGGTTATGTCCCTGACATTCCCGCCCCTTCTGTAATGTCCCTGAATGCAATCGCGGCTGGAATGCTAGTTACAGAAATACAACGGCGAGTATCAGGGTTAGGAGTGCGAGACCTGTTACAAACTGATATCCACACCGGAATTATTAGAGCATTTGAGCAAATCGAGAATCAGCTTGAAGGGGAATGTACAGTATGTGGGCGAGGGGAAATGTACGGTGTAGATTATAAAGGTCGAGAATAAATAAAAAACATAATTGAACGATGATTTCGTAATGAGCCCTGTTGCAAGCAGATTAGGAAAGAGTGAGCTATCAATAAGAGAAGCTCATGATCTCTAAAAGTTCAGGTTTCGAAGCCAAGAAAGGCAGTCATTCGTTTTCTTGAAAGCGCACCTAACAAGTTGTCAGACAAATCGTCAGAAACCTACATTTTCCTGTTGTCACCAACACTTATACTGCATAAAATCCCCGCTGTCGCCGACGAATCTGGGGACGACAATGGCTCCTTCCTTTTCCCGGTCTCTACGTCAACAACCCAAGCACAATCAAATCGGAGGTATCCATGAACGCTTTAGAAAATCGGCAGTTGGAAATGTTTGCGCGGGTGCGGGACTTTGGCGTGGCGCGCGCGGCGGACTTCCCAGCAGGGACGCTGGGGCAGGAACTGTTTGCGGCGTTGACGCAGGTCGTGACCAGTCTGGAAACGCATGCGACCAGTCAGACTTCGCAGCGCAATGAAGCGAAGAAAACGACGGCCTCGAAAACGGCGGCACGCGAAGCGTTATTGGCAACGCTGGCGGCGTTGCAGCGGACGGCGCGCGTGTTGGCGTTGAGCGATCCAGGGTTGGAGAATTCGTTTCGGCTGCCGCGCAAAGTGACGGATCAAGCGTTGTTGACGGCGGCGCGCGCGATGGCGGCGAAAGCGGCCCCGCTCAGCGTGCAGTTCATTCGGCACGAAATGCCTGCGGACTTTGTGGCGAAGCTCAATGCACAGATTGCGGCGTTGGAAGAAACGATCACGACTCGTGTGGAAGCGCGGTCGGCGCAGGTGACGGCGACGGCTTCGATTGGGCAACAGATTGAGCAAGGCTTGGCGCTCGTGCAACGATTGGAGGTGGTGGTGCAAAACAAATATGCGAGCGAACCGCAAACGTTGGCCGCGTGGGAAACGGCGCGGCGCGTGACCAAAGCGCGCACGGCAGCCGCAGCGGCAGGCGGGGCCAACACAAAACCGTCTGCGCCACTGGTCGAACCCAAACCGTAGCCGAATGAGATTGCCTGGGCAACGATCAAACGAATTCTGACCGCGCGCAAGTTGTCATTTCCACGAATTCAGTCGTTGACAACCAGCGCGCTTTTTTCATGGGCAAGCGAAAGGATGGCTGCGGCAGCGTGCGAAAGAATATAGATGTAGCGCGATTTGGCAAATCGCGCGGTTTTCTTTGGGCATGCACGCGATTTGGCAAATCGCGCTACACCGCTGAACTTTTCACGATGGAGAAATCTACCAAATGCCGATCCACATTCACGCGATCTACGCGCACACGCACGCGGTCGCCGAGCTTGAAGGTCTTGCGGGTTTGTGTGCCGCGCAGGGCGTGCCGACGGGCATCGAATTCGTAGTAATCATCTACCAGCGAACTCACCGCGACTAAACCTTCGATAAACAATTCGTCCAGTTCGACAAAAAAGCCAAACGCGCGCACGTTCACAATCAAGCCTTCAAATTCGTCACCCACGTGCTCGGCCATCAACGCGGCTTTGCGCCAATCTTCCAACTCGCGTTCGGCGGCATCGGCGGTGCGTTCGCGGTCGCTGGATTCTTCGGCAATCACGGTTAATTCCTGCGGCGGGATGGGGGTGAAGGTATTGCGCGATTTGCGTGCGTTGCTTTTCACGCTCGCACTGTCGCCGAGACTCGGCGAGCGTTGCAGCAGGGCGCGCAAGATGCGATGCACGATCAAATCGGGATAGCGCCGAATTGGGGACGTGAAATGCGTGTAGGTCGTCGCGGCCAAACCGAAGTGACCGGCATTGTTCGCGGCATAGCGCGCGCGTTGCAACGAGCGCAGCATTGCGTACGACAACACTTTTTCTTCCGGCTTCCCTGCTAACAAGTGCGACAAGCGTTGATAGTCGTGCGAGTTGACGCTATCGGACGGAAAGCGATAGCCAAACGCGGCGGCGAGTTCGGCGAATTCCAGCACGCGCTGCGGCTCCGGCTCTTCGTGAATGCGATAGAGCGACGGCACGCCGAGCTTTTCCAAATGCGCGGCGACAGTTTCGTTGGCTAAGAGCATGAACTCTTCGATGATGCGATGCGCGATGTTGCGGTCGGCTTTGAGCACGCCTGCGATCTGGCCTTCGTCATTGAATTGAAAGACGGCTTCGGGAAGGTTGAAATCAATTGCGCCGCGCCGTTCGCGCATGTGAATGAGGATGCGCGCGAGTTCTTCCATCGTCTGAAAAAACGTGCGCAGTTCGCCGTAGCGTTCGCTCACAGCCGCATCACTATTGGTCAAAACCTTGTTGACGTCGGTATAGGTCATGCGTTCGCGGCTGCGAATCACGGTTTCGCGCAATTGATAGCTGACGACTTTACCCGCGTCATTGACTTCCATCAACGCGGACATCGCCAAACGATCCACGTGCGGATTGAGCGAGCAGATGCCGTTCGAGAGTTTTTCAGGCAACATCGGAATCGCGCGTTCGGGAAAGTACACAGACGTGCCGCGCAATGCGGCTTCAGCATCGAGCGCCGTGTGTTCACGCACATAAAAACTGACATCGGCAATGTGAACGCCGAGCGCGTAATGTCCGTTGTCAAGCTCCTGCAAACTGATGGCATCGTCAAAGTCGCGCGCCGTTTCGCCATCAATCGTGACCGTCAAAACCTCACGCAAATCTATTCGCCCGGCGCGTTGTTCGTCGGTAACAACGGGCGAAACGGCTTCCGCTTCGGCTTCGACTTCGGGCGGAAAGATGTGCGGCAAATCGTGTTTGCGAATGAGGATTTCGATGTCGAGTCCGGGTTCATCGCTGAACGCGCCGAGTCGTTCGATGATGGTTCCGGCAGCGTTTTCGTGCGCGGACGGATAGCGCGTGACTTCGACAACAACGATCTTACCGTCTTCATCTGCGGCGTTCGATTCGACATCAATTTCAAACGGAAACTTTTCGTCCAACGATTCGACGAACGTGAAGCGATGCGCGCGATGCAAACGACCGATGACTTTGAGTTGTCCGCGTCGCAGCAACATCTGCACTTTCGCTTGTGCGTGACCGTGCGCGCGCGCAACGTACGCAATCACGCGGTCGCCATCAAACGCGCCGTTCACATCTTCAGGTTGCACCATCAGCTTGCCGCGCGCGCGTTCGTGTTCGTCGTCGGGAAGGAAGGTGATGGATTTGCGGCGGCGTTGGCGAATCGTGCCGATGAACACGCGGTTGGAATCTGCCCAGCGATACGCATTGCCGTGTCGCCGCAAAAGACCTGTGCCTTGCAAATTGTTCAGTAAGCGCGTGAGTTGTTTTTGTGCCGGACGATGGAGGTCGAAGATGTCGGCGAGGTCTTTGGCATCAAGGCCGTCTGGGGTTTCGCGAATGATGGCGAGAAGTTCCTCGACATTCACGGGCAGAGATGTTTCAAGCTTGTCGGAGCGTTTGGGCATTGCTTATGAAATGGCCTCTTCGCAGCGGGCAAAGACGTATGACAAGAGACCCAGAACGTTTTCGATCTCACCGAGCGAATGTTGCAACGTTTCATAAACCTCGCCCGAAGTGGCTAACTTATAAAATCTCCAGCCATCGCCATTCGTGACGATGCCATACACGTCGAGGTCTTTGCCGTACTCGCGGTTGTTCCATTGACAAGCCTTCATCTCGACCAAGCATTGCGCCAAGCCTTTTTCAAAATCGTCTTTCTTCGCCTCTACCACACACAACAATGGCACTTCCAAATAAGCACGACGCGGGGCTGCGATGTAATCTACTTGCCCAGTGAGATCATCGCTTTCCAACGGCGCAGCCTTCCAGATTTTCAGCTTTTCATACGCCTGAATGACCTCTTCGATGAGCGCATCTATCAATAATTCTTTTGCGCGTTCAGAGATCGTCAAGTCGAAGACTTCCAACCGTCGCCAGCGTTCTTTGAAGAAGTCGCTGGGCGGCTGCGGCTGAAAAGCAACCTCCCATCGAATCAGTTCTTCAATGCCCAACTCTTTGAAGGCAGCGGCATAATCAAAACTGGAGAATTTTCGCTTCGCTTTCATAGCCTTACTTTACCACGTGTGAACTGCGATCTGCGACCATCTGCCGAACGCGCCGCACGGCTTCTTCCAGCACTGTCAGCGAAGTCGCGTAGGACAAGCGCAAATAGCCTTCCGCGCCAAACGAAGCACCATCCGAAACAACAACCGCGTATTTGTGCAACAGTTCGTTGGCAACTTCCTGCGACGAGGCAAAGCCGCAATTGGCCATCAATTGCTTCACGTTCGGGAATGCATAAAACGCGCCTTCGGGCTGGCTGCAACGAATGCCGGGCACTTGATTCAAGGCTGGAATCAACCAATCGGCGCGGCGTTGATATTCGGTGAGCATTGCGCCGACAGCGGCTTGCGAAGCGGTCAACGCGGTGACGGCAGCTTTTTGTGAAATGGAGGATGTGTGCGTGGCCGATTGGCTTTGCACCTTGAGTACTTCCCTCACCCACTCGCGCAAGCCCAATGTGTAGCCCACGCGCCAGCCTGTCATAGCATAAGTTTTCGACAATGAACCCGCAATCAAAACTCGCGCGCGCAATTCGCTTGGCAATGCGGCGGCAGAAAACGGTTGGTGCGGCGGGTACACAAGCTGCAAATAACATTCGTCAGAAATCACCCACACACTGTGTTCCGCTGCGACTTCGACAATCTTCTGAAACTCAGCGGGAGCAATCACGCGCCCGGTCGGGTTCGAGGGCGAATTGACGATCAAGAGCTTAGTCTGCGGCGTGAGCGCGGCTTTGACCTGTGCTGCGGTCAAGTGAAAATCCGTTGGTTCGGTGTTGATCCAAACCACATTTCCTTCGGCAAACCTCACGATTTCCGGGAACGACACCCAGCACGGTTTTTCGAGCAACACGTCATCGCCCGGATTGATGAGCGCCATCACGGCGGCGAAGATCGCTTGCTTGCCGCCGCCCACAACACAGCATTGATCGAGCGTGTAGTCCGAGCCGAATTGCGCGTTGATCGAATCGCAGATCGCTTGTCGCAACGGCGCGATGCCGCTCGACGCTGTGTATTTTGTGAAGTTTTCGTCGAGCGCGAGTTTGGCAGCGTCTTTGATGTGCTCCGGCGTAGCAAAATCCGGCTCGCCCACGCCGAGGTCAACGACAGCTACGCCTTGTGCGCGCAGGGTATCGGCGGCCATCACAACAGCGGCGGTGGAAGAGAATTTCGTGCGTTGGGCGCGGTGCGAAACGGGGAACGGTAACAATTGCGAAGCGGGCGTACTCATGCGGCTCCTTACTGAACTTTTTCTTTCATCCGCTGCACAACGAGATCGGGAACCAACCCGTCAATATTGCCGCCGTAATGAAAAACCTCTTTGACGAGGCGCGAACTCAGGTAGGAATATTCTTGCGCGGATAATAGAAAGACGGTTTCGACAGTGGGTGCGAGTCGCCGATTCATTAAAGCCAATTGCTGTTCGTAATCGTAATCCGAAATGGCGCGAATGCCGCGAATCACGGCCTGGGCTTGTTGTTGTTGCGCGTAGTCAGCCAGCAAGCCGCCGAATGTATCCACCATAATTTGCGCTTGAAAATTGGCCGCTTTGGCGACGATCACTTCGCGCAAGATCGTGACACGCTCTTCAATCGAAAACATTGACACTTTATTGGGATTGACCAAAACAGCAACCACGATTTCATCAAACAGGCGACTGGCGCGCTCGATGATGTCGAGATGACCGCTGGTCACGGGGTCAAACGAACCAGGATAAATGGCACGACGGATCATAATGATAGTTAGAGGAGCTTAGTAGGTTGAAGCTAACTTATCAGAGTTAGCTTTAGTTCAGAGATAATAACTTCTCAAGCAATGCCACGTTCCATACTAAACAACGTCAGGGAAGAATCACTTTGTGTAATTTGGCGATAGGGACGTAAGTAATCATAGTTCGGTAGTAATTCGTGTGTCTTGCGATGCTCAACGATGACTAAGCCTTCTTCGGCAATCAATCTACTCTTGGCTAATGTCCATAAGATTTGTGAATACAATTCGGAATCGTACGGAGGGTCTAAATAAAAGTAGTCGAATTGCATAAAATGCTGCGCAAAATACTTCAAGGTGGCGATGGCATCACGATTGATAACTTTGACGTTTTCCGTAATGCCGCAATGCGCCAGGTTCTCCGACAGCACTTGCGCCGCACGCCGGTTTGCCTCGATAAAGGTCACGTGCGCCGCGCCGCGCGATAAGGCTTCAATCCCGACCGCGCCTGTGCCCGCACAGATGTCTACGAAGCGAGCGCCTTCGACACTGGAAGAAAGAACATTGAATAAAGTTTCGCGTAACCGATCTGAAGTTGGTCGAACTTGCATCCCCTCGACCGCTTTCAATCTTCGGCCTTTATAAATACCACTAATAACACGCATAAAAGAACTGATAGCTGTTAGTTGTTAGTTGTTGATTTATAACTACAATGAACTTACTCATTATTACTCTTTTCCAACTAAGAACTAATCACTATACCCATTCGGGTGAGATAAATGCCAATGCCAGGCAGATTCGATAATCTGGTCTAACTCGCTATGTTGCGGCATCCAACCTAGCTCCAAAGTCGCTTTATCCGCATTCGCAATCAGCACAGGCGGATCGCCCGCGCGACGCGGGGCGCGTTCGGTTGGAATGCGACGACCTGTTACCTGTCGCGCCATCTCGACCACTTCGGCAACTGAATACCCGTTGCTGTGACCCAAATTGTAAATCCGGCTTTTTTCCTCAATTACTTTCATCGCCAGAATATGTGCTTCGGCCAGATCAATCACGTGGATGTAATCGCGCACGCAGGTGCCATCTGGCGTCGGGTAATCTTCGCCGAAGATGTTGACGTGCGACGCCTGTCCCAGCGCCACGCGCAACACATTCGGAATGATGTGCGATTCCGGCGCGTGGTCTTCGCCGTACCGCTCGCTCGCGCCCGCCGCATTGAAATACCGCATGGAGGCGTACCGCAAGCCATACGCTTCGTCATACCACTTGAGCGCCCGCTCAAACGCCAGCTTCGATTCGCCGTACGGGTTCACGGGCGCTTGCGGCGTGTCTTCGGTGATGGGCATTTTCTCCGGCATGCCGTATGTGGCGCAGGTCGAAGAGAACACGATCTTCTTCACTTCGGCTTCCAGCATCGCATCGAGCAACGTCAAGCCGCCGATGAAATTGTTGTGGAAATACTTTTGCGGATGCTTGACGGATTCGCCCACCAACGCATACGCGGCCATGTGAATCACGACTTCGATCTGATGTTCACGGAACGCACGAACGAGTTTTTCTTTCTCTTGAATGAAGCCTTGAATAAAAATCGCGTCGGGCGCAACAGCCTGCCGATGCCCTAATTCCAGGCTATCGAACACAATGGCGCGATGACCGTGTGCCAATAAGCGTTCGGTCATAACGCTTCCGATATAACCGGCTCCACCGGTCACGAATACATTCATCCTCAGTTCCTCAGGGGCGCTCTTTTTTGAGGCGCGTAGTATCGCAGAAAACCTGGCATAGCGAAATAGCAGGTCAGGGTCTCAAGCGGTTTACAGCAAGTGAAGAAGGCAGTTGAGAAACACTCAACTGCCTTCTTCTATGTCTCAATAACTTTTCCATCTACGACGTTCAAGCGAACTACTTCGGCGGGCAGAGGCGATTGACGACCCCTGGCGGGCAGGTGAGTCGCGGCGCTGTGCCAGGGGCATTCGGGTCCTCTCCCCCCACAACCGGCATCCCGCCACGCCCGCCCGCACCACCACCACCCAGCGGCACAGGATAATTCCCCGGCACCGCAACCCCGGCGATAAAGATGGCCTTGTCGTAAGTTGCGATGTTGTAGTAATTGCGAATCATGGGCTTCTTCAAACTGCTCATCACCCCTACAATCGGGCGACTATCTGAATCCAAGTCCAAAGAAAACCCAGAGGCCGTGGAGGTCTTGCCGTCCTCTTCTTCCTTGTCATCTTTCGCATTCGGATCGTTCAGATTGATGCCAGCGGCTTGCGCGGCGAACGTTAACAGCGGAGGCATTTGCGCGCCCTGTTGTGCGGCGGCCATCGCCTGCGCGCCTGCCCCTGCCGTCATCAGTTGCGCTTGTTGTTCGAGGAGAAACTGCTGATAGGCGCGCGCGAACTCGCGCACTTTGGGATCGCCGAGACGAACGGGCTTCCATTCTGTCCCCGTTAAAGGATCAATCAAGGCCGAGGCGCGCAGGATATGTTGCTCCTGGATTCCCATTTGCGTCGCCACCGCAAAGGCTTTCGTCAAATCTTCCAATTTGGTCGGCAGGTTTTGCGGGGCCAAATTGCCGCCGCCCTTGATCTCGGCGTAGCGTTGAATCGCATAGCTGATCTGATGCGCGCGGAAAAAGGCCTCTTCTTCGTTCTCGCGTTGCCCGGAAAATTGCGCGGAGGGCTTCGACATGCTGGAAGCCAGCAGCACCAAGCCAATCGTCATTGCGACCAATAACGACAGCAACGCATAGCCCGATTCGCTCTGTGATGTGGTTCGTTTCATAATCTGCCTCGCTACTTCGCGTCAGCCATTTTCCCCGGTAAAGGGCAGCCGATGTTTGACCTGAATAGTGACGTCGAGGATTTCAATTTCGGTCGGCGTGATATTCGTCACTTGCCAGCGCGAGCCGATGCGGTCACCTTTGCGCACGTTCTTCAATTCGCTTTCCGATTCGTCTCGAATGACCGCCGTGCTCACACCGTTTTTGATGATGAGTCCCAAATATTTGAAGCCGGGAATCGGCGGCGCGGTGATGTTCAGCGTCAGCCGATTGGAATACATATTCGCTGGGTCTGCCGCACCTTTGACTTCGACCTGCACCTGCCCCGGATTGGCGATGACGGACGCAGGAACACTGACCTTGAGTTGCGATTCATTCACGACGGTTGTCGGATACTGCGCGCCATTCAGCAGCACGCGCGCATCGCCGGGAATCTTCGCGCCAAACACAGTCATCTGGAAATCAGCCGTGCGCGCCGTCACTTGACTGGGGTTCATTCCAGCGAGCGTGATGGGCGGCGGCGGTATCGGTGTTGGCGTTGGTGTCGGTTTCGGAGTTGGCGGCGGTGGCGGCGGTGGGAAAATAAAGATGTTCCGCCCTAGCGTGGGCGCGGTCGAATCGCCCAGCCCGTTCAAATCCAGCGGCTGACTCACCAGCACCACTTCGGCCTTGGCGTTGACATCCGTTTTGCCCGCCGGGTTGATGGGCGCGTTGATGCCGGGCTTGACCGTCGTTTGCCGCGCGGGAGTTGAACTGGACGAAGAGGAGTCGTCGGAGAAAAACAGACTCCACGTCACTGTCGCCAGCGCCGCGACGCCGAGGACTGCCGCTGCAATTTGTTTTTTCTTTTCGGAAGAAAGAGCCATAGGTCGCCTTTATGAGTTCAAATTATTGTCGCGGAGCGGGCGCGCTGGCCGTCAGCGGCTTCGCTTCTGCGTCCAGCTTCCCCTCACGCGCAAAATGTGTCTCCATCTCAATCTTGAGCGAGACGATGATTTTCGTCGGAGCATCCAGCGACGGCCCCGCGCCCGGATTCATCCCCGCCCCAGGCGCTCCCTGCGGCATGCCAGGGCTTCCAGGATTGGCTGGATTCGGCTGCCCACCCAGATTGGGATTCGTGACGGAGAATTTGCTGCGTTGCTTTTCGTCAATGCTTTGCAGCGTGATGGCGTTGACGATGACGAAGTTGCGACTGCGTTCGAGCGCCGCGATGAAGCGCCGCAAATCGTGGTAATCGCCCTCGACCGTCGTATCAATGCCCAGCCCTTCGTAGACGTTTGGCAACTTGTCTCGTTGCGTGATAGTCGCAGGAGTCGGCGATGTACCGGGACTCGCGCCGGGTTTCGCTTCGCCGGGCAAAGGCGCAGGCGCGTCGGTGCGAAACGAAATGTCACCGGCCTGCACGCGATTCGCTTTGGCCAATTGATTGACTTCATCAATAACCGCGGTGATGCCGACTTTGCGGCTGTGCAAACGGTTCTCGAAGCTGCTGAGACTGTCCAGAATTTTCTCACGATTGGTGCGTTGCTCCTCGAACAATTTGCGCTTGGTTGCATCGTCTACCATCTGGCTCTGTAGCGCCTTTTCGCGCGCGCGCAGATCGCTGAGTTTGGAGCGCAAGGGCTGGGCGCTGTTGAGAAAATAAAACGTGACCACACCCACGAAAATGATCGTGGCGACCAACGCAATCCATTCCAGGAGGCTCAGGCGCAGATTGCGGAAAATCTCGGCGAAGTTCACATCCAGCTTTTTCATTGTTGTGCGCCTCCTGTTTGCGAAGCAATTTGCGTTTTCGCGCCGACCGATTGGGTTGCCATTTGCGAAGGCCGATACTCCACCCCCAATTGAAACTCGACTTCGTCCGTGCCTTCGATCTGTTTCTGCGATTTGGGATAGACGGCGAAGCGCGCGGAGCGATTCAACTCACTAATCATTTGCGTGACGGCGGTCGAGCTTTTGCCCACGACATCGAACGACAGAGAAACCGATTTGCCTTCCACGTCTTTCGTGCGCCCGACGGTATCCACCGCAATGCGCGTGACGCGAACGTCGGGCGAAATAAAGCGCTCCAGATCGTTGAGCAGTTGCGACCACGAAAAGCTTTTGCGCGTGATCAGATTCTGCGCGACGATGAGCGCCTGATTCTGGCCGATGGTCAAAGTGGAATCCGAAAAATCTATCGGCTGTCCCTCTTTGGCTTGCTTCTCCATCCGCGCCACTTTTGGTTCCAAGAGCGCGATTTGCTGTTCCAGCCCGGCTTGCGAACGCAGCGCATCGAGACCGACCAGCGAGGCAATGGCAATCACGCTGGCAAGCAGCAACCAAAACAGTCGCCGATTGCGAAACGGCTCACGGGCAAAATTGATTTGAAGTTTCATACTGGCTTACAGGGTTGTCGTTTGCTTCGGGAAGTCCTGTCAGAAATCAATGCTGGGGGGGGCGATCAAGGCGCGCGGACTATAGCACAATTTCCGCCCCGCTAATAGTTTTAAGATGGCGTGCGCGCTTCCCGCTAAGAAAAAGGAGGTGATCGTCCTCAACTATGAAGTACCGACCACCTCACACAAACCACACACATTGTGGACACGTTATAACACAAAAAAGGTTCCATGAAAATTTAGTTTTCGAGCAATCAAGCGGAGAACCCCACAATGGCGTGGGGAACTAAACAATAAAGTTGGGAACTGACCGTTCCCGGCAATGCTTTGGATTGGCCCCCTCTTCTGGTGCAGGTAGTTCAGTCGTGGCCGTTCGGGCTTACAGCTACAATGGGAATCAGTTCTATGTGCGCAGGCTCCACCTCCATAATGTTGCACGCGCTCAAGAGATAATTGGCAACAAGCCCCACAATCTGATTACTCAGGGCAATCTTTTCTGGTCCGGGTAATTCATTGAACTGCGTAACAAGGTCAAAGATATCCCGTTGCTTTGCTCTTCGCTCGTCCAGTTGTTTGCCCAGCTGCTGGCTCTGCGCCTGATTGATGCCCGGGTATTTCTCCCCCTCCCCCGTTAACAGCCAATGGATCGAAACGCGCGTGTCGGCGCTTAAACGGAGCAGCAAAACGGTGGGGATTGGCGTTCGTCCAATAAAGTAGTGTTGTAATTTTTGATACGAAACCCCTACCCTTCTCGCTACTTCACCCAGGTCGGGTACGTTATAAGCTGATAACACTCGCTGCCGAATGCTGGCCAGTTGTTCATGTGACAAAGTATTTCCCATTGCAGTTAAACTCAGCCTCGTTCCGGTTCTGTTGCCGTCCTCACTGGGCCCCAATCCATTGCTGCATTTGCGCGAGCTTCGTGCTGACGTTGGCGCTGAACGCGGCACGATTCTGTTGTTTGGTTTGGAATCCGAACGGCCAAATGACCGATTCGCAGAGGCAACTGTCTGGACTCAGCCAGTAGGTAAAAGTAGCCCCCCAACTAAGCCCCTTTGGTTGGTAGCCCAGTTCCCACCGGCCCGAAACTTGCGCGCCCAGTGGGGGCGGAGAGCGAAATTCAATCCCGATTTGCTGGCCTGCCGCACGGCACAAGTCATTAATCAATGGTCCTAGATTTTCGGTCTTCATAATTCACTTCCTTTCCGTAAGCCGGGCAATGGCCACAGCGAATCGCGCCAGTTCCATAACAAGTCGCACAAGGGTCATGAGCCATACATCATCCTTTCCAATCCCAATTTGCCCTTTGTCACTTTGCGAGCAACGCCTGGTCTTGAGCGATCCTCAACTTGACCAGGAAGGCCGACGATTTTCTATTTCCTAAAACTTCGGAGGCTTACCGCGGGGCGCTCGCACGAATCGTAAACACTGTACCGCTTATCAAATCAAGAGCGTTGCGGCCCTGCGCTCACTCGGCATTAAGAAGTTGAGGCTACGCTGACTTGGAATGCGTTGCCGTGCAATATTGGACGATGCTGCCAGACGTGAAAAGCCGCTCCAAGCTTCAGAGAAGCAGACAGCGGCTCTATCAGTTTCGGCCCCGAACCAAGAATTACTTGGTCGTAGACTTCGCCGTGGGCAAAGTAAGCACGCTATCAATCACGTGGATGACACCGTTGCTACAGGCGACATCCGCCTTGACTACTTTCGCCTCATTCACCTTGATTCCGTTTTTAGAATCCAGGCTGAGGCTTTGGCCCTCCACCGTCTGGCTGGAAGGATGCTGCGCGACGTCCGCCGCCATGACTTTGCCTGCTACCACGTGGTAGGTGAGCAGTTGTTTCAGTTTGGGGATGTCTTTGAGCAAGGCTTCGACCATACCTTGAGGCAGCTTGGCAAAGGCTTCATCGTTCGGTGCAAACACCGTGAACGGCCCCGCGCCGGAAAGCGTCTCCACTAAACCTGCGGCTTTTACGGCAGTCACGAACGTCTTGAATGAACCGGTCGCAACCGCGGTTTCGATAATATTTGGCATTTGAAGTCTCCTTTTGATTCTCTGGTTGATTGGCGGTCGCGGATGTTTGTCACCCGCCACCGTTTCTTTCTTGATACTCTGGCTGAATCGAATTATGGCGTAGGTAAATTAGATGGATCGCTCCATCCACTCCGTGGTGAGGTGCGCAATAAACTCAGTCAATAAATTCTGTAGCATCACAGGCATCATCGCCTGGTTTGGGAGAGCGTGCCGTCCAATATTGCACACGGTCAGAAAGATATATCTGTGGGCAGATGAAGGCTGCCTCTCTCATTGCGCATGGCTCACACCTTCAAATCTGCGCGTGTGAGCAGGTAGCGCAGAATCTGATCGCGCGAAATCAGCCCGGCCAATTTGCCGTTGGCTAAGGCGGGCAACTGATTGATGTCTTCGCGTCCAATGATTTCGAGGGCTTCGCTGACCGGCGTTTCCGGCGACACGGTGCGCAATTCATCGAGGGGGCGCATCACGTCATATACTAGCGTGAACGGCCAGCGCGCTTTGGAAATGGCTTTGACTTCATGGGACGTAATCAGCCCCGTCACGACCCCCTTTTCGGCCACCAAAAAGCAGCGTCGTCCGGTGTGCAGCAGCGATTCGTTGACGAACGTTTGCAGATTGCTGTTGCTGTCCACCAGTGTGCAATCAAGCGTCATCAAGTCGCCGACGGTCACACCGCGCAAGCGCACAGTTAGCTCTTGTTGCGTGTAGGTGGCTTTCGCCGCATTGAGCAGGAACCAGCCAATGAAGGCCATCCACAAACCGCTAAAGCCTGCGCCGCCGAAGAAGCGATAAATCCCCAGCACGATAAGCGCAAAAGCGACGAATTGCCCGGTGATGGAGGCAATGCGCGTGGCTCGCTCGGCGCTGCCCGTGTACCACCAGACCAGCGCGCGCAACACACGTCCGCCATCCATCGGAAAGCCCGGCAGCATATTGAAAACTGCCAGCCCCAGATTGATGTAGCCCAGCCAAACCAGCATCGCCATCGGCGGTGTCGTGGGTTCCGTCATCATCGTCCAACCGAGCGCCCACGCCAGCATCAGACAGACAACGCCAATCACGGCGCTGGCAAGCGGGCCGACAATGCTGACCAGAAATTCAGTCTTGGCGTCTTCGGCTTCTTTCTCAAACTGCGCGACGCCGCCGAGCGCAAACAACGTAATCGAACGCACCGGCAAGCCGCGTCGTTGCGCCATCAACGCGTGCGAAAGTTCGTGCGCGACGATGGCGGCGAAGAACAATAAGGCGGTGCTTATCGCCATGCTCCAGATCACGCCTCGGCTCCAGGTGGGATGCGCCGCGCCGAAATGCCCGGAGAGCGAAAACGCAATCAGCAGCGCGATGAGCAGCCAACTGTAGTGCAAGCCAATTTTGATACCGAAGATGCGACCGAGTTTGATTTGTGCTTCCATATTTCCTCTTTCAGGAGGCGATTGGCTGCCTGCATTGTTTCAGCGAGTGTTTCGGTTGAGCCTGGTTTTCCGCTTCGCAGCGGAGTGTCCGCCTTCGTTTTCCCATCTGTCAGTTGCGCGTTCTTCTTCGCTCATCGCTTCACTGTTGCAGGGCTGCAAGATGCGTTGCACCCGCCGCGCTGGCCTGCGCTTAGGGATTGTCGTGATAGCCTTGTTGCTGTTGACGGATTTCGATGGGGTTGGATTCCAACCAGTTCAGCCTGGTTTCGACATTCGCGACCAGTTGCCGGGCCAGTGCTTCGCGCCGCTCGCGTCGCCAAACCTCCACGGCAGCTTTCGTCTGGCGTGTCAACACGGTCACTTGCTCACGATCATGATTCTTCATAATTGCGCCGCCTTTACTTGCGCCGGAGCGTTTTCCAGTTCGAAGGTCTTGAGCATATTGGACAGGTCATCGGCATGTTCTTCTTCCTTCTTGAGAATGTCCTCGATTAGGTTGCGCGTGGTTGGATCGTCATTGCCCAACCATTGGATGATCTCGGAATAGGATTCGACGGCGATGCGTTCGGCAATCAAATCTTCGCGGATCATCTCGACCAGCGAAGTCCCCGCGACATATTCTGAATGGCTGCGTTGCGCCAATCCTTCCGGGTCGAAGTTCGGTTCGCCTTGCAGTTGCACGATGCGTTGCGCGATGCGATCCGCGTGCATCTGTTCCTCTTTGGCATGGAGGAAAAACTCTTTCGCGATTGGCTCAGCATTGATGCCGCTCGCCATGTAGTAATGCCGTTTGTAGCGCAACACGCAGACAATCTCGGTTGCCAACGCGACATTTAAGACGGCAATCACTTGTTTCCGATCTGCTTTGTAACCAGCGGTGACGGGGCCTTGTTCTAAGTGTTGACGCGCCCGTTGTCGCAGCATTTTCACATCCGATAGAAATTCACTCATAGTTTACTCTTTTGGTTTTTCTATCACTTGCTTGCCACACGGATCGGCTGAAGCGGTGAGGTGCGCCGCAGCGGATCAAGGCGAAGCGATTTACTTCTCAGCCTTCCGCGCAGAGTAACGACCCAGCGTGGTTGAAAAGGCGCGCAGCTTGGCGGGGGCTGTCACTTTGTTCTCTTGTAAGACTTCTTTCGCCGTCATGTTTGCGCCGTAGACTTCGCGCATCTCGTCGTTGTCAGGCTTAATCACCACGCCCTTGAGTTCCAGCCCGGCAAACAACCCGCGACTGCGCGAATAGGAAAGAATCTGCGCATTGAACTTCAAATCGGTCGAAGCGCCCGCTTGACGACCGACTGGCCCGGCTGCCACCGAGGCATCCCCGCCCAACGTGAACCCATCTGACAGCAGACTGTTCAGCCCGTCTTTGTTCATAAACAGCATCACGAAATCGGTGGATTGCGCGCCGATTTGGAAGCCGACGCTGCCCCCGCCGAGATTGAAAAATGCAGGCGCGCTCCATCCATCAGCAGTTCGGCAACTCGCGACGCCACGCCCGCCACGCCCGCCGACGATGAAGCCGGCCTTGAGGACTTGCGGGAAGACGGCGACACATTCCGCGCCGTCCAATAGTTGGCTGGGAATCGCCTGATCGGGCGTTTCCATAATCTCGCGGAAGACTTTGGCCGCCTTCTCAGATTGTTTGGTTTGCTCCTTCAGACTTTTCTGCGGTTTGCCATAGGCCAAACTGACGCTGCTCAAGGTCAGGCAGAAAATGACTGCGCATCGAATGATAGTTTTACTTTTCATAGCTTCCTTACTTGAAAAAAATGTGCCTCTGTTTGTCGGGTGCAGGATGATGAGAAGCGAGGCCAGGAGGGAGGGGGAAAAGCATTAGCTCCCAAGCTCCCTCAAGCTCAACTGCTCATGCCGCCTGAGCCTCGCCTTTTATCATCCTGGTCGCCAGGCAGTCGCTGAGCCTCGACGCTAAGCGCGTCTGGCATTCAGCGCACCATAAGCCACCGTTACCACAACAAAGTCAGATTCCGATCAATAACAATGGGGATGTGTTGCGTACTTGATTTGGGGACATAGGTATCATCGCAGAGATAGGAAAAAGCTGCGGTGCAATATTGGACAAGAATAAAAAGAACCCCGGTGAAAGCAGAAGAGAAAGATCACTTTAGGCTGGAACCTTATGGGCGCGGACAATAAATCGCTGCGGCGCCGTGCCCACGAAGGTAAAGGGATAGCAGGTGACGAGTGTGAGCATGTCTTCTTCAGAGGCGCGCAAAACGCTCGTGTCCTCCGGCTCGACCACTTGCGTAAACACCACGCGATAGCGAGCCTTCCCGCTGGTCGTCGTCAGTGTGATTTCGTCATTCAATCGAATGTTGCGTAGCCCTCGGAAAAACGTGTCACGGTGCGCCGCGAGCGCAATGTTGCCGTGTTGATCCAGCATTGATGTACTCGGAATATGACCGACCGCGCGTTGTAACGTCTCCTCGGCTACGCCTTCCTGAATCATCGCCGAAAGTCCCACTGACTTGATTTCGATGCGCCCTAACAGCGCGCCTTCAGCTTTGGCAGTGCCAGGGCTGGCAACGGCATTTGGTTCCTGCAAGGTTTGCTCGAATTCCCGACTCTGCTCGTCCTGAGAGAGTTGCGCGGCGAGCAGCGTAAAGGCAACGTAGAGCAGCAGCAGCGTGCCTAGTGTAAAAAACAAGTAGCGGCTCCAACGGAAGCGCGTTGTGGTTCGTATTGGCAGTAACAGTAAGGGCATGGCGTTGAATCTCCTTGCGAAATGACTTCGAGCCGGGGTTAGGGCTTAGACGTGACAAAGTAACCAGCCCGCGTGCGTACCTTTAATCGTTCCCGTCCCGCCTGCGCGGCTTTGACCTGAATGACGCGATAGCTGCCATCGTGCTTTGTATTGGTAGGGGAGTAAGTGAGCGTGTATTGATTGCGAATTTCGCGGGCGATCTGTTCACAAATCGGAAGCACGGACTGCGCGGACTTGGGCCGGAACGCTTCACCGCCGGTCGCCTTCGCCAATTGTTTCAGCGCACCGGGATTCTTTTCGCGGTCGTCGGCGTCGAAGAGACCAATGGTGTAAATGATGGCCTCGGACTGTCGTGCCTGCGCGATGATGTCCACAAATGACCGCTTGCTGGCGTTGTCGGCTCCATCGCTAATCACGGTCAGGACCTGCTTGCCCTGCGGGCCTTTCTTTAAGTGCGTGAGCGCCGCTGCCACCGCGTCATTCAGCGCCGTCATTCCCTTGGCCGCGATTTTGGCAAGCGCCCTTTCCAATTGCTTTTCCTGATCGGTGAAGGTGAGATGCGGCGGCAGGCCGAACGAAACCTGCTCGTTGAAGTGGACGACAAACATCTGATCTCTGGGGTTGCTGGAACGAGCAAAGGCCAACGCAGCGGTGATGACTTCCAGACGCCTGGTTTGCATACTGCCGCTGTTGTCTATCACCAGTCCGACTGTCACCGGGACATCTTCGTGGCTGAGCGATTCGATGGGTTGGAGCCTGCCGTCTTCATAAATCTGAAAATCTTCTTTGCTCAGCCCCGCCATCAGGTTCCCTTGGCGGTTCTTGACCGTGGCGTGCAAAACCACCAATTCCTGCTGAATTTTGATAACTCCTTGCGGCTGTTGCGCGGAAGGCAGCGCGAAGCCCGCCAGCAAAATCGGCCCCATCCACCAAGTCAGGCAGCGCGCGCGCGCCGTAGATTTCTTCATGGCACTTACTCCCAGGTCAGAAAATGTATATGACCTTTCTTCGTTGCAGATGCGGGGAAGGCCCTCGCTGGTCGCAATCGTTACGGCGCAGGAGGGCAATACTTCTTCGTTTACGGATGTTCTTAACTATGACGCTTCTTCGTTGTCGTGTTCCCCGCAGTAAGAACTTTCCTGGCTCAACGAACCTGCTGCGGAAGCACCGATAGCGCCAAGCCCACGCCGATAGCCAGTACCCCAAGCAAACCCAGCAAGGGAAGGTCGCTGGCCGTTTGCGGCAACCGGTCGGAACGATTCCCGTCGCTCGCCTTTACTTTGTATTGTTCCGGCATCGCGGCGGGCGCAGGCATCGGTTGGGCGGTGGCGGCTGGGGTTGCGGTGGTGGGGACAGGCTCAGTAATCTGCGCAACCTCAACCTCTTCCCCCGTCGGTTTGACGGCGGTGAGCGGCGCTGCTTTCAACGCAACGACCGGTTCGTCATTAACCGATGTCACTGGTTTGGTGACAACCGCTTCCAACTGATCCGGCATCGCGAGAATGGGCTGTTGGGTGACTTTGGCCAGTTCAACCGCGCGTTTCTTGCCATAGACAAATTCCTGCCCGGAATTCATCCCCGGATAGAACCAGGAACGAATGGCTTCCGGCGATCCGACCGCTCGTTCGCTGAATGTCATGACGGTTTTGTCGGTCGTCTTCATGCGATAGTTATTGACCGCAAGGATCGTCGCGTGCAGTTGTTTCTTGTCCTGACTGAAAATCTGGACGATGTTCCGGTTCGTTGAGGAATCCATCAGCTTGAAAACATACGTTCCCGCCGGGAGCGTGATTCCGCCCGGAATTTCGAACGGTGCGCTGAAGGTCACCACGGTTTCCTTGTTCCAATCATCTGCCCGCACTCTGGGCGACAGCACTAATGTCATTAGGCTGACACACAAGATGGAGGCGGCTATTTTTATTCGATTCATGATTACTCCTCATATTTGTTAACTTCGGCTTCACAGTGTCTTTTCACCGCAATGCCCAGTCAGTAGACCGCAATCCTGAAGCGGATGTTGTGCAATACAGTACGGCTTTGAAAATAAACCAGGAGACTTGAACGTGCGGGGGAAGGCCGCGGGCTAGGCAATGGAAGCGAGGTAGGCCGTAAGCTTGTGTTCCTTGATGATGAGGTAGTGATCTTCGTTCGTTTCAATCAATCCCAGGTTATGAAACCGCTGCATAAAGACACTGATGCGGGGGCGCGTCGTGCCCACCATCTCCGACAATTCTTCGTGCGTAATGCGCAATTCGATGCGAATGCTGCGCGGGTCTTTTTTACCGAGCGTGCGCGCCAGTTGCAGCAGCGTCTTGCCGAGGCGTTGTTCACTATCCGCCGTCACCAGATTGGCGATCACCTGCTGTTGATCGGCAATGCGGACGGCCAAATAGCGCACAAACCCTTCCAGGAGCTTGTCCCTCTCTAACCGCGCAAAGAATTTGGAGCAAGGGATGCGTTTGACGATGGTTTCATCCATCGCGGTGGCGGTTTCCAAGCGTGGCCCTAATTCCGACAAACATAACTCGCCGAAAATATCGCCCCCCGTGTGGATCGCCAGCAGGCATTCGCGTCCTTCCGGCGAGATCATCAACAGTTTGACCTGCCCATGTACGATGAAGTAAATCATCTCGTCCTGGTCGCCGCAGGTATAGACGTGCGAATGCTTGGGAATAGTGATCGCGTGCGCATTCAGGGTTTCCCGCTGCAACGAATCACGCAGTTGTTGTTTGAAGCGATCAGTTTGCGGTGTTGCTTGAATCATAGTGGTACCTCGACCTCTTCAAATCGGTCAGCGCTGTTCCTGCTGTATGGTGCAATGGACAGAATTTGCTGGGGAGACATGAACCTTGCGTATGCCTGGTAGAGGTGATTGTCTAGGCCTCATCTGACAAGGGCGACTGACCAATGCCTTGCGGAGAACTCCAGCCAACCGAGACAAAAAAGCCGGAAAGGAACCCCTGTTCCCCTCCGGTGGTCATGATCCCCAAATTACCGAGGCGAGAGAAAGATCAACCCGGAAATCTGAACTCACACCCTGTCCCCGGTGCGAGTGTGATTACGAGTGAGACCCTACTATCTGCCAACACATGCTTCACATCCCCCAAGTCAAAGCCTGTACGGCCTGAGTCTCACTCGTAATCACACTCGCATAGGGAAGATGTCAATATAGGCGCAATGCCGTGACTCGTCTGTGCGGTAGCGCACATATAGGATATTATTATGCCGTCGCAGACGGCTTGCACCCCAAGCTCTGGCGGCAATCCGAAAAGGCTGCCTATGCTCCGCCGCGCACAGGCACGAGAAAGGCCACTGATGTTCTCTGCTACCAACTTGCCAAATCCGCTGGACAATCACCTGCTGGCTTCCTTGCCCCAAGATGTCTATGACTGTTTGCTGCCCCATCTGGAACCCGTGTCCTTCGCGCTCGGCCAGGTCATTTACGAATCCGGGGGGCAGATGATGCATGTCTATTTCCCGACTGCCTCGATTGTCTCTTTGCTGTACCTGATGGCCAATGGCGCAACGGCGGAAATCGGCGTGGTGGGATATGAAGGCGTCGTCGGGGTCGCGCTCTTTTTGGGCGGCGACACGACGCCGAATCGGGCCGTGGTGCAAAGCGCAGGCCAGGCCTATCAGATGCAGGCGTCGGTCTTACGCGAAGAGTTCGAGCGGGGCGGTGAATTCCAATTGCGACTGCTGCGCTACACACAAGCCTTGCTCACCCAAATTTCACAAACTGCCGTGTGCAATCGCCTCCACACGGTAGAGCAGCAGCTTTGCCGCTGGCTGCTGTTGAGTCATGACCGCCTCCGCTCCGACCGATTGGTGATGACGCAAGACCTGATTTCCAACATGTTGGGCGTGCGCCGTGAAGGCGTGACGGTCGCCGCCCGACACTTAAAAGACCGAGGCTTGATCTCGTATGTGCGCGGCACCATTCGGCTGGTAGATCGTGCAGGGCTGGAAGCGGCGGTCTGTGAGTGTTACGGAGTGGTGAAAACCGAGTATGACCGACTACTCAGTTAGCCTGCCTGGCCACATCACTTTTCCGGCACATCACCTCTTTGCCAGGTTCGTGCTATACTGAGTCCGTCAGTTTTTTGTTCACCATTCGACATCAGGATCGGGCCAACCACCTTCTCCTTGTGCCGTCTGTTGGGTTTTCCATACAAGACAGCAACCAGCAAAAGAAGATAACTTATGTCACGATCCAAGAAACCACGCGAGCCAATTGAAAACCACCTGCTCGCCGCCCTCCCCCAGCAAGAATATCAACGTTTACAGCCTGATCTGAAGCAGGTTGCCTTAGTATTTGGGGAAGTGCTTTATGAAGTGGGCGAGGTTATCCAAAACGTCTATTTCCCAAATCAGGGGATTATCTCGTTACTTTCCACGGTGGAAGATCGCTCGACGCTGGAAGTTGGGATCGTCGGGAGTGAGGGTATGGCGGGCTTGCCAGTCTTCCTGGGAGCAAAGACTTCGCTGAACCGGGCGCTGGTGCAGGGAGCAGGAACGGCGATGCGATTGAAGGCCGTTGTGCTACGTCAACAGATTAGAGGCAATAGGCCACTATCCGAACTATTGCGTCGCTACACGCATTCGTGGCTGACTCAAATTTCGCAAGGGGCGGTCTGCAATCGCTTCCACCGGGTCGAAGAACGCCTGGCGCGCTGGCTGTTGATGACGCATGACCGTTTACGCTCCGAGGAGTTTCGGCTCACACAAGAGTTTCTCTCGGATATGCTGGGCGTGCGCCGCGAGGGCGTCGTCCGGGCCGCCCGCATCCTGCAACAAAGAAATCTTATTCGATATGTGCGCGGTCATCTGCAGATTCTGAATCGGGCCGGGTTGGAAGCCGCCTCCTGTCAATGTTATACCTTAATGCGAACAGTGAATTGGGCGATTCTTCCTGGATTGTTCAATATTGGACGACCTGAAAAGAGAATCCGGCCTACACTCATCAAGAACTGAGTCCGGCTCACTCTCTTTATCAGATCCTCTGGAATTTTTTGGAGCATCTGAAACCACGAGCTCGCTTCCAAAGGAGCTAACCATGTCTTTCCAATCAACACTACAACGGTTCACCCTCTTTTATGTCGCCCCGGCTTCACATTACTTCCGCGCCTTTATCGGCGTGCTGATTTCCCCTCTCCTGCTGGTTGTGCTGGTCGGACGCGACCTGGTTACGCTGGGTCCCCCTGGACTCTTCTGGAGTGGCTATACAGTTTCCTTATTGATGCTGGCAGCTCTGGGCTTCGGCAGTCGGATGTACAGACAGAACGCCTACCAGGGAAAAGGTCTCTCGATTAGTCCGACCTATAAAAGCCAGGGATGGGCATAAGTATCGCGTTCGCGCGCTTGCGATAAGCTTCAAAAATTCGAGCGCATCTGTGTCACATCGCACAGATGCGCCTTCGGCGTTGGCCGAGCCAGCAACCCGCAGTAAAATGCCTCCGGCAAGCAACATCTTTTTTCAGGTGAAGCGAGACGTGATGAATGCCGAGCCGACGTGAAGCCAACGTGCGAAGGTTTTCAGCTTTATATTTTATCCTCTGAGCGTTTGCATTTCAGTCCATTGCAAGACCGTCTGTTGCGACATCGCAAGAAATTTTGTTTTCTCGGAACCCATTGGGGGCGCGGAGAATTACTCTTCCGGCAATTCCGCATCGCGCCACGCCTTGATGCCGCCCGCCATCGAGAGCACATTCGTGTAGCCCATCTTTTGCAAATTGTCCGCCGCCAACGCCGAGCGATAGCCACCGCCGCAGTACAACACGATCTCGGTATCCTTGCTGGCAAAATTATGGATGTCGCGTTCGAGGATGCCGCGCCCGATGTGCGTGGCTCCGGCAGCGTGGCCTTTGTCCCATTCGTTATCTTCGCGGACGTCTACGAATAAAAACTGATCGCCCGCATCGAGTTTGGCTTTCGTTTGCGCGACGGTGATTTCACGGACGCGGGTTTTCGCGTCGTCACAGATTTGCTCGAATTCGGTGGAATGAATCATGCAAGTTCCTTTCAAAAGTTGGACGCGGGCGCGGGTTGGTTTGGCTCGATGCCGCTGACCTGGTCTTTGGCCCCACACTCGCCTGCTGCCCGCTTTGGGTATAGCGGGTCTCGGTGAAATTTTGTTCCGTAGAACAACCGGCAGGACTTACCCCTAAGAACGGCCATGCTCGTCACGACTTGTGGTTCGACGCTTGTCTGTAAGCTCCCACCCGCTGTGCCTTACGTGGACTCTTTTGACCCGTTCTGCCATGAGCTAGGATGTCACCATCCGCAACCACAGACCGGCATCGAGCCAAACCAACCACACCCACGAGAAAAAAATAACGGTTTACGCGCGAATGATTTGCCAGTTGCCCGCCATTAGTCAATCATGTCCGCGACTTTGTTATGGATTCAGGACAAATTTTATGACCACTGCATTTCAAGCCGCACTCGAAGCCGCTCGTCAACCCCGTCACAGCGGTTTGCATCCGTTCACCGCCGCGTGGGTCGAAGGGCAATTGACGCGCGAGCAATTAGGCCGCTGGGCCGTACAGCATTACTACTACATCGAACCCATCGCACAACAATTTGCGTTGCTGTTTGCGCGGCTGCCCGATTTGGATGCGCGGCAGTTTTTGCTCGAAAACCTGCTCGGCGAAGAAGACCCGCAAGGCCGTCACCCGGATTTGTTGTTGCGCTTTGCGGCGGCGTGCGGCGTTGATTCTGAACAAGCAAAGACAGCGGAGTTGAGTGGCGAAATCCTGCCCGGCACGCGCGCGATGCGGGCGTGGATTTGGGAGTTGGTGTCGGTGCGCACGTTTGCCGAAGCTGCCGCCGGGATTATGGTCGGCCTCGAAGGGCAATTGCCGACGCTCTATCCGATGTATGTCAAAACGCTCAAGGCGATGGGCTTCAGCGATGACGAATTGCAGTTCTTTTACGTCCACATCGAAGGCGACACCGAGCACGCGCGCATCGGCTTGGAAATCGCCGAACGCTACGCCCCGACGCCCGAATTGCAAGCCAAAGCCATCGGTGCGGTGCGCGCTTCGGGGCAATTGCGCTGGGCATTCTTGAGCGGGATGCACAAGGCGATTGTGCTCGGCGAGGAGCTTTGACCGTGACCGCAGTTGACATCAATTTGGCCGACAAAGTGCTGTTGATTACCGGCGCGGCGGGCGGCATCGGACAGTGTTTGGTCAATCGTGCGTTGGCTGCGGACGCTTGTGTCGCAGCATTTGATCTGCGTGCGCTGGAACTTCCCGATCATCCGAATTTGCTCAAGCTGCAAGGTGACGCGACGAATGAACAAGCCGTCTGCAATGCGATGCAACAACTGCAAGCCGAATGGAATCGCCTCGATGTCTTGGTCAACAACGCAGGCAAGGCCGGCAGCGGGCACGTCGAATCGTTATCGCTCGCCGCTTGGAACGATATCCTGCACGCGAATTTGACGAGCAATTTTTTATGCAGTAAACACGCGATTCCGTTGCTCAAAGCCACGCGCGGCGTGATTGTGAACATGTCTTCGACGAATGGTTTGACGGGCGGCTCGCCTTTGAGCGGCCCCGCTTACGCCGCCGCGAAAGCAGGCATCATCGCGTTGACGAAACATCTCGCACGCGATTTGGCTTCGGCGGGCGTGCGCGTGAACGCGATTGCGCCCGGCCCGATTGAGACACCAATGCTGGATCGCTTCGACGAGACGCAGAGAATTGCGTTGCAACAAAGCATCCCGCTCGGCGAACTCGGCACAGTGGACGACGTAGCGAATCTGGTGTTCTTTCTTGCTTCTGATGCGGCCCGGCACATCACCGGAGTCACGATCAGTCTGAGCGGTGGCTTGGTGATGTAAAAGTTGTCAGTTATCAGTTGTCCGTTGCCAGTAGCTTTTGGCTCAACCGACAACCGACAACTGACAACCGGCAACTATGCTTGATCTCCAGTCTTTCTTAGCGCAAAACGAAGCCGACCTCTTGCGCCTGCGCGAGCCGATTGGAGTGCGACACGAAATCACGGCGGTGCAATATTGGCTCTGGCAACAGCATCGTTTCCCGATTGTGCTGGCGGAACAACCGCGTTTGGCGAACGGCTTGATTTGCCTGCATCAGGCCATCACGAATTTGACGGCGAGTCGTGCGATCACTGCGCGCGCGTTGCAACTCAGCGATCATCGCCGCGCCGCGCAGGAACTCGCCGTCAAGCTCGCGCGGCCATTCGAGCCAATCACGGTGACGCGGCATGAAGCGCCGGTCAAAGAAATCATCTTGCGCGGGCACGATGCCGCCATTGCGCATCTGCCCATCTTCACGCAACACGAAGGCGATGCGGGCGCGTATTTGACCGCTGCTCACGCGACGACGTACGACCCCGACACGGGCATTGACAACACGGCGATTCAGCGCGTGTGGGTGAAGTCGCGGCAAGTCTTTGGCTATTTTCCCTACCCCGCGTCGCACAATCGCAAAAACATCCAGAAGTTCTGGGAACGAGGCCAGGCCGCGCCCATCGCGTTTTGGATTGGGCATCATCCGGCGGTTTCCATCGGCGCGCAGGCGAAGCTCGATTATCCCGAAAGTCATTGGGCGACGGCGGGCGCGTTGGCGGGCGAACCGGTGCGATTAGTTGCGACCGAATTGTTCGGCGATCAAATCAAAGTTCCGGCGGATGCGGAAATCGTGCTGGAAGGTTATGTGCCTCCGCATCGGTTGGAAGCGGAAGGGCCGTTCGGCGAATACACTGGTTTTATGGGTGACGAAGAACTCGCGCCTGTGTTTGAGCTGCGTTGTGTGACGCAACGTCGCGCCGCGATTTATCACGATTATGGTTCGTGTTTTCCCGACGCGCTCGTGCCGGACAATTTGATGATCGAAGCGAAGCTCTATCAAATCGCAACTGCGATCACACCCGCAGTGCGCAGCGTCTATGTGCCGGTGTCGGGTCGCCGCTTTCACGCCTACATTGCCGTTGGTGAAATCAGTTCCGAAACGGCGCGCGCCGTGCTGGAAGCGACGTTGCATTATCGCCGCGTGAAGCTGGTGGTGCTGGTGAACGATGACGTGGATATTTTCGATGAACAGCAAATGCTGTGGGCGCTGGCGACGCGCACGCAGATGGATCGGGATGCGTTGATCTTGCGCGATTTGCCCGGCTCACTGCTTGACCCTTCGTATGCCGCCGGGCAAACGACGACGGCGAAGATGGGGATTGATGCGCGTTGGAAGACGGCTGTGCGACCGCAATTGAATCGTGTGCCGACCGAGGCTTTCGAGGCAATTGCTAAATTGAACTTGTGAGGACGAAGCTTCAGTTCTTTTCATTTTCCATTTTTCATTTTCCATTTTTCATTTTCCATTTTTCATTTTTGATTTTTCATTTGTCATTGTTCGCGCGTTGCCCGCAGGCAATGACAAATGACAAATGACAAACGGAAAATGGAAAATGAAATGACCAAGTGGCTTCTGTTTGAGGACTTCGCCCTTCATCAAAATAATGCCCAACTCCAAAATCTCAAACCTGCGCTGGTGGATCATTGGCTTGCTTTGTTTGGCGACGACCATCAATTACATTGATCGGCAAGCGATGTCCGTCGCCGCGCCTGTCATCACGAAAGAATTCCAACTCTCCGCGACGGATTATTCGTGGATTCTGTTTTGGTTTCTGCTCGCCTATGCCGTGATGCAAGCCGTCGCAGGCAAGCTGTTTGATCGCATCGGCACAAAGCGCGGCTTCACGCTTTCGATCATCTGGTGGTCAATCGCGAATATGCTGACGGCGTTCGGTTCCGGCGTGGCGAGCTTTTCGTTTTTTCGCGGTTTGCTCGGCGTGGGCGAAGCGGGCAACTACCCGGCGGCACTGAAAGCTATTGCCGAATGGTTTCCGAAGGCAGAACGATCCAACGCTGTCGGCATCTTGAACGCGGGGCCGGGACTCGGTTCGATCATCGCGCCGCCGCTCATCGCCGCGTGGTTGATCCCGACGTACGGCTGGCGCGCGGCGTTTGTTGTGACGGGCGCAATCGGCTTGCTGTGGCTGTTCGCGTGGCAATGGCTGTATTACAAACCGGAGGAGCATCCGAAGATCACGGAGCAGGAAGCCGCGTTGTTAGAAAGCGAACGCGCGCAGCAAAGCAACACGCAGAAAACATCGTGGCTTCAGTTTCTGCGCTACAAAGAAGTGTGGGGCTTGATGCTGTCGCGGTTTGTGTGCGATGGCGTATTTTATTTCTTCGCGTTCTGGCTGCCGCAATATTTGTCGAACGTGCGCGGCTTCAACCTGAAACAAATCGGCGCATCGGCGTGGATTCCGTATCTCGCGGCGGATTTGGGCAGCATCTTCGGCGGCTGGTTGGGCGGACATTTGATCGCGCGCGGGATGTCGTTGAATGCCTCACGCAAATGGATGATCTGGCTCGGCGCGAGCGTCGTGCCGGTCGCAATGCTCGTGAACTCGACACAGAACGCTTACGTTGCGCTGTTACTCATCGCCGTCGTGATGTTTGCTGTGCAGATCAAATCGTCATCGTTGTTCGCCGTGCCTGCGGACCTCGTGCGCCCGCAGGACGTAGCGACTGTCTGGGGCTTGTCGGGCGCGGCGGGCAGCCTGGGCGGGATGCTGTTTCAATTGACAGTCGGCTGGCTCGTGGATCACATCTCGTATGCGCCCGTGTTTGTGATCGTGTCGGGCATGCACATCGCGTCGGCGTTGCTGGTGATGTGGCTGATTCCGAAGATTGAACCTTTACGAGAGATAGAACACGGATAGAACAGATGCGACGGATGAGTACGGAAATAGAGATGTAGAATCCGCGCCATCCGTTCAATCCGTGTTCCATTGACAACTATGCTTGAACTCCTTCTCGAAAAAATTCGCCGCCACACCGCGTCGTTGTTTATTGATGGCAAGCTACAGCAAGCCCGCGACGGCGCAACATTCACGACGTACAATCCCGCGAACAATCAACCGCTCGGCGAAGTTGCGTTAGCGTCTGCCGAAGAGGTGAATATCGCAATCACAGCCGCACGACGCGCGTTTGATTCCGGCGCTTGGTCACGCGCTTCGGTGGCGTTTCGCAAGAAAACCTTACTGCACATTGCCGATCTGATCGAACAGCACGAAGACGAACTTGCGTTGCTCGAATCGCTCGACACGGGCGTGCCGCTGGCGCAAACCAGTAGGCGACATCTCGCGCGCACGATCAGCAACTTTCGCTACTTCGCCGAACAGATCGCACAGCAAACCAGCGAATTGATCCAATCCGAAGACACGCATCTGAACCTGGTCGTGCGCGAGCCGGTCGGCGTGATTGCCGTGCTGTCGCCGTGGAATGCGCCGCTGGCGCTTTCGACGATGCGCATTGCGGCGGCGCTGGCGTATGGCAATTCAGTCGTCGGCATGGCGGCGGTCGGCAATCTCGGCCCTCACCACCTCC
>CAZWAK010000081.1:0-31660 GCA_964631865.1 uncultured Heliobacteriaceae bacterium | reverse complement strand
CAGCATTATGCGCAACGGCTTCACCGTCGTGCCTGAAGTGTGGAAAGCCATCAGCAAAAACACCACACCTGCGATGGAGCCGATGGAGATGAAAGGCGACGGTAACGAAGCGCAGGTCTTGCACATTCGCAACTTCCTCGACTGTGTCAAGAGCCGCAAACGTCCGAACGCCGATGTCGAAGAAGGCCACTTGACCGCCGCGATGTGCCATCTCGGCAACATTGCCACGCGGCTGAATCGGATGCTGAAATGGGATGCCAACCGCGAATTGTTTCTCGGCGACCGCGAAGCCAATCAAATGCTCGCGCGTCCGTATCGCAAGCCCTGGAAGCTGGAAGTTTAGATTGAGTAAAAATAGTGTCAGAGCCGCAGCCGCGTTGTGATGTCGCTGAATTCGTACTGCTGCGCCGTGCCGCGCGCTTTGCCGCGTTTGTGTTTGATCTGAAATGACACAATAGTTTGCCCATCCACTTTCAAGCCGAATTCAGAGCCGATGAGCCGCCCGCCGCGTGGACGCGCAGGCAGAAACGAAATGCGGTCGGCAGTCAACGCTTCGATGTCAACGCCGTCCAGCAACGAATCCCATTTCACCGCGCCCGTCGTGCGATCAAAGATAATCACGCGGCTCGCGTCATTGCCGTGTTGGTAGTGGCGCAACTGCCGCAACAGGTATTTGACGGCTTCGAGATTACCAACTTTCGCGCGGCTGAAATCGTTTGGCTGACAATCTTTCAGTTCCAGTTTGCGCATCAGGATCGCCGCGACGAGTTGCGCGATGTGCAGGTAATTCGTTTTGGCTTCGGTCAGCGACGCGAATCCCAGCCCTGTCAACATTGACTGCAACTCGCTTTCGGTCACGCGAAAATAGCGTTCTGCCCATTTGTGCGCGATGTCCGGCGTTTGGCCTTCGGCGACAGCGACGCGCTTGGATTTGTCGGTTTTGACCGAAACGGACAGCGGCGGACGATCCGCGAATTCCAATTTCAAATCGCCTGCGCGCGCCTCAGAAAATTCGCGCGCCGTGTGCTGCACTTTGACAAGCGTTCCGCCCGCGTGTGCGAGCAATTCACGCGCGCCGTTTGGAGCAGCTTGTTCGATGTTTGCAATTTCGGTTTGGAAGATCGCGCGGCTCGGATGCGCGGCGGGCAACGAGGCTATCGCCGCCGTCATTTTGTTGTAGCTGCGCGTCAGGTCAAAACGCGGTTGTGTAAGCTGGGCCTGCGCAAGCAACGCATTGGCCAACACCAATTCGGCGTGCGTGCCCAGCCCGTCGTGAAAATGTCCTTCGATGATCTCGAACTCTTTTTTCGCGTCTTGCGCGAACGCCACCGCCGCGAACAACCATACGGCCAGTAGGCGCAGCGTTGCTTTTCGATAGTCGTGCATTGAATTTTTCCTCCTTCTCTCTGGCTCAACCCGATTCGCGTGGTAGAATACGCGCCGCTTTTTCAATTTGGCAATTTTCCTGACAACCCGTTGTTTTTATGCTGACCAGAGAATTAGAAGAAACCCTCAATCGCGCTTTTAGCGAAGCCTTGAATCGGCGACATGAATTTCTCACGCTCGAACATGTCTTGCTGGCCTTGTTGCAGGACAAAACCGCGCGCGATGTGATTCGGCATTGCGGCGGCGACGTGCGCAAATTGCAGCGCGAATTGGAAGCGTTTCTCGAAGAAAAGCTCGAACGCCTGCCTGAAGGCGCGGAGCAATTGCCCGAACAAACGCCCGCCTTTCAGCGCGTGCTGGAACGCGCAACGTTGCAAGCGCAAGGCTCCGGGCAGGAGTTGATTGACGGCAGCAACATCCTCGCCGCGATTTATCAGGAGCGCCGTTCGTTCGCCGTGTACTTGCTGGAACGTGAAGGCGTGAAGCGGTTGGACGTGCTGAAATACATTTCGCACGGCGTGTCCAAAATCACGACCGAAGACGACAAAGAACATGTCGCGCCACAACACAGCGGCGATGAAGATGACATCCCCATCCGCGATCCGCTCGCGGCCTTCACCGCAAACCTGATCGAACGTGCCGCTGCGGGTCGCATTGATCCGCTCATTGGTCGCACGAGCGAGGTTACCCGCACGATTCAGGTGCTCTGCCGCCGCCGCAAAAACAATCCGATTTACGTCGGTGATCCGGGCGTCGGCAAGACGGCGATTGCCGAAGGACTCGCGCTCAAGATTCAGCGAGGCGAAGTGCCCGACGTGTTGCGCGCGGCGGAATTTTATATGCTCGATATGGGCGCGCTGCTCGCCGGGACGAAATATCGCGGCGAATTCGAGCAACGATTGAAAGCCGTCATCACCGCGCTCAAGCAAAAACCGAATGTGATTTTGTTCATTGATGAAATTCATACCATCGTCGGCGCAGGCGCAGTCAGCGGCGGTTCGATGGATGCCTCGAACATCCTGAAACCCGCGCTCGCGAGCGGCGAAATTCGCTGCATCGGTTCGACGACGTACCCCGAATACAAAGCTTCGTTCGAGCGGGATCGTGCGCTCGCGCGGCGCTTTCAGAAAATCGAAATCGGCGAGCCGAGCCTGAACGATACGATTCAAATTTTGCACGGACTGAAGCCCTCGTACGAAGCGCATCACGGCGTCGCGTTTGCGGATGAAGCGATCAAAGCCGCAGCCGAACTGTCCGCGAAATACATCAACGACCGCTTCCTGCCGGACAAAGCGATTGACGTGATTGACGAGGCCGGCGCGGCGGTCAAGCTGTTGCCGTTCACGGAGCGCCCCAAAGAAATCACTGCGCACGACATCGAACAAATCGTCGCCCGCATCGCCAAGATTCCGCCGAAGACCGTGTCCGTGTCCGACAAAGATCGTTTGCAATCATTGCAGGAAAGTTTGCAGGCCGTCATTTATGGTCAGGATCACGCCATCGCGCAACTGACGAAAGCCATCAAGTTGTCGCGCGCTGGCTTGAGCAATCCTACCAAACCGGTCGGATGCTTTTTGCTCTCCGGCCCGACCGGCGTCGGCAAAACGGAACTGGCCAAACAACTCGCCAAAGCGATGGGCGTCGAGTTCCTGCGCTTTGATATGAGCGAGTACATGGAAAAACACACCGTCTCGCGCTTGATCGGTGCGCCGCCGGGCTACGTCGGTTTCGATCAGGGCGGCTTGCTCACCGATGCGATCAACAAGACGCCGCATTGCGTATTGCTGCTCGACGAAATCGAGAAAGCGCATCCTGATCTCTTCAACATCTTGCTGCAAGTGATGGATCACGCGACGCTCACGGACAATAACGGCAAGAAAGCCGATTTTCGCAACGTGATTTTGCTGATGACGACGAATGCCGGAGCGCGCGAATTGAGCGCCGAAGGCATCGGCTTCAAGACGGGCGAAAACATCACTGCCGCTGCGGGCAGCAAAGGCAAAGGCGCAATCGAACGCACGTTCACACCCGAATTCCGCAATCGCCTCGATGCGTGGATCGCGTTCGAGCCGCTGAGCTTTGAAGTCACCGAGCGCGTTGTGGACAAGTTCGTCAACGAAGTGCGCGAACAGCTTGCGGAAAAGAACGTGACGCTCGAACTGACCGAACCGGCGCGTGCGTGGTTAGCGAAAAAAGGCTACGACAAATTGTACGGCGCACGTCCGATGGCGCGGCTGATTCAAACCAAAATCAAAGAACCGCTGGCCGATGAATTGCTGTTCGGCAAATTGCAAAATGGCGGTCGCGTCGTGATCGGCGTCAACAATGAGGACATCGCGCTGGACGTTCATCGCTCGAAAATCCAAATCTCAAATTTCAAATCTGAGAGTTGAGATCATCTACACCCAATGTCCAATCAAGCCCCAGCCGAAGCGCCATCGTCTTCGGCCTCGCTCCTCGTCTTAAAATGGGCTGTCGTTCTCGGCAGCGGTTTCGCCATCGCGTTCATCACGCCGCCTGACGGCATCAAGCCCGAATCGTGGCGCTTGCTGGCGATTTTTGTCGCCACGATCATCGGCTCCATCGTGCGCCCATTGAGCGGCAGCGCGATGGTTCTGCTCGGCATCACGGCGCTCGCGTTGACACGCTCAATGCCGCTCAGCGACGCGGCAATCCGCACGCTCTCGAATCCCAACGACCTCAAAGCTATCGAAACCTTGCGCCTGAAATCCATTCTCGGCGGCTATGCTGACCCGGTCGTGTGGCTCGTGCTCGCGGCATTTTTTATGTCGCGCGGAATGCTGAAAACCGGCTTGGGACGCCGCATCGCGTTGTTGTTTATTCGCGCGATTGGACATCGGTCATTGGGCTTGGGTTACGCATTGGTCGGCACAGATATGTTGCTCGCCACGGTGATTCCGTCGAACGGCGCGCGTTGTGGCGGCATCACGTTTCCGATTGCGAAAAGCATTGCCGAAGCCTACGACTCGCGTCCCGGCGAGACCGCGCGCAAGCTCGGCGCGTTTCTGATGACCTTTATTTATCAGTGCGAAGTCATCATCTGCGCGATGTTTTTGACGGGGCAGGCGGGCAACTTGGTGATTCAACGCCTCGCGCTGCAAACCACGAACGGCGCGGTGGATTTGAGCTACACGCGCTGGATGCTTGGCGGCATCGTGCCGGGTTTGATTTCGATTGTCGTGACGGGCGTGCTGCTCTATCGGCTGTTTCCACCCGAAGTGAAACATACGCCCGGCGCAACGGCGTTCGCGCAAACCGAACTCGACAAAATGGGGCCGGTGTCGCGGCACGAAAAATTAATGCTCAGCGTGTTCGTGATGGTCGCGTTGTTGTGGGGCACGACGAATTGGCTGCACAGAATTGATTACTCGGTCGTCGCGTTGCTCGGCATTTGTGCCTTGTTGCTGGCGAAAGTGTTGGATTGGGATGACCTGATGAACGAGCGCGCGGCGTGGGATGTGTTTATATGGTACGGCGGGATGGTGCGGATGGCCGAAGCACTGGGCGAAACGGGCCTCACGAAAAAATTCGCCGAAGTCTCCGCGAGCTTCACACAAGGTTGGAAATGGGGCGCGGCGTTGGCTGTCCTGGCGCTGATTTATTTTTACGCGCATTACAGTTTTGCCAGCATCACGGCGCATGCTTCGGCGATGTTCGTGCCGTTTTTGGTGGTCGTGATGGCTGCCGGAGCACCGCCGTATTTGGCCGTGCTGGTGATGGCGTACTTTTCCAACTTGAGCGCGGGCCTCACACATTACGGCACGACGCCGGGGCCGATCTTCTTCGGCGCGGGCTACGTGAAGCAGCAGACGTGGTGGAAATATGGATTGATCGCCTCGGTGCCAAACATCCTGTTGTGGACAGTAATCGGCTTGGCGTGGTGGAAAATCCTCGGCTGGTGGTAATTTACTAAACTTTGGGCGTTTGTTTGTAGCAAGTGGTGCGAATGTGAATATGCCGAAACTTGATTTTGAAGGACAGAACACACGTTATGCCACGCACGGTCTGCACGCGTATGCAGCCAAATGTCCGCCACAACTGGTTGGCTATGGGTTGCGTTACTACTCGAAACGCGGCGAGACCGTGTTAGACCCTATGGCTGGCAGCGGCACAACACTGGTCGAGGCGCGCTTGAAGGGACGCCATGCTATCGGCTATGACCTCGACCCCTTGGCACGCCTCATCGCCAAAGTGAAAGCGCAGGTGTTGGATGACAAGGAAATTGAGCATGCTTACGAAATCCTCATTACGCGGACGACGCGCGATTTGATTGCCTTGCAGACCAGTCGAGTGTCACAAGAATTGCGGCAACGAGTACAGTTACCAGAGTTCGTGAATCGTGATTATTGGTTCCTGCCGGAAGTTGCGAATGCACTGGCTTTGCTAGCTTGGCATATTGAGCATGTGGAAACTATGCAACCGGTGCGCGAATTTTTCTGGGTGGCCTTTTCTTCACTCATCTTGGCAAAAACAAGTGTCGCCAATGCCCGCGACATTATTCATTCAAGGCATCACTATCAGCAGCACGCGCAAAAACCTGACGTGCTAGAGAAATTTGCCAAGCGCGTCAAACAAATGCGTAAACAAGCCAACGAATTCCAGATGCTTTGTGCTCAAGCGCCGCCAGCAAAGGTAGAGGCGCGTTTAGGTGATGCTCGCAAGTTACGTTTACGGTCGGAGTCAATAGACTTGGTTTTTACCTCGCCGCCGTATGTAACGGCGCTTGATTACACGCGCGCCCATTTCCTCGCTGTTGCTTGGATGCAAGCAGTATTGGGCGTTGGATTAGATGAGTATCGAGCGTGCGCGTCCCGCTACATCGGTAGCGAAAGTGGACGCATCGCCAGTATGGTGCAGAAGTACGATGCGTTGGAGGAATTGGATCAAGCCAATGCTGTGCTGGCGCAGCTTGAACAAAAATCACCGCGCCAAGCTGCGCTGACGCGCCGATACTTCAATGATATGAACAGTGTTTTCGGGAAGATTGTACAAGTGCTGCGTCCGCGCCGACACGCCATCATAGTGGTTTGCCCCTCACACATTCGCAAGATTGCTGTTCCAACGCATGAAATTCTGGCTGAAATTGGTCGCTCACACGGATTACGATTAAAGCTCCAACACACGCGCACGATCAGCGAGAGACTACGAGTGATGCCTTATTTACAGGAAGCATTTGGGCAACGAATGGATACTGAATATGTCCTAGTCTTTCAGAAAACGACATAGGAGGAGCATCAATGTCCCCGGTAACGGGTTTGGCAGAATTGGGGGAACGCTTACATGCGCGTTTGAGTGCCGGCGATGACCCGATTGTCACGCACGAAATCACCGAGGCGTTTCTTCCATACTTACTCCAGAGTTTGCGCCGGCGATTTACCAACCTGTCCGATGAAGACATTTTCTTCAATGCCGCAACAGACGCGCTCCTGAGTTACTTCGATCAGCCTGCAAATTTCGTCCCCGAACGCGGTAGCCTGCCAAGTTGGCTCAAAGTTTGTGCGCGGAACAACCTGCTTGACGCGCTGAAACAGCAAAAAAATCGTGGCGATTACGAAAAACCTGTCGAACTTGCCGACCTCGAAGCGGTATATCAAACGGAAGCAGAAGTGGAAATGGCGTTGATCGAACGTAGCGACGATGAACTGACGTGGCAACGCTTGCGCGCCGTAACAAACGATCCGCTGGATTTGCAATTGATTTGGTTGATGATGGAGGGTGTGCGCGATACGCAACCTTTTGCCGAACTATTGGGTATTGCGGCAACTCCAATCGAAGTGCAGCGGGCGACCGTCAAACAACACAAAGACCGGCTGAAAAAGATGATTCAACGGCACTACAAACGCGAACGGTAAATCCATGAAAAATCTTTCTGCCAACCAGCCTTCTGTTGCTTTCGCACGCCGCTTGCAGTCCGACGCGCGGTTTATGGCTTACGTGCTCGCGGTTTATCAGCGGCTAGAAGGACTGAGCGAAGAAGGATTGGCAAGCGAATTGGGTACTTGGCCGGAGATGCTAACGCGGCTGGCGCTGTGCCAACGTCCGTGCGGTGACGCCGCGCATTTTGCCGAACAGGTGCGGCGGATGGCCGATTACACGCTGATTGACGAAGCACAACTGGCTGGCATTTTGCGCCAGGTTGAGAGCCTTGAGCAACTGGCGCAACGACCGGTGTCAGGCCCGGCAACAGCAGAATCTCGCCTGCCAGAATGGGGCGTGTTAGCTGCCGCCCGCGACCGCGAAGACGAAGAAGCGAATGACGATGCAACGCCGTCAGCAGCCAAAGACGAATGAGGTTTGCGATGTGGTTGGATAACGCAAGTCAGGAAGCCATCCAGTTATTCTGGCAACGCTGCGGTGAGACAGAAGCATTTCCTCGCAGCCTCGAACGCAGCATTGCTTTGGCTTTACCGGTCACGCTCATCAAATTGCCTCGCCTCAAATTGCATCTGGTCGAAACCTGGTTGACGCAGCGCGGCGTGGCGTTTCAATTCAACTGTCAAAGTCGTGCCGTGCGCGGCTGTCTGGTGGCATTTGGCGGCAACGGCTTGATCTTCATAGACGGCGCTGATCCGCTGGATGAACAACGGTTCAGTGTTGCCCACGAGTTGGCGCACTTTCTGCTTGATTATTGGTTGCCGCGCGTAAGAGCCATAAGCAAATTTGGGACGGAAATCGCCGCCGTGTTTGATGGTCTGCGCCCGCCTACCGTTACTGAGCGTGTACATTCATTGCTCGCCAGTGTTCCACTAGGCGTTTACACTTGCCTGCTTGAACGTGATGAACTTCAGCACAATTTCAACGCTGGCGTTTGGCAGATTGAAGACCGCGCAGATAAAATCGCTCTTGCCTTGCTTGCCCCGCCTGAAATCGTCCTTGCGCAGAGCAATCTTTCAGCCCCGCACTTTGCGCTTCGTCACGAGAGCATCAGCGCCGTATTGGTTCAGACCTTTGGATTGCCAGCACCGCTTGCCACTGCTTACGGATATGTTTTGCTAACGGCAAGCGGACGCGGGCCGACGTGGGCCGAAACCTTACGTGGCAGGTTGACGAAATAAGTCGCAGCAAAAAGTTGTCGAACTTCGTCTCGCTCAAGCGGTAATGGAAGTAGCAGCAATGAAGGAGTAATGAATGAAAGATGCGACAACCAGTTCCACGCCTCTTATCAATGCCGAGAATTCAGCAATCTCAGCCAATTCACCCGTCGAGTCATCGGATTTTGAAGCAGCGTATGGCGAGCCACTTTCGTGTGCGCTTGATCTGAGTACTTGGACGCAAGGCGTAGATGTCATGGCTTTGCTCAACGAAGCAGAGCAAATGGTAAGCGATGCACTCGCCAGAGAAGCAGAGTATATGCCGCGCATCCGCGAGATTGTTTTTCGTGAATTGCGTGCGATGCCGGATGCGCCACCGAATGCTGGCGTCTATCAAGCTCAGCGCAGTGATTTGGAAAAGATTCACACCGGTCTACTTTTCAATGGTGGCGTCGAAGCCTGTGATGGCACGAACATTGTGCATGACACACTGCCGCTCACAATCACTCAGATTGGCGTCTGTCTAGTTTCTTATAATGGCGAACAAGGTTCGTGGGCGCATCGCTTGTATCGCCGCGATCTGCGCGCCAAGCTTGCTGATCCGGTAGAAGAAGTGCTGGCAGTATTAAGCCAACGTGAAAAGCGTGGCGCACAAGGGCTGGAAGAAGATTCACTCAGCGAGTTGGCACGACGCGGGATTATGGCGTATGCCGAACGCGCGATTCTGCGCGAAAAGTCGAATGCCTCGTGGCGCATGGGACACGGCAGTCCTGCGCCATACGAATTGTTGACCGGACTTTGGTCATCACAACGCGAGCGCATTAAGATCAGCCTCGACCTGATTCGCTGGTACGTCGAACACAAACGCTTTGTCTTCGTGCCAAGCGCACCGCGCAAGCGACATTGGTTGATGATTGGTCAAGCCTTGCGTCCGCTCGAATTCGCCATCGTGCAAACGCTCAAGCCCGAAATTGAACGAATGATTGAAAATGGTGGCTACCGCGATGGCAGCGGCGTTAAGCAGGAGATGGTACGGTTTTGTGAAGAGGTCGCATCCGATATTGTCATCGGTCTCTATCGTGCCTGGGATGCCGCACCGCCTTACCTGTTTTATGCACACAAGGATTGTGCAGAGATGGCTGCGCACATCGCATTAGCCGACAGCATTTTGCAAGAACATCGCGGCTTTCCGATGTTGATTGATCTGGCTGACACTGTATGCAGCTCGACATTCAGCCCGGACAGCTTTTTGTCATCCGTACAAATGGCCTACGCCAATGCTGATGAGCCGTTTCGTTATTTGGGTGAGCGCGAAACTCGCGCTCGTAGTGGGAGGTAAATATGAATCAATTGCAACACAATGGAACTGTCAACGATGCCGTGCCAACCATGCCGAGCGACTTTGCTGATTTGTTGGATGAGGAAATCAACCTCGCTGGCGGCGAATTTCAGGAAGACGAAGCGTTTCAAGGCGCTGTCGGACGCACGATGTATGACACGCCTGCCAGCAAAGACAACACAGTGACGATCCTGCTGCCGGCGGAAGAGATTCGTCGCGTGCCTTCGCAATCGCTGGTGCGTATCAAGAGCCGCCCTCTCGACAAAGGTGGTGATGACCGGCAATACATCGCCGCTGTCGTGGAAGGGCCGTTCGCTGAGCCGGATGGTTTACGTGCTGACGCGCCGTTAGTCGTTACGACAACAGTACGCGGCGCGACCTTCACGCCTCGGTATCACGGGCGTGTGCAGGTGGAAATCCTCGGCGAAGAAATTGACAACAAACTTGTACCGCCGCGCTTTCGCCCGCTGCCCAACAGCCCGGTCTTTGTGATTGATGGAACAGAAACGGCAGAGCGATTGCGCTTGCTAGGTGATGTGACGATTGGGTTGGCGGTTGGCTACGAAAGCGTACCAGTTTCGTTTTCAACAGCGCGCAAGGACGTGCTGCCCAGACATACTGGCATTCTCGGCACAACGGGCGGCGGTAAATCCACGACCGTTTCCGGCTTGATCGGCAAACTCGGTGCGAGCGGTGTGGCTGTCATCATCTTTGACACTGAAGGCGAATACACGCAAATGATGCAACAGACGGATGATGCAGGAATGCTGGCCGCGCTGGCACAACGCGGCTTGGAACCGCAAGGAGTAAAGAATGTTGGCCTCTATCATTTGGTCGGACGTGAAACTACTAATGCACAACATCCCGACCGCCGGCAGTTTTGTTTGAAGTATGAAAATCTGTCGCCGTATGCCGTAATGGAAATTCTCAATTTCAACGATGCACAGCAGGAGCGTTTTCTGAAAGCCTACGACATTGCACGCCGGCTGATGCGTGATCCAAAGATCAATCCGTTCAGCAAAGAGGATGAAGAAAAGGTGTTTGAATTGGATGAGATGGAAGAGGGGTATCCGCACCTGACGTTGCAGATGATGTACGAACTTGTACGGATATGCGCAGATACAGTGGAAGGCGCAGAAAATTTTGATTACCTGCGCATGAAGGAGTTCCGCGACAATTTGCCGCAGATACGCTCCATCATCAAGGAAGCGCAGCTTCCCAAAGTCATCAGCAGTTGGCGCAAAGTGCAAGGCAGCCTGAGTCGGTTGTTGCGGCTGAGGATTTTCGACAATCCACAAGCGACACCGCCCGATTACAAGGCCATGACCGCAGCCGGGCGCGTTACCGTGATTGACCTGAGTGATACCGATTCACCGCAAATAAACAACCTCGTGATCTCCGAAATTTTACGTGGTTTGCAACTCCAACAAGACGAAAACTATCAAGCCAGCGAAAAGGGCGAAGCAATGCGTAAGGTTGTAGTGGTGATTGAGGAGGCGCACGAATTCCTCTCCAAAGAACGCATCAAACAGATGCCAGTGCTGCATCAGCAAATTGAGCGCATTGCCAAACGCGGACGCAAGCGTTGGCTGGGTTTGATGTTCGTGACGCAATTGCCGCAACACTTGCCCGATGAAGTTTTGGGGTTAATCAACAACTACGTGTTGCACAAGATTGCAGATGTCAATGTTATCAGCCGACTCAGACGATCCCTCGGCAGCGTGGACGAAGGCTTGTGGAATCGCTTACCCAATTTAGCGCCGGGACAAGCCATTGTTTCATTCGCGGGAATGACAAGGCCATTACTTGTTGCCGTTGATCCAACACCATGCCGATTGCGGATGATTGAGTAGGCAGTGACACACCCTGCGCCAGCGATCAAACGTTTGCGCGCGAGTACAAATCCGGCAATGGGTTGCCGGCCCAGAGCTTGACTGAGATCACCCACTCCGATCAAAGCTTGCTCTCTGTAAAGAAATTCATCTGCCGAGGCCAGAAAAAAACGTATCGTTGCACAATGCCCCTCGTTCCCATCTCATCGGGGCTGCCGCTTGTGGGCAATGCTTGTCATTTTGGCTGGGCGGGTGTCAAGAACAGCGCGAGTTGTCCGCCCGTGTGCCAGAACAAAATCGTATCGTTTGCACTGAATTTGCCGCGCCGAATCCAATCCAACAGCGCCGCCATCGCTTTGGCCGTGTACACCGGATCGAGCACGATGCCTTCCGTTGCGGCGAGCAATTGCAAAGCTTCTGTCGAAGCCGCTGTCGGAATACCATAGCCGTCGCCGATGTAGTCATCCAGCACCATCGTGCGTTCGTGTAATGAAAACGGTGCGGCGAGGTTGAGCAGATCATACGCACCGCGCGCGATGGCTTCGACGTTCGCCGCAATTTCAGCGGACGCATCGTCGGGGCTGACGCCGAGAATCTGCGTTTCCTCAAAACCATTCAACTGCGCGCCGACCAACATTCCGGCTTGTGTGCCGCCCGACGAACTCGCGTGAAAAAGGTAATTCGGCTGAAGGCCGAGCGCATCGCATTGCGCTTTCACTTCGACCATCGCGCGCACATAACCGAGCGCGCCGAGCGGGACGGACGCGCCGAGCGGAACTTCGACGACGCGCTTGCCCGCCGCACGCAATCGCGCCGCAATCGTAGCAACGGCGGACGCACGTTCGGTGCGGTTCTGAATGCGATGAATTTCTGCGCCGACCAGTTCGTTCACGTACAACGACGCCGGTTGCAAGCCCGGCGGCACGGTGCCGGGCGTCGCAGGATTCGCCACCAGAATGCAACGCAAGCCGAGCCGCGCGCACAACATCGCCGTCACACGCGCGTGATTCGATTTTTCGCCGCCCGTCGTGATGACGACTTCCGCGCCGTCCGCCACCGCCTGCGCCAGCACGTATTCGAGTTTGCGCACTTTGTTGCCGCCCAAGCCTGCGCCCGTGTAATCGTCGCGCTTGATGAACAAACGCGGGCAAGCGCCGACTTCCGTGCGCAATGTTGCGCGCAGTCGCGTCAACTCCTCAATCGGCGTCGGATAGCAGCCGAACGACAAACGCGCAATAGAATCGAGGTGAGATGAATGGCTCATATTATTTTTTGAAAAGCGGAAACACGTGCTCAAACAGATGCTCTTTGATTTTCAGATCAAGCAAATCCGTATCGTGCGACGGGTTCGGATGTTGCTGCGACGCGAACGTATTGAACGCGACGATGTAGGCCGCGCACAGTTCGGGGTTGAAATAAAAATGCGTGGCGAAATTGTTCTGATGCCCGCTGTGACAGATGAACCGCATGCCGAAATTTTCTTCGATGAAGTAGGTCAGCCCGATAAAATCTTTGCGGCCTCGCCCTTTGTCAGCTTCTGGCACTGGCGGCACTGGCGCTTGCGCAACCCACATTTCTTCGAGCGACGAACGCTTCAGCACGCCGTCGTACACATCCTGTCGCTTCGGATCGCCCATCAAAAAGTTCAGGTACTTCACCATATCCGTCAGCGGCGCATTCAATCCGCCGTTGGAAACCGTGATGCCCGTGTCCATATCGAAGCGACCGGGCGTCAGCTTGCCGTCTTTGAGCCGATAACTATGCGAACGATGTTTGCGCAGATGATACGGCGTCGTGTCGTAATACGTGCAGTGCATTTCGAGCGGGCGAAAAACATTCTTGTCCATATAGACCTCGAAGTCTTCGTGCATCAGCACTTCGATCACGCGCCCTAAAAAGACGATGCCCGGATTCGAGTAGCTGTATTTGCTGCCCGGCGCGAATTCGATTTTGGTGTACGGCATCATCGCCACGAGTTGTTGCCAGCTTGTGGGTTCCGCCGGATGCCAGTCCTGCTCGCCGCCCCAGGGCCACGTCGCCGCCCGAAAGCCTGCCGTGTGCGACAGCAATTGGCGAATCGTGATTTGCTCCATCGAACCAAACGGATTGTGGACGGCTTTCAGTTCTGGCACGTACTTGATGATCGGGTCATCGAGCTTGAGCAAGCCGCGATCTCGCAGTTGCAGAATCGCAATGCCCGTGAACGTCTTCGTGATCGAAGCCCAGTGATAGATTGTGTTCTCGTCCACCGGGATTTTCTGTTCGAGATGTTGCAGCCCGTAAAACTGCCGATCAAGGACCTGATTGTTGTGGACGAGCATGAAGCTGCTGCCGACGATACCGCTCTGGCGCAAGCCGTCCTGATAAAACTGCTCGAAGTTGCGCAGTGCGTTGTTGAGCTTGGCTTGCGCCGCCGCCGACAGTGTCGTCAGCCAGACCAGCAGCAAACACAAAGCGAATTGTTTGGCATTCATTCGTATTCCTCCGCTGCCGGAGAAAGTACCCCGCGTCTGCCCGTTCATCAAGTGTGGGACGTTCTGGGCAAAATGATTTGGCACGTCCGCGACGAGGTTGAGGGCGAAGGCAAATTGAAGGCAATATGCTACTATTCGTGACGGTTCATCACACTTCAATTTCAACATGGGCTTGTCATGAAAAGACTGAAACTGTTTGTCAGCTTGCTGCTTGGCTTCGTGGCCGTTAGTGCTTTCTGGAATGCGTCGCGCTCCACCGTTGCGGCGGCGCAGGACGTGCAATTCAACCGCGACATTCGCCCGATTCTGTCGGATCGTTGTTTCTATTGTCACGGCCCAGACGAAAAGAATCGCAAGGCTGGACTGCGGCTCGACACGTTTGAGGGCGCGACGAAAGATCGCGGCGGATACAAAGCAATCGCGCCGGGCAGACCTGACGAAAGCGAATTGATTCGTCGCGTGACGTCGCACGAACCCGGCGAAGTGATGCCGCCGCCTGCTGCTAAAAAATTAGCAGTTACTTTGCAGGAAGCAGAGTTACTGCGACGTTGGATCGCACAGGGCGCGAAATACGAAGGGCATTGGGCATTTCAACCGCTCGCGCGGACTGCGCCGCCTACCGTCAAAAATACGAAGTGGGTGCGCAACGACATTGATCGTTTCATCCTCGCACGCATTGAACAAGCCGGGCTGCAACCTTCGCCGCAAGCCGATGCGCGCACGCTCATTCGTCGTTTGTCGCTCGATTTGACGGGCTTGTTGCCACAACCGAAGGAAGTTGAAGCCTTCGTCAAAGCCTTCGGTACAGGGAGCGGTAGCGACTTGGCTTATCGTGCGCTCGTCGAACGTTTGCTCGCCAGTCCGCATTACGGCGAACGTTGGGGGCGGCATTGGTTGGATGTGGCGCGCTATGCCGATTCCAACGGCTACACGATTGATGGCGAGCGCGTGATGTGGCCGTATCGGGATTGGGTCATCAATGCGCTCAACCAAGACTTGCCCTTCGATCAATTCACCATCGAACAACTCGCGGGCGATCTCTTGCCGAATCCAACCAAAGCCCAACTCGTCGCCACCGGCTTTCACCGCAACACGGTCATCAACGAAGAAGGCGGCGTTGATCCCGAACAAGCGCGCGTCGAACAGGTGATGGATCGCGTGCATACGACGGGCGCGGTGTGGCTCGGCTTGACTGTGGGCTGCGCGCAATGCCACACGCACAAATTCGATCCGATCCCGCACAAAGAGTATTACCAGATGTTTGCGTTCTTTAATTCGACGCTGGACGTGAACAATCAAGGCCCCGTTGTGCCGGTACAACGCGGCGAAATGTTCGGCAAACCTGAAAATCCGGCGGCGCTGACTGAAGCTACAGTGGCACGACGTGGCGCACCGATGGGCGAATTGAAACAAGGCGATTGGGAGCGCCAGGAAATCGCGCGGCTGGAAAAAAATCCAGCGGTGACGGCTGAGAACAAAGCCGTCGAATGGCATTCGTTTGAGTTGGTCAAAGCCGACACCGAAGCCGCAGGCAAGCTGAATCCATTGAAAGACGGCTCGTTTTTGATTACGTCGAATGCGGCGGTGAATGACGCATATCGCATCTTGGTTCGCACGCGAGAGCCGCGCGTGGCAGCGGTGCGCGTGCGCGTGCTGCCGCACGAAGCGTTGCCGAAACAAGGGCCGGGCCTCGCAGCGGACGGCTCTTTCGCGTTGAGCGAGTTTTTTATTATTTCCGAAGAAGGCAGCCATAATTTCAGCGAAGCCTTTGCGGATGATGAACAGCTTGCCTTTCCCGCGCGTACCGCAACTGATGGCGACCGCCGCACCGGCTGGTCAGTTACGAACAACAATCCGCACGAAGCTGTCTTTGTCTTTGCCAAGCCAAAAACCCTTGCCAGCCGTCAACTCCAATTCATCATGCGACACGAAGCCGAAGCCAATCACGGCCTCGGTCATTTTGCCATCGAAGTCGCTACGGAAACGCCGCACGATGCGCGCGGAGCCGCGTTGCTCGAAGCGTTGAAATTACCGCTCAACGCGCGTTCGCCTGAACAGCAAATTATGATTGATGCGAGCTTCGCATCAGCGCGCGCCGTGCGCGAAAAACAAGCAGGCAATGCCGTGATGGCGATGGTGATGCGCGACACCAACGTTCCGCGTGAATCGTACATTTTCACGCGCGGCGATTTCACGCGCCCCGACAAAACCGCAGGCGTCCTGCAACCGGGCATCATCAGCGCGATTGCTCCCGCATTGCCCGAATCATCAACCACACGCACGCGCCTCGATTTAGGAAAATGGCTGGTTGATCCCGCGAACCCATTGACTCCGCGTGTCACGATGAATCGCATCTGGATGCGTTATTTCGGGCGCGGCCTCGTCGAAACCGAAGAAGACTTCGGCACGCAAGGCGCATTGCCGACGCATCCCGAATTGCTCGATTGGTTAGCGGGAGAATTCACCAAACGCAACTGGTCACTCAAAGCGATGCACCGCCTGATCGTCACGAGCGCAACGTATCGGCAAGCTTCCGCCGCCCGCAAAGACTTGGGCGAGGCTGATCCACGCAACCTCCTGCTCTCCCGTCAGGAACGCTTCCGCGTCGAAGCCGAGATTGTGCGCGATGCGGCTTTGAGCGCCAGCGGTTTGCTGAATCCGAAGATCGGCGGCCCCAGCGTTCGTCCGCCGCAACCCGACGGCGTCTATGCCTTCACGCAAAACCGCAAAAACTGGACAACGGCAACCGGCAACGAACGCTTTCGCCGTGCAATGTACACGCACTTTTATCGCAGCGCGCCGTATCCGTTGTTCACGACGTTTGACGCGCCCGATTTCCAACAGGTCTGCACGCGCCGTCACCGCTCGAACACGCCGCTGCAATCGTTGACATTGGCGAACGATCCAGCGTTCCTCGAAATCGCACAAGGCTTGGCCGCGCGGCTCGTGCGCGAGGTACCGGGCGAATTTGCCGCGACACTGGAGGCGCGCTTAAAGCATGCGTTTGTGCTGTGCTTCAGCCGCGTGCCGAACGCGACGGAGCTTGCGGCCTTGCGCAGTTATGTCGAACGACAAGTGCAAGGCTTTACGAACCAGCCCGTTTCGTCACTCGTGAGCAAGGAATTGACCAAGGCTGGATTGACGGAAGCGCAGTCGGCGGCGCTGACAGCAGCAGCGCGCGTGCTGTTCAATGCCGACAATTTCATCACGCGGGAATAACACCATGCACCAAACCTTTTGTCAGGCATTTGGCAGCGCGCTATTTGCAACGATCACCGTTCTGGGAGCGGCCTTCGCCTCGCCCGCACTCGCCGTGACTATCGTTTACGTCAGCAATGCGGAGAGCAATGATATTCATGTCTTGCAACTCAATCGGCAAACCGGTGAATTGACTCTGATCGAAACCATTGCCATTCCCGGTGTCGTGAAAGCAGGGATGTCTACCCCAATCGCCATCAGCCCGGATCAGCGTTTTCTGTTTGTGGCGACGCGCGGCGAACCGCAGGCGGTCGCAACGTTTGCGGTTGAGAAGCAAAGCGGCAAGCTGAAATACGTTGGCAGCGGCCCGTTGCTTGACAGTATGGCGTACATCGCAACGGATCGCGCGGGACGCTTTCTATTCGCGGCCTCGTATCCCGGTCACAAGCTCACCGTTAGCCCGATTGGCAAAGACGGCATCATCGGCGCGACGCAGCAGGTATTGCCCCAGCAAACCAACGCGCATTCGATTCTACCCGACAAGCAAAATCGTTTTGTGCTGGCGATGACGCTCGGCAACGATTCGGTGAATGTGTTCAAGTTCGATGCGAAGACGGGCAAGCTGGAACCGCATTCATCCGCGCCAGTCAAAGCCAAGACGGGGCCGCGCCATTTTGAGTTTCATCCGAACGGCAAGCTCGTGTATATGCTCGGCGAACTGGACGCGACCGTTCACGTGTTTGATTGGGACGCACGCAACGGACAACTCAAAGAGAAACAGTCGGTCAATGCGTTGTTGCCGGGGACGACCGGACGAATCGCCGCAGCGGATTTGCACCTCACGCCGAACGGCAAGTTTTTGTACGCTTCGGAACGCACCTCGAACACACTCGCCGGATTCAAAATCAATCCCGCCGATGGCACATTGTCGCTGCTTGAATTTGTGCCAACGGAAACGCAACCACGCACGTTCAGCATTGATTCGTCAGGCCGATATTTGTTAGTCGCGGGGCAGCGTTCGCATCGCTTGTCGAGTTATCAAATTGATGCGGCTACGGGTAAGCTGACGAAGCTGAAAGAATATCTAATGGGCAAAAATCCTTCGTGGATTGAGATTGTGGATTTGCCTGCGCGCTGAGGAGTAAAAATGAGCAAGAACGAATATCAACGGTTAATTGATCGAATGCTGGAAAACACCGCCATCCCCATGATTTCCAGCGACACGGGGTTGGAAGCGGCGCAGCAGGTTGGTGCCATCGCCAGTAAGGAAGAAATCGAATGGGCGGTGGCAGGCGGCCTGGCGATGTACATTTATGGCAGTCCGCGTATGACCAAAGACGTAGATATTATTGCCTCGAATCATTTGTCGCTGACGCCCGACCATCCGCTGGGATTTGGTGGCAGCAGTTACACGCTGCAAGTCGGGAAATACGCCGTGCAGGTGGATTGGATTGTGCGGAGCGACGGGTATCGCAAGTATTACCGCGCCGCGTTGACGGATGCCGTAACAATGCCAAACGGTTTGCGCGTCATAACGCCGGAGTGGATGGTAATTCTGAAAATCAACGCCGGACGGCAAAAAGACCTGGATGATGCGGTTTTCCTGCTCAAGCAACCTCAAATGGTGAATCGCCCCACCGTCAAACAAAAGCTGCTGGATGTCGGCGGTGAAGATGCGTGGTTGATTATGATGCCGAACTTTCGCCGCTTATGTGATCTGGCGGATGGAAACAGCAAAGAACCGGGCAAATATTTCGAGCAAGAGTGACAAGATATGAACACTTCACCATCAAACGAATTGCAAGACACAACCCGCCGTCATTTCTTCGGTCAATGCGCCGTTGGCTTGGGAACTATCGCGCTCAACTGTTTGCTCGCAAACGAAACACAGGCACAGCGTCCGCAGCTTGATCCAACGAATCCGATGGCCGCGCGCAAGCCACCGCTGCCCGCCAAAGCCAAGCGCGTGATTTATCTGTTTATGGCCGGTGCGCCGTCGCAGCTCGAATTGTTTTCCGACAAGCCGAAGCTGCGTGAATTGACGGGGCAACCGCCGCCGCCGAGCTTGCTCAAAGGGCGTCGCTTCGCCTTTCTGAAGGGCAATGAAAAGCTGCTCGGCACGAAGCGCAAGTTCGCACAATACGGACAAAGCGGCATGACGCTCAGTGAATTGTTGCCGCATCATCGCAAAATCGTGGACGAAGTGACGTGGTTGCGCGGCATGTCTACAGATGTGTTCAATCACGGGCCGGCGAAGCTGTTTATGAATTCGGGCTTTCAGATTCCAGGACGTCCGGCGTTCGGCGCGTGGGTGACATACGGACTCGGCAGTGAGTCGAAAGACCTGCCCGGTTTCGTCGTGTTGCAAAGCGGACGGCGCGGGCCGCGTGGGGGCGCGACGTTGTGGAGCAGCGGCTTTTTGCCGACCTCATTTCAGGGCGTGCCGTTTCGCAGCAGCGGCGATGCGATTCTGAATTTGCAAAGCCCGGCGGGACTCACGCGCGAACAGGAACGCGATTTTTACGATACGGTCGGCGCATTGAACAAAGCGCGGCTCGCCACGACAGGCGATCCTGAAATTATGACGCGCGTGAACGCTTACGAAATGGCCTTTCGCATGCAAACGAGTGCGCCGGAGTTGATGGATTTGCGCAAGGAATCGCAAGCGACACTTGATCTGTACGGCGTGAAGCCGGGCGAGTCGGGTTTTGCGGCGAATGCGTTGCTGGCGCGGCGCATGATCGAACGCGGCGTGCGCTTTGTGCAGTTGTATCACACCGACTGGGATCATCACGGCGAACGCGGCAACAACCTCGACGGTGATTTGGAAACGCGCTGCCGCGAAGTGGATCAGGCGAGCGCGGCGCTGGTGCTTGACCTGAAACAGCGCGGTTTGCTGGAAGATACGATTGTGATTTGGGGCGGCGAATTCGGGCGCACGCCGATGGGCGAAGTGCGCGAAACGACCGGACGCGATCATCACGTGGATGCGTTCACGATTTGGATTGCGGGCGGCGGCTTCAAGCCTGGTTACGTGCATGGCGAGACGGACGAACTCGGCTTCGGCGTGACGACGGGCGGCACGCACGTTCACGATTTGCACGCAACGTTGCTGCATCAGTTGGGCTTCGATCACGAACGGTTGACCTATCGGTTCCAAGGCCGTGAATTCCGGCTCACAGATGTTCACGGCAAAATCATTCGTGACGCGCTGGCGTGAGCAACGACAACCGTATCTCAGCTTCTCTGCTTGGGCGCTGGTGTTGCCATCTGCCGGTTGCCCCTTTATTATGAACTACGTTTCCCCCTTATTAGACTGCGGTTATGCTCTGGTTGGAAATGTAGTTCATGTTGTACCGAAACAAGCCACGAGAAAGCCTGTTTGCTGAGGGGGCGAACAGGCTGAAAACCTTTAGCAATACTCAGCGACTTTTCTTCCTTTGTCTCGTCACTTTCTTTTTTGTCAGTGTCGTCAGTCCGCCGCCGTTGATGGATGACGTGGATGCGGTCACGGCGCAGATTGCCCGCACGATGGTCGAAACGGGCGATTGGGTGACGCCGCGTCTGAACGGCATCGTCTATTTTGAAAAGCCTGCGCTGCGGTTTTGGATCGTGTGCGTGTCGTATCTGGTGTTCGGCGTTCACGATTGGGCGGCGCGCGTGCCCATCGCGTTGGCGGCGGTGTCGCTCTGTTGGTTGGTGAGCCGCATCGGGCGTTGGGCGTTCGATGCGCCGATGGGCACGCTGGCGGGGCTGGTGTTGGTGACATGTGTGGGGCTATTTCTCTTCACGCGCATTTTGTTGCCGGATGTCGTGTTGACACTCACCGTAACGCTGGCGCTGTGGTCGTTGCTGCGCGCGTTGGAAGCCGATGAACCGAAGCCGCGACGCTGGGCTGTGTTGTTCGCGGTCAGCCTGGGGCTGGGATTTATGCTCAAGGGGTTGGTGGCGTTGGTGTTGCCGCTGGGCGCGGGATTCGTTTATTTGCTGAGCACCAAACAACTCTTTGCGCGCCGCACTTGGCAACGCCTGCGCCCTTTCACAGCCACGTTCATCATCGGCTTGATTTGTCTGCCCTGGATTGCGCTTTCGATTGGGCAGAACCCACCGTACTTCGACTTCACGATGAAGAGCGCGCCGGGGAACTATCGCGGGTTTTTCTGGTTCTTCTTTTTGAATGAGCATCTGTTCCGCTACTTGAACATGCGGTATCCGCGCGATTACAACACTGTGCCGCGCACAGCGTTTTGGCTGTATCACTGGCTCTGGCTTTTTCCATGGAGCGTGTATTTTCCGCTCGTGGCGCGGCTCAGCTTCAAATCCACCGACCGCGCTGGGCGCTTGCGTTTGTTGTGTCTCGGCTGGGTCGGCTTCACGCTGCTGTTCTTCACGTTTTCCACCACACAGGAATATTACTCAATGCCTTGCTATCCGGCGTTGGCGTTGTTGTTGGGCGCGGCGCTGCACAACACAACGGTCAAATGGCCGGCGCGACTGGCGGGCGGTTTGGCGTTCGCGGCGGCGGCGGCGTGTGGCGTGGTGTTGTGGCTGACACGCGAGGTAGTCGTAACCGGAGACATCGGCGGCGCGTTGATAAGTCATGTCTCGACGCTTTCGTTGGGCAAGGTCGCGGACTTAACGCTGGCCTCGTTTGCGTGGTTGCGCGTGCCGTTGGCGGTGGCGTTGGGCGGGTTTTTGTTGGGCGCGATTGGGTCGTGGTGGAAGCAGAGTCGGTGGGCTGTCGCGGCTTTGGCGGTGATGATGCTCGTGGTGTTCAATGCCGCGCGGCTGGCGATGGTGACGCTGAACCCCAATTTCGGGTCGCAGCCGCTAGCTGCCGCGTTGCTCGCCGCGCCGCCGGGGCAATTGATTGTGGACGATCAGTATTATGCGTTCTCGTCTGTGTTTTTTTACACGAACCGCTCGGCGCTGCTGCTTAACGGGCGCAAGGTAAATTTGGAATACGGTTCGTATCGGCCCGATGCGCCGAACGTGTTTCTGACCGATGCCGAATTGCCCGCCCTGTGGCAGCAAGGCGAACGAAAATATTTGGTGGCATCGGCGTCGGCACTGCCGCGTTTGCAAAGCCTGTTGAGCACAACGACGTTGTTCATTGTGCAAACGACGGGCAGAAAAATGCTGCTAACGAATCAACCGCTGCCGAACAGCATCGCGGTTGCGACCTTGAATGCGCAACCCAAAAACTCCGCCGCGTCGCATGAATGATAGATTGGAAAAATAACGGCTTCGCGGCGTTACTTCGCTTGTTTTTATGACCAATACTTACCGCTCTATTCCCAGTCAGAATTTGCCGTTGCGCTATTCGATTGTGGTTCCGTTCCACAACGAAGAAATGAACATCACGCCGCTCTACGAACGGCTCACGCGCGTGATGGACAGGATTGGCGAAGCGTACGAATTGATTTTTGTGGACGACGGCAGCACCGATCAGACGCACGTGTTGATGCGCAATCTCGCCGCGCTTGATCCGCGCGTGGTGGGCATTCGTTTGCGCCGCAACTTCGGGCAGACGGCAGGGTTGTCCGCCGGATTTGATCGCGCGCGCGGCGACATCATCATTGCGATGGACGGCGATCAGCAGCATTGCCCCGAAGACATTCCGCGCTTCATCGAAAAGATCGAAGAAGGCGGCTACGACGTGGTCAGCGGCTGGCGGCAGCATCGGCGCGACGGCGTGTTGCGCACGCTTCCGTCGCTGCTGGCGAATCGGTTGATGGCAGGAGCGTCAGGCGTACCGCTGCACGATTTCGGCACGACGTTCAAAGCCTATCGCCGCGAAATCCTCGAACGCATTCCGTTGTACGGGCAAATGCACCGCTTCATTCCGGCGCTCGCGCACATCGAAGGCGCAGCGATTGTCGAAGTCCCGATTGAAGACCGTCCGCGCGGCGGCGGCCAATCGCATTACGGTTTGGCGCGCACCGGGCGCGTGTTGTTCGATATTTTGACGATTCGGTTTTTGCTGCGATACCTGGCGCGACCGTTGTATTTCTTCGGCAAAATCGGCGTGACGATGATCGTGCTGTCGGGCTTGATTGCAACGTGGTTGCTGGCGAAAAAGCTGGTCTGGCACGAAGACATTTTCATCCAAAACGGGCCGCTGCTGTTGTTCAGCGCCGTCACGTTTTTGGGCGGCATGCAATTCCTCGGCTTGGGCTTCATCGGCGATTTGTTTGCGCGGTTGTATTACGCGCCCGAACAGCGCACGACGTACAGCATTGCGCGCATTTATCGCAGCGATTTGCCCGGAACGCCGAAAAGCCTGCGATAGACCGCAAGGAAAACTTGTGTCTTCGGTTTTCCTCTTCCACTTTTTGTTTCCTGCCTGTAAAAAGGGGCTATGAAAGCCCTCGACATCTTTATTCTCTTCGCCTATTTGATCGGCACAGTGTTGTTCGGCGCGTGGTTTTCGCGGCGACAACGCAAGGACGTCAAAGATTATTTCGTCAGCGGAACCAGCGTGCCCTGGTGGGCGATTATGGCGTCCGTTGTTTCCACCGAAACCAGCAGCCTCACGTTCGTCAGCGTGCCCGGTCTCGCGTTCACGGGCAACTTCACGTTTCTACAATTGGTGCTCGGTTATATGATCGGGCGCATTGCCGTGACGTTGATTTTTGTGCCGCTGTATTTTCGCGGCGAACTGCTGACGGTCTATCAACTGCTCGGTCAACGCTTCGGCACGAGCGTGCGCCGCCTGGCTTCGACATTGTTTTTGATTACGCGCAGCGTGGCGGATGGCTTTCGACTCTACTTGACAGGACTCGTGCTGGCGGCAGTGATCCTTGCCTTGCCGGGCAGCGAACAAGCCGCGCAAAACCTCTTCCCCTCGGTCAGCCCCACGCTCACGATCATTATGATTTCGGTGCTCGTGATGGGCATTGCGACGATCATCTTTTCGTATCTCGGCGGCATTGACGCAGTGATCTGGACAGATGTGACGCAGCTGGGGATTTACCTGATTGGCGCGTTTGTCGCGGCGTTCATTTTGCTCAGCAAGATTCCGGGCGGCTTCAGCGAAGTCGTCGCGGTTGGTTCCGCCACAGGCAAATTCACGATGTTCGATTTCGTCTGGGACGTGACGAAAAGCAATACGTTTTGGTCGGGCTTGATCGGCGGCGCGTTTTTGACCACTGCGACACACGGCACAGATCAATTGATGGTGCAACGCTATTTGTGCGGTGCTGCGCCGAACGCTGCGCGCAAGGCGTTGCTCGTTAGTGGCGTTGTTGTCTTCGCGCAGTTCGCCCTATTTTTATTGATCGGCGTGATGCTGTATGTGTTTTACAACAACTACGCGAGCGGCGAAATGAGCGCGTTTCTGGTCGAAGGAGCTTTGCGCGCGGATCGTGTCTTCCCGCACTTCATCGTCAATCATTTGCCGACGGGCATTGTTGGGTTGGTGATTGCAGCCATTGCGGCGGCGGCCTTTACGTCTTCACTGAATTCACAGGCCGCGACGACGATGGCGGATTTTTATATGCCGATGACGCGCAACCAAAAATCCGATGAACATTATCTGCTGGCCTCAAAACTGTTCACCTCGCTTTGGGGCGTGGTGCAAATCACTGCCGGAATGCTCGCGGCGTTTTACCTGTCGCGTAGCATGGTGGATCAGGTGCTCGACATTCAATCGTTCACGAACGGCGTGATTTTAGGCATTTTCTTTCTCGGCACATTCACGAAGCGCGTGCAATCCAAAGCCGCCATCGTAGGCATTATCGTTGGTGCAGCAGTGATGCTATACGTCAAATTCCGCACGCCGATTTCGTGGCAATGGTACGTGCTGATCGGCTCTGTCGTGACGTTTGCCGTGGGCGTGTCGGTGAGTTACCTGACGCGCGAAGAACCGCTGGCCAAAGCGAACCCGTGACCGCTTTTTGAGGAGAAAGAACCGCCCTAAAAACAATGCCCGCCATTGGCAACGCCTCGGCGGGCAAGTTGCAAATCGCAGGCAAGATGATTAGCGCAGGAATCTTTCTCCTGCTCACGCGATAAATTTATTGCCCTGCTGCTTCCAACACGGCTTCGTAATTCGGTTGTTCGGTAATGTCTTTGACATACTCGACATACTTGACCGTGTTATCGGCACCAACCACGAACACCGCCCGCGCGAGCAAGCGATCCAGCGGGCCACCTTGAATCAACAAACCATAATTCTGCCCGAACGAAGCATCGCGGTGATCGCTGGCGGTGATGAGTTTGTCTACGCCCGCTACGCCGCACCAACGTTTTTGCGCGAAGGGCAAATCCATGCTGACGGTGACGATTTCCACTTCGGGTACGTTCGCAGCTTCCTGATTGAAGCGGCGCGTTTCCATATCGCACACTGCCGTGTCCAGCGACGGCACAGCCACGAAGATGCGTGTTTTGCCTGCTGACGAAGCGAGCGTATAATCGCCCAAATCCGCTGAATTTTGAATTTTGAAATCCGGTGTAGTTTGTCCGACTTGGACTTCGGTTCCCTGTAGCGTGACAGGGTTTCCTTTGAAAGTGACTGAAGCCATGTGTTTTGTGTCTCCTTAAAGATTCAGTTGCCGACGACGCGGCAGGTTGTGTGAGGGATGCGAGAGCTTACGCTTTGCCCCGTAGACTTGGCAAGCCCACGCCCGCATTGTTCAGCAACGCATCAATGCGCCCGAAATGCGCGGCGATGTTTGCGATGGAGGCTTGCACCTGCTGCGGCACAGACACATCGCATTCCACCGCCAGAATCGGTTGCCCGCTGAGCGATGCCGCCGTCTGCGCCAACGTTTCCACATCCCGATCAATCAACGCAACGCCGTATCCATCGGCTAAAAATTTGTGTGTGATTGCTAACCCAATGCCACGCGCGGCTCCGGTGACGATGGCGATTTTTTGCTTCGTTTTCATCCGTATCTCTCCGTTTGCAAGACCTGCTTGCGTTTTGTGTTCTTTGCTATCATTTGGTAGCTTTTGGTATCGTTTCGTAGCAAAATGTCGCATCAAAGTATACGATCCGTCGGCTTTATCGCAATGTGAGCGCGACGATCACTACGCAACCGAATTTCAGAATCGCAAGAGTTGAGAATATCAAGCCATGCCGGTGCTTCAGTTCAAGGGCAAGACTGCCGTCGAAAATTATCATCACGTCGTCCCGCATCATACGTTGGAATTCGACGAGCAGCTTTCGGTGCTGCCAGCAGGCGAAAAACCGAGCCTCGACGGCAATCTGATTATCGAAGGCGACAACCTGCTTGCCCTGAAAGCCCTGCTGCCGACACACGCCGGACGCATCAAGTGCATCTACATTGACCCGCCTTACAACACTGGTAACGAAGGCTGGATTTACAACGACAAACTCAATCAGCCGCAGTTCAAAGAATGGATCGGCCAGACCGTCGGCAAAGAGGGCGAAGACGCCACGCGCCACGATAAATGGTGCTGCATGATGTATCCGCGCTTGCAGTTGTTGCGCGAGTTGCTGCGGGATGACGGCGCAATTTTTGTTTCGATTGATGACAACGAAGTGCATCATTTGCGGATGATGATGGATGAAATCTTTGGGGAAGAAAATTTTGTGGCAATGGTTATTTGGCGAAATAGCACCGGCCCCAAGCAATCAAACCAGCTTTCAACCAGCCACGATTACATTCTCTGCTTTGCTAAAAACAAACTGTTATGGAATCGTAATTTGCTTCCAAGAACACCAGAGCAAGAAGCTGATTACACTAACCCCGATAATGATCCTCGCGGCGCTTGGCGTTCTGGCGGACTCGACGCACGTAACTACTATAGCAAGGGGATCTATTCAATTACTTGTCCTGGCGGACGCGTAATTGAAGGCCCGCCAGGTGGGAGTTATTGGCGAGTTTCTGAAGAAACGCTTTGGGAGTTGAATGCAGACAGAAGAATCTGGTGGGGCGAAGACAAAAACAATGTGCCTCGCATCAAACGGTTTCTTTCAGAAGTACAGGAGGGGCTGATTCCTCAGACAGTTTGGGATCATCTGGATGTTGGGCATACGCAAGAGGCTAAACAAGAATACCTGCAAATTCTTGCTGATGTCGGAGTGATGACGACGCCTAAACCTCTCGCACTGCTAAAGCGCATCTTCCAGATTGCCACCAATCCCGGTGATCTCATTTTAGATTCGTTCGCAGGTAGCGGCTCAAGCGGGCATTCAATTTTAGAAATGAACAAAGAGGATGGCGGCAGCAGAAAGTTCATTCTTGTGCAGATGCCCTATGACACAAACGACAATGAGAAGCAGCAGTTCAATATCTGCAAGAAGGTAACGGCAGAAAGAGTTCGTCGTGCAATTGCGGGATATAGCTTTACCAGGCGTGGCGCAAAAGGAAAAACTAAGCGTGAAAAGGTCGAGGGCTTAGGCGGCTCATTCAGCTATGTGCGATTGGGCGAACCGCTCTTTAATGAATACCGCGATTTCCGCGCTACGTTGCCGACGTATGAGGAAGTCGCCAAGTACATCTTTTACACCGAAACAAGCCGCGAGTTCGATCCGCAAGCCATCAACCGCGAAACCGGGAAAATTGGCGAACATAACGGAAGAAGTTATTACCTGCTTTACACGCCAAACCATACCGACGATCAAGCCTGTGATTTGACCTGGCTGAGACAAGTGGGCGCGGCGGATAAGCATCACAAGCTGGTAATTTACTGCGAAAAAATCTGGCTGCATCAGGACGACTTGTTGCAATACGAAGCGGAGCACGGCAAAGAGATCAGGCCCATGCTGGTTCCCTTCCACTTGAAGTAATGGAACTGAAGTATTACCAAAAACGGGTCATCAAGGAAGTCGGCATCTTCCTCAACGCGCTCGCCCAACAACAAGCGGCGAAGATGCCCTACGCCAGCCTGGCAGCTTGGGATGAAGCCGCGACGCGGTTTTATCTGCCTGGACAGTACCGCGCACGCCGTAATGGGCTGAACAAAGACTTGCCAACGTTTTGTGTGCGTGTGCCGACGGGCGGTGGCAAGACGCTGTTGGCGACACAGATACTCGGTCAGATTTACAAGACGATTTTGAAAGAGCGGAACGGCGCGGGCTTGGTGTTGTGGGTCGTGCCAAGCGATCAGATTTACAAAGACACGCTGCGCCGATTGCGCGACCGCAAGGATTTTTATCGCACTTCGCTGGAACACGCGGTTTCGCGTCGCATCGAAGTCTGGGAAAAGCACGAAATCTTCCGCCTGACGCCGGGCCAGATGTGCAACAACCTGAACATCCTGTTGTTGAAGCTCGCCAGCACCAACCGCGAAACCAAAGACCAACTGAAATTCTTCCGCGACAGTGGCGGCAACATCGTTCAGCACTTTCCGCCCGAAAACGCGCCTGACGAACATCGCAAATTGAAAGAGCGCGTGCCGAATCTGGATATGTTGGTCGAAGACGAAGCGAGCGGTGAATACTTGGTCAAGACTTCGTTGGGCAATCTGGTGCGGCTTTACGAACCGCCAGTCATTTTGGACGAAGGTCACAAGGCTACGAGCAAGCTGGCGCGCGAAACTATCGAAGGCTTCAACGCCAGCATCGTCGTAGAGCTTTCGGCCACGCCTTACAAAGAGGCCAACGTCTTGGTGCGCGTCGGCGGGCGCGAGTTGCTGGATGAGCAGATGATCAAGCTGCCGATCAACATCGCCAACTCAAATGAGAAATCGTGGCAGGACTGCTTGACACAAGCCCGCGACAAACGCGAGCAGTTGGCACAACGGGCTGCCGAACACTACCGCATGGCGGGCAAAGTCATTCGTCCTATCGTACTCGTACAGGTCGAGCGCACCGGCAAAGACCAACGCGACGCCGAGTTTGTTCACAGCGAAGAGGTCAAAGAATACTTGATCCATCGGCTGGGCCTGCCGGAAGCGGCTATCGCCATCAAATCATCCGAGAAAGACGACATCGAAGGTATTGACCTGCTGGATGAAGGCTGCCCCATTGAATGGATCATCACGAAAGCCGCCTTGCAGGAAGGCTGGGATTGCCCGTTCGCCTACATCCTGGTTTCACTCAATAACACTGGCAGCCAGCAAAGCATGACCCAATTGGTTGGGCGCGTCTTGCGTCAGCCCTTCACCGTCAAAACGCCATTTGAAGAACTGAACCAAAGTTATGTGTTCTGTCTGCGGCGCAAGGCATCAGACATCACCAAAGAAGTTAAGAAGGCGCTGGAAGGCGAAGGGTACGAAGGCGACGCAATAAGCGTGGTAGATCGCAGTGAAGACGGCACTAAAGCCGGTGAAAAGCTCGAAACCAAAATGCGCGAAGAGTTCCGCCGTTATTACAAAAAATTCGAGGGCAAAGTTTATTTGCCGCTCTTCGCCGTCAAGAACGGCAAAGGCTACGAAGTGTTGGACTATTACCGCCATCTGCTCAGCCAAGTGAAGGTGCGCGAGTTTGATTATGCCTCGGTAGATTGGGATATGACCGAACCGTTGAAGCGAGTGAAGGATTCATTTTATCGGCTGGATTTGGATGAAGACCTGAAGCGTGTTACCGAAGAGGAAGCAGCGGTTTGGGAATCAGATGAGCAAGTTGCTTCATGGCTGATCGCCGCATTGCCCTTTGAGTATTACAGCTTCAAGCAATTGCGTGTGATTGTACAGACGGCTTTGGAAGAAGTCGTTCGCGCTAACCCTGAGTTGCCTGGGCGTTTAGGGTTGGTCAAATTCCTTGTGCGCGAAAAGCTGGTTGGATTGATGGAACACGAGACCGACCGGCAAACTCACGCGGCGTTTGCGCAGTTATTCAATACCAAGCGACTGACCTTTGCACTGGAATGCGTCGAAGCGCGCATCGAAATTCCCCCTGCGATGGAAATCAAAACGCTGCGCCGTTTGACGCACGATAACGGAGAACAAATTCAGCAATCCCTTTTCGACATCGTGCCAGATACACTCAACGAGTTGGAAAAGGCCGTCGCGTTTTGCCTTGACCGCGAAGAGAAAGTGCTTTGGTGGTATCGCAATTTGATCGGCAAAGGAAACTTTTATATTCAAGGCCCGCGCCGTAATCGCGTTTATCCTGACTTTGTCGTGCAGGAAGGCGAGAAGAAGGGAGGCGGCAAAAAGCCTGTCGCATCTGTGTTGGTGCTGGAAAGCAAAGGCAAACAATTGAAAGGAAGCGAAGATACCAATTACAAACGCTCATTGGCCGAGTTCTTCAATAAGGTTGGCCATCAAGTTACTTGGCAGAAGTTGGCGGAGGACTTCTCCGATAACCGCTTCCGCGTTTACGTTATTGATGAGGGCGAATACAAAGACCATACGTGGCGGGACGAATTAAAAAAGCGGCTTAACGAACCTATTGCTCTTCAATAGCTGTCGTTTCCCGATTCGTGCAGCAGCTTGCTGCATAATTCAGATAGAGCGAGGATTTATGCAATAAGTTGTTGCACAAATCCTCGTTGCTTTTATCAAGCCTTCACATAAATCTCCGCACCAACTTTTTTGAACTGCTCCGACATTTCCTTCATCCCTTCTGCCAATGCTGCCTGCTCATCCAATTCCTTCTGCGCGGCGTAATCGCGCACGTCCTGCGTGATCTTCATGGAGCAGAAATGCGGGCCGCACATGGAACAGAAGTGGGCTGCTTTCGCCCCTTCCTGCGGCAGGGTTTCGTCGTGGAATTCGCGGGCGGTTTCGGGGTCGAGCGAGAGGTTGAATTGGTCTTCCCAACGGAATTCAAAGCGCGCTTTTGAAATCGCGTTATCGCGAAGTTGAGCGCCGGGATGGCCTTTGGCTAAGTCGGCGGCGTGGGCGGCGATTTTGTACGCGATGACGCCGTCTTTCACGTCTTTTTTGTCCGGCAGGCCGAGGTGTTCCTTCGGCGTGACGTAGCACAACATCGCCGTGCCGAACCAGCCAATCATTGCCGCGCCAATCGCCGACGTGATGTGATCGTAGCCTGGTGCGATGTCGGTCGTCAGGGGCCCCAGCGTGTAGAAAGGCGCTTCGTCGCACTCTTTCAATTGCTTGTCCATGTTTTCTTTGATCATGTGCATCGGCACGTGGCCGGGGCCTTCGATCATCACTTGGCAATCCATTCCCCACGCGATTTTCGTGAGTTCGCCGAGCGTTTCCAGTTCGGCAAATTGCGCTTCGTCATTCGCATCAGCAATCGAGCCGGGACGCAGGCCATCGCCCAAACTAAAGCTCACGTCGTAGGCGCGCATGATTTCGCAAATCTCCGCGAACCGTGTGTAGAGGAAGCTTTCCTGGTGATGCGCGAGACACCATTTCGCCATGATCGAGCCGCCGCGACTGACGATGCCGGTCGTGCGTTTCGCGGTCATCGGGATGTAAGGCAAGCGGACGCCAGCGTGAATCGTGAAGTAATCTACGCCTTGTTCGGCCTGTTCGATCAGCGTGTCGCGGTAG
>CAZWAK010000080.1:15730-32004 GCA_964631865.1 uncultured Heliobacteriaceae bacterium | reverse complement strand
CGAAGAACTCAGGACTTACGGCGCTTTAGCCGCCTGATTTCTGGCTACAGTATTGGAAAAAGCAACTTGTATTTCATTTGATAAGCGTAAGCCTTTTTATTTTGGCTTCATCAGCAGCACTAGCTTGCTCTTGTGCTCCCACTACTCCAGAAATGGAAAAGGAAGAGGCAACCGTAGTTTTTGCTGGGAAAGTTGTTGCGGTAGAAAAGGTGGGGCTTCCACGACTTCTCATCACAAAGCAATTTCCTTTCGTTAAGTTATTTGGTCCTTTCAAAACAAAAACCACCTTTGCCGTATCACAAGTTTGGAAAGGGCCGCTTGAGCAGAAATTTGATGTTACCTCCTGTGTCGGGATGATGTGTTGTCTTGGAGAGTTTAAGCACGGAGACGAGTTTCTTGTTTATAGCTATGGGCCAATCAATGAATTGGGTACAGGCATGTGTACTAGAACTCAAAGGCTTGAAACTGCAACTGATGATTTGCAGGTTTTGGGGACAGGCGTACAAATCAACCAAAACGATTCATCAACAGGAATCAAAAAGACTTTTTGGTCAGTTATTGAAGGATTTGCAGAATTTTTCAGGCGGTAATTGAAACTTAAATTGGTTACTACTCGCTAATGGTGGCAAGGTTACGGAGCGTCTTTCACAAAACTAGAAAGACATAGCGTAGGAATCGCGACCAAAGGCGGTTTGGATGGCTTCACGGTGTTGTTCATACAAAGCGCGGGCGCGCGTTTTCATTTCGTCCAGCGGCGTCACGGAAACAATCTCTTCGCTGCTTCTGCTCACATGGATTACGCCGACCTCGCCGATGGGGCCGATGAAGGGATACGCGATGACAACGGGCAAGCGCCAGGTTTTCGTCACCGGATCAAACCGCGGCTCAATTGCCAGGAAGCTGTCCGGTAAGTGATCGAGCAAATATCCATTGGCCGCTGACTCGGCTTCAAGCGCCGTTAATTTGGGAAGTGCTTGTGGAAGCATAACGCGGCAAGCATAGCACAAGGCTGTGATTTATGAATCGGAGAATCTGAGGATGACCAACGATACAGCTTTCCAACTCACACGACGTCATTTTTTGCGCGACACCACGACTGGCTTGACCGGCATTGCGTTGACGCATTTGCTCAACAACGAAACTTTCGCGCAACGCTTGCAGCATCACGCGCCGAAAGCCAAACAGGTCTTGCAAATCTTTTGTCCTGGTGCGGCGTCGCACGTGGATTTGTGGGATTACAAACCGGCGCTCGAAAAATATCACGGCACGCCGCTGCCCGGCGCGGCCACCGAAGTTACGTTTCAGGGCAAGAACGGCAACCTGATGAAATCGCCCTGGCCGTTTGCGCCTGCCGGGAAGAGCGGCAAGATGCTGACGACACTGCTGCCGTATTTGACGAAGCACGCCGATACAATCGCCTTCATTCATTCGATGACGTCGCGCTCGAACACGCACGGGCCGGCCAGCGTGTTTATGAACACGGGCTTCGTGCGCGAAGGCTTTCCGTCGGCGGGCGCGTGGGCGAGCTATGCGCTGGGCAGTTTAAATGACAACCTGCCGACGTTTGTGGCGATCACCGACGTGCGCGGCGAACCGCCGAATGGCAAGGCGAATTGGACGAACGGCTTTTTGCCCGCGCAGCATCAGGCGACGATGCTCGCGGCGCATCAACCGCTGCGCAATCTGCCTCGCCCTGCGAATGTTTCCGCCGACGAGGAGCAAGCGACGCGCGCGTTTTTGCAGCGGCTCAATGATGCGCATGCCGAGCGTTATCCGGGCGAAAGCGAATTGCGCGCACGGATGGCTTCGTATGAACTCGCGGCGCGCATGCAACTCGCCGCGCCGGAAGTGACGGACTTCAAAAGCGAGTCGGCGACGACGCGGAAATTGTACGGCACGGACGATGGCAACCCTTTGAAATCAGCCTATGCACGCAATTGCTTGCTGGCGCGGCGGCTGTTGGAACGCGGCGTGCGCTATGTCAGTTTGTATTGTGCGTCGCGCGCGAGCGGGATTGACGGCTTGTTGAATTGGGACGCGCATCGCACGCTCAAAACCGATTACGAACGCCATTGCCCGATCCTGGATCAGCCGACGGCGGCGCTGCTCGCGGACTTGCAACAACGCGGAATGCTCAAGGATGTGTTGGTATTGTGGACGACGGAGTTTGGCCGCATGCCGACGCATCAGGAAGGCACATCGGGGCGCGATCACAACCCCGACGGCTTCACGGTGTGGCTGATGGGCGCGGGCGTCAAAGGCGGTGTGAGTTATGGCGCGACGGATGAATTCGGGCGGCGTGCGGTAGAAAACGTGGCGACGGTGTATGATTACTACGCGACAGTTTTACATTTGCTGGGATTGGATCACGAACGATTGACATATTACCACAATGGCACGAATCGGCGGTTGACGGACGTGCATGGTCACGTCATCCGCGACGTGTTGGCTTAATCGGTGTGGCGCGAACCGTAGGTTTACGCTTCACCTGCGGAGGAACTATGTACACACGTAGATTCATCATCAGCCTGTCAATATTGGCGATCAGCGTGATTGCCTATGGAACACAAAAGAACATCGCGCAGCCCGATTTGGCGAAATTACTGGCGGGCAATGCGTGGAAAATTCATAACCGCACGGCGACCGCGCTCAACGAAACTGGCAAAAGCGGCGTGCGGTTGGACGAGCAACAGGGCGACGGCATCGCGTGGATTCCCGGCGTGCGATTTGGCGAAGGCTCGATTGAGTGCGACCTGCGCGGTAAGAACGTGCTGCAACGCAGCTTCGTTGGCATTGCCTTTCACGGGGTGAACGAAAAGGTCTTCGATGCGATTTATTTTCGCCCGTTCAATTTCAAGCACGAAGATGCGGTGCGGCGCAGTCACGCCGTGCAATACGTGTCGCATCCGGCGCACACGTGGTCGAAACTGCGCAGCGAGTATCCGTTGAAATACGAACAGCCCGTCAATCCCGTGCCTGATCCTGACGCCTGGTTTCACGCGCGCATCGTCGTGGCGAACGGCAAGGTCAGCGTGTTCGTGAACGAGGCGACGGAACCGAGTCTGGTGGTGAACAAGCTGAACTATCGCACGGAAGGAATGATTGGTCTTTGGGTTGGCACCACGTCCGGCGGTGATTTTGCGAATCTAAAAATTACGCCGAGCAAATGAACTCTAAGCGAGAACGAACCAGGTGAACGAATTGAACACAGATGTCTTGATCGTCGGCGGCGGGGTCGGCGGTTGTGCCGCAGCTTTAGCCGTAGCGCAATCCGGCCAGCGCGCCATCCTGACCGAAGAATGCGATTGGATCGGCGGGCAACTCACGTCGCAAGCCGTGCCGCCCGACGAACACGGCTGGATCGAACGGTTCGGCTGTACCGCGAACTATCGCCGCTTTCGCAACGGCGTGCGCGAGTATTATCGGCGGCATTATCCGTTGACCGATGCCGCGCGCGAAAATCGTTGGCTCAATCCCGGCAACGGTTGGGTGTCGCCGCTGTGTCACGAACCGCGCGTCGCGTTAGCCGTGTTGTACGAATTGCTCGCGCCGTATGTGAGCAATGGGCAAATCACGTTGTTGACCGAACATCGCGCCGTGCAAGCCGATGTAGACGGTGACCGCGTGCGCGCCGTCACGTTGCGTGATCTGCGCAGCGGCGCGGATGTCACGATCAGCGCGTCGTACTTTCTCGATGCGACAGAACTCGGCGATCTGTTGCCGCTCACGGGTTGCGAATACGTCACAGGCTTCGAGTCGCAAGCCGAAACGGGCGAGCCGTCCGCGCCTGCGGCAGCACAGCCGCGCAATGTGCAAGCCTTTTCGATGTGCTTTGCGATGGAGCATCGTGCGGGCGAAGACCACACGATTGACAAGCCGACGAATTATGAATTCTGGCGCGATTATGTGCCGCTGTTGCAACCCGCGTGGCCGGGGCCGTTGCTGAGTTGGACGATTACGCATCCGCGTTTGATGACGCCGCACCATTATCACTTCGACCCGCACCGCGAGCTTCAAGAAGGCCGGGCGCGCGCCTTCGCCGGGTTGTGGACGTATCGCCGCATTCTTGACCGCACGAATTTTCAGCCGGGCACGTACATCAGCGACATCACGCTGATGAATGTGCCGATGCTGGATTATCTGCTCGGCGACATTGCTGAAGCGGACGAAACCGAACGCGCACGACATATCGCACGAGCCAGCGCATTGAGTTTGTCGTTTTTCTATTGGCTGCAAACCGCCGCGCCGCGTCCCGATGGCGGTGCGGGCTGGCCGGGCTTGCGACTGCGCGGCGACGTGACGGGCACGACCGATGGCTTGGCGAAGATGCCATACGTCCGCGAGTCACGCCGCATTCAGGCCGCACTCACGATCCGCGAACAACATGTGGCGGAAAGCTGCCGACCGGGTGCGACCTACGCCGAAGCCTTCGCCGATACGGTCGGCATTGGCTATTACCGCATTGATCTGCACCCTTCGACAGGCGGCGACAACTACCTTGACGTCGGTTCGCTTCCCTTTCAGATTTCGCTCGGCGCGCTCATTCCACAACGATTGGAAAACCTGTTGCCTGCCGCGAAAAACATCGGCACAACGCATATCACGAACGGCTGTTATCGCCTGCATCCGGTGGAATGGAACATCGGTGAAGCGGCAGGAGCCTTGGCCGCGTTTTGTCAGCGCGAACGGCTGACACCGCAGGCCGTGCGGCAACGTCCCGCGTCGCTCGCGGCCTATCAGCAGGCGCTCACCGCGCAAGGCATTGAACTCGCCTGGCCGCCGGATTTACAACTGCCCGAAGGCGATCCGCATATTCACGCGCAGTAAGGCCCGCCGCACACCGCTGAAAGCTGGCAAACACGCGCTTGCGTTCCTGATGCAAAAAGCGTCAAATGCCGCTTTCGCAATTCGGCGGACAAGTACACAAAGAGAGCTTGGCTTCATGACTACCACGCACGTTACTCCCAAAGATGCCGCAGCCATGATTCTGCTGCGCAACCCCGCCGACCCGGAAGTGTTCTGGGTCCGACGTTCGCTGCGCCTCGCGTTTATGGGCGGCTTTCATGCGTTTCCCGGCGGACAGCGTGATGAAGCCGATGCCAGTGTGCCGGTCAACAACTGCGATGACGCGGACGAAGCGGCGATGCGCGCGTGTGCGGCGCGCGAAATCTTTGAGGAAGCGGGCGTATTGGTGGCGCGCGGCGTCGAACGATTGACAGCGCAGCGGATCGCGGAATTGCGCGCCGAGATGCACGACGACCGCATCAGCTTTGCGGATTTGTTAGCGCGCGAAGGTTTGACGATTGATGCCGCGATGTTGCTCGAAGCGCCGCGTTGGGTCACGCCGCCGCCCGCGCCGAAGCGGTTCAATACGTTCTTTTTCGCGGCGTGGGTTCCGGCTTGCGCGGACGGACAGCAGCCGACACACGTGATTCCCGGCGAATTGGAAAGCGGCGAATGGAATCGTCCGCGCGAAGCTTACGACCAATGGCGACGCGGCGAAGTGCTGTTGGCTCCGCCTGTGTTTGTGCCGATTCGCGAACTGGCGCGCGGCGTCGAAGGCTTTACCGAACGACTGTTTCAAATCACGCCGGACGAACAGCTTCGCACCAGCGGCATCGAGTTTCGCTACGGCTTCAATCTGGTCGCGTTGCGTTCGCCGACGATTCCGCCCGCGACGCACACGAATTGTTATTTGATCGGCGGCGAGGAAGTCGTCGTGATTGATCCCGGTTCGCCGTACGAAGACGAGCAGGAGAAGCTGGATGTCGTGCTCGAAAAGCTGTTAGCGGATGGTCGTCGCATACGCGAAATCATCATTACTCATCTGCATCCCGATCACATCGGCGGCGTGATGCACTTGTCCGAACGATTTCATTTGCCCGTCGCCGCGCACCGGCTCACGGCGGTAGCGATTAGCGATTCGGTGCGCGTGGATCGCTTTATTGAAGACAACGAAATCATTGTGTTGGGCGGTGGCGCGCGCGATCCCGATTTGCATTGGCACTTGCGCGCGTTGTGGTCGCCGGGGCACGCGCGCGGGCATCTGAGCTTTTACGAAGAGCGCACGGGCAGCCTGATCACAGGCGATTGCATTGTCGGAATGGGCACGGTCGTCATCGCGCCGCCCGAAGGCAATATGCAAGATTATCTGGCTTCGCTCGAACGATATTTGGCATTGCCCAAACTCACGGCATTGTTTCCCGCGCACGGCCCTGTGCTGGCGAACACGCGCGGCAAAATTGAAGAGTACATTCAGCATCGCCGGGAGCGCGAAGCCGCGATTCTGGCGGCGTTGTCCGATGGGCCGCGCACGATTCCTGACATCGTCGCGCACGTGTATACCGACGTGCCTGCCGCGCTGCACAAACTGGCGGCGCTTTCGGTTCAGGCGCATCTCGACAAGTTGCTGACTGAACGTCGCGTTATCTGCGAGGCGGATCGCTATTCCTTAGCGTAACGCGATTTGCCAAATCGCGTGTGTTCTGCTCGCTAACGCCGCGATTTGGCAAATCGCGTTACCTCTTGAGACGCGCCGAAATTGGAGGTTGACAATCCCTCGTTCGATGCTACACTGCGCGCGTCAAATTCACATTGATACCGGCAACTTATAGATCAAACGTGTCCCACCGCGTGCCCTTTCTACCCTCATACAGCAGGATCCCCTGATTCCCATTCGTTCCGCCTGCTGACAATCAAAACACAATCCATTGCCTTCGGAGGTTTTGTCATGAAAGGCTTATGCCAACTCGCGCTCACGTTTGCAGTTTTCTGTCTGCTGTCCTTCACGACCTACGCGCAAAACAAACCCAGCGAACAAAAGACTGGCTCTGTCCTGATTTTTCCGTATTACACCAGCAATGATTTTGCCACTTCCGACACCTTGATGAGCATTAGCAACGCGGGGCCGACTTCCGTGAATGTGCATTTGTTTTTTATGGAAGGCCGCAGTTGTCAGCAGGCAGATATCGCCGTGTTCCTCACGCCCAATGCGACGATCACGTTGCGCGCTTCGGTGGAAGTGCCGATGGAGACGGGCTATTTGATCGCCGTTGGCGTAGATCAAAGCGGCCACCTCATCGCCAACGGCGGCTTGACGGGCAGCGCGTTCGTCAAGGCTCCCGCCGGAGTTTTGAATGCAGCCGCCGACGAAGTGGTCGGAAATTACGGCGCGACCGCGTTCAATGCCACGGCGTCGGTGGCTCCGGCGAATGGTCAATTGGAGTTGAATTTTAATGGCGTCGTGTTGGATGCGATGCCCACGAGCTTTGCGGTGCCGGTGCAAAGCCCGAACATCGCACCCGGCCAAACGATTGTGCTGGCCGGGATGAACGGCAGTCTCGTTGACAGCAACCTGACCGGCGCAACGCAAATCGGCGTTGGGCAGGCGTACAACGAGAACGAAGTCGTTCGCAGCTTTACCGCCCTGATTCGCGGCGGTTGTCACAGCCTCACACTCCTCACAAACAGCAGCCCGCGCATCGTCGGTGTTAATGGACAAGGATTGAGCGGCTTGATTGCCCCAGGCACAGTCAGCTTGCTCAAGTTCACGACCGCAGGCGGCGCGGGCATTTTGATTACACCCAAAAATAACGCGGGCTGGTGGGGCATTCGCAACCTCGCCTCTACACGCACCAGCCCGGTGAAAATGACGATTCCTTCCTACTGACCGATGACCGATAGCTCAGCCATTGCTTCCCAGCCCTCGACCGGCGCAACCGTTTCGGTCGAGGGCTTTCTTTTGTTTGCCTTGCCGCCCCGGCCCACGCTACACTACGCGCCGTTGAACCCCAACGCTTACGTTCTCTACTTGAATTCCCAACCCCCCGCACGTAGCGGTTTTTCGCAACGATATAGAGAGCAAGAAAATGAACCCACGAAGAACACCAAGAACACGAAGGATAAAACAAGCGAAAGAGCTTGAAAAATAACGCTGCTCTTGCTCTCTTCGTGGCCTTCGTGAACTTCGTGGTGAAAATCTTTTTCTTGAAATCCATAGTTCTTGCCCATTGACAGCAAAGGAGATTGATATGAAGCGCATAGTGACTTTGCCCCGTGTTGTATCTGCACTTGGCGTGATGTTTCTGCTGGCCTCGTTCGTCCACGCGCAAAACCGACCCAGCGATCATAAGACCGGTTCCGTGCTGGTGTTTCCGTACTACACAACCAACGGCGATGGCTCGGCGGATACGCTGATGAGCATTAGCAATCACGGCGCGAGCAGCGTGGCCGTGCATCTGTACTTCGTCGAAGGCTCGTCGTGCGATCAAGCAGATGGGACGGTCTACCTGACGCCTAACGCGACCTATACCTTCAGCGCCCATGCCGAATCGCCCTGGTTCACGGGGTATTTGATTGCGGTGGCGTTGAATCAAAACGGCTGTCTGGCCGCGAACGCAGGCTTGGCCGGGAGTGCGTTCCTGCAAGCGCCCGCCGGATATTTCGGCAGCGGGAGCGGCGCAACGCGCGGGAATTATGGCGCGACCGCGTTCAATGCCTACAGCAGCGTGTGTCCATCGGGCGGGGAACTCACCTTGAACTTCAACGGCACGATTCTGGATCAGATGCCCACCGGCCACGCGATTGCCGTGCAAAGCCCGAATGCCGCGCCGGGACAAACCATCGCCATTGCCGGAATGAACGGCAATCTTTCGCTCAGCAATGTGACGGGCGGCACGCAAACCGGCTCAGGGCTGGCCTTCAGCGAGAACGAAGTCCTGCGCAGCTATTCGCCGTTTATCCTCGGCAAATGCCAGGGCATCGGGCCCATCAACAACTCGACGCCTTCGATCTCCGGCTTCGGTACATTGCGCCTGAGCGGCCTGATTCCACCGGGTTCCATCGGCACACTGAAGTTCAATACCGGCGGCGGCGTTGGCATATTGATTACGCCGAGCAACAATTCCGGCTGGTCCGGCATTCGCAGCCTGACGTACACACGGACGAGCAACGCGACGTTGGTTGTGCCGGTGTTCTGAGAAAGAATCTGAAGTAGCGCGATTTGCCAAATCGCCCAGGTCTTTGCGTTCGTCACCGTGATTTAGCAAATCGCGCTACTCCGCAAAGCCCTTAAAACAGCACATCAAAATCCAACCGAATCCGCCGCGTGTTGTGTCCGAAGAACAGACCGAATTGTGGGTCGGCGATGTTGTTGTGAATCGAAGGCGGGTTGAAGGAATTCGTGAGATTGAAACCGCTCAGCGAAACGCGCACCGAGTACTTGTCATTGACTTTGAAATCCTTGCGCATACGGCTGTCGAACGAGAAGAACTTCGGGAACCGCTGCCTCTCGTTGTTCGGCACGCCAACGTAGTTTTGCCGCTCGTCCACGATGAAATACGGTGTGCCGCTGCGCCATTCGGCCATCGGGAACCACGTCACTTTCCACGGCAATTTCACTGTGCCCCACGACAAGAACCGATGCGGCAAATCGCCCGGCAAATTTGTGTATTGGTTCGGGCGCACGATGGGCAACGGATAGCTGCCGAGGTAGTGCGTGAACTCGTTCAGATCGCCGCGCGAACGGCTGTGGGTGTAGGACAAAAACAACTGCTGCTCGTCTTTCCAACTGATGCGCGTCGTGAATTCAATCTGATGATATTTCGCTTTGGCGCGGCTGCTGAGCGCGAGCACATCGCGGCCATTCACGACTGTCGGATTCACCATCATCAAGCCGGACGAATTGCTGCGCTGATAATTTGCGCGCAGCTTGATGTTACGGTTGACCGGATGCTCGATCTCGACCAGCGCCGTTGAAGTGTGCGGCGCGAAATTGCCAATCGCATTGCGCTTGCTGAGGATGAGTTTGGAGCGCGAGGCTTCGGCTTGATCGGTGAAATTAAAGAAGCGACGCGGGCCGTCCGTGATGGCTCCGCTGGGGCTGTAGGTCGTGACGATACGATCCGGGTAGCTGCTGAACGAATAAATGTTCAGCGGCACGCGGTCGTAGAAATAGCCATAGCCGCCGCGCACGACCGTTTTGTCTGTGCCGAACGGCGTCCACGCGAAGCCTGCGCGCGGGGCGAAGCGTTGCGTTTCCGTGATCGCTTGTCGCTCGAAACGCAAGCCGTAATCGAACGAGAAGGTTTTCGTGATGACCCAGTGATCCTGCCCGAAGCCGGAGACTTCCAAATCGCGGCGGTCATACGGCGAGCCACCGACGAATTCGATGCGTTGCAGCAACTGTCCGGCGGTGTTGCGAATGTTGATGGGACGCGCGAAGAACTGGCCGCGATTGATCGTGCGCGTGATGTCGGAACCGACTTTGATGTTGTGCGCGCCCCAGCCCTCGAACGGACGCAGCGTCAGAATCTCCATCCATTCGGCGCGCGACGAATTGCGCTCCTGCTCGCTGTAGTAATTGCCCGCATTGCCCGTCGGCGTCAGCGTCATTTCCTGATTACCCTGCGCCCACACGTCCTGCCGTGCGCTTTTGACGGAGATGTTGGTTTCCAACAGGTTCGTGCCAATTGTCCAGCGATCAAGTACCGTCGTCGTGTAATCGTGCGCGGCAAAATTCGGCGTGACCGGGCGACGATTGAAAAAGTCGAGGTTGATCCATTTCGCCTTGCGCGGCGCGATGTGAACCGTCGCCGTCATCGCGTGATTCTTCAGCCCAATATAATCGAACTGTGAAAACGAATTGACCGATTCGTTGACGGTTTCGTTGTTCGGAAAGGTCAGCGACAGCACGCGATTTTTCTTGAGCGCGTATTCAAAACCCTGCGTGAAGTACAACTTGTTTTTGACGAGCGGGCCGCTGAAATTGAAGCGCGGCGTGGCCGAATGGATGCCGCGCAGTTTGCGGCGCAGGAAGCGAAACTCCGGGAACGGGTCGTTGAGTTCGTACGCCCATTTGTCGCCGCCGCGTCGCGTCTCAACGGAGACGACGCCGGACGTGAAGCGCCCGTATTGTGCGAAGAACGGCGATTTGTAGACGTTCAGTGTCTGCACGCTGTCAATCGGAATGGTCATCCCGAATTGCCCCGTCGCCGGGTCGGTCACGTCCATCGCATTCACGAGCAGCGCATTGCGATTTTCGCTCGCGCCGCCGATGAACAACTGGCCTTGCAAATCGCGCACGATGCCGGGAATCAATGGCAGCGCGTCTTCGACCGTGTGCGGACGAAGCGCCGTGTCTTTCGCCTGATTGCGCGTCAAATCGGTCGAAGCCGATGCACCTTGTTCGATGGGATTGGTCGTGGCCGTCGCGGCGTTGACGTTGACGGTGTCCGTGATGTTGACTTTGGGAACCATCAGCAATTCCAGTTCGTTCAGTACGCCTGCGGTAATGACGAGATCAGATTTGATGCGGGGTTCGAGGCCGTCTTTGGTCGCGGCGAGTTCGTATGTGCCTGCCGCAAGATTGGGAATCGTCGCGCTGCCTTTGTCATCGGTGGTGACGGTGGCGATGACAGCACCGGCTTTTTTCAATTCGATTTTGACTTCGACCAGCGGTTTGCCCGCTTCATCGGTCGCCGTGATTTTGAGGTTGGTCGTTTGCGCAACAATTGAAACAGGGGAAAGTAAGGCGAAACAAAGAACGAAACAGAATGATCGGAAACGAAGCATTGGAAAACTAACTCCTTCGAGAGCCTGCGTCAGGCTCGGTAAAACATGCCAGAGAAAGGAGGCGGCGCATTATACATCAGGCGCTGACGAAAAATCTTGAGGCTGTGGTGTAATGCGATTTGCCAAATCGCAGGGGCGTCGGGAAAGACCTGCGATTTGGCAAATCGCGTTACACTTCTGGATTTTTGCCACGGCGCTTAAACTTTAGGGAAATGTATGCAGACGGAAGATTACCAGTACCTCTACGATTTGGAAGCGCAGTTCTGGTGGTTTGCAGGGATGCGGGACATTACCGCCAGCTTGCTTGATCCATACTTGCCCGCCTCCCGGCAGCGCGTGATTTTAGACGCGGGCTGTGGCACGGGCGGCAATCTGGAATGGTTGCGGCGCTATGCCGGAAACGGAACCATCATCGGGTTGGATTATGTCGGCACAGCGTTGCAGTTTTGCCGACAAGCCGGGCACGACCGCTTGGTGCAGGCTTCAGCGACGCAGTTGCCATTTGCGGCGGCGACGTTTGACCTGGTCACAAGCTTTGATGTGTTGGAACAATTACGTGCCGCAGAAGACGAGCAAGCATTGCGCGAAATGTATCGGGTATTACAACCTGGCGGCACTGCATTTGTGCGCGTGCCGGCCTACGAGTGGATGAAGAGCGGGCACGATTTCGCGTTGCATTCGCAGCATCGGTATACGCTCCGCGAATTACGCCTGAAGCTGATGCAGGTCGGCTTCACCATCCAACGCGCGACGTATGCCAACAGCGTATTGTTGCCCATTGCTGCCGTGCGACGCTTGGCGCTGAAACCGTTGGGACTGGCGGAGGCGGGGTCGGATGTGAAGCCCTTGCCCGCGTCGTGGCAGTGGTTGAATGAGAGCTTGGCGCGGGTGCTGCGCGCGGAAGCCAGTTGGTTGCGGGCGCGTCCCTTGCTGTGCGGATTGTCGGCGATCTGCGTGGCCGAGAAACCACGTCATTGAAACCCTCTCAAATCATGCAAGGCCGCGATCACAAAACGAATCTCTTCGTCCGCAAGCTGCGGGTTGAGCGGCAACGAAAAGATTTCGTTGACCACCTGTTCAGCGACGGGCAAAACGGGTTGCTCAGCGCGTTGAAAAAGCGGTTGTTGATGGAGCAGGTACGGGTAATGAACCAACGTTTCAATGCCGCCCGCTTGCAACTGCGCGCGCAACGCCTCGCGGTCGCGGTGGCGCACGACGAACAGATGAACCGCGTGCCCATCGGTTATGTGTGGCAACTGACAAGCGGTCGTCTGCAACGCCGTCAGATAAGTTGCTGCGATGATTTTGCGCCGTTGCGTCCACCGCGCCAAATGCCGCAGCTTGACGCGCAGAATTGTGGCTTGTAGCTCATCAAGACGCGAATTGCGACCGACGATCTCGCCTTGCAGCGCCGTCAGATGCCCGCCCTGTCGCAAGGTCTTCACGCGCGCGATCAATGCCTCGTCGTTGGACACAATCGCACCGCCATCACCCCACGCGCCTAAATTTTTCGTCGGATAAAAACTGAACGCCGCAGCGTGTCCAAAGCTGCCCGCGCGCTTGCCCTTGTATGAAGCGCCGTGTGCTTGCGCAGCGTCTTCAATCACAATCAGATGGTGACGCTGCGCAATTTCGTTGATCACATCCATCGCCGCGATTTGGCCGTACAAATGCACCGGAACAATAGCACGTGTTTGCGCGGTGATGACTTGTTCGATGGCTCTTGGATCGAGCGTCAATGTCTGTGGATCAATGTCCGCGAATACTGGCACGCCGCCTGCGTTGCGAATCGCCAATGCGGTGTAGCCTGCTGTCAACGGTGTCGTGATGACTTCGTCGTTGCAACCTGCGCGCACCGCGCCGGACGCCAGCAACGCCAACGTCAGCGCGTCCGTGCCGTTCGCTACGCCTGCCGCCGCGCGCACGCCGCAATACTGCGCCCATTCGTTTTCAAACTGCGCGACCTCTGCGCCCAGCATGTAATGACCGCGCTCCAGCACGTTCACCACGGCGGCTTTGATCTCCGCATCAAGTTCCCGCTGTTGCCGTGAGAGGTCGAGAAAGGGAATCTGCATTGCCGTTCCAATATTGTGTACGATGTTGCTGATAAAAGGTGATGGTCTGCGCTAAGCCGTCGCGCAGCGTGGTATGCGGACGCCAGCCCAGCGCGGTTTCGATTTTCTGATAGCTCGAATACACGTTGCCGATGTCAATGAGTTGGCGTTCGGGCGGAAACGGCACGGCGCGCACCGAACCGCAGCCGGTTTGCGCAATCAATTCTTCGGCCAATTCCGCCAGGCTGATCGGTTCTACGCCGCCGAGGTTGAAAATCTCACCTTCCGCCTCTTCGCTCGCCCCCGCGCGGAGCAGCGCATCTACGACATCGTCCACGTAATTCAAATCGCGGCGTTGGCGTCCTTCGCCGAACAACTCAATCACTTCGCCGTCCATCGCCTGCCGAATAAACCACGCGATGAAGCTTTGCCGATTGTGCGCGAGCAATTGGCGCGGGCCGTAGACATTCGTCAGCCGCAGCACGACCGAACGCAAGCTGTAAATGCGGTGATAGAGCAGGTGATAATTTTCCGCCGCGAGTTCGTGAATGCCGTTGATGTCGGGCGGCGCAACGCGATGCTGTTCGTCTACGGGCAGGTAAAGCGGTTTGCCATAGACTTGTCGCGTGCTGGTGAACACGATTTTGACGCGCGGATTGAAATGGCGACAGGCTTCGAGCAACGTCAATTGCGCCGCGCAATTCAGTTCCAGATCGTGTCGCGGACGCTGCATCGAATCAATGTGGCTCGTGCTGCCGGCGAGGTTGAAAATGTAATCCACGCCGCTGACCAGATGATAAATCGTGGCTTCGTTGCCGATGCTGGAAACGTGAACGTTGACGCGGTCGGTGAGGCCATCGAGGTTGCACCAATTGCCGCCTTGATCGGGCAACATCGCGTCCACGACAGCGACTTCGACATCGTCCAACGCCGCCAGACGCCGCGCCAGATTGCTGCCGATAAATCCCAGGCCGCCGGTAATCAAAACGGAACGACCTCGATAATGATTGTGGGGCATAGCTTCATCCTCGTTCGGTGATGATGTGTTTGCGTTGTGTCGCAGGGCTGAAGGTGAGGCGCGGTTTGACGACCAGTTTCAGCCAGAGCGCGAAGAAATCCACTGCGGTTCGCGCGACGCGGCGCAGCGTGAAGAATTGCGATTGTCCGTGCAGCCGCGCGTAATGATGCACGGGCGTTTCCGCAAAGCGCGCGCCCGCCGCGTGCAGCTTGTAAATCATCTCGGTGCAAATGCAGCCGCTGGTCGAATGCAGTTCAATGCTTTGAAGCACGTGTCGCCGCAGCAGGCGAAAATCACAATCCACGTCGCGGATCGGCAAGCCGAACAACGTCCGCGCGAGCCGTTGATAAATCCCGCCGAGCACGATGCGGCGCTGCCTGTCCGCGCGCTTGCGCTTGTAGCCGTTCACAACCTCCACGTCATCGCGGAGCAACGGCAGCAGCGCGGCCAATTCGTCCACGTCATATTGCCCGTCGCCATCGGTGTAAAAGACCAGCTCTTTCGTCGCCTGTCCAAAGCCCGTTTGCAACGCGCCGCCGTAGCCGCGATTGCTCGGATGATGAATCACGCGCAGCTTCGGTTCTGTTTGTGCGAGGGCGTTGAGCACGGCGGCGGTTCCATCGTGGCTGCCGTCATTCACAACGATCACTTCGTAATCAGGTGTCAGTTGAGGCAACAAGGCGAGCGCCCTTTGCACCAGCGGCGCAATGGAGCCTTCGTCGTTGTACGCGGGAAAAAAGACCGTGATACTCGGTATGGTTTCGGTAGAGGAAACAGGTTGCATAGGGTCATCCTGGCTTGCATTAGTCGCAAGCGTTTGTTTTCGGTGGTAATTTGGCATCGGCAGTGAAACTCTGCGATAGAGGATTACGCCGCACACAAATCAGAGTGGACGTTTGACCTAATACTTCCAGGTCTTGCGGTTGAGTTTGTAGATGTTGTTGATACGTGGTGCGATCCACGATGACCACGGACGGTTGCTGTAAGTGACACAGCGTCTGCGCCACGTTGGTCAGCATCTGCGCGCGTCGGTCGGTGTACCAGATGATTTGGTGCAGGTAATCCCAGCGCGCCGGGCCATCGGTGTACAAAAGAATCGGTTGTGCGGGCGGCAACGATTCATCCGCCAATAATGCCAGCGGGCGAATCTCTGTGGCGCGCAAGCGGTGACTGGAAGAAACGCTGATGAAGAGCACGCTCAAGCTCAGCAACACGCAAACAACAGCAAAGCTACTGACCAAGCGTCGTGCCGGAATCCAACGTTGCCACGCCAGCGCCGACAAAATCGCCAGCGCCGGAAAGGCCGGTAAAATGTAGCGCAGAACTTTGTGCTGAATGAGGCTGAACGGCAGTATGACGACAACGATCCACAGCAGCAGCAACCAGCGCGCTTCTTTGTCCAGTCCGAACAGTCGTTCGGTGTTAGTCTGACGCAAGCTTCGTAGCGTCAGCACGATTCCGCCCAACAACAACGGCAGCCAGGGCCAATACAATTTCACGAGCAGAAACGGATACTCGCCCAAGCCCAGCAACCAACGCCAGCCGCGTTGTGGATCAATGGAGCGCGCATTTTCCGCCGTGTACGAAAAATGATGCTGCACAAAAGCATCGCCGTACCACTGGTATTGCAG
>CAZWAK010000080.1:0-15630 GCA_964631865.1 uncultured Heliobacteriaceae bacterium | reverse complement strand
TGAAGAGAAACGTGAACGGCACGTCGGTCATCGCGTGTTGCGCATATTTGAGAAAGTATTGCGTCGAGGCCAGCACGAGCATCGCCAGACTTGGCAGCCAGGGATCGTCCGTCAATTCGCGCGTCACGCAATACACCAATACGACCGTCGCCAAGCCAAGCAGAGCCGAAGGGAATTTGGCCGCAAAATCGCTCACGCCCAGCAGCCCGAACGAAATCGCTTCGAGCCAGATGAACAGCGGCGGTTTGTCGAAATCCAGCTTGCCGTTCAGCCAGACATTCGCCCAGTCGCCGCTCCGCAACATCTCTTTGCCTTCGTGCGCATACACGGCATCGTCGTAGCCTGCCAAATCGCCCCGATGCAGATTGGCAAACAATAAGAAAATCGTGATGCCCAGGATGAGCCAGAACCGGCCAGACGATTGTGTCAGGCAGTTTGAAGCTGCCTGCAAAGATCGCAACACAGCGTGTTCCTTTCGGAAAAAGGCGGACTGAGCGAAAAAAAACACAACCAAATGCTGCGCTGCCTCGTCATGAGAAAAGACAACCGAGCGGGCGCAGAAATTTTTTCTCGCTCCATCGCGTAGTCAAACCACGCCAGGAGGCTATGCTTTTCCAGAACCGTAGCCTGCCTGGCTTTTCTTTTTGTGCGAATCGTCAGATGTTTTGCCAGCTCGTCAATGAAATCTGGAGCCGGTCTAATTCAGATTGAAAACGGTCGCTCAACACCGCATCCCGCTCATCCTTGCCCCGTAAAGTCGGGTAGGGAAAGTAATTCCTGGTGCTCGGATGCAACGCCAATTCCGTCACGCCCTCCGACAGATGCGGCAAATCCGCCAACAACTCCGTCACCCCATAGCCGCCCGCCCGCTTGAACCCCAGAAAATGATCGTTGCAACGCAAGGAACCGAGCGGCGTCCATCGTCGCGCCAGCCTCAAATTCGCCCGCAACAACCAAGCCGTTCCCTGTCGTGCGGCAATGGCATTGCGTTCCTGCGGCATCCGCAAGGCCGGAATGCCGTAGTCCTGACAAAGCTTGACGGCAAGACGAAACGCCCACGGAAAGGCGTGTAAATGTTGATGACTGTCCGCATGAGTAAGCCGCACACCGGCTTGTAGTAAACGTTCAATTTGCGCGCGCCATTCGCGTTCGACCGCTTGTGAAACGGCTTGCGGATGCGCTAACCACCGCCCCAGCAACGCCATTCGCGGCAAAAAGTTTCCGGCGCGTCCGAGCAGCATCGGGTCAGGCGACGCGACGGGCGACCCTTCGATCAAATTCAAGTGAATGCCCGCGCTGATCTGGGGTTGTTGTCGTAAAAATGTGACAGCGGATTGCCATTCTTCTCCATTCGCCAAAACCGACACGCCGCCCAACCGTCCCGCCAACGCTAATTCTTCGACCGCCGTATTGACGGCTTCGCACGCGCCGTAATCATCGGCGTTGAGAATTAGCTTCTTCAGCGACTTCATAGTGAGCGAAGGCATGGCGCAGGAAGTACCGGAACATTTCTTCGAGGATGCCCCACACCACGCGCGGGCGCGACAAGGTGGATTCTCCGACCGTGCGAGGATAATAGGTCATCGGCATTTCGACAATTTCATAACCGAGGCGACGGGCTTCGAGCAGCAGTTCCGCATCAATGAACGATCCTTCGGCCTGCAAATTCATCCGCCGCACCGCCGCGCGTGGCAACAGCTTACACGCAAAATTGACATCGCGCACCCAGACGCCGAGCGCCAACCGGCACAGCACATTGTAGCCTTTCGACAGCAACCAGCGTCGCCCGCCTTCGCCGCGATTGTTGCGACAGCCGATGACAATGTTGTTCGGGTGCGCCCGCTTGAGCAATTCTGGAATCAATTGGAAATCGAACGGCAAATCGGCGTCGGTGTACAGGATCAACTCGCCTTCGGCAGCCGCGAGTCCCGTGCGGATCGCCGCGCCCAGACCACGATTGCGCTCGTGCCTGACCAAACGAATGCGCGCGTCAGCGGCAGCAAATTGTTGGGCGAGTTCTGCCGTTTGATCGCGGCTGCCATCGTCCACGAGCACCAATTCGAGGAAGTCCGGGTCGTCACCTAACGCTTTGAAAATTGCTGTGACCGTGAGGGGCAAGCTTTCCTCTTCATTGAATAATGGGATCACCAGCGAGAGCGCGGGGTGGCGCGCAACAGCACGAGGGAGCATGATTTCTCTCCGAGAATGTGGGGCTGAGCAAAAAAAGTGAAAACCCTTCGTCCGTGCGCTACGTCTTTCCTAAGACAAGACAGATTTCTGTAGCGCATTTTGCTCAGCAAGCTGTTCACAACTGAGCCAATGGCATCAAGCTTTCCGAGGGCGCAAATGCTATTGGCTCTTTGCTTTGCAATCGTGACAACTTTTTGTGTTTCTTCCCAAGACAGCCGTTGAACTTCAGCCGAAGGACTACGACAATCTATGCAGCAAAACGAAATGAAGAAGATTTAATATTCAAACCGCGCTCAGTGTTGCATACAACCGGGCATTTGTAAATTATGTAAACTCCAATATTCCAGCTATCAGAAAAAAATGATGATTCGCCTATGATTTCGACCTTACTTCTGCATCAAGATCACAAAACATTCACGCCCGTTCCCGACCCCGATGAGATCAGTCAACTGCGTGCGAACCCACAACACACATTGTGGGTAGATGTCAGCCAGCCGACGCCCGCCGATTTGGAATGTCTGCGCGAAGAATTCGACTTTCATCGCCTCGCCATCGAAGATTGTCAGAACGCCCATCAACGCCCGAAGATTGAAGACTATCACGGCTATTATTTCATCGTGTTGTACGAAGCTGAGTTGACCGAACGCAAGGAGTTGCACTTGCGCGAACTGAGTTTGTTTCTCGGCTCCAATTACGTCGTCACCGTGCATCATCGCCCGATCAAGGCGCTCGCGGACGGCGAACGGCTCTGGCGCAATTGGACGGATTTGGCCGAGCAAGGTTCGGGGTTGTTGGCCTATTTGATGATTGATGCGGTGGTGGATGAGTTCTTTCCGATTCTGGATGCGATGTCGGATCAGATGGACGAGATGGAGGATTTGCTCTTCAACGACCATGCCACCGAAACGATTGAAGACATCTTCCGCATCAAAAAGCATCTGTTGCAATTGCGCCGTTCGGTGACGCCGCTGCGCGATGTCTTCAACATTCTGCTGCGCCGCGAACAACCGCTTTTCACGCGCGAAGTGTCGTACTATTTTCACGACATCTACGATCATCTGATCCGCGTCGCCGATATGATTGACAACCTGCGCGACTTGCTCGGCTCAACGATGGACGTGTATTTGTCGCTGCAAGGCAATCGTATGAATATGGTGATGAAACGCCTGACCGCGCTTTCCACCATCCTGATGTCCGCCGCGTTGATCTCCGGCATCTACGGCATGAACTTCGAGCACATGCCCGAACTCAAATGGACGTACGGCTATTATGCGGCGTTGACTGCAATGGTAATGATTGTGTTGGGGCTGATTATTTTTTTCCGATGGATCAAGTGGTTGTAATGACGCTTTCCGGCTGTGATAACATCCGCAAACATGCACGAGTCCACTCTCCATAAATTGACCTACGGCGAATATTTGCGCGTGCCGGAACTCATCGGCTTGCAACAGCCGCAATCCGATCCGCCGCATCACGACGAGTTGTTATTCATTATCATTCATCAAACCTACGAACTGTGGTTCAAGCAATTGCTGCACGAGCTTGACGCGGTGGTGGCCAATTTTCACGCGGCGGCGCAAGACCCGAACTCACGCGATGCGGTGTACGAAGCGGCGCGATTGTTGCGGCGTTGCACCGAAATTATGCGCGTGCTGGTCGAGCAGTTCACGATTCTGGAAACGATGTTGCCTACGCATTTCCTCGCGTTTCGCGGACGCTTGCGACCGGCGAGCGGGTTTCAATCGGAGCAGTTTCGCGAGTTGGAATTCTTGTGTGGGCTGAAGGACGAAAAGCTGTTGCAGCATCACCAACCTGTGCCCGCAATGCGCGTGAAACTCGAACGCCGGTTGCGTGAGCCATCGTTGCGCGATGTGTTCTTCACGGCGATAGGGGCGATAGGGGCGATGACGGATGTGACAGCCGAAGCCACCGCCGAAGAACAGTTTCGTGCCCGCGCGCAGGCAATCCTCAAACTTTATCAAGAAGAGCACAAATACCGCGATTGGATTGATGTCTGCGAACGGCTGACCGAGTTCGACGAACTGCTGGTGAGTTGGCGGTTGCGGCATATTCAAATGATCGAACGCACGATTGGCACGCGGCTCGGCACGGGCGGCAGCAGTGGCGCGTCGTATCTCAAACATACGCTCGACAAAAAGTTCTTCCCCGAATTGTGGGAAGCGCGCACGTTACTGACGGAGACTTGAATGAAACTGGCGATCTTCGATATTGACGGCACGTTGACGAATACGAGTTGGGTGGATCATCGCTGCTTTGAGCGCGCACTGGCGGCTCTTGGCATGCCGTCGCAGGAAGCCGATTGGGCTGGCTGTGTGCATATCAGCGACACGGGTTTGACGCAGCATCTCTATCAACTACAATTCGCGCGCCATCCGCACGAGCACGAAGAAACGGCGTTGCGCGAGCAGTTCGTCGCGTTGCTGCACGAACAGCACGCGGCGGATGCCAGCTTGTTTGCAGAAGTCGCAGGAGCAGCGGCAATGCTGGTGCAGTTCGCCGAAAAACGCGATTGGGTGCTGGCGGTAGCGACGGGTTGTTGGCGCGCTTCGGCAGAGATGAAATTGCGCGCGGCGGGCATCGCTTTGCTCGACAAACCCGCAGGTTTTGCGGAAGACGGCCCGGCGCGCGAAACGATTGTGACTGCGGCCATCGAACGTGCTTCGCAGCGGTACAGTCGCACGCGCTTTGACAAAATCGTTTCGATTGGCGATGGCTTGTGGGACGTGCGCACAGCGGCAAATCTGGGGTTGGCGTTTGTGGGCATCGCGGCGGACGCGCGCGCGGAAACGTTGCAGCGCAATGGCGCGCGCCATATCGTGCCGGATTTTGACGATTGCGCCCGCTTCTTCGATTGCCTCGAACAAGCTGAAACACCACTCTCTTCGCTCGTTGCCACAAGGTGAAATCTATGGACGAATTACTAGCCTATCGCTCGCAGTTTCCGATTCTCGACAAAACGGTCTACCTCATCAATCACTCGCTCGGCGCGATGCCGCAGGCGACGTTTCAACGTATGCACGATTACGCCGAAACGTGGGCAACGCGCGGCATTCGGGCTTGGGAAGAAGGTTGGTGGGAGATGCCGATTACAGTCGGCGACAAGATCGGGCGCATCATCGGCGCTGCGCCCGGCACGGTGGCGATGCACCAAAATGTTTCGGTCTGCCAATCGCTGCTGCTCTCGTGCTTTGATCTCACGGGCAAGCGCAACAAGATCGTCTACGAAGCGATGAATTTTCCGTCGGTGATGTATGTGTACGAAGCGCACGCGAAGGCTGCGGGCGCACGCATCGTGACCGTGCCGAGCGATGACGGCATCACGATTGACACCGAACGGATGCTCGACGCGATTGACGAAGACACGTTGCTCGTGCCGATTTCGCACGTGCTGTTTCGCAGCGCCTACATTCAGGATGTCGCCGCCATCATCGAGAAAGCGCACGCGGTCGGCGCGTACGTGATCCTCGACGCCTATCAATCGGCAGGCACGGTTCCGTTCAATGTGACCGAACTCAACGTGGATTTTGCGACGGGCGGTTCCGTGAAGTGGTTGTGTGGCGGCCCCGGCGCGGGCTGGTTGTATGTGCGCCCGGATTTGCACACGAAGTTTCAGCCCAAAGTCACGGGCTGGGCCGCGCATCGCGCACCGTTCGCGTTTGCCGCGGAGATGGAGTACGCGACAGACATTCATCGCTACTTGCACGGCTCGCCTGCGATTCCGGCGTTGTACGCGGCGGAGAGCGGGTACGACCTCATCCATGAAGTCGGCGTCGCACGGATTCGCGCGAAGTCCGTGCGGCAAACGACGCGGCTGATTGAACTCGCGGAAGAACAAGGCTGGCGCATCAATTCGCCGCGTCCGGCGGAACAGCGTGGCGGCTCGGTGATTTTGGATGTGCCGTTTGCAGGCGAAGTCGTGAAAGAACTCGCGGCGCGCGATATGTTGGTGGATTATCGCCCCGGCGCAGGCATTCGCGTCGGCCCGCATTTCTTCAATACTGATGACGAACTCGAAGCCCTCGTCCACGAGGTCAAGGCGATTCTCGACACCAAAGCTTACGAAAAACATCTGTCCGCGAGCGGCACGTAACGCGATTTGGCAAATCGCGCTACTTTGAGCAGTACGTAACGCGATTTGGCAAATCGCGCTACCTTTTTTGAGGAGAGTTCTATGTCTGATACCCCGAAACATTATACAAACGGCGAAGTCACCATCGTTTGGCAACCCAACTCCTGCATTCACTCGGCAATTTGCGTGCGCGGTTTGCCCGAAGTGTTCCAACCGCGCGAGCGTCCCTGGATCAAGATTCAAAGCGCAGAAACGGCGCGCTTGATCGAACAGGTCAAGCAATGTCCGTCCGGCGCGCTGTCGTATTTTATGAACGACGCAGCGGATCAAACTGCCGAAGAGACGGTGGCCACGCGCGTCGAAGTGCTGAAAAACGGGCCGCTGCTCATCTACGGCACGTTGAAGGTCAAAGACAAAAACGGCAATGAAAGCTTGAAAAGCAAGACCACTGCATTCTGTCGTTGCGGCGCGTCGGCGAACAAACCGTATTGCGATGGTTCGCACACGACGATTCAATTCCGCGACGAATGAGCGGCAGGCCAACTACCCCAAACCATCCCGGCAAAAATATTTCGACCAAAGCGGCAACCCCTCACTCTTACGACCGTCTCGCAGCTCACACGAGATTTGTTTCCTGGACTTTATTCCTTTGCGATTCTGACATTTACAGGAGGAAGACTTTATGCCAATGAATAGCGCGCAAGACCAAACCGGCGCTCGTTCCTCTGCCCATCGGTTGAAACGATTCGTAGCGTTGCTGTTTGTCGTGACGATGTTGGCGGGCGCGATCTACCGCGCGGAGTTCACTTCGCAAGCGGCTTTGGCTCCGCAAGCTGAGGACCCGTTCGATGGCAAAGCCACGCGCGATGATTGCGGGTTCCTGCGCCAGCCCGAAACGGCTAAACAAGCCCTCGCGCGCCATCGCGAACAACTTGCGCAAGTGACGGAAACTGTCAGCCGCGCGCTGTTGGAATCGGATGCGCAAACCGTCGCGCCGCAGGACATGCCGCGCAAAAACTTCATTGACAACATCCTCTTCGACAAGATGGCGCGCGACAATATTCAATCCGCGCCACTTGCGTCCGACGCAGAATTCATCCGCCGCGTCACGCTCGATTTGACCGGGCGCATTCCGTCCGCCGATGCCGTCACAGCGTTTCTCGCGGACACGAACGCGAACAAACGCGACGCGCTCGTGGATTCGTTGATCGGCACGCCGGAGTTCATTGACAAATGGACGATGTTCTTTGGCGATCTGTTTCGCAACACGGCGCGCGCGACGAATGTGCAACGCTACACGGGCGGGCGCGATGCGTTTTACAACTACATCAAGAGTTCGATTGCGAGCAACAAAAGCTACGCGCAAATGGCCACCGAGATGATTGCCAACAGCGGCGACAACTTCGTCGCGGGCGAAACGAATTTTATCGTCGGCGGCATCATCCCGATGGGGCCGCGCACGGGGCAGGACACGATGGACGGCACGGCGGTGAACACGGCGGGGATGTTTCTCGGCATCAACACGCTGGATTGTTTGCTCTGCCACAACGGACGCGGGCATTTGGAAGAAGTCAATTTGTGGGGATCGAAACGAACGCGCGAAGAGGCCTGGGGCATGGCGGCGTTTTATGCGCGCACGCAGCGCCAACGGCAAGTCGTTTCGGCGCAACCTCTGTATGCGAAATACATCGTGTCGGAACTGGCAAACGGCGAATACAACCTGAACACGAATTCCGGCAATCGTCCGAACCGCGATCCAATCAACGGCAAGACTTCGATTGCGCCGCGCTACATTTTGAACGGCAACGGCGGCGTGAACGCGGGCGAAAATCGGCGGCAGGCGATGGCACGCTTGATTACCGCCGACAAGCAATTCGCGCGCGCAGCGGTGAATTATGTTTGGGAAAAGATGATGGTCGAGGCGCTGGTTTCGCCCTCGAACACGTTCGACCCTGACCGGCTCGATCCAAATGCGACGCTGCCCAGCGGCTGGTCGTTGCAACCGGCGAATGCGCAGTTGCTCGAAGCCCTCGCCGACAATTTCATCCAGAACAATTACAACCTGCGCACGTTGATTGCGACGATTGTCAAATCCAGCGCCTATCAACTCTCAGCGCAATATCCCGGCAGTTGGAACCTCTCGATGATTCCGTACTACGCCCGCAAATACGTGCGCCGGTTGGATGCCGAAGAGGTTCACGATGCGATTATCAAGGCCACGAGCATTGGCGTGACGTATCAAATGCGCGACACGTTGGGCGCGAACACCTGGACGGTGAATTGGGCGATGCAGTTGCCCGATACAGTCGAGCCGCAACGCACCGCTGGGGCTGCGTCCAGCTTCCTCAACTCGTTCATTCGCGGCGACCGCGACGTCAAGCCGCGTTCGCTGGAGCCTTCGATTATGCAGGCGCTGAACCTGATGAATAACAACTTTGTGATGCAACGCATTCACAACGCCAACGCGGGTTCGACGGTCTCGAAGCTGTTGGCCGACGCGAATCGTTCGTCGCAGGACATCATCACGCAGTTGTATCTGAACACGCTCTCGCGCAATCCGACGACCGATGAAATCAACGCGCTGCTGCCGCAATTCGGCACGCTCGGACGTCGTCAAGCTGCCGAAGCGATTCAATGGGCGCTGCTGAACAAAATGGACTTTATCTTCAACTACTAGACCAAACATCCGAGGCACACGCATGGCAAATCATCATCACTACGGACATCTTTGTGACGTTTGCAGACCGGAGCGCGCCGCGCAGCCGGTCTCGATTCTGAGCGACTCCCCGAACGTACCGATGCTTGGTCGGCGCAGCTTTTTCAAATTGGCGGGCGCGGGCGTGACGGGGGCCATGATGTGGCCGCTGTTCACATCCGAAGCCAAAGCCGAAGCGCAACTGCATTTGAAAAGCACCGCGCGCAACTGCATTTTTATTTTGCTGACCGGTGCGCCGAGCAGCATGGACACGTTCGATTTGAAAGTCGGCACGTGGACGCCGAGCAATTTCAATCCGACGACCTACAACGGCATTTCGTTTCCGCAAGGGTTGATGCCGAAACTCGCGGAAAAGCTGACGACGCGCCTGGCCATCGTCCGCAACCTGCGTGCGCCCGCGCTCGTGCATCCGCTGCAACAAACCTGGACGCAGATTGCGCGCAGTCCCAGTTCTGCTTTGGGGAAAATCGCGCCGAATATGGGCAGCGTGGTGTCGCTGGAATTCGAGCCGCAACGCAAATCGAATCAAAAGCTGCCCGTGTTTGTTTCGCTCAACACAGGCGGCGACATCGTCGGCCCAGGCTATTTCAACGGCCTGCACGCGCCGTTTGATGTGACGGCGGACCCGAACGGTCTCGGCAATTTGGCGAACGCCGACGGGCAAACCACGTTCGAGGCGCGCTACAACATTCTGAAAACGATTGACGCGAACTATCGCACCAACTCACCACTCGGCGCGGATGTCAGCACGCTGGCCGGCTTTTATGACCGCTCGAAAGATATGATGTACAACGCCGAAGTGGATGCCGTGTTCAAGTTCACCGCCGACGAACAGCAACGCTACGGCGGCTACACGTTCAACGGCACAACGGCGACGAACAATGGGTTTGGCAATTCGTTGATCGTGGCGCGCAACCTCATCAAATCGAATCAAGGCACGCGCTACGTGCAAGTGAATTTCGGCGGCTGGGATCATCACGACGACATCTACGACAACACGGACATCGGTCGTTTGCACGGCCAATGCTTGCGCCTGGATTTGGGGCTGGCGGCGTTGCTGGATGATTTGGCCGCGTCGCCGGGCGTCAATGGCGGCACGCTGCTGGATGAAACGCTCGTTGTGACGATGGGTGAATTCGGTCGCACGGTCGGCAGCACGACTGGACAGGCGGGACGCGATCACTACTTCCAGCATTTCGCAGTCTTCGCCGGCGGCGGCGTGCAAGGCGGCAAAGTGATCGGCGCGACGACCGCATCGGGCGACAACGTGCAGGAGCCGGGTTGGTCGCAAAATCGTCCCGCGCAATACGAAGACATCGCGGCGACGATTTACTCCGCGCTCGGCATCAACTACATGACCAAGCGCACCGATGATCCGTTCGGACGCGGCTTCGAGTATGTGCCGTTCGCCAGTGAAGGCACGTGGTATCCGATCCTCGAACTCTTCCCGACCGAACGCGCCAACGGCACCACACCGTCACGCAGCACAGGCCGACGCGGGAATACCGGTCGCACGGGCCAGTAAATAGCGAAACCATCCCGCGCGAGTACATCGCCCTTCACCGAGAATTTCCTCAGTGAAGGGCGTTTGATTTTTTCCCCAGGTTGCAGTGCGATGCGATCAATGCAGCGGGCGCAGAAACTGGTTGACGGCACGATTGCCAATCCTGCGTCCGTGTTCGATTCCTTCGTTGACGGCCTTGCGGAAGTGAAAGCCGACGAGGATGCGCGAGAGGCCATTCTCGTCTGCCGCCTCGGAAAAGCTCCGGTACGAACGCAGCACGGGCGACGAATCGTTGCAGTTGCGGCCTGCCGGAAGCGTCGTGCTGCAAGTCCGAAAACGGATGAAGTCCGTGCCAAAGAATCGCCTCAGCACCTGCGCCGCCGCGCCGCCTTCGACCGCATGCCCCGAGTCATAATCAGGAATGGGCGGCGTATCCACCAGAGGCGTCCACGTCGGGTCGGCGCTGGTCAAAGGGTTGCCATCCGTTGCGGCCTCGCGTATGGCGGTGATGGGTCGCCAGTAATTGTAGTGATATTTGGTATCGAAGGTACCGATATACCCGTCAGCCAGAGCGAAGTTGAGCAGCCCCAAGAGCCGCGCGGTTTCCCACAGCGTCAATCCTTCGGCTGCGGCGACGGTGCGGGCGATGCGATTCCACTGCTGCGGCGAACTTTCCACCCAGAACAACGCGATCTCGGTCTGCTCCGACGTGCGCGCGCTCGGCGTGGTCGTCCCATTGCCGCCGAGTCGTTTGACCTCATCGAAATCCATAGCGTACCGCCGATTCCGAATGGCGTAGGGAGGCCCCGAACGGAACTGCGCGGCATCGCGCAGCACAAAAGGCGTGACCTCGCCCCATTGCGGCAAAAAGGCAAAGTCGAACGGCGGCGTGAACTTGTATTCGCCGGGCGCGGTTCCTTGCGGATAATTGAAATCGAGGACGGTTTTTTTGTCCCATCCATCCGCGACCCGTACGGCCAGAATGACGGTAGCGGCCAGCCTGCCGATGAAAATTCCTCTGGTCTTGGCGAGACCATCTGGAATCCGCTTGAGCGAGTCGTTGTAGGCTGCGTCAAGCGGTGCTTGTTGCGGAGGAAAGCCAAACGCAGTGAGCCGCTGGAACTGATCTTGCAGCACCAGGTACGCGGCGGAGGCGACAGCGGCTTCGGGGGAAGCCTGCGGCGTGACGGGCGTGTACAGGGCGTACGGGTAAGCGCGGCGGTGAATCGAGTTGAGGGCGTCATGGATGGCAGCATGCATCATCGCATACACCCGCGACTCGAAGAGCGGGTTGCCAGCCAAACCGGATTCGTTAGCGATCCTGGTGGCGGTTTCATTCCACTTGGTCACTTCATCCGCGGCAACCTGACGGACGTTCCCGAAGAACAAGAAACAAAAGAGTGAGATGACGGGAAAAGCATATTTTTTCATAGGGACTCCTGGCAATCTGGCGGAGCGTGACAGTCTGTCACCTCCGACCATTATGGTTTCATCGCAGCGGCCTGGGTCGTGCGATGACATACTTCGGCGGTTTCGAGGAGGATGGCTTTTCATTCCCCCTCATTGGCTCATGCGGGAAATGGGGCGCAAACCTATCACGCGCTGGAAAAATCTTTTCCGCGCATCGCTGGACGCTGGTTGGGAGAATGTATGGCTGCTATAATCCGCGCCGTCCACAGATCAAGCCAAACCGCCGAAGAAGGAGCAAGGATGACACCTTCCGCAGAGGAAATCAGCGATCTGCTTATCGCCTGGGGGAACGGAGATCGCGCCGCCCTCGATCAGTTAATGCCGTTGGTCTATGACGAACTGCGGCGGCTCGCCCATCACTACCTGGGACGCGAACGCCTCGGCCACACGCTGCAAACTTCGGCGCTGGTCAACGAAGTCTACCTCAAGCTGGTCAATGAGCGAGCGATGCAATGGCAGAACCGCGCGCATTTCTTCGCCGTCGCAGCCAACTTGATGCGCATCATTCTGGTGGACTACGCGCGCCGTCGCAACTACGCCAAACGCGGTGGCGGCGCACAGCGTGTGTCGTTTGATGAAGCCCTGGCGGTGTCGGATGAACAGACGGCGGACTTGCTCGCGCTGGATGATGCGCTGCGTGCATTGGCCGCGCAGGATGCGCGAAAAAGCCAAGTCGCGGAATTGCGCTTTTTTGGCGGGCTGAGCGTGGAAGAGACCGCCGAAGTGCTGAAAGTTTCGCCCGTCACCGTGATGCGCGAATGGCGGCTGGCCAAAGCCTGGCTACATCGCGAACTGAGCCGCAACTGATGACACCTGAACGTTGGCGACAAATTGACCAATTGTTTTGCTCCGCGTTGGAGCGCAAGACGGAAGAGCGTGCCGCATTCCTCAACCAGGCTTGTGGCGGGGATGCGGAACTGCGCCGCGAAGTCGAGTCGCTGCTGGCAGCGGATGCAGAAACCACTGCCAAATTGATCCCGGCACAGATCGCGGCGGAGATGCTGGCGGACGATCAGGCCAAGAAAATCATTGGACGACGGATCAGTCACTACCGCATTCTCGCGCCATTAGGCAAAGGCGGAATGGGGGAAGTGTATCTGGCGCAGGACACACAACTCGGTCGCAAGATCGCGCTCAAGCTGCTGCCGACCCGGTTCACCCAAGACGCCGAGCGGGTACGCCGCTTTGAGCGAGAAGCGCGCGCTGCCTCCGCCCTCAACCATCCCAACATCTTCACGATTCACGAGATCGGCCAGGTTCAGACCGAAGCCGACAGGCTCCATTTCATCGCCACCGAGTTCATCGAAGGACAGACGTTGCGCCAGCAGATGAAAGGCGCGCCAATGATGTTACGCGAGGCGCTCGATGTGGCGACGCAGGTGGCGAGCGCCTTGAATGCGGCGCACACCGCCGGGATCATCCACCGCGACATCAAGCCGGAAAACATCATGCTGCGCCCGGATGGACTCGTGAAGGTGCTGGATTTTGGGTTGGCAAAATTGACGGAAGTCGGAAGTCGGAATGAAGTGGCTGACACGTTAGCGCAAGACCCGCAGGCCAATCCCCAATCCACGATTCCCGGCACAGTGATGGGCACGGTCAGGTATATGTCGCCCGAACAAGCGCGTGGTGAAAAGGTAGATGCGCGCTCGGATATTTTCAGCCTCGGCGTCGTGCTCTACGAAATGCTCGCGGGCCAGCGTCCGTTTGAGGGCGTAAACATGTTCGAGCAAGTCGCCGCGATTCTGGATCGAGAACCCGCGCCGCTCCCCACACAAAATGAAGCGGTGCCACCTGAATTGCAACGCATCGTCAGCAAGACGTTGTGCAAAGACCGCGCGCAACGCTATCAGCACAGCAACGACCTGCTGCACGACCTCCAAGACCTCAAACAAGAATTGCAAATTGAAGCGAAGCTGCGCGGCAAACAACCCCTCGAAACCACCCCACCTGTCGGCGTGTCCGCTCCTGCCACCGACGACGCGGTAGAACCTCGCACCATTTCCAGCGCCGGAATCATCCTCTCCGAACTCAAGCGCCACAAACGCGGCGTTGCTCTGTCGTTGGCGGCAATGCTTGTGCTGGCGGGCGGGCTGGGCTTCTGGCTCTACAAATTGATCGGCCAGAACAACGCGCCTACCGCCAATCCGGTGCTAAAGATCACACGGCTCACGCACACCGGCAAAGCTACACGCGCTGCCATTTCGCCGGATGGCAAATATGTAGTCTATGCGATAGATGAGGCAGGACAGCAGAGCCTGTGGCTGAGCCAGGTGACCATTGCCAGCAATGTCCAGATCGTGCCGCCGGCTGCGGTAAGCTACCGGGGAATCACCTTCTCGCGTGATGGCAGCGTGATTTACTACGTCAGGTATGAATCAGATGAGCCAGTTGCAGGCGTGCTCTATCAAGCGCCCGTGTTGGGAGGCACGGAGAGAAAATTGCTTGTCAATGTCAGTGGCCCTATCACACTCTCTCCTGATGGCAAGCGTTTAGCCTTTGTGCGCCGTTATCCTGCCAGTCCAGGGGGAGACGCCTTGGTGGTAGCCAATACGGATGGCAGCGAAGAGAAGCTTCTCTTCACGCGCAGGCTGCCCAATTTACTGAATCCCAGCGGGCCAGCCTGGTCGCCAGATGGCAGCATGATTGCCTGCGGTAACCAGAATTACTCAGGGAGTGTTTACTCGAATGTAATTGGAGTGCGTGTCGCAGATGGCGCGGAAATCCCCATGACTTCTCAGCGCTGGGGGGGATGGAATATCGGACGGATCGGGTGGCTGGCAGACGGCAGCGGCCTGATCGTGACCGTGCCGAACCAGTCCGACGGATTGCCTCAGCTCTGGCAGCTTTCCTCTCTGAAGGACGAGGCGCGACAGATTATCAATGACCTGAACGGTTATACCGACCTCAGCCTGACCACAGATTCCGGGACTCTCGCCGCAGTGCAAACGGATCGGCTCCTGAATATCTGGGTTGCGCCCGGCGGCGATGCGAGCCGCGCCAGACAGATTACCTCCGGGGCTGAAAGGAATGATGGACAGAGTGGCCTTGACTGGACGCCCGAAGGCAAAATCGTTTATGGCTCAATTGCGGGTGGCAGTCCGAATATCTGGATTATGGCAGCCGATGGCACTGGGAACAGGCAACTGTCAGTTGATGCTCGCAATAACTCGTTCACTTCTGTCTCACCTGATGGCCGCTACGTTGTTTGGGTGGCCAACCGCACAGGCATAAATCACCTCTGGCGGATGGACATTGACGGAGGGAATCCAAAACAATTAACCAATCGTGGTGGCGTCTGGTACATCCATTGCTCGCCCGATGGGAAATGGGTGGTCTACGGGACAATTAGCCCTGAGGTCAACTACCACTCCCTCTGGAAGGTGCCGATTGAAGGCGGTGACCCAGTCCAACTGACCGAGCAGCCGTCGTGGGTGCCCGCCGTCTCACCCGATGGAAAGCTGATCGCCTGTAACCGGTTGGATGAAGCGAGTGGGCAGTGGAAGCTCGCGCTCATTCCCTTTGCAGGAGGACAACCCACGAAAATCTTTGATCTCCCTGGGCCTTATACCCGGCAACTTCGTTGGACGCCAGATGGCCGTGGTGTCGCGTTCATTCGTACCAGCAATGGCGTCTCCAGCCTCTGGGTGCAGCCGCTCG
>CAZWAK010000079.1:0-32113 GCA_964631865.1 uncultured Heliobacteriaceae bacterium | reverse complement strand
TCTATCTCAGCCCGACGCAGACCTTTGACGAAAAGACGGCTTTGCTGGCAGGCACAATCTCGCGCATCGGTGATGTGCTTTCCAACAATTCCTACATCCGCAGCACGAGCGTAGTTGTGCCGATTCGGGCGCAGGGCGATTACTTTGTCTTCCTGAAAACAGATGCGGAAAATCGCGTCGAAGAGTGTGCCGGAGAAACCAACAACCTCACGCTCAGCCCCAATAAAATCACAGTCAAAAACAATCTGCCCGATTTCACTGTGACGGGCATTCAACCGGTCGGCAATCTGCTCTCCGGGCAAATGGTCACGGTGAGTTGGACGGTCAGCAATTCCGGGACAGCGAACGCGCTCAACTCCGGCTGGAATGATGCGGTGTTTTTCTCGCCGACCAACAGCCTCAACGATGCCACGCGGCTGGCCTTCGCCAGCAAATCCGGGCCGCTCAACATGGGCGCTTCGTACACCAATCAGGCGAAAGTCACGATCCCTGTTGTGGCAACACCCGGCACGTATTATTTGATTGTGAAGGCCGACAGCGGTGATTTTCTCTTCAACGTTGATCATGTGTTTGAAGGGCAACGCGAAGACAACAATACGAACTTCCTTGCCGTCCCCATCACGATTCCGCCGACTGATCTTGCTGTCACCAGCGTAGACGCGCCGAGTGATGGCTTCTCCGGGCAATTCATCAACGTCAAATGGACGGTCATGAACAACGGCACGCAAGCGCCGTATGTTTCGTCCTGGACGGATTATGTCTATCTCTCCGCTGACCAAATCTTTGATGCTACTGACCTGTCCATCGGGCATTTACCGCACAACAGCGCATTGGCCGCAGGTGCAAAATACGATGCGAATCTGGATGTGCGCATCCCGCCCGGCCTGACGGGGCCGTTCTATGTCTTTGTGCAAACGGATCGCAACCGTCAGGTCGCCGACAACAATCTGGCGAACAACATAGCCTACGACGCAACGCCGATGGTGTCGCAATTTGCGCCGCCTGCGGATTTGATTGTCAGCACCATCAACGTTCCGGCCACAGGTGCGCCGGGAGACAAAGCAACGATTCAATGGTCAGTGAAGAATCAGGGCACGAACCCCGCCGTAGGCCAATGGACGGATGCGGTCTATCTTTCCAAAGATACAACGTGGGACAGCAATGACGCGGTCATCGGGCGCGTAGATCACATCGGCGACATCGCCAAGGAAGGCACATACAACGGCACACTCGAAGCCGTATTGCCTGCTGTGTTGCCGGGTGAGTATTACGTCATCGTGCGTACCGATGTGCGCAACTTTGTCCGCGAAAACGATGAAACCAACAATGCCGGTGCGTCCTCGGCCAAAGTGAAATTGGATGTCCCCGAATTGACGCTCGGCGTGGCGCAAAGTGGCACGCTCAGCTTCGGACAGGAGCGGTATTACAAAGTGAATGCGCCCGCCAATGAAACCTTGCGCTTCACGCTGGACGGCAATCGGGACAACAAGCCACAACAACCCGCCAACGAACTCTATGCGCGCTTCGGATTGCTGCCGAGCCGCAGCGCCTACGATTTCCTCTTCAATCGCCCGTATGAACCGGATCAGGAAATCGTCGTTGCCGACACGCAAGCAGGCATATATTACAGCCTCGCGCGCAATGCGTATTTGCCTGCGAACGCGCAGACCGATCCGTACAGCATCAAGGCGGAGATTGTGCCGTTTGGGATTACTTCGGTGAGTCCGAATCGGATTGGGGATAATGGGCAGGTGACGATTACGATTAAGGGAGCGAAGTTTGAGAATGGCTCGACTGTAAGATTGAGGCAAGGAAATATCTCAATCTTAGCCGACAGCGTTTGGCTACTAGACAATTCAACGCTAAAAGCCCGGTTCTTCTTAAGTAATATGAAGATCGGTGAGTACGATTTAATATTAAGCAAAACAACCGCATCAGTTAATTTGCCCAAAGCAGTTTTTGTAGAGCAAGCAACAAAAATGGGATTTGAAATTACGGCGAACGGTGACTTCGCTCCTCGCGCAGATAGAACAGGTCTAGCCTATCTAACGGCAATTAATAAGAGCAATGTTGATATTCCCTATGCTCACGTATCCTCACAATTTGGGTCAAATTTAAATCTTGAGTTTGAGCAGGTAAGCGTGGAGAGTTTAGCTTTTCCATTATCGCATCAAAAATCAAAACAACCTCATTCTGGAATATCTAAAGATGGAGTGACAAGTAACTTTTTCGTCGCAAAAAATATAGAAGCAGGAGGCAGCTTCCGGTTTGCAATACGAATAAAAGACTACCCGCGCCAAGCAATCTCTTCTTCAACAAGAATTTTGCCAATGGCTAAAAATGACTTGGTTAATTTCTATGCTGCCTTATTCGAGATATATAGATTATTTTATCTGAAACATCCTGAAATAAGCAGCCCTGAAATATCTAGGGTTGTTACAAACAGAGACCTTTGGTGGGAAATTCATTCAACAGCATTGTTGAATGCTGGGTTTATTGAGCCGGAAGGAACTTTAAGCAGTCTACGCAGATTCTCTTTGGCTAACTCTGCAACTAGAGGCAGAGAATCCTTCCAAAGTCCACTATGGGATATCGTTCAGATGTATGTGAATACGTTTATTTCAGATTGTTACTTTTGGGATGCATGCTTTGTCGCATCAGCACAAAGTATAGTTGCCTGCACAACATTTCTAGTGGCTAGTTACGTTACACTTGGGGCGGCAGCGCCCGTGCTTTCAACATTATGTGTTGGTGAGTTAACTCTTACAGCGATTTACTGTGGAATTGCATATGGTATAGACATCGGGAAAGGGCAATCTAATTTCGATTACTGCAAACGGAAATTTGATGTTTGCGAGATCTTAGCCCTTCCACTTCCGAGTCTTGGGGATTTCAATATTTGCTGGCTTATTAAACTTGCTCTTGACCCAAATGATAAATCGGGACCTAGTAGATCAGGACTTCAAGCATTCGTCGGAAGCTGGGAACCGCTTTCGTACACGGTAAACTTCGAAAATGTGCCAAGTGCTTCAGCCGCTGCTCAGCGCATCCGCATCACCGACCAGCTTGATCCCAACCTCGACTGGCGTACCTTCCGCTTGAAAGAAATCGGCTTCGGCAAATATCGCATTCCCATCCCTGACAATCGCGCTTTCTATCAAGGTCGCCTGCAACTCGGCGAAGACCTCGGCAATCTGGTGGCGGACATCAGTGCGGGACTCGACATCGCTACGGGGCAGGTGACGTGGACGTTGACGGCGCTCGATCCGAAGACGGGCGAACAACCGAACGGCGCGGATCAGGGGCTGCTGCCACCCAATGACAGCATGGGGCGCGGGCAGGGCTACGTGACGTACACCGTGCAGCCGAAAGCCGAGGTCAAAACCGGAACGGTTATTGCCAACAGCGCGACGATCATCTTCGATACCGAAGAGCCGATTACGACCAACACCGTCACGAACACGATTGATGCGGATGCGCCGACCAGCGCGGTGAATGCGCTGCCTGCGACTGCGGCGTCGCGCACGTTCACCGTGAGTTGGTCGGGCAGCGATCCGGCGAATGGTTCCGGCTTGCAGAGTTTTGATGTCTGGTATGCCGAGGGCGACGGCGCGTATCAACCGCTGCTCAGCGGCACGACGGACACCAGCACGACCTTCACCGGACAGGCGGGCAAGAGCTATCGCTTCTACAGCATCGCGCGCGACAACGCAGGCAATGTCGAAGCCGCTCCCATCACGCCCGATGCCGTGACGACGATTGGGCAGGTGAACAATCCTGCGCCGACGCTCGCCAGCCTCAGCCCGAATGCGTTGCTGGCCGGGGCGAATGCGTTTACGTTGACGGTGACGGGCGCGAACTTTGTGCCGGAATCGCAAGTGCTGTGGAATGGCGCGGCGCGGACGACCAGTTATGTTTCGCCGACCGAAGTCACCGCGACGATTTCCGCAACCGACGTAGCGAGCGCCAACACCGCAACCGTCACGATCACGAATCCTGCGCCCGGTGGCGGTGTGTCGGCGGCGTTGCCATTTACGATTCAGGCATTGGGCTACGAAGCCGATGTTGCGCCGCGACCGCTCGGCAATGGCAACGGCTTGGTGACGATTGTGGACTGGGTGCAGATGGGACGGTTTGCCGCGGGGCTGGATACGCCTGCGGTGGGCAGCGAATTCCAGCGCGCCGATTGTGCGCCGCGTCCGATGTTGGGCGATGGCCGCATCACGGTGTCGGATTGGGTGCAGGCGGGACGCTATGCTGCCGGATTGGATTCGGTGTTTGTGCTCGGCGGCTTCATGGCTCCAACAAGTCCGCCGACGGTGCAATTCGGCGAAGCGACGGCGTCCGTGCTGCGCATCGGCAATGCGCGCTTTACGCGCGGGCAAGTGATTTCGTTGCCCATTGAATTGGACGCGCAAGGCACAGAAAGCGGCGTGGCGTTCAGTTTGAACTACGATCCAAAGCTGATGAACTTTTTGGATGCGACATTGGGCGCGGGCGCGAACGGCGGGGCATTGCAAGTCAACGCCACCCAAACCGCGAATGGGCGCGTTGGCCTAGCACTCGTGATGTCAGCCGGACAGACCATCGCTGCCGGGACAAAAGCGTTGCTCACGGTGCGCTTCCTGCCCGGCGCGGGCGACAGCGAAACTATTGCCAATGTCACGTTTGGCGATCAACTAATCCCGCGTGAAATCACGGATGTGCGCGCCTTTGCGCTTCCGCAGGTGAATTATGTGAATGGTGCTGTCACGCTCAGCGGCAGAGGCTCAGCGACGGTTTCCGGGGCGAGTTATGCGGGCGGCGATCTTGCGCCGGATTCAATTGTGTCGAGCTTTGGCACGAATCTGACGGCGGTGACGTTATCTGCCTCGAGCTTGCCCTTACCGACTTCGCTGGGCAATACGCTGGTCATCCTCAAAGACAGCAAAGGCGTCGAACGGTTTGCGCCGCTGTTTTATGTGTCGCCGCTGCAAGTCAATTTCCTGATTCCGCAGGATACCGCAGAAGGCATTGCCACGATCTCCATCTTCAGTTCGACGGGAACCATTACCTCCGGCGTGATCCACGTGGGCAAGCTTTCACCTGCGTTGTTTGCGGCAGATGCGTCGGGGCGAGGCGTGGCCGCCGCCTCAGTACAACGGGTGAAAGCCGATGGCACATCAAGTTACGAAGAGGCTTATACGTTTGACGCGCAAAACAAACCGGTCGCGAAACCGATTGATCTGGGGCCGGAAGGCGAGCAAGTGTTTTTGCTGTTGTATGGGTCGGGGTTGCGCGGGCGCGCGGCCTTGTCGGATGTGGTCGTCACGATTGGTGGTGTGCCCGCCGAAGTCGTGTATGCCGGACGGCAAGGCAGCTTTGTTGGGTTGGATCAGGTGAATGTGAAACTACCGCGCAGCCTGGCTGGTCGTAAGGAAGTAAATGTGTTATTACGCGTAACGGGGAGAACAGCCAACCCCGTTACAGTTAGCATCAAGTAGGTAGGCAGAAACAATCTGGTGTAAAGCGATTTGCTAAATCGCTGCGGAACCAGACAAAACGCCGCGATTTGGCAAATCGCGCTACCTTTTTTGAGGGGAATACTTTGTGAGAACAGGAGTCTTATGAGAGTTCAGTATCTGGCCGTGCTATTCCTGCTGGGAAGCGGGTGGCTGGGGTCAATTCCAGGTCGCGCGCAAACGCCATTAGAGCGGCGCATATCCCCTGAAGCCGATCCGCAGCAAACGCTCCGCAACCTGTATCAAACGCGCGATTATCGCGAACGTGCCGCGTTACAACCCGAATACGACCAGCCGCACGCGGCAGCGGTCGCGGATGGCGAGACGATTTCGTACCGGGCGATTGACGGGACGATCTACACCGCGCGGCAATTCAATGGAGCGCATACGGCGGTCATCGTCAAGACGGAAGACATGAGCAAAATGACGATGGAAATGATTCGGGATGGGATCAGTTGGGGCGATTTCATTTATGCCCATTACGCGGAAATTCTGGGCACGGAATTGCCGGGCGGCTTGTTGACGATTGGGTATGTCAAAAACTGTGGTGCGGGTTGTGGCTGGGTGGGCGCGAAAGGCATCGAGATTGATCCCGACTTTCTCACTCGCGACAAATGGTATGGCAATTTGCACTTTGACATTATCGCCCACGAAATTGCGCACAACGTGGATCAGTACAATCGCTATCTGTTTTTCGGCTCCGATACGGCGCATATCTGGACAGAGTTTCTGCAATTCTATCTGCTCGGTTATAGCTATCGGAAAGAGCGCACGGCAGCGTTGTTCTCGTACAGCGATACATTTTTTGGCCCGTATTTGCGCTATCCCAACGCCACCTGGGAGCGTTGTGTGCGCGACAATGCTTGCCAGCCGGAAGCGAATATGGCGTTTCACACGCAAGCCGGGTTGATGTTTCAATTCGCGCGGTTGTTGGGGACGGACGGTCTGAAGCAATTTTTTGTGAGCTTGCGCAATCTGGTCAAGGAGCGACAACTCGACCGCTTGACCTTGTCTCCGGCACAACGCAATGATCTGCTCATCGAAGCGTTCAGTCAGGCGATGGCCGCGAATCTGGCTTGTTTCTGCGACACCTGGAAATGGACGCTCTCGGATTCCTTGCGCGCACAATTGGCGGCGAAGTGGCCGACGAGTACGGATTGTCAGGATCGGGATCGCGATGGCTTCACGGCGGTGCAAGGGGATTTGAATGATAACAATGCGGCGATCTTTCCCGGCGCTACGGAAATCAGCAATGGGGTAGATGATGACTGTAATGGCATCATAGACGATGTGCTGGTCACGGAAAGCGGCGATTTCCCCAATCAGCGGGCGCAGGCGCAATTGCTCACGGCTCCCAGTCGCGTGCGGGGCGCAATCAGCGCCAACACGGACGAAGATCATTTTGCGGTGCAAGTGACGACGAAAACCAACGTGCGAATCCGCCTGAAATCACTCGGCGAATTCAAAGGCTGGTTGTTTCTGCTCAAAGCGGACGGAAGCTGGTGGGAATATACTTATGTTGGGGTGGGATCAGAGTCAGAGTTGACAAAAGAGTTGGAGGTGGGCAAATGGCATTGGTACGTCGCGTATAACAATAGCTCGCAGCCGGGCGCGTACGAACTCTTCGTCGAAATGGTGCCTGGCTTTGTTCCCGGCGGTGGACAGGGAGACAGCAATAATCATTATCGGCTGATTGCGCCGACGCTGGCTGGACGCACGACGGGCGAGCGATTTTTCGCGCGCTTCTGGGTGAATGGGTTCGGCTGGGTCGGCAGCGCGCCTGTGACAACGGCCTCTGTGCCTGTGGAGTTGGATTGGGTCGCGCCGTGCAATCGCCCGCTGACCGACCTGAAGTTTCAGGTGCAATTCTGGCGCGACAATGCGCCTTTCTTTGGCCTTTCCACGGCGGTTCCCTTACAACTGCCGAGCAATCCCATCTGTCGCAGTGGCACGCCTGTGCAAGCCGTGTCGGGCGCATCGTGGGACACCAACGCCGTTGCTGCCGATGGCCTCGCTTCCGTTTTTGGCACCCCGCTCGCCCCGCAAATCAGTGTTGCCCATGACACTGACCCTTTCACACCAGGCATGCAATTACCACTGCTGCTGGCGGGAACCTCTTTGCGTCTCCGCGACAGCCAGGGGGTCGAACGGGTTGCTCCTTTGCTGTTTGTTTCACCGACCCAAATCAACTTTCTTGTCCCGCGTGCGACTGCCTCTGGTGCAGCAACTATTATTGTTACCTATGGTGGGGACGGGGCAATCGCAACGGGCAGCGTTGCCATCAATACGGTCAGCCCGGCGCTCTTTTCTGCTGACGCGACGGGCAAAGGCTGGGCCGCAGCGGAAGCCATAACCATCGCCAGCAATGGCGCGCAAACCACCCAACCCATTGCTCGTTTTGATATGACCCAAAACAAATATGTCCCCGTGCCGATTGATGTAAGCACGAATGCCGTCGTGTTAGTGCTGTACGGCACAGGCATCCGGCAACGCAGTGGTTTGTCGAACGTAACGGTGAACGTTGGCGGCGTGGCGGCGCAGGTGGAATACGCTGGCCCACAGTCGCAATACGTCGGGCTGGATCAAATCAATGTTCGTTTGCCACGGAGTTTGGCGGGACGCGGACAAGTGTCCGCCGAGGTGATCGTCGAGGGAAAAGCGGCGAATCCTGTCAGCCTCCAAATTCGATGAGGAACGAGGCCGGAGTGACATCTAATTTGAGGACTGTGTGTAATTCAGAAGCGCATTCTTCCTTCTTCATTTTTCCTTCTTCATTCTTTTCGAGGGAAAGAAAAGAATGAAGAAGGAAGAATGACATCCCTGATTTTATTGGCTTTCAATTCCGCACACTCTTCATCTAATCTCAAGGCTTTGCGTCTTGAATCAACTTCGCAATCAAGCCTGTCCAGCCGGTTTGATGGCTTGCGCCGATGCCTTCGCCCGTGTCGCCGTTGAAGTATTCGTGAAACAAAAGCAATTCGCGCCAAGCGGTTTGGAACTTGCCGTTTTGTCCATCGGGCGTGCCGTAAATCGGGCGATGGCCGTCATTGTTCGCGGCAAAGAGCTTCATCATGCGCCGCGCTAAATCGGCGCTGATTTCTGCGAGTGTGGCCTGCTTACCGGACGCGGTTGGATATTCGACGCGAAAGTCGTTGCCGTAAAACTGATGAAAATTCTGCAACGCTTCCAGCAGCAGATAATTCACCGGAAACCACAGCGGGCCGCGCCAATTCGAGTTGCCGCCAAACAACGGCGTCTGCGATTCGGCGGGTTCGTAGCCGACTTGATACGCGCTGCCGTCCAACTCTAACGTGTATGGATGCTCGTGGTGATAACGCGAGAGCGAACGAATGCCGTGCGGCGAAAGGAATTCATTCTCATCGAGCATAAAACGCAAAATCCGCGTCAGCCGATCTCGATTCACAAGCGATAAGAAACGGCGCAATCCCGCGTCGGTCGCTTGCGTTTCGATGTGCATGCTCAGTTCAGGATAGTTGTCCACGAAATATTGCATCCGCCGTTTGAAGCCGGGAAACGCATTGACGGTTTCTTCTTCCAGCGTCGTCGTCGCAAACAGCGGAATCAAGCCAACCATCGAACGCACGCGCAACGGCACGGATTGGCGATGCGGCAGATGTAGCACGTCGTAATAAAAGCCGTCTGTTTCATCCCACAACGCGATGCCTTGTCCGGCCATATCGTTCATTGCGCGCGCGATGTTGACAAAATGCTCGAAGAACTTCGACGCCACATCTTCATACGCTGGATTTTCCTTCGCCAGTTCGAGCGCAATGTTCATCAGGTTCAGGCAATACATCCCCATCCAACTCGTCGCGTCAGATTGTTCGAGCGTGCCGCCGCCCGGCAACACCGAGCTTCTATCAAAAACCCCAATATTGTCCAAGCCGAGAAAACCGCCCTGAAACACGTTGTTGCCTTCGGTGTCTTTGCGATTGACCCACCACGTGAAATTCAGCAGCAGTTTGTGAAAGACCCGTTCGAGAAACGCGCGGTCTTTGCGGCCCCAAACTTCCTGCTCGATTTCATACACGCGCAACGCCGCCCACGCATGCACGGGCGGATTCACGTCGCCGAACGCCCATTCATAAGCCGGGATTTGTCCGTTCGGATGCATGTACCATTCGCGCAGCATCAGGATCAGTTGCGCCTGCGCGAAATCGGGATCAACGAGCGCGAGCGGCAGGCAATGAAACGCCAAATCCCACGCCGCAAACCAGGGATATTCCCATTTGTCGGGCATCGAAATGATTTCGGCGTTGTCGAGATGACGCCACTCGTGATTGCGACCGCGACGACGCGCGCGCGGCGGCTCCGGCGTGCCGGGATCGCCACGCAACCAACGCCGCACGTTGTAACAATAAAACTGCTTCGACCAAATCATTCCCGCGAAGGCTTGGCGTTGAATGTTGCGCAAGTCGTCGTCAATGTCGGCGGGTGTGATCGCCGCATAAAATTCATCGGCTTCACGAATGCGCGCGGCAAACATTTCGTCGAATTGAAAACCGAGCGCAGGCTGCGGCGCGATGTCGTTCGTCAACCGCAGCTTAATCGTGGCGGTCGCCCCCGCCGCAATCGTCAAGTGATAACGCGCCGCCGCTTTCGTGCCCAACTGATTTGGATTGATCGAATTCTGCTGGCCGTTAATGATGTAATCGTTGATGCCGTCTTTGACGTGCGGCGAGTGATTGGGCGCGTTGTACAGCCGCTCGAAATTCGTCTCGTTTTCGGTGAACAACATTTCTGGTTTGACGGTCGTGTCATCGCAAATCAATTGCCGCAAGCCGTCATCGAAATGCCGCGCGCGAATCACGAACGGATGATCCTGATCCAGACGCAAACGCGGCCTGCGATCATCCGCGCCCCACGACCACGTGTTGCGATACCAGAGCGTCGGCAGCAAATCCAACTCGGCAGTTTGCGCGCCGCGATTCGTCACGCTCACGCGAATCAAAATATCTTCGGGCGCAGCTTTCGCGTATTCGACCAGCACATCGAAGTAGCGGTCACCATCAAACACGCCCGTGTCGAGCAGATCGTATTCCGGCTCCAACCGATTGCGCTTTCGATTTTCTTCAATCAATTGTTCGTAGGGGAAACGCGCTTGTGGATATTTGTAGAAATACTTCAGATACGAATGTGTCGGCGTGGCGTCGAGGTAAAAATAATACTCTTTGACATCTTCGCCGTGATTGCCCTGCGGCCCGGCGAGGCCGAACAGTCGCTCTTTCAAAATCGCGTCCTGCCCGTTCCAGAGCGCAATCGCAAAGCACAAAATCTGATGGCGGTCAGAGATGCCTGCCAAGCCGTCTTCGTTCCAGCGATACGCTTTCGAGCGCGCGTGCTCGTGTGGAAAGTAGCGCCACGCATCGCCGTTCGCCGAGTAATCTTCGCGCACCGTGCCCCACGCGCGTTCGCTCAGGTACGGCCCCCATTTTTTCCAGGGAATGTTGTTTTCACGGGCTTCTTGCAGTCGTTGGGCTTCGATGGTTTGGGAGAGTGTTGTAGACATCGTCTGATTGAGTTCCGTTAGTTGGTACGCAGGAGTTCTTTGACACTTGCACGAACAATCGCGGGCGCGATGTCGGCGCGGATGACGACTTGTCCAATCGTCGTCGGCAGGATCAACGGCACTTGGCCTTGCGAAGCTTTTTTGTCGAGCGTCATTGCGGTCAGGATGTCTGGCACTTGCAAATCGTGGATGCGCGGCAAGCGCCCCAAAGCGTCCACGCCTGCGTCAATCGTGATGCGCTCATCTTTTGCCAATAATCCCGCTTTCATTGCAATGTTCGCGGCGGCTTTCATGCCGTAGCCGACCGCTTCGCCGTGTTTCAGCCGACGATACTGTGTGACGGCTTCGAGCGCGTGGCCGATGGTGTGGCCGTAATTCAGAATCTTGCGCAAGCCGCTTTCGCGTTCGTCGCTCGTCACGACTTCGGCTTTGATTTCGCACGAACGGCGAATGATATGCGCGAGCGTTGCGGCATCAAAGGCTTCGGCTTTAGCTTGATTGTCACGAATAAAATCAAACAACGCGCGATCCCAGATCACGCCGTATTTCAAGGCTTCGTACATTCCGGCACGCAATTCACGCGGCGGCAATGTTCGTAACACACTCGGATCAATGATGACCGCGCGCGGTTGATGAAACGCGCCGATCAGGTTTTTGCCGAGCAAATGATTGACCGCCGTTTTGCCGCCGACCGAGCTGTCAATTTGCGCGAGCAGCGTCGTCGGAATTTGCACGAAGTTGATTCCGCGCTGGAAACACGCGGCGACGAAGCCGGCCAGATCGCCGACGACACCGCCGCCGAGCGCGACAATCGCATCGCCGCGCTCAAAGCGATGCGCAATCAAAAACGACCACGCGCGTTCGGCGGTCTTGAGCGATTTGGCGCGCTCGCCGTCGCCCATCAAATGCGTGAGCGTGATGAAACCGGCTTTTTTCAGGCTTTTTTCGACGATTTTGCCGTAATGCTCATGAACTTGCGGATTGGAAAGGAGGGCGAGTTGGCGCGTCTTTGCGCCGAGCGCCGCGCGCGCGCTTTCGCCAGTATGCTTCAGGCTGCCGTCGGCAATCGTGATGTCATAACTGCGCTCGCTGAGCGCGACGTGAACCGTATTCGTGGATTTCTGCATAGCTCGGCAGTATATGGATTTTGCCGAGCGTGGCAACTTGTATGGCGAATCATTTCACCGCCGAGACGCAGAGGCCTCGCGGAGTCTCACAGAGTTTTTCTCTGCGAATCTCTGCGCAACCTCTGCGCCTCTGCGGTGAAAACAGGTTTACTAAAATTGATTGGTGGTTTGCAGCGGCGCACTGTCGCGCGTGTTCTTTTGCACGGCGATGGCGGCGAATAAGCTCAGCACAAACGACATCGCAAAGAAGCCTTTTTCACTGCGCGTCATCGTGGCGTTGATGAGGCCGACGACGAGCAAAATCAAGGTCAATAACACCGACACCCAACTCAACCCGAAGTAAATCGGCGTGACGGGGATGCCTTCGGCTTTGTCGCGCACGCTCTTTTGCACTGACACGGCAGCGAACAAACCGTACATCAGCACAATGAAATAATAGCCTTTTTCGTTCAGCAGCAGTTCTGCGTTCCACAGCCCGATCAAGTAGGTGACGATGCCGATCAGCAACGCCAACCACGATGCGCCGACGAACGCGACGGACGGTTTTTGTAATTCGGTATGCATGGTTTTTTCTCCCTGTTGGTAAATGCGCCAGCCTTGCGCTGACAGCGGATGAATCTCTGCTCACAGCTAAAAGCGGATTTGCGCGGCAAAGACTGGAGATTTTTTTTCGCTTCAGACTTTGCGCGCCCGCTTGTTGCTGCGAACGAGGGCAGTGTATGGATTTGAGGGGAAGGGAAGTGACAGCATACGACACTTTTTGAAGTGTCACAGAAAACGGAAGGCACAACGCATTGCTAAGACAAATTGGCCAAACATTCTGCGGCCAACCAATCGAACGACCATGCGCCCAGATCAATCATCTGCGCCATCTCTTCGGCTGGATAACGTCCGCCCGTGTTCCATAGGTCAATCAAATAATCGCCAGCTTTGCGCGCTGTCCACCAACGCGAGCCAAATTTGGTTTTCAACTGCTCGCGCAACTGGGCTTCAAAGGCGGCGGCACGCAACGCATCTGCCACGACCAAACCATCGGCGACGTCGCGCAGATGCTCGGTTTCGTCGTACCGCACGCGCACGGCATCGGTCAGCAATTCGACGTAGCGCGTTCCGGCAGTGCTCGCAAGCTGGCCTGCGTGCAATTCAACTTCGTATTGAAGTTTGGCGATGTAGCGCCGCAGCCATAAGAGTTTTTGCACGGCGAGTAGATGCCGAAATTCGTGGCTCTCGTGATAGCTGAGCACATCGCCGAGCCAACGTGGATCGCTCAATAATCCCGCGAATAACAACGCAAAGACTTCGCGCACCGCGCCGTCGCCGCTGTACTGAAACTCCGGGTACAAATTTCGTGACGTCCAGGCGAATTGCTGTGCGTGCCCGCTTTCGTGCAGCAACGACGCAAAGCTGCGCGCGCCGTCCTGCGGTGTGATCAGCACTTTGATTTCGTCGGGCACGCGAATCGGGAAATGCGCGGACTTGGAACTTTTGTGCGGACGCGCTTCGTCGTCAAGGACTACGTTCGTTTGCTGATAGGTGAGAATGCCGAGGCCGGAAAACGTTTCGCGGTAGGCGTGTTTGCGCTGCCACGCCGGAAAGACCTGGTCAAAGCGCGCGAGCCGTTGAAAGTACGGCAAATCTGCGCCTGTGGCTTCGTCGAGCGTGACGTGAGCTTCGCGCAGCAGTGCCGACGATAGCGCCGCCGCATACGCGCTTTCGGTTTGCGTCAAAAACGATTGCAGTTGCGCCGCCAGCGTTTCGTAATCTACGCCGCGCTGCTGGCGATAAAGCGTCAGGTAATTGTCCGCGCCCAGGGTTTGCGCGGTGGCGTGCAAGGTTTCCAATCGTTCGGCGCGCAAATCCTGACAGCCTTTGCGGACTTCGGCGCGACGTGCAGCGAGGTCGTGCCGTCGCGTCGGATTCGGTTCGTCGCGCAGGCGTGCCGCCGTTGCGGGAAATGAAATTGTTTCGCCTTCCCAAACGATGGTCGCGCGCGCTTCGTAGTCGGCGATTTCGTTCGTCAAGGCGCGAACGCTGGATTGGAGACGCGCGTGGTTGGCGTCGGCGAGCAGCAATTGGATCGCGGCACGATCTGTGTCGCGTGTAGCGGCATCCAGTTCCTGTTGCAGTTCGGTGCGGGTGGCGAGGGAAAATAAATCGCTGTACTCGGCGGTCAGGTGGTTGATTTCCAGCCGCGCTTTCTGCCCGGAGAAAAACAAATATTGTTCGTGATTCAGGTCGGTCTGGGATTCACGGAAGCGTTGCCGATACTCGGTCAGAAAGGTGCTTGGCATGTTCGTCCATCGTCAGTTGTCCGCTGCAAGTTTGAAGGTTTAAGCGGATGTGTGTAAAAGCTAGGCTACAAGTGACAAAGCAAGGTAGCTGAGCGTTCCGTGGGAGTCAAGATATTGACTGTTGTTTGGTGTGAGGAACAACTGACGATGAACTACTGCGACGCAGTGATAAAACTAGCGCGGGTGCAATTCAGATGGCACGCGGCTTCAACCTGCAAGCGCATCCCCTGCTGCCGTCGTTACGGGTCAAAGCGCCTGCCATCTGAGTTACACCCGCGCACGAACAAGCGGATGATGCCATTAAAAAAATAAAGAGCGTGAAGAGTGCGGAAAGATGAGGCGCTGTAGTCGTGGGATGCCTACAGCGCCCATTCAATGCGATTACCATCCTCACCTAAACTGGTAATCACGTGACACCCAGCATAGCAACTGCTATCGGTGTCTCTTTGCCCCAACCTAGCATTCGCAAGCGCCGTGCCACAGTTGACGGCGTGCGCGAAATCGCGTCAAACACCAATAAAATCAGGGGGTTTGTGCGCAAGCCGTTCGCTCCCCCTCGTCGTCCAATGAGGCGAATCAGGTAATTCTTACTTGGTTGGCTATGAAAAAAGTTCCAAAGGTAGGAAAAAAAGTCCAGGGAAGTCTGGGGAAGTCTGGGGAAGTCTGGAACAACTGCCTCGAACCTCTAGACTTCTCCAGACTTTTCTGAACTTTTCCAGACTTCCCTGGACTTTCCTCGTCTTCACCGTCGTCGGGTCATTGTGGCAGCCATCCTTTGAGCGCGCACGGTTTTGCTGACGATCAATTCGCGCCACACGATTTCCTCGATGGCTTCGGCCTGCGTTTCCAATTCCCGCAGCAATTCGTCGCGTTGCGTCAGCCGCCGCTTCATCTCCGGCGAGACCAATACCCTCGGTTTCGTCCGCGCGTGCAGCAGCAACATGTCATTGGTGGTTTCGACCAATTCATGCACAAGTTGCGTGCGCATCATATTGTTCAGGACATATCTGACGTGCGCCAGTTCGTGGCCCAACACTTCGGCGTAACGTTCCTCTTTGCTCAGCCCCTCGAACGGGACGAAGCCGTTGGCGCGTGCGACCTGCGGGCCGATCACCGCCTGATCAATGTTGGAAAGGTAGAGCTTCACCGAGGTCACGTGGCAGCGCCCGGTCGGATCGAATTGTTCGATGTTGAAGCTTCCCGCCGTGCTGGACTGAGCGGTTTTGGATTCCAGCAATTGCACTTGAATGATGTGCCCGCTGGTGTCGGCCCAGCGCCACAATTCGTGTAAGACCGGATGCAGGAACTCGCCGGTTTGGGTTTTGGCCAACACCAGTTGTTCGATGGCTTTCCACCGCACACGCTCCTTGTCGGAAAGTTGCGTGATGAGCAAGCCTGTTTGCTTGATTTTGAGCGCAGGCAGCGACACTTCGACGGTTCTGGGTCTATGCCCGAACGGCCCGACGGGCGGAATTTCCTCGAAGGTAGACCGAACTGTCTGGGCGTGAACAGGTGAGAGAGAAGTCAGCAGCAAAGCTAAGGCTGCGAACGAGAGGGAACCTCGCAGCATATCGCCTCCGTACGTGGGGCATCAACCAGGGGCATGTCCATTGCTGGATCGGGGTCAGCAGTGCATTAAGAGCGAGTGGAATTGCTGGGATTGAGCGTTAGGAACCGCTCAACTGGAGCAGCGAGGCGGAGTATACCGCAGAACGGAAAAGAGACAAGAAAATTTAATGAAAAAATTATTGGTTTGGGGTTGACACAGGCGCGGGCGGCGCTGTGGACGTAATCGCGCGCCGCAAGTTTTCGGTCGCGTTTTTCTTGTCGCCCAGCGCGTCGTACGCCAACGCCAGATGCACAAAGACAAGCGGCAATTGGTCGTCCAACCGCGCGGCTTCGTTGAGTTGTTTGACGGCTTCGGAATATTGCTTCAACTCGTAGTGCGCGCGCCCCAGCCAGTAATGCGGCTCGGCCTGTGTGGCGTCTTTCTTCACGAGTTCGGCAAAGCCGTCGCGCGCTTTGTCAAACCGCCGTTCTTCAAACAACGCTTTGGCGGCGGCGAGATCGGGATTGACGGTGGCCGGGTCGGTTGTGGGCGCGGGCGTGGCGGCATTGGTGGCGATGGGCCGACCGCTGAGAAAACTGTAAAGCTGATCCCACTTGCGCCCGACCAGAAACGCAGCGGTCAGCGCGGTCAGCAAGAGCACGAGTTGCACCAGCCCGCTGACGAGCGAACTGCGGCGCGGAGAAGACGAGGAAGAAGCAGGTTGAGCAGGCATGTTGGTTGCAGAGGTTGGTTCGCTGAAATCCACGCTGATGCGCGACGTGGCGGGCGCAGCCGCCATCGCAGGCACAACGGGTTTGCGCGGCGCGGTCGGGCGCGTGGATTCTTCGACATACGCGCGTTCGCCGCAATCCACAATGACGGCGGTCAAATTGTCTTCGGCTCCGCGCGCAAAACAGAGTTCTTTCAAGCGTGCGCAAATCACGTTCGGATGCGAGCCGCTCCCCATCAGCTTTTCCAGTTCGTCGTCGGGGATGTGGCGCGTGATGCCGTCGCTACAGAGCAAAAAGCTCGTGCGAGGTTCGAGCGTCAGAATTTTGAAATCCGCTTCGACCTCCGCATCCGCGCCGAGCGCGCGATTGATGATGTTGCGATGCGGATGATGCGCGGCTTGTGCGACCGTAAGCGTGCCGGCGCGCACGGCATCGTTGACTTCGCTGTGGTCTTCGGTTTCACAAAACAGCTTGCGCCCATCGAAGCGATACACACGCGAATCGCCGACGTGCGCGATGACGGCGCGCTTGCCTTCAATCGCCACCAGCGCGACCGTACACGCCATGCCTTCGAGTTCGGCGAGTTCGTGCGAGGCTTGGTAGATGCTTTGATTGGCGGCGCGAATCGTGTTTTTGACGACGGTCAGTGTTTCTTCGGCGGGGCGCGTTTGAAAGGCCTCCGTAAACACGTCAATGGCAGTCTGGCTGGCGACTTGCCCGCCGCGATGACCGCCGACGCCGTCCGCAACTAAAAACAATCCGCTCTCCGCCAGCACGAGCAAGCGGTCTTCATTGGCCGTGCGACGCGGATTCAAGCCGCGATCTGTAACCGAACCGATAGTAAATTTGGGCGTGGACATTCTTTTCGTGAATTGTTGTTGATTAGCGAATGACTGGCACGGGCGGCGGCGGCGGCATCCCCGCGACGAAGCGTTGTTGCTGGCGCGGGCGCAACACGCCGGAAGCGACGTTCACCAGCGCATTCAGCCGCGTCTCTAACCGATCAAACCGCTCAGCCGTTTGTTTGGCGCGATCAAAGTCAATCGTTGCCAGATACATCAAATTGTTTGTGAATTGATTCAGCCAATACATGGAGCCGCCGCTGCTCACCTTCGCTTCGCCGTGCTCGAAACCGCCGCGCTGCTCGAAGCCGTCCAGCACGCTCGCCGCTGCGATGATCGTATTGAATTTCGTGACCATCACATCGGTCAATTCAAAGCTGCGCTCCGGCGTCACTGTCGCAAACGCGCGCGCCAGATTGTTGAGCGCATTGACCTGCTGCACGTTGTCGGCTTGATTGCCGAGCATCAGCGCGGCTTCATCCAACAAACTCGCAGCGGCGGGTTTGTCTTTCTGCGCGATTTGCTGCGCCAGCATAATCATTTGCTCAGCTTTGCGTTGCGGCGAGGAAATGCGGGCGATGATTTGTTTGGCTTCTTCGATCTGGCCTTTGCGCACCGCGTTGTTCATCGCCATCGAATCGCGCATCCGCTCGAAATTTTCTTTGGCTCCAGGGTCTTTGACGTACGTGTCCATGATCTGTTGCGCCTGTTCCGTTTCGCCTTTGTTCAGCGCGCGGAAGGCGATTTGTTGGAACAGTCCGGCCTGTTCCTGCGGTGAGGCTTTCTTGGCAAACTCAATCATCTGCTCGTTCGTCGTGGCGGGATTGTTCGCCATCGTATTCAGTTCATTGAACGCATTGCGATTGACGCCGGGTTGATTCGCTGCGCCGGGGGCATTCGCGGGCGCTCTGAGTTTGAGCGCGGCGGCTTGGGCGGGCGCGTATCTTTCGACTGACGTTTGCATAGATTGCAGCGTGCTGCGCAGGCGATTGGCATGGTTGGCGCGCTGATTGTCGGTGGTGGTTTTCGCTACTGCTTTGGCGGTGGCTTCGATCAACTCGCGGAACATTTGCTCGTCGAAGACTTGAGCCGACGGTCTGTTTAGCCCCGTAACGGCTGCATTGTTATTGCGCATCTGCATTTCGCCGTTGGCGCGGTACAACAACTGCTCGACGATAGCCACCGCTTCCATGTTGCCGAGAAAATCATCGGTGGCGAGCTTGCCGATGAGCTTCTTGTAAATCTCGATGATGGCCGGACGGCTTTGTTCATTCCCCCGCAACGATTCCGCCATGTTGAGAATTTGATGCGAATAGCCTTTTTGCAACAACTCTTCGACCAGCTTGAGCGCCTTCGCCGGATCACGCGACGCGGCGCGCGAAATGAGTTCGGCTTCCAACTGCATTTCGGGGTCATAGTTGCCGCCGTATTGCCGTTTGTATTCGTCGGGCAGCTTCGTGCTGCGCAGCAAATCCAACGCGAGTTGCGGATCAAGCTGGCTCAGGTTGCGCAACAACTCGGTGCGGAATTGAATGAACTGGTCAATCTTGCGCTGCCGATTGTCCTGCTCCTGACCAAGCGATTGAATGATTTGCTTCAAATCGTTTTCCGCTTCCTGAAAATACGTGCGCGCGCGCGGTTGATCTTTTTCCCAAAGCATTCCCGCTGCCATCGCTTTGATGCGCAAACGATTTTCGGGCAACTTGAGCGATTGCCCTTCAGCCAGAATTTGCTCTACTAATTCGAGCGCCTTCTTCTCGGTTTCCTGTTTCGATTTGTCGGCGTCGGTGGGCGTTGTTTGTGCTTGTGTGAACGACACAGCCAACAACAACGCGGTGAAAATCCATTTACAACTGCGCATAATTCCCCCTTACAGCTAAGAACCGTAGCGCGATTTGCTAAATCGCGGCAAGTTTTCAATACCGACAAGCGATTTGGCAAATCGCGTTACGCTGGGCAAGCGATTTTTGGCCAATCGCGTTACGCCGATTTGGCCTCGCTGCTGTTGCGGTGCGAAATCGCCATCAGCATGCCGAGCATCACAAAACTCGTAATCAACGACCAGCCGCCGTGACTCACAAACGGCAACGTGATGCCGGTCATCGGCAACATCCGAATCACCCCGCCGATGTTCACAATCGCCTGAAAACACAGAAACGCCGTGATGCCGGTCGCAATCAATTTTGTAAACATATCGCGTGCATCAATCGCGGTGCGCATCCCCGCGACCATCAGGATAATGATGCCGAGAATCACGATCAAGCCGCCGACCAGGCCTGTCTCTTCGGCAATCGAAGCGTAAATAAAATCCGAATCGGCAATCGGCACAATTTCCGGGAAGCCGCGCCCCAGCCCTGCGCCCAACACACGCCCATCGCTCACGCCAAACAAGGCTTGCGTCGGCTGAAATGCGTACGAGTCATACCACGCCTGTTCGTTCGTCAAACCGCGCGCTTCGAGTCGGTCGGCTTCTTTTTCCCACCACCAATCTTCTTCAGGATCAGGCGGCGTTTCGGCGTGCAACCACAAATGAAAGCGTTGATGAATGCGGCGCGGCACGCCGAGGCTGACCACGTTTTTGACGCGCTCGACCGCGCCGACCTGGGCTTGATCGGTAAAAATGTCCACGACCGTGTTGTAAATACCGGCGGCAAAAATCGAGACGACGAGCAAGCCGACGATCATCAAAATCGCAACGGTAACTTGCGGCAAGCGGCGCACCGCGACGATATACAACGTCACATACGCGCCGAAGAACACCATCATTTGCCCGAAGTCCGAGAGCGCGAAAAACGGAATGATCGGCATGGCGGCGACGGCCAGAAACGGCAACAAAAACCGCAGCGACGGCACGCCCCAATATGTCCGCGACAAATTGCGATAATGATCGGCGAGGATGCCCGCATAGCTAATCAAGAACGTAATCTTGACCGGTTCCCAGGGCGTTGTGTTGCCTAAAAATTTGCCCGCGCTCGAACCGATGACCGCAATCAATAAAAACGGAATCGTCGTGACAATGCCAATGAGAAAGCTGTGTTTTTGCAGCCACAACAACACGTCGTCGCGCTTGAGAAACGAAAACGCGAGCGCAAATCCGATGAGTGCGAGAATCGGGATGTACGTCGAAGTCGCAGTCAGAATACGCCCGACCGTCCAGTAACGTTCTTCCTGCACGGTGTCGGCTTGAATCGGAATCTGAAAGCTTTCGTTGCCGAAGAGCGCCTTTTTCTTTTCGGCATCGTAATGCTCGTTGACGTAGCGTTGGCGCAACGTTTGTGTCTTTTCCATCCGCGCGGCGGATTTGGAACGCGCGCTGTATTCGGGGTCAGTGAACAACCGATATTGCGCGACCATCCCGACGCAGAAGAGCAGAATGCCAAGCGTGTAGAGCGCCAGATTGCCTTTGAATTTGTGCCGCCGAATCAACCACAACAACACAAACAGAATCGGCAACAGCAAGACCAGATCGCGCGCCGCGAGCAATAACGAGGGGGAAAATCCGCGCGTGACTCCGGCGCGATAGATGGCCAGATACGCAATCGCATTGAGCGCGAACAACAGGCAGAGCAGAAACAAATGTGACGAGGGGCGATTTCGCATGCAATGTGTCTCGGTTATGGTACGAGCCAAGCCGCGCTACAGTTCCCGCCTATCGGCCCAAACTATCAGCCCAAACTATCGGCGTTGACATTGGCTGCAATAATACGTCGAACGTCCGCCTTGCACCAAACGACGAATCGGTTTCTGGCACGTATAACACGGCAAACCTGCGCGTTCGTAGACCTTCGTCATCGTTTCGTAGACGCCGCCCGTGTAGCTGCCGGAAATGTCGCGCGGGTCAGTGTTCATCGTGCTGTTGTTGGCGATAGCTTCGGCGAGCACCGCGATGATTTCACGGTGCAGCGTGATGGCGCGGGGCTGCGAAAGCTTGTGCGCCGACAAGCGCGGATTGATGCGCGCGCGATGCAAGGCTTCGGAGGCGTAGATGTTGCCGAGTCCTAAAACTTTAGTTTGATCGAGCAAGGTGAGTTTGATCGGCTGCTTGCTGCGTTGGAGCACGGCGTGCAAATGCGCGGCGGTGAATTCTGCGCTGAACGGTTCGGGCGCGAGTTTGTTCAGGTGTTTCGAGTTCACCATCTCGTCGGTGCGCGCCAAATACATCAGGGCGAATTGACGCGGGTCAACGAAGAGCAGCTTCTGGTCGTTGTCCAACCAAAACAGCGCGTGCGTGTGCTTGATGTCCGGTTCGTCGTTGTTCAGGTACAGAAAGCGCCCCGTCATCCGCAGATGCACGAGCAGGCTGCGCGCGTTGTCGAAGTGCAGCAGGATATGTTTGCCGCGCCGCGTGACGGTTTCAATGCGCGCTTGTTTGAGCCACGTGGCAAATTGGCGCGGCGTGTTGTCGGGCGCGAGGCGCGGGAGTTTGAGTTGGGCTTTGAGGATCGTGCGATGCGTGATGAGTCGCTGCAAATGGCGCACGACCATTTCGACTTCGGGGAGTTCGGGCATAGCTATTCAAGCGCATCAAGGCCAAAGACGAATTGGATGGCCACTCGGATTTCTCGCATTCGGTCGGCGGAAAGATGTGTGATGTAAGTTCCTAATTTGTTTTTAGGGATGGTGTTGATGTTGTCTAGGCTGACAGCGCATTCCTGTGGCATCCCGTCATCCTCGTGCAAAATCACCTGTGATTCGATGGGGCGGATTGTAGTTGTGATGGAGGCAACAGTAATGGAAGTGAGATATGGAATAGCCTCATCGCGGGTGAGAAGGACGACCGGTCGTTTTTTATCCGGCTCCTTGTAGGTGTGCCAATAAACATCGCCCTGATTCATTCATCCCCCCAAGCCAGTTGCGATTCGTCAATTTCATATTCATCGGTTTGCACTGGACACTTGGCATACGCAGTAGCGTATTGACGTTCGATTTGCTGCGAGCGCGTTTGCTGTTGGGCGACCTTAATTGCCGCGTTGATTTCTTTCTGAATAATTGCCAGGATCAGCGCTTCGACACTCTGGTTTAGTCGTTGTGCTTCAGCATAGAGCCAATTCGCTGTTGCCGCATCGAGCTTTTGAATCGTGACGGATGTGTTCATAGCCGTAATTTGCCAATTGAAAGTCGTTGTTTCAGGAGCCGCCAAAGTATAGCACGAGCGCTCCCTTCATCACTTCTTGCGCTTGAAGCTGAGAATTTTGAGCGGCGGTTTCAGCCGCTGACCTTCCGCCGGAGCTTGCTGCAATTTCTTCACCACGTCCATCCCTTTCGTCACTTTGCCAAACGCGGCAAAGCCCTGTCCATCGGGGTTGCGCTTGCCGCCGAAGTCCAATTCGGGTTGCGCGCCGATGCAGATGAAAAAGTCCGACGTCGCCGAATCCGGCGTGGAGCGCGCCATCGAAATCGCGCCGTTGACGTGCTTCAGCCCGGTTTGATTCGTGCGTTCGAGCTTGATCGGCGCGAAGCTTTTTTTCTCCGCGTTGATGCTGGCTTGAATGACTTCGATTTTGATTTGGTTGTTGGGCTGATTGTCCGGCTTGACCGTGCGATGCACGATGCCGCCGTCATAAAACCCGCCATCCACGTACTGCAAAAAATTCGCGGCAGTGACAGGCGCTTTGGCTGGATAAATTTCCAGTTCGATGTTGCCAAGCTCGGTTTGCAGAACGAGCCGCACTTTGTCCGGCGGTTTTTGTGCGAAGGCCACAAGACTCAAGAGCACAAACAAACTAAGCATCAATCCGGTTCGTAGTTTCATAACGTCAACTTGTGATGTGTGCGAATAATTCGCTCAGCAACGGTTCGACAATTTCCATCCCCCGCAACTCATCGCGCCACCGTTGTGGAATTGCTGCGACGCCATCGCGCAAGCCCGCAATACCTCCGGCGATGCAAGCGGTCGTGTCGGTGTCGCGTCCCAACGCAATCGCCGCTTTGACGACTTGCTCGTAGCTGCCTGCCTGCATTGCCCAATAAGCCGAACGCAAACTGTCCACGACATAACCGCTGCCCTCGCCCGGTGGTAGATCGTAAGGCCGCACATAATATTCCAACTCGCAAAACTCCGGCGAATCTTCGCCCCACATCGCGCGCAAGGTTTCGACTGCCTCGCGCCAGGGATCAGCCGCATCCTGCATCATTCGCCGCGCCCACAAACAATACAACGCGCAGCAAACTTGTGAGCGAATGTGCCCGTGTGTGACGCGCGATTGCTGCATGGCATACGTCGCCAAATCCACATCGCTGCCCCGATGCCACAGCACAAGCGGCAACACGCGCATCAACGAACCATTGCCATTTGCCATCTCATCTGTGCCGCCCGCTTCGAGCGCAGGAACTTTCCGCATCAAGGCACGAATCGCTGTACCCGTCTGAATGCCGACATCGAAGACGCGATAATCCACCGCCATATACCCATGCTCGTACCAATTCACGAGTCGTCGCCCAAAGTCTTCGGCATTGAATCTGCCGCAATGGAGCAGCGACGCGAGCAACGCCAACGCCTGTGCGCCATCGTCCGACCACGTGCCGGGCGGGACACCGACGTGCGCGCGTTGGAAAGTTTTGGGCGGGGTGAATTCGATGAACGGCGCAGGCGGAATTTCGTTCGGTCTGTGAAATTCATACGGTACGCCGAGCGCGTCGCCAATCAAGAGTCCAAGCAAACCGCCTTCAATTCGTTCTTTGAGTGATGGCATAGTGATTGGCGAGGATCGAAAGATAGATGTCTTTGGGGAAATTTAGCCAAGCGGCTCCAGGTTGTCGCGCGAAGTGTGAATCACCGCCAAGACCTCAATCCATTCATCTTTAATCAAGTAGATAATGCGATAATGTCCTTCGATAATTTGCCGCACTTCTGGCAATTCGTATTCAGGAACCATTCGGCCAGAATAAGGAAAAGCGGCAATTTGCTTGGAACGCCTGGTGATAAGGTCAACAATTCGTTTGGCGTATCCCGGTGCAGCTTCTGAGTAGTAGTCATGTATAGCCTGCAATTCTGAAATTGCAGCCGCTGTCCAAAAGACTTTCATGGTTGTAATCCAAAACTGGCTCGCACTTCATCAACGTCTGTAATCTTGCCTGCTTCGCTGTCGCGCAATCCAGCTTCAATCACTTGTCGCGTCACAAATTTATCAATAATGTCATTCCAGGTGATGTTATCTGGGAGGTTACGGATTAGTTGATGCGCTTCTTCTTTGATGTCTACAGCGTTCATAAAATTAGCCTTTCATTTTCAAGAGCGCAATCATTCTACCGCCAATCGCTCGCCTTCATCAATGAGCTTCGTCATCTTCGCCATCGAAGTCGCTTCGCAGTACACGCGCAAAATCGGTTCCGTGCCCGATTGCCGAAACAGAATCCAACTCTCGTCCTCGAAGATCAATTTCGAGCCGTCGAGCGTGGCGACTTTGTCCACTTTGTAGCCTGCAAATTCGCTCGGCGTTTGCTCGCGCATCGTTTCGACAAGCTGTTGGCCTTTGGCAATCGGCACGTGCAGGTCGCGGCGCTCGAAGTGGAATTCGCCGAACTCCTGCCAAATCGCGCGCACTAACTCGGAGGGCTTCAACCCGAATTGCAGCACGGCTTCGAGCAATAACAGGCAATTGAATACGCCGTCGCGTTCGGGGATGTGGATGCTGGTGCCGATGCCGCCGGATTCTTCGCCGCCGATCAAAAAGTCGTTTGCCGGATCAAGCATGATCGCGCCGATGTGCTTGAAGCCGATGGGCGTCTCAAACAAACGAAAGCCATAGCTTTCGGCGATGCGGCGCACGATGACCGATTGCGAAAACGTACGCACGACGGAACCTTTCAGACCTTTGTGCCGCACGAGATGCAACAGCATCATCGCCAGAATCTGATGCGTGTTGATGTACGCGCCGTTTTCGTCCATCGCGCCGACGCGGTCAGCATCGCCGTCGGTCGCCAAACCAATCAATGCGCCGCGTTCACGAATTGCGTTGGCGAGCGCGCCCAGATGTTGCGGCATCGGTTCCGGGAACACGCCGCCGAAGAGCGGATCACGATCCGCGCGAATCGTTTCGACGTTCAGCGTGCCGCCCTTCAGAAAGCTTTCAATCCAGCGCCCGCCCGTGCCGTGCATCGGGTCGGCGATCACTGTGCCTGCGCTGGTTTTCAATCGTTCGGTGTCAATGATCGCGGCGACGTGATTGCGATAATCGTTGTTTGGTTCGATGACGTTGATGACGCCTTTGGCTTGCGCTTCGGCGAGCGCGATCAGTTTGGGCGCAGTCTTGCCGATGTGCGTTTCAATCTCGGCGGTAATTTCCGGCGTCGCCGCACCGCCGAACGGCGCTTTGAATTTGTAGCCGTTGAAATCCGGCGGATTGTGCGAAGCGGTGATGACGACGCCGCCGTCGAGGCCGCGTTTCTTCACGTCAAACGACACAACCGGCGTCGGCACGTCCTGATTGAAGAGATCAACGACGAAGCCGTTGCCCGCGAGGACTTCCGCCGTGCGCGCTGCAAAATGTTCCGACAGGAAGCGGCGATCATAGCCGACAAGAAGGTGCGGCGTGCCCGTTGGATTTTGTGTTTTGATGTAATCGGCGAGGGCTTGCGTGACGATTTCGACGTTGGCGTAGGTGAAATCCTCAGCGATGCGCGCACGCCAGCCGTCGGTACCAAATTTGATAGTGGTCATAATCTCTCAGGAAGTTTTTGCCACGAATTACACGAATGAACACGAATGGTTTTGCTTTTCGCATGGGGGCTGAAACTCGAACTCCTAGCTCAGCCCATAATTCGTGGCGATTCGTGTAATTCGTGGCAAAAATCAAGCAATGGTGTAGTCGGTCAACGAACTTTTATCGCCTAAAATCACGCCGTCCACGACGGAGGCTTTGCCGATGATGCCGCTTTTGCCGATGACGGAATTGCGGATGACGGCTTCTTTGCCGATGCGCGACGCGGCCCACAGCACCGAGTTTTCGATCTTCGCTTTTTCTTCGATGATGCAATTCGGGCCGATGACCGAGTTGATGATTTCGACGCCAGGTTTGATCGTGCAACTCGGATCAATCACCGACACGTAATCCACTTTGGGCGCGTCGTCGCCATTACTAAATGGCGGGTTGTGGCGATAGACCGGAAAGACGGGCAGTTGGTCGTTGATGAGATCGTAGTTGGCTTGCAGATAGCTCTGCGGCTTGCCGATGTCGAGCCAGTAATCGTTCCAGACGTAGGAATAAAACGGCTCGCCCGCCTTCAGAATCGCGGGGAAGATTTGATACTCGAACGAATACGTCTCGCCCGCCGGAACGTAATCGAGCAGATGCGGCTCCAACACGTAACAGCCCGCGTTGATCGTGTTGGAATCCGTGGTGCCGGGCTTGGGCTTTTCCAGAAAGCGTTGCACACGGCCTTCGCTGTCGGTTTCGACGACGCCGTACGCGCTCACGTTTTCGACCGGCACCAGCACGATGGTCGCAGCGGCTTTGCGCTCTTTGTGATAGGCCACGATCTTCGCCAAGTCCATGTCGGTCAGCACATCGCCGTTGAAGACGATGGCGGTTTCGGTCAGATACTTTTCGGCGTTTTTGTACGCGCCGCCCGTGCCGAGCGGCGAGGCTTCGACGGCATAGTGAATGCGCACGCCGTAATCGCCGCCGTCGGCAAAAATCTCTTCGATCTTGCCGGGCTGATACGAGAGCGACAGCGTGATGTCTTTGACGCCGGCGCGTTTGAGTAAATCAATTTGGTAATTGAGAAAGGGCTTATTGACGATTGGCACCACAGGCTTCGGGGTATGAATGGTTAGCGGCCTGAGACGTGTGCCTTTTCCTCCAGCTAGAATCAAGGCTTGCATGAACAAATAACCTCTCGAAACATATTTCCGCCGTGTGGGCGGCTCGCGCAGCAGCCGTGAGCCGTGCCGGATTGTTGCGGCTCGTGGGGACACGAGGCGCTCGCGCGAATCGCGGAGTGTAGCACCGAACCTTTTTCCGTCAAAATGCAAAAGGGGAGAAGTTGGACAAGAATCATTGCCTCGCGTATGATGAGCCATTCGTTATGAGCCGGGTGCGCCAGGGAGCCTAGCCAGCAAAGAAATTATGAGTGGATTTATCAAATCGGTGACGCCGCGCGCCGGAGTCGAGGGCGGCGAAATTATCATCAGTTGCGAGGGCTTTGACGCTTCCGACTACGGCCATTGCCGCGCGTTCTTGGGCGAAGAGACGGGGCAAATTCTCAGTGCCTCAACGCATCGCGTGATTGTGATTGTGCCGGAAGGAAAAGGCGGCAGTCGTGAACTGAAGCTCGAAGGCGGATTCTTCAGCGGGCGCGCGGAGTTTGCCTGGGGCACGCGCATCGCCAACGATTTGCATCCCGTCGCCAATCCGGCCATTGATCCCGAAAGCGGCAACATCTATGTCACATTGTCCGGCACGCGCGGGCAAAAGGTTCCGGTGTCGGTGTATGAAATCACGCCCGCAGGCGTCGTCTCGCCGTTTCTCTCGGACGTGATGAATCCGACCGGCTTGGCGTTTGATCGCGATGGCACGTTGCATTTGACGAGCCGTTACGAAGGCATTTTGTATCGCGTGACGCCGTTCAAAGACACAGAGATTGTGGCTGAAGATTTGGGCGTGGCGACGGGCTTGGCCTTCGATGCGCGCGGGTTGGCATACGTCGGAGATCGCAGCGGCATCATTCATCGCGTCAATGAAATCGGCGAGGCGCGTCCGTTCGCGTCGTTGGAAGCGAGTGTTTCGGCGTACCATTTGGCGTTTGCGCCCGACGGCGATTTGTATGCGACGGGGCCGACGGTTTCGTCGTTCGATTCGGTGCAGCGCATCAATGCCGTTGGTGATGTGAGTAAATTCTACACGGGCTTGGGGCGACCGCAGGGCTTGGCGTTTGATGTAGAAGGGAATTGTTATGTCGCGGCTTCGCTGCGCGGACATCGCGGCATCGTGCGCATCACGGCGGACGGGCGCAAAGCGGAACTCGTCGTGGCGGGCGCGAATTTGGTCGGTCTCGCGTTTGATCGTCAGGGCGATATGATCGTGGTTAGCACGCAACGAGTCTATCGCCTGCCGATGGGCATCAAAGGATATTCAGCAGTATGACAACGACGGTAACTGACAATGTGGTCGCGCCTGCGATTGCCGCGAAAGAACAAACGCTGCGCCAACGGCTGCGCGAAATGCGTTCGGTCATCGTAGCGTTTTCGGGCGGCGTGGACAGCGCGTATCTGGCCTATGTGGCCGCGCGCGAATTGGGCGACAAGGCGTTGGCGGTGACAGGCGAGAGTCCGAGCTATCCTGATTTTCAGCGCCAGGACGCGCTCGCCGTTGTGCAGCAATTTGCGATTCCGCACGAAACGATCATCACCGAAGAAATGCACGATCCGAACTATCAAGCCAACCCGACGAATCGTTGTTACTTTTGCAAGCACGAACTCTTTGACAAGTTAACGGCACTGGCCCAGGCGCGTGGCTTTGCGTACGTGTGCGACGGCAACAATGCGGACGATGTCGGCGATTATCGTCCCGGTCGGCAGGCGGCGGCGGAATTGCAAGTGCGCAGCCCGTTGATCGAAGCGAATTTGACTAAAGCGGACATTCGCGTGTTGGCGCGCGCGGCGGGCTTGCCGATTTGGGATCGTCCGGCGTCGGCGTGTTTGTCATCGCGCATTCCGTATGGCTTGCCGGTCACGATTCAAAAGCTCTCGGACATCGAACGCGGCGAAGCGGCGCTGCGCAAATTGGGCTTTCAGCAGATGCGCGTGCGACATCACAACGACATCGCGCGCATCGAAATTGCCCCTGATGAATTGCCGCGCGCGCTGGATGTGGCGATGGCGCAGGAGATTGTCGCGGCCTTCAAACGCATTGGCTTCAAGTACATTGCATTAGATTTGGAAGGCTATCGGCAAGGCGCACTCAATATTCTGTAGTTTTGCGATGTAACGCGATTTGGCAAATCGCGCGCATTCCCAGCCTAAGCCCCGCGATTTGCCAAATCGCGTTACCACTTTCACTCTTAACCGCCGCACGAGCGGTTATCATCACTTTATCATCAATAATCCATAACCTTTTGTTACTTCCCATCGAGTAACGCACGCGCTGGTGTGGCTCCTGCCGGAAGTTGCCCGCGCGGCGTGCCGGAAAACGAGATTATCTGGGAGAGAAGATGGCCAAAGTTTATGAAGCGATGTTGTTATCACAGGAGCAGGCTCCCGACGCCACCCAACAATTTCTGAACGACTACAATTTTACAGAAGTCCAGCCGGAACCACAGGATTTGTGGGGCAATGCCGACCCTTTGGATTTGGACGAGTTGGGGCTGACGACCGACGCCCCCGCCGCCGTCCGAGCCGTTCCCGCCGCCGTCGAAACCAATGTGGCGGTGGCCGAAGCGATTGCCAATTCGGTGACGTCTTTCGCGGGCAGCCTTCAGCCCGCCACGCCCGCTTCGCCTGTGACAAACGTGGTGCCGATGTTTCCGCCGTCGGGGGCCGCTCCGCTGCCGCCGCAGCCGCAAGCGTTCGTGCCGGAAGCCTATCGCGCCGAGTTTCAGCAGTTGGGCGAAATCGTCACACGCGCGGCCACGCAACGCACGTTGCAAGCGATTCTGGTTTGTGGCGTGGAGCCGAGCGATCACAGCGATTTTGTGGTCGAAAATCTGGCGCTGGCGTTGGCTGAAAACCCTGCCGTGCGCATCGCGCGCTTTCGGATGGGGGCGGCAGTCGCTGCACCCGTCGCACAACAAGCGGGCGCAACGTTTCGCCTCAAAATTCAACGTACCGACATCGCCAATCTCAGCGAAATTGTTCCGGTCAACGGGCCGCAACCCATCGCGCAAATTCTGCGCGAGTGTGACGTCGCGCAAATGCTCGCGATGCTGCGGCAGCGGTTCGACTTCATTCTGTTGGAAACCGACGCCGTCAATTACGCTGATGAAGTAGCCCGGTTTGCAGGCCAAACCGATGGCGTGATTTTGGTGGCGCAAAAAGAAAACATGCGCGGGCAGGCCATGAGCTTCGCGCGCGAAAAATTGTCGCAAGCCGGGGCGCAGATTCTCGGTGCGGTGCTCAACCGCAACCGCGAACAGGCGCAGTTACAGCGCGTGGCCTGAAACCGGAGCCGGGCGGAGAAAGGAGAACGGAAGCAGAAATTTTCCATTTGCGATTTTGGATTGTAACTGCTTAGCCCTAGGTACGCACGCATCCTGCGTGCTGGCTTGCGTTGAGTCAGGGCGTGATGGAAAGCGCATTGGCAGGGGGACGCACGCATCCTGCGGGCTGGCTTGCGCCGCCCCTTTCCACCCCATAGCACGCAGGATGCGTGCGTCCCCAGGGGCGGCTGAGTAGTTACTTTAGATTTTTGATTGGCCATTGCCCCGAAGTTCTCCTTGCCGGACAGGGCTTTACTCAGCGAACGGCTGGCCCTGAAAAATCTAAAATCGCAAATGGAAAGTTCCTGCGGTACGTCTGTTACTTACCCACACAAATTACGGTAGTGCCAAAAAAAAGAAATAAAGATGAAGAGTGATTCGCAGACGACGGTGTTGACCCCAGACCCCAAACCAGAGAGCAGATTCTTGTGCTTCGTTCATCACCCCCTCACGGCTTGGGGAATTTTGGCGTGTTCGTTGCTCAGCACGGCGGCGAGTTGGTATCTCTCGTACAAATTCGTGCAGCAAGGCGCGGCGGATCAGTTTCAATTGTTTGTCGGGTTGGGCGGGCTGTTGGTGAATTTACTGCTCTTCTATATCGTTGGTTCTATCGCCTCCACAAAAAAACGCGCGGTGGCACGGGCGAACCGGATGACGGCGGAACTCTCGGACAATCAGGCGCGGCTGGAACTGGCGCTGAGGGGTGCCGACCTCGACTTCTGGGACTGGAATCTGCAAACCGGCGAGGTGTTTTTCGACCAGGGCTGGGTGGCGCGTCTCGGCTATCAGCCCGAAGACATCGAACCGCACTGTAGCACCTGGAACAAACTGATTCACCCTGACGACCTGCCGCACGTGCGGGCAGTCATGAAAGCACATTGGCAAGGCGACATTCCCTTGTATGAAACCGAACACCGGTTGCGCACCAAATCCGGCGCTTGGCTTTGGGTGCGGGCGCGCGGTCGAGTGCTGGAACGATCTGCCGACGGCCAGCCGTTGCGTATGGCCGGAACTCGATTCGACATTACGAAACGCAAAGAAATCGAGGAGAAACTCAGCGAAAAGAAAACCGAGATGGACGCCGTTATGCAGGCGTTTCCTGATCTGTATTTCTGGCTCAGCGCGGACGGCACAATTCAGCAGTATCATGCCAACAATCTGTCCGATCTTTACGTGCCCCCCGAACAATTCATTGGGAAGACAATGCAGGAAGTGTTGCCGCCGCCGTTAGGGCAACGCTTTGCCGAGACGCTGGCGCAAGCACTCAGTTCCGGCACAGTGGTCGGGATCGAATATGCCTTGCCCATGAATGGCGAGATGGTATTTGAAGCGCGCTTTTCGCCGCTGCACGAAGATCGTGTGTTGGTGGTGGTGCGCGACATCACCGAACGCAAACAGGCCGAACGAC
>CAZWAK010000078.1:0-32176 GCA_964631865.1 uncultured Heliobacteriaceae bacterium | reverse complement strand
AAAAAAGGCGATGGCTCGCATTGAACCATCGCCCTTTGTTTCTTGCTTGTCGGCGAGTTTTAGAACTCACCCATGCCGCCGCCCGGAGGCATCGGCGGACCACCAGCATTCTTCTCAGGAATTTCTGAGATCATCGCTTCGGTGGTCAGCATCAAGGAAGCAATCGAAGAAGCGTTTTGCAGCGCCGTGCGCGCCACTTTCGCTGGGTCAATGACTCCGGCTTTGACGAGGTCGCCGAACTCTTCGGTCGCGGCGTTGAAGCCGAAGTTTTCACCCTTCTCGGCTTTGACGCGCTCGACGATGACTGCGCCTTCTTTGCCCGCGTTTTCAGCAATCTTACGCAGCGGTTCTTCCAACGCGCGACGAATGATGTTGACGCCGATCTGCTCGTCTTCGTCTGCGAGTTTCAGGCTGTCGAGCGCCTTCGCTGCGCGCACCAACGTCACACCACCGCCGGGAACAATGCCTTCTTCCACTGCGGCGCGGGTTGCGTGCATAGCGTCTTCGACACGCGCTTTCTTCTCTTTCAGTTCGGTTTCGGTTGCGGCACCAACTTTGATGACGGCAACACCGCCGACGAGTTTCGCCAAGCGTTCTTGCAGTTTTTCGCGGTCGTAATCGCTGGTCGTTTCTTCGATCTGACGACGAATCGTGGCAACGCGGCCTTGAATGTCAGCGTTCTTGCCAGCGCCTTCGACAATCGTGCTGTTGTCTTTGTCAATGGTGATCTTCTTGGCTTTGCCGAGGTCTTCGAGCTTGATGTTTTCGAGCTTGATGCCGAGGTCTTCGCTGATGACTTTGCCGCCGGTCAGGATGGCAATGTCTTCGAGCATCGCTTTGCGACGATCACCAAAGCCAGGAGCTTTCACGGCACAAACGTGCAACGTGCCGCGCAGCTTGTTGACGACGAGCGTTGCGAGGGCTTCGCCTTCGACATCTTCGGCCACGATCAGGAGCGGCTTGCCCTGCTTGGCGACCTGCTCTAAAACTGGAAGGAGGTCTTTCATCGAGCTGATTTTCTTTTCGTTCAAGAGAATCAGCGCGTTGTCCAACACGCATTCCATACGCTCGGAATCGGTCACGAAATACGGCGACAGATAGCCGCGATCAAACTGCATGCCTTCGACCACGTCGAGCGACGTTTCGAGGGACTTGGATTCTTCGACCGTGATGACGCCATCTTTGCCGACTTGCTTCATCGCTTCGGCAATGATGCCGCCGATGGTGTCATCGCCGTTCGCGGAAATCGTGCCAACCTGCGCAATGGCATCGCCTTTGACAGGCTTCGACATCGCGCTGATGGCTTCGACCGCACGAATAACAGCTTTCTCAATGCCGCGTTTCAGCGCCATTGGGTTCGCACCAGCAGCGACGGTCTTGACGCCTTCTTTGAAAATCGCGCGCGCGAGCACCGTTGCAGTCGTGGTTCCGTCGCCCGCGACATCGCTGGTCTTGGAAGCCACTTCGCGCACCATTTGCGCGCCCATGTTTTCGAGCGCGTCTTTGAGTTCGATTTCTTTCGCTACGGTCACGCCGTCTTTGGTGATGGTGGGCGAACCGAATTTCTTATCAATCACCACGTTGCGGCCTTTCGGGCCGAGGGTAATCGCTACGGCATCGGCGAGTTGATTGACGCCGCGCAAAATCGCCTGACGTGAATCTTCGCCGTGAATAACTTGCTTAGCCATGTTTGTAACTCTCCTTAAAAAAAGTAGCGCGATTTGGCAAATCGCGTTACGCCTTACTTGCCTTTGCCTTTGGCAGCGCCTTCGATGATGCCGAGGATGTCGTCCTCACGCATAATCAGGTACTCTTCGCCGTCCAATTTGACTTCGGTGCCAGCATATTTGCCGAACAACACGCGGTCGCCGACTTTCACGGTCAACTCAATCTTGTTGCCGTTTTCGATTTTGCCAGGTCCGGCGGCGATGATTTCGCCTTCTTGCGGTTTTTCTTTTGCGGTGTCCGGGATGTAGAGGCCACCACGCATTTGATCTGATTCTTCAATACGCTTCACGATCACACGATCCTGAAGGGGTTTAATTTTGCTTGCCATTGGAATCTAACTCCTTTCGATTCTGTTAGAAAAGAAGATGTAACCCAACCCGTCTGCGCGCGCAGAACAGGCACTCAACTTGTCAAAAGTTAAAAATAAGAACGTCGGGGAAATGGACTTCATAGAGTTATTAGCACTCGCCGAGCGAGAGTGCTAATTATAGGAATCATAGCGAGGTTGTCAATGGGGGAAATTCGCAATGCACAAAAAAAGCGTCGAGATGATGATGATGTGGGGGAAAACCCAATTCTCCAGAGGTTAGAAGCTGTAGCGGGCAAGTGAATCCCAGAGGACAATCACACTCAGCATCAGCGCCAGCGCGAGCAGCACCCCCAATACAATGGGCATGATCCTACGGCGTGAGCGGGGTGGCGTTTCCACGAGCAGATAAAATTGCGGGCGATCATTTTTAAGCATTGTTTCTCTCCAGCCCTGAACCAGCAGACATTCCGAAAGCGACTCTGAATGCTACAAAGTCATACGCTTAGTTGTATATTTAACGGAGGCGGCATTGCTCTTCTAAGTAAGCCCAGAGTTTCTTCACTTCTTCATCTTCTCTCAGGGTCAGAGACCCATTCGTTGTCGCACCGACAAAATAAACGATCAAATTACGAGTTTCGCTCGGCGAGCCTTCCGCGATCCTGCGCCAAACTGCGTGCGTAATATGATCCGTATTGAGAATGTAGTCTTTCACTTTGATAAACATTTGACCTCTTTCCGATCTCGGCATGTGTATTAGCGTCTGTCCGTTAAGAGCAGGTGCAGATGAGTGGTTCTGGAGGCAAGAGAAAAGCGAGTGCTTAGCTCGTGGGTTAAAGAGCCAAAACTTCAACTTTTCCGAAGGATTTCAGGAGAGCTGAGAACCGAAGAAGCTACGTTCGATCCAGCTTCACGCTACGCTGCTGTCGGCTCCTTGTCAAGCGGTACTTTTTCTCCGCCAAGCAGTCCGTTTGTGTTCAGGCGGTAGAAAGCATATAGTGTGGTCGTCCGTTCACTGATTAATCACTGTCGTTTTCACGCCATCGAATTTTCCCTGCCGCGATCCCGCCACTGATTGGTCGCAGATTACAAGCAATCGTCATCAGAAAAATTGCCGTACAAAGCAAGCATCGTTATCGTGCATTCCTACCGTGAGGCAATAGGAACCACTGCACTAAGGAAATCTTATGGGAAATCAACCTCCGACCATTGGTGATCGAGTCCAAAAACTCTGCAAGGTCTGTAACGAGGTGCGCGGGCATATCGTCGCGACCGTGAGCAAAACCGGCCAAATCAGTACGGTGCGCTGTCCGCAATGTGATTCGCGGAGCCGCTGTAAGAAAGGCGATCATCTGGATTTCATCGGAGCCGCCGAAGGTGCCCCCTATGACTGGGCGATCACCTATCGTAAAGGGCAAACCCTGATGCACCCCACCTTTGGGATGGGTGAGGTTACGGCGGTGGTTGATGCCGGCAAAATTGATGTCCTCTTTTCCGACCGTGTGCGTCGCCTCGTTCATACCAGAGCCTAGCGAATCATCCAGTAGAGACAGGTAAATGGACGGATTGATTGGGAGGAGAGCAGGCTCGTGAAAATTCTTTTGTATAACCCCGACAACGGCGTAACGCGCAATTTCATGCCGCATTTGTGGATGTTCTTATTGCAATCCCTCACGCCACCCGAACACGAAGTCATTTTGGTAGACGGCAACACGCACGCTATGAATGAGGCCGAACTCGTGCAGTTCGTGCGCGCACAAGGCGTCGGATTGGTGGGCATTGGCGCAATGACGCGCATGGTCGCCAAAGCCTATCGCGTCGCGGATGCGGTGCGGGCGGCGGGCATTCCCGTGGTGATGGGCGGCCCGCATGTGACGGAGTTACCGGACGAAGCATTGGGGCGTAACGGCGGCCCGCGCCATGCGGATGCGGTCGCGCTCGGCGAAGCCGACGAAACCTGGCCGCTCATTATTGCCGATGCCGTGCGCGGCAAATTGAAAGACATCTACCAACCCCAAGTGGATGCGAAAGGCAATGACATCAAACCGAGCCTGCAACCCTATCCTTCCATTCCCTGGGAGTCGCTCGACCTCGCGCAATTCAATATCGTCCCTGGTATGCTGCGCCCGTTGCTGAAATCATTGGGCTGGGGATCGTTTCACCTTGTCCCCATCGAAACTGGACGCGGCTGTCCGTATGGCTGCGAGTTCTGTACTGTGACCGGATTCTTCGGCGACTCGATTCGTTTTCGCACGAACGAAAGTGTGGTGGATGAATTGTTGCGCTTGAAGGCGCGTGCCAAACGCGAGAATGGACAAGTCGCCGTCTTTTTCATTGATGACAACTTAGCCATCAACATCAAGCGCACGAAATCGCTGTTGCGCGCGATCATCGCCGCGGATGCGCAGGTGAATTGGGTGGCGCAAATCAGCGCGAATTTGTTGCGTGATGAAGAACTGGTTGACCTCATTGCGGCTTCGGGCGGCAAGTGGGTGTTCATCGGAATGGAATCCATTGACCCGGTTAATCTGGCGGGCGTGAACAAGGGCTTCAATAAACCGGGCGAATACGCGGCGGTGCTGAATCGTCTGGCGCAACGCAATGTCTACGCGATTACTTCGTTTATTTTCGGAATGGACAACGACACGCCGGGCGTGGCGGCACGGACGCTGGAACAGGTTCACAGTTGGCCGCCGGGCTTGCCGGTCTTTGGGCAACTGACGCCGTTTCCCTCGACGCCGTTGTATGCTCGGTTGCAAGCCGCTGGACGCTTGACTCGGCCCACGCACTGGATGGATTTTGCGCCGTTTCAGATGGCGCACACGCCGCTGAAACTCACGATTCCCGAAGCCCAGGTCGAAGTCAATCACGGCTGGGCGACGTCCTACAGCCCGCAGCGCAATGCCGAGGCGATCACGGCGATCAGCGACAAACCGGTGGGCTATCGCATTGGGCATTTGATCGCGCGGCTTTGCTTTCGCGGCATCTATTTTCCGCAAATGGGCAAAGCGGCGTGGCTCAAAGTAATCTGGCAAAACCGCCGTACGATTTTTCAACTGACCCAGGAGGGATGGGCTGCGTGGCGCACACATCGCAGAACGCAAACGCAACAACGCCTTGATGGGTCACTGTCACCACAAGCGGCAACAACCGAGTCAGAGCCGTGACGAACAGCACGAAAAACCAAACCCGCAAATGCGCGAGCAAATCTATGAAATACACTTTGGAAAAGAATAAGTATCGGATCGTTTTACTGGCCGCACAACGCGCCAAACAACTGCAACATGGCGCACAGGCGCGCGTCCGGGTCGTCGGCGCGAAAGCGACGCGCATTGCCCTGGCCGAGATTCAAGAGGGCTTGATTGGTTTCGATCTCATCCCAGACAACAAGTCCAAGCGATAAAAGCAAACGTTAGCCGTCATCACTATTTCCCTGCGGGCGACATCGTTTGCACACGCTTGAGTTCTCTTCCTTTCAGCCCAAAGAAGAGCGCCATTTGATATACCTGATTTTTTCCAGTGTATTCTTCCGGCGTAGCACAGAACCGTTCAATCCCCGGTTTGAAATCCGCGCACCTCATGTTCTTGGGGAGATTGTTGCCCCAAGAACATTTCTGATCTGGTGCTTGCAGTGTGCAGAGTTCACATAAAAGCATGCAGTTCCTCCTGAATGATGGGTCGGCCCAGGAATATAGGCCTCGAATAGGCGGTTAGGAAGGGATGCCAGACGGTCAGCGGCTTAGGTTTCGCCAGCTTGTTGGGCCTGATCGTTGCTCTCCAGCTTCACCCGAATTTGGGCCTTTGAGGCTTGTTGTTTGAGCAACAAAATGGAACGCTCACAATTGAGTTGAGTGATGAATCCTTCTTCGGAGCGGGTCAGAATCACCCCATTGCTGCTACGAAACAGCCAATGATAGTTGCCCTGGGCATCCTGGTAAATTTCAAAGTATGGCATCAGTCGTTACCTTCGTTTCAGTGTCTATGATAAGCGCGGGCACAAATCGCCACTCGCGGTGCGCGTGGGATGACGAGTGAGACCCGGCAGAGCAATAGCACAGGCTTCTACTCCCCCAAGTCAAAACCTATGGTCTGAGAGTCTCACTCGTCATCCCACGCGCTCAGGAAAGCGCGTTTTGCTCCGTTGCGATGAGTTGCTGATACACGCGGCGGATATGCGGTTCCAGATCAGAGGGATTTTCTCTGACCATACGCTCCATCTTTTCCTGCACGGTCTCATTGACAGGCGGGGACGGTACTAAGCTGAGCAGCTTGGCTACGCCATTCATCCCTTCTTCAGGATGAATCACCAGTTCCGCCAATTGTTCCTGCTTGAACTTCAGCTTGAAGTTGATCCATTCCAATTTGCCGCCGGCTCCAAACCCAACATATCGGCTCAGCTTCTGCATGAGCGGAGAAGACCGCCGATGCTCTTCTTCCAAGTCGTTGTGTTGCTTGGTCAAACTCGCAATCTCTGCCTTCAATTCTTGGATTTGTTGTTTGAACTGTTCTTGTTCCCGCTCAATTTCTGCACGTTGCATAGCATTCACCGCTTTAACTAAAAAGTTTTGGTTATCAGAAAATATAGGCTTGTTGAGGAAGCGATGCTGTTCAATATTGAACCATCTCCCTCTTGCGCGCCCCTTGCTCCTCGTTACGAATTGTGTGCCAGCCATTCCAACAAACTGCCTAGACTGCCAGTGGCCAGGCCGATGCGCGTGTCCGCTGCGCCGTAGTACAAATGAATCGTGTCGCCATCGGGCGCAATCGTGTAGCCGCAAGGAAACACCACATTGCCCACATCCCCGTGCTGTTCGTACGGTTCTTCGGGCGCAAAGACCCACTCTGCGCCGCGCTGCAAACAACGCTCCGGCGCGTGCAAATCAAAGAGCGCGAGACCGAGCCGATAAATACAGCCCGCCGCCGTGTGCTTGACGCCGTGATAGATCACCAGCCAGCCGTGCGGCGTTTCGATGGGCGGCGGCGAGAGGCCGATTTTATTGGCGTCCCACCACGAACCGCGCCGCGCTTCCATCATCAATTTGTGACTGCCCCAATGCCGCAGATCGGGCGAATAGCTGATCCACATGTGCGCGCGCGGAGCTGTAACCGGGCGATTGATGAGCGCCCAATTGCCACCGATGCGATGCGGCAACAACGCGGCGTCTTTGTTTTCCGGCGGCATAATCACGCCGTAGCGTTCGTAGGTGCGGAAGTCTTCGGTGAAGGCGAGCGCCACGCCGGGGCCATCGCGGGCAAAGGCTGTGTAGACGATGGCGTACTTGTTCAGTTCTGGCACGAAGGTGACGCGCGGGTCTTCGATGCCCCAAAGTTCTTCGGGATAGTTGTCCGGGTCGGGCAACAGCGTGGGCTGCGGATCAATCTGCCAATCATCTATACCGTTCACAGAGCGCGCAACAGACAAATGTGAATGCCCGCGCCGATCTTCCACGCGACACAGCAGCAGCGTCGTGCCATCGGGCAACAACGTCGCGCCCGCATTGAAGACGCTGTTGATTTGATACGGCCAATCAGCAGCAGTCAGGATTGGATTCAGTTTATGACGTCGAAATAATTCGTGTGAGAGCATGGTCATTTCGCAGTTGCCTCTTTCGCCAGCACCGTGTTTTCCGCCAGGCGGAGTTCCAACAAAGATTGCAGAAACGCGAGCGTAGATTCTGCGCCTTGATTTTCGTTCAGGCGGTCGGGATGCAAGCCATCACGACAGCCGCCCGTCGTTGGGTCGTACAACGGCAAGTTGAGATCGTTGCGCCCGATGAACCACTCAAAGGCACGCCGCGCTTCTTTGCGCCAACGCTTGTCGCCGGTCAGACGAAAAGCTTCCAGACAAGCCGCAACCGTGACTTGTGCTTCGACCGGTTGTTGATCGAAGCGGGCGCGCTCGCCTCCGCGCCGATAAAATCCGTTGGAGCCGATGGGGACAAAATGCCCGCCCTCACGGTCAGCGCGTTGTAAATCCGCCAACCAACTGAGCGACTCCAGCCCGGCGTCACTCATCGTGTGATTGGGAATCCATTGCCCACACATCAGCAAGGCTTGCGGCACGACCGCGTTGCAATAGGTCAAGCTTGCTTCATACCAACACCATTCGTCCGACCGATTTTTTTGATAGAGATTCAGCAGGCGATTCGCTAATTCTTCTCGCACCTGATTCGCCATGCTGTCGCCGGAATAACGTTTCAAGTATTCGTGAATGCCGATCAACGCAAACGCCCAGGCGCGCGGGCTGCGCGTGGCGAGGATGGACGGCAACGCTTGCTCGAAGACCCAGCTCGCCATGCTTTGCAGCGACGGCGTGTGGGAGCGCCCCAGCACGGTTCCCAGCGCCAAGAGCGCGCGTCCGTGACTGTCTTCGGAACCGCTCGCTTCGAGCCAGTTGCGCTGATAATCCATGAAGTTGCGAAAGCGTTTGGTGGCAGGATTGAAGGCGTACCAGATGAACGCGAGATAGCGCGACGCCAATTCCAATGCCTCGCCGCTGCCGAGTTCTTCCAGCAGCACGCTCACCTGCAAAGCACGCGCGTTGTCGTCAATGCTGTAGCCTTCGTGATAATTGGGAATCGTGAAAATCGCGTGCTGCAACATGCCCGTGTCATCGGTCATGCGCTGCAAATGCGCAAGCTTCAGCGGCGGCAATTCGCTCGGTCGTTGATCCAGCGGTTTGACGACGAAGCCGGGCTGTTTGTAATGCCGACGTTCGGCGCGCGCGCGCTGAAAGCTGTCCATATAACGACGCGCAACCTGCGGCCAAATCATCTCGCGTCCATACAGATAGGCACGTTTGCGCATTGCGTGGCGATTGGCTTCATTGTCCAAGAGGTCAATCACTTGCTCAGCGAGCTTTGCCGGATCGCGGAACGGCGTCAGCACGCCGCGTTCATCCGCCAACATTTCTTCGGCGTACCAGTATGGCGTGGAGATAACGGCTTTGCCTGCGCCCACCGTGTAGGCGAGCGTGCCGGAAGTGATTTGCGCTTCGTTCAAATACGGCGTGATGTAAATGTCCGCCGCGCCGATGAACTGCACGAGTTCTTCCAAACTGACAAAGCGGTTGTAGAAGATGACCTGACTCTCAACGCCTTTTTCCTGCGCCAACCATTGCAGCGACAAACGATAGGTTTCGCCTTCGTTGCGCAGCACGTGCGGATGCGTGGCTCCGACGATCATGTACACGACGTTCGGATGCTTCGCTAAAATCGCGGGCAAGGCTTCGATCACCGTTTCAATGCCTTTGTTTGCGGAGAGCAGTCCAAAACTGAGCAGCACGATTTTGCCTTCGACGCCGAAGAGGTCTTTGTGAAAGCTCGGATCAACAAACGGCAAATCCGGGATGCCGTGCGGAATGAAATCTATTTTCTCTGCTGGAATGTGATAGATGTTTTGCAAAAATTCTTTGCCGCGTTCGCTCATCACCACAAGGCGATCTGACAAGGCTGCGACTTGTTCGAGAACTCGTTGTTGCTCGCTGTCAGGCGCGCGCAGGACGGTGTGCAGCGTGGTGACAATCGGCATATTCAATTCGCGCAAGAGCGCCAAAACATGGCTGCCCGCGCGTCCGCCGAAGATGCCGTATTCGTGTTGCAGACAGACGAGGTCTACGTTGTTGATGTTCAGAAAGTCGGCGGCGCGGCGGTACGAGGCCAGGTCTTTTTCGCATAACTCAAAGCGCACACGCGCCGGGTAGTCATACCCCGCAGTCGTGTCATTGACGGGCAGGGCGATGCTTTTCAGGTCGGCGTATGCTGCGGCCACTGCCTCGCACAAATCTGTCGTGAACGTGGCGATGCCGCATTGGCGCGGCAAATAATTGCCAATGAAGGCGAGGCGCTGAATTGCGTTGGTACTGCTCTGATCCGCCACTACGCTCTCCTTTTTCCATCGCCCGTTTGTTTGATTTCGATGGGGTCAGACAAGCGCCACCGCTTTTTGACTTCATCATTCGCGGCGAGTTGTTCCGTTAACACCGCTTGTCGTTCCCGGAGCCAGGCTTCTCGTAAGAGAACGGATTTGCGTGCCATCGCTTCGATTTGTTCTCGCTCAATGATTGTCATAAAGGCTTCCTTAAAATGATTGTTGTCCTGGACAAATATTTGTTGCTATCCAGTCAGTTCCGGGTCGTCGGGGCCAGGGCGTTTGCCTGCGCCCTGACACGCGCGGCATTTTTCCTTGCCTGTGCCGGTGCAACTCCGACAGGGATCATTCAGCAGGGCGGAATGAAGATTGAGTCTGCGACCACCACAATGGGTACAGCGGACGACACCCGTTCCGCCGCAAGGAATACAGGGGTCAAGCGTCATACGGATTCCTTTCTGAAAAAAAGCCGGGCTGTTATCGCTTGTCCTTCGGGAGGACAACATAGTTGAAGGCGAGCAATTCCTGCTCGAATTCTTCCTGTGCCACGCGGGTAGACCGAATGCCCGGCATCAAGACACGCGGGCGGGCACCGTTCTGGAGTTGTTTGGCACGTTGAATAAGTAACTTCACTTTGCGGTATTTATTGTTTTTATTGCTACTGTCAATTTTCATATTTCCTCCGTCGAAAAACTCGAAACCGCCGCGGCCTCAGAATCGAATGCCTCAAACACCGTGCTGAGCTTCGTGATGACCAGCAGATTTTGCAACCGCGGGGTGAGATGGAGCAGTTTGAGATGCCCCTGCACTTTTCGCAACGCGGTATAGCAGGCGACGAGTTCACCCAACCCACTACTGTCCATATAGGGAACTCGCTCCAGGTTGAGGATTAGCTTGCGGGTTCCCGCGTCAAGGGTGGTGGCAACGTGCTTTTTGAACTCCGCATTGCCTTCCCGCGTAAAGTTGCCGCTGAGTTCCAGCACGGTGATGTCGTTTGTCCGTCGCTCAATGATGTTCATGTCTTCTCCTCCCGCACATTGCAGGCTTTCGAGCGCCAAGCTTAAAACCTCATCTCTCCGCCAGGCGTTGCCTGCGTCTGACGAGATTCCGGGAAGTCTGAAATCATCACTTCTGGCGTCAGCACGCCTATTAGGCGGGGTTGCTCTTGAATTTGGCGGGAACGTGCGGTCAGTCTTATAAACGAAATCCCCAGAAAGCGCCGCGTATCTACTTCCTTGATTTCCAGGCAATTGTATTCCGTTTCATCGGCCCGTGCCGTAATCTGGCGGAGGGCTTTTTGTAAGGCTCCGACCTTGTTCCAGCCCCAAACCGTCGTTTTGCGCTCGGTTGCGATATAGAAAAAATGCCAACCTGACTGCGCAATGAGTTCTTTCATCTCCTGGGCGTTGACGCTTTTGAGCAAGCGCCAACCTGCTGCACAAGGCTTGCTTTCCAAGACGACGGAAGGGGGGAAGACGGTTCCGTCGGCTACCAGCAAAGAACCGCGTCTGATCGTTGTAAGGTCTTGCGTCATAATTTTCCTCGTTGTCCGAGAGCTGTGATGAAGAGAGAGCCGGAACATACCGGCCTGGCAAAGAACAGAGTCAGCTAAGCTCTCATCTGAACCAGGAGCCTTGGGGAGTTGTCACTGTGAGGAATTGTCAAAATACGTTGGCAGCCCTCGCCGAACCCGCCTGGATGTGCCAGGAATGTGCAGAAACCAGAACGTAGGGAAAGCCCAAACAACGCCGCATTTCCACTTGCTTAATTTCCAAGCAATTGAAGCTTTGCGCGCGAATAGAGGCGACGATGCGCCGGATCGCTTCGCGGGTCGTTTTATTGTCATCAAAGCCGAAGACCCGCATTTCTACCGTCGCATCAGAGGAAAACAGCTTCCACTGGGCCAGGCGAATGGTGCGGATCAATGCGCCGCGATCCAGATGGTTCGCTACCTGCCAGCCCTGCACATACGCTTTCTCCGCCGTTTGAATGGACGCGGGAACTTGTGCGCCTTGGGCAATCAGGATCGCGCCGGTTTGAATTTCTTGCTTCATCAAATCCTCTGCCTGGCTTCATTGACTTTCATTGCTTTGCCTTGAAAGTCTTTGCCATTGAACTGCTCTACGGCGCTATTCGCGGCTTCCACCGAAGTCATTTCAATAAAAGCAAAACCTTTTGAGGCACCCGAGGTGCGATCAATAATCACCCGACACGATTCGACGGTGCCAGCCGTGCTGAACAGTTCCCGGAGTTGTGAATGAGTTGTTTCTGCGGCCAAATTCCCGACAAATAATTTCACGGACATAAAGAAATCTCCTACACCAGCGGGGCGTGCCTCGAGCATACACCAAGAGCCACTGCCACGGCGTTCCATATCTGGGTGACACAATGGTCAGGGCGGCGCGGCTGTCAACCGATTCGCAATAGCTCTGTAAAGCCTGAACGAGCGAACGAATTCCGCTGGCTTGTTAGTGGGTAATGAAGGTCAGGTCGTCTGAGGGATTTCAGAAAAACTGAGAAGAGAGTGACCAAACTCGGTTCACCTTCACCGTACTCTCTAATTGAGGGGTTGTCAAATTGATCGTCAATGGGGGTGAGGCGTGTACTCAATTGCGAAACCGGAACGTAATCCGCCCTTTGCTCAAATCATAGGGCGAAAGCTCAAGCGTGACGCGATCTCCGATCAGGACGCGAATCGAGTTCTTCCGCATCTTGCCGGACAGATGCGCGCTGACCTGATGGTTTTGGTTCGACAGCATCACGCCGACAATAAAATTTGCATTGGGAAGCTTTTCCAGAATTCTTCCCTCCACCTCGATCATGTCTTCTTTCATTCAACTTTCTCTTTCTGAATGTTTAGCGCCGCCGTTTATTTTTCTTGGCGCGGGCGCGCGCTAATTTGGATTTCAGTTTGCGGCGTTCGCCGGGGGGCAGGAAAAACACTCGTTTTTTCGCCTCCTGCATAATGCCTTCTGCCTGCACCTGTCGCTTGAAACGGCGGAGCGCCGATTCAAGGCCCTCCCCCTCAAACAATCGAATTTGTGCCATTCGTCCCCTCCATCTCTTGTACTGAATGCGGCGCGGATTTTGCCTCACGCAATTCGTATAGGTATTTCAGGCTGCGCTTGGGAATCACCAGGCTAGGAGACCCATTGGTCGGTATCACCTTGAGACAGCCTTCGTCATACCACGCCAACAGCCCGGTAATCATTTCGTCCTGTTGCAACACGAAGACGAGTTCGCAACCTTCGTGCATCATGGAATGAAGGTAACTGCTTTCACAATGCGTTGAGCGGTCCGTCTCTCTCTGCGGACGGGTCGGTTGTCTCCCGTCCCGCTCGTAACGGCGAGGCGCAACCTGATGGTCGGGATAGCTTCTTCGCTGCACAGCATCCTTCCTTTCCGCTTGCCGCTGCGCCGCAACAGACATGAGCCGTCGGCGCAGACGCGAACCGTTTTTGCAGATTGATAAGTAGGGTAGAAATTTCAGGTCGTCTGAGGAATTTCAGAAAAACTGAGAAGAGAGTGCCCAGCTCAATCCTTGCTGACCGTACTCTTTACTGGGAGGTTTGTCAAACCGGGTAAGATCATCACCTCAGCCCCGCAGCGAATTCGCGCTGCTTGCGCACGTAGTTACCCCGCATGGTGTGAGCGCGGAAAAGTTTCTTCCGCGCGCTCACATCATGCCGCCCGATTCGACGTCTTCGGTGGTGTTGCAGCTAGCTCTTCTTCTCGAACTTCTTGTCTTTGAGTTTTTCGTTGAGCTTGATCTTGCTGATCTTCAGGTCTTCCAGCAGTTGGTTGTTGCTGATCTTCGTGATGTGGTGTGGCCATTGCACGTTGCCGATGGCTTTGTAATCCTCGAAGAAGACCTGAACCTCCATCAGCTTGGGTTCCTGCGCTTCGCGCGCATCGGTCACGCCTTGCTGTGGCGGGCGCGGAGCCATCGTGCGGTAGACAAATCCGACGGGACGATGCGACGTCTGGCTAATCAATAACCACATCACAAAGTTGTCCGGCCCCATCACGCGAACGATGTCCGCTTTACCATCTTTGGCAGCGATGTCGCGTTCAAAAAGGTATTCAACCTGCAAGTTCGGGGGCGGAGCCAGGAACCACGACAACATCATCTGGGTATATTCCGTGCGTACCATTTTCTCCATCGCAGGGCCGCCAAATCCCCCCATTGCGCCACCGCGTCCGCCGCCACCACTTGGCATTCCCATCCCGCCGCCGCGCCCGCCGCCACGTCCGCCGCCCATTCCACCACCACCGCCAAAGCCGCCGCCTCCACCACCGCCACCAAATCCGCCGCCGCCCCCTTCACCACCACCGCCACCAAATCCGCCGCCACCGCCCATCCCACCGCCGCCCATCGCCGACATGTCAGGCATTTTGCGATCCGTCCACACCACTTCGCCGTTGACGCATTGCAGCATGGTCATCTCGCCCATCCCCATATTCATTGAGGCCGTGCGCAAATATTTGTCTGGCAGGAGCAGTTCAATCTTGAGATTCCCCTCAGTCGGGCGTCCCATCATCGCGCTTTTGAATTTGCCTTCGATCACGAGGCTTTGAATGGCTTTCAGATTGGCTTCGCCGCCAATTGCTTCACGGGCTTGTTTGAGGATGTCCTGTGCCTTTGTCACATTCGCAGCATTTGTCTCTGGGGTATTTTGAGCGAGGACGGTTGCCGTCAAGGACAACAACAAGCACAGCACAACAGATTGCATCAGGGTTCGCATGGAGCCACCTCCGGGTGGTAAATAGAAAGCAGCCTGACTGAAGACGATGCTCTCACGATTTTCTAAATCGTCTTCAATCAAGCTACTTTTTTTCGGTTGCTGAACGATGAATGCGCGTTTGCATTCATCACGGAGATCATGCCGGAGGATGCCTGCGGAATCTTCAAGAAGAAGCAAAGAGTTTGTAAAGGATGTAAATAAAGTGCTCTCCTTACAAAACTGCCGGGAGATGCTGCCATTCGCGCCCACGCACATTATTTGACGTTGAGCCTGACGGGGTTGGCGGTTTTCTCGTCGAGCGACAACACGACTTCCACCGTCCCGCGCCCGCGCAAGCTGGTGGGCAGTTGCACATTCACCTGATCCAGGCCTGCATAACAACATTGCGGCCCGGCATAGAGCACCGTTGCCGTTTCTCCGCCAATCATCGCGCGCACGGTTCCGAGTTCTCGATTCGCGCGAATGCCTGTGCCGTAGAGTTCCAAATACACTTCATCGGCGGCGCTCAAATCTATCAGAATCGGCGTACAACCTTGTGCGGTACAACTTGCGACGGGGCTGCTCCAGCGTTGCGTGCCTTTGACGTAGAGCACGGACGCCGCCGCCCAGCCGCTGCCATTTGCGGTCGCGGAAAAAAGCCCCGGCGCATGATTCGTAACATTCACAGCTCCGGCTGAGACTTCGCCATTCGCGGTCGTGACAATTACGGTGGCAAAGCCGGGCGCAGTGCCGACGGGAATTTGATAATTGACCTGCAACTTGCTCACATAAAACAGCGGAGCCAATCGTTCGACCCCGACACTGTCGCGCACTTTGATGGATGTGCCGCCCAACTCGACGGGCAATGGTAATTGCTGTGCGGCAGCCTCGCGCGTGGCGAGATTGCTCCCAAAGATCGAGACGATGGATTCCACGCCGACCGCTGCATTCGGAGCATAGCTCGCGCCATTGACGGACGCGGTTTCCAGATACGGAGAGACCAGCCAGACGTTGTTGGCGTATTGATCCGCCACATACAAATTGCCCACGCGATCAATTGCAATCCCGCCCGGACGCCAGAGTTGAATGCCCGTCGCGGGGCTGCCATCGTAGAGCGTATAGCCGCCGGGACTACCGGCAATGACCGACGTTTCTCCATTCGGTGCGACTTTGGTAATAAACGGACTGAGTTCATTAGTCACGTACAAATTGCCCGCCGCATCCACTTCCAAGCCTGCATACGAGGACAACAACGGGAATGGGCCTTGATCGCTGGTGTTGGTCGCGCTTTCGTCCAGCATCGTCGTGATGATGCCGTTGGCAGAAACTTTGCGCACGCGCTTGTTGCCGCGATCTGCGATGAACAGATTGCCGTTGCGATCCACAGCAACGTCGGAGGGCAATTTCAACGAAGCTTCTGTCGCCGCCACGCCTTCGCCCGCAAAACGCGGGTTGCCGTTGCCGACGACGGTCGTGATGAGGCCCGTGCGCGCGTCAATCTTGCGGATGCGATTGTTGCCTGTGTCGGCGAAAATCAAATTGCCCTGACTGTCCACAATCAAACCGCTGGGGGAATCGAGCCAGGCCGAAGTTGCCAGGCCGCCATCGCCGCCGAAATCCTGTCGGCCTGTGCCCGCGATAGTGCTGATGATCCCCGCTGTTGTAACTTTGCGAATGCGATGATTGAGCGTGTCGGCGATGAACAAATTGCCCGCCGCATCACACGCGACGCCGCTCGGCTGATTGAATTCTGCTTGATTGGCGGGGCCGCTGTCGCCGCTACTGCCCACTTCGCCCGTTCCAGCGTAGGTGCTGATCGTGCCGTCAGTCGCCACTTTGCGGATGCGATAGTTCAGCCGATCTGCAATGTACACCGCGCCCGCGTTGTCTACCGCGACACTCATCGGCGCCCAGAACCTGGCTTGCAACGCGCGCCCGCCATCGCCGCCAAAACCATTGACCTGAACTCCAAGCCCGGCCAAACGGTGTGCGACGTAAGCAGGATTGACTTTGACTGTGATCGTGGCGGAACCTGCTACGCCCATCACGGTTTCTGCCGTGACCGTAATGCGGTTCAACCCGCTGTACAACGCAATTTCCGGGATCGTCCAGGTCTTCGTGCCGGACGCGACGCCAGCGCCACCACGATCATTGCGCCAGCGCACGCGCACGACGGTTCCCACGCCATTTGCCGTTCCGGTCATTTCGATCTGCCGCTGACTGGTCGCGTAATTACCAGTGGCCGCGGGCGCAGCAATCGAGACGGTGACGGGGTCGTTCTTCAGCGAGACCGGATAATGTTTGCGAATCGTGGATGACCAGCTATCGGTAAAATAAATTTCGCCCGCCGCATTGATGGCTTGTGCCGTGCCAGCGCCTGTCAAAAGGGCTGGCACATCGTCCACCAACGAAGCGTAGTAGCCGCCGTAACCTGCGATAGATTTGATTTTGCCATCCGTGCCGATGCGGCGCATACGGCATTGCGTGGTGACATAAATGTTGTCAGCGGCATCCAGCCCAATCCAGAAAACGGAACCGAGACTGGCGGTCAAAGCCGGAACCTCTTCAGCAATGGTTGGCGTTTCGCACGGCCCGGACTCGCCATTGCCCGCGATGGTGCTGATGATTCCGCTGTCGCGTTGCACTTTGCGCACGCGACTGTTGCCAGAATCGGTGAAATAGAGATTGCCCGCACGATCAAAGGCGACCGCATTCGGAAACCGAATCTCAGCTTGCGTGGCCACGCCGCCATCGCCACTGAAGCCTGCTCTGCCCGTGCCGACAATGGTAGTGATGATGCCCGTCTGTGCGTCCAGTTTGCGGATGCGCTGGTTGTTCGTGTCGGCGTAGTACAAGTTCCCGCTGGCATCGAGCGCGATTTGATAGCCTTCGCCGAAGCGTGCTCTCGTCCCCAAATCGCCATCGCCGCGATAGCCCCGTTCGCCGTCGCCCACAACGGTGTTGATGATCCCGTCTGGAGTGACTTTGCGGATGCGTCCGCGTTGCAGGATGTAAATATTTCCGGCGCGATCCACTTTGACATCCTGCGGAAATTCCAACACAGCGTCTAAGGCCGGGCCACCATCGCCGCGCGAGGCCGCGCCATCCTCATAGCCTTTGCCCGCGACCGTCGTGACGATGTTGGTTCTCGCGTCAATGCGACGGATGCGACCATTGCCCTGATCGGCGATAAAAATATTGCCTGCACCATCCAGCGTCAGCGCGGGCGGATTGGAAAATGATGCCTGTTGCGCAGCGCCACCATCGCCCGCATATTTCTGCGCGAAGGGCGCACCGCCCACTGACGTCGAGAAATATTCTGGGACGAAAATGATTTGGATCGAAGCCGAACTGCGATGCCCCGCCGGATCACTCGCTTGCACACAAAACGTGTTCACGCCCGGTTCCAAGCCGAAATAGAACTCAACATTGGGTGGCGGATTGGTGGTCGGAAAAATCTGGTTCGGCAAACAATCGCGGCCATAGGATAGAAAACTAACCTTGTCGTTGTCCGCCAACGAAAACGTCACGCGAATGCGGGCCGAAGTCGTGACAGTGCCGCTGGCCGGTGACGTAATCGTAACAGTGGGAGGCGTCGTATCCACTGGCGCAACTTGATTCACTTGATGGCTGCGGCCTGCAATCGTGACCGTTCCGTTGCGCGTTTCATATTTGGTTTGTGCCGCAACCTGATAACGCACTTCGGTGTTAGTCGCGGAAAGAATTTGAATCCAATCGGCATTGCTAGTCGCCGTGACCTGGCAACTTGTGGCAGTGCTTGTGATGGGGATGGTGTACGTGCCGCCATTGGCGTCGCAGGTCTGGACGGGAGCAAACTTTGGTGTCTCACAACTGTTGGTTCCCAGCGGCACACGCCAAGCGCCTCTGCCGTGTGTGAAGGCAAAGAGATGGCTGACGCCTTGCACCGTATTGATGCTGAGCGATTCCACGATGGTGTTGGCGAACCCATTGTTTTCTACGGCCCAGCTTGCACCACCATCGGTCGAAGCAAACACGCCCAAATCCGTTCCCACAAACAACCGCGCCGAATTGCTCGGATCAACGGCGATGCTGTGCGCGGGAAGATCGGGCAGCCCCGTTGCGCCCTCGCCATCAATCGGAGTCCAGGTGGCTCCGGCATCTATGCTTTGCCAGACATGCTTTATGCCGAAGGTTGAAATCGTGGCATAAGCGATGTTCTTGTCTTTCGGATCAAACGCGAGCGAGGAGACGAAGCCGCCTTGATGGGGCGACAGGATCGTATGTTGCCAGTAGGGATCAGGGTTGAAGGGCATAGGCGGGCCAGAGCGAATCGCCAACGCGCGCTGCGTCCGATGCACCAATCCCGTGCTTTTTCCGACCAGCAGGTAATTGGAGTCGGTGGGGGCGACGGCTAACGCGCTGACCTGCCCATTGTTTGTGCCCACGCTGTCGCCGACGACTTCCCAATACGCGCCCGCATTCATCGTGCGCCAGGTCACGAGGCCGCCCGTGTACAAAATACGCGGATTGCTGGGGTCCATGAGGAACGGTGTGATGAACAAACTACTGTCACCGCCGAGGAAATACTCGAACCCGTTCATTGCGTAACTGAAAGTCGCGCCGCCATCGGTGGATTTGCGAATCGAGAGGCCGGTGTATTCGGCATACAAAATATTCGGGTTCTGATGATCTACCGCGACATAGCCGCCATCGCCGCCATTGATTTCGCGCCAACCGTTGACGCCCATCGCGTCCGTGCCGAGCACTGTGCCATTGTCCTGCGTGCCGCCGAGATACGATTTGCCATCGGGGAACGGCAAGCCGAAGTAAAACTGCGTCACGCCATAGTTGTTATTGAGCGCCGTCCAGGTCACTTTGCTGTTCAGCGGATTGCACACGGCGAGCGGCCCTGTGGCGACGGGTGCGCGCGCATCGTCGGTGCGAAAAAGGCCGCCATCATTGCCGACAAACATCGTCTTGTTCGTCGTGCCGTTGTAGTTGGGATGAAACACGATGCGGTGATGATCGGCGTGACTGTATTGCGGGACTTCTTTTTCCGCCCACCAATGCGACGCCTGCCCCCAATTTTTGCCGCTGTCGTCCGAGCGAAACAAATCCGTGCCGCCGACCCACACGCGATTGGCGTCGAGCGGATCCACGGCAATCGTCAGGTTGTACCAGGCTTGATTGAACACCTGCGACCGCCCATAGCCACATTCGCCGAGAAACGCATAGATCGGGTTGCTAAGAATGCGCCGATTGAGTGGGTTGCTGTCGGTTCCTTCGACCTGTACCGTCCAACTGTCCGCGCTGCCCCCCTGCGTTGATCGCAACACCGCGTGCAGGCCGTTGCCTTCAAACACAGAGCGCCCCCAGGCGACCGCGTAAATGATATTTTGATCGGAAGGAGCGATGGCCAACGCCGTGCGATACATGTTCTCTCGCACCACGACTTCTTCCCAGGTTCCACTGTCGCCCGCATTGAGATTTCGATAAATCGCGCCTCGTTCAATGATGCCGAAGGCTGCGAAGAGCACGTCTTGCATTTGATCGGTGCGCATCGCCAAATCCATGCAGCCGCCAATTTCTTCGCGGCGCGCGGCCTGCGATTGCGTCCAACTGTTGCCGCCATCGGTCGAACGCCAGACGCCCGTGTCTGTGCCGGCGTAAATCGTCTGGGAATTGGTTGGACTTACGATGAGATCGTTCACGTAATGAAAATCTTTCGTGAGCGTCGCGGCCAGATGTTCCCAAGTATCGCCTCCGTCCCTCGTGCGAAAAATGCCTGCGCCTTGTAACGCATCGCCGTTGAAAAATCCTTCCCCCGTTCCTGCATAAATTACCGCCGGATTCTTCGGATCGAAAGCCAAAGAGGAAACCGCCAGATTCGCCAACAAATCTGTCAGCGGCTCCCAATGTTGGCCGCCATTGATCGTGCGCCACACGCCACCCGCCACGCCTGCGGCATACATGATTTCGGGTCGCGTGGGATGGATGAGCAAGGCGCGCGTTCGCCCGCCCACGTTGCCCGGCCCCAGCGGCGTCCAGGCCGACAAGCCTTCCATCAACGCGCGTTCAGAAGCCGCCGCCCGTCGCAGTTCCTGCCGCGAAGGAAGCACGCGCTGAGCGGCAATCGAATATTGCGGCATCGCTTCCATCTGCGTTTTGGCACGGAGATATTGCGCGATGGGGAGTTCTTTGGTTCCCTGCGGCAACCGTTTGAGACGAAAATATTGCGCCGCTTCACGCGGCTGATCGTAACGAGCTTTCGCCTCGCCTTCCCGTGTCAGTGCCGATGGTAGCGGCTTAGTTGTGGCCGTTATCTTTTTTGCACGCTTTCGGGTGGAATGACGGCGAGGCTTTGGTTTTCGCTGTTGCGCTTTGGAAGCCGCGACGGTCTTATGCGTGCGCGGCGCTCCTTGCACAACTTCAGCGCCCATCGTGAGCCAGAAAAACCCAGCCAGGAGCCAACAGACCAAATGCTGCGTGGTATATCGCATAACGTAAATTAGGGGCCAGCAGTGTTGATTGAGGGGGCCGGGGATTGCGTTGGACGGCCAAATTTATAGCGGGAATGCGAAGCGGAAACAAGCTTTTTCTCTCGGCGGGATGAGCCGCAGCGGCGCGGGTGATTCGCCGCTCCAACTCACTTCAGCTTCGCCTTCAAAAGCCAATCCTGAGTCGAAGGAGCGCGGAATCTGCCCGCGTTTGGGGTAGCGCTTTGCCATTGCCCCGTGCGCGGATCGAACCATTCGGCCTGCGCGACCGCGTTGACCGTGACTTCACCGCCGACGGGCAAATACAACACCGCAAAATCGCCGCTGCGGGTTTTCGCCGCTGCGATGAACTGCGCCGGAGCATTGGTCTGGCTTGCGATCAGAGAAGCATCGGGGCGCAATTCCCACCAGGGCAACGAGGCAAAAAACTCGTGCAAGTATTTCATTTGCTGGCTGCCGGGCAATGTCATCGCCTCAAACCAGGGCTTGGCGATGCCTGTGCCTCTGTGCAACAGCGGTTCTTTCGGCTCGACTTCCCAACTCCACACGCCGTGCGCACCGTACGTTACACCCGCCGTCGGCGCATTCAGCAAGCTCCAATAACTCGCGCGCCGCACGGTGAAATCAGTGTGCCGTTGTTTCGAGTGATAGGCCACGTGATCTTCATACGGCGGTTCGAGGTTGATGAACGGGCGCGTCATGAATTGTTTGGCTTCTTTCGCAATGGGGCCGGAATGAATCCAATGCAACGTCGCATCGTTGTCGCCGTGTCCGCTTTGATAGCCGATGATGTCGAGCCACGTTTCGTCTTTATAAAATTCAGTGTAACTCTGCATGCCTTGCGGGTGCATCACGATGGGCGCGTGCGGCTCATCGCCAAATACCGCGCGACAAATGCGCCGCCATTTCTCGCCGTTCGCTTCCCGATAGGTTGTGTCGCCTGCCGGAATCCACACGACATGATGTGCGCCGTAACGCGCGACCAAATATTTTTCGAGCAAAATCGCTTGTGCTTCGGGCAAGTACCAGCCGGGGTTTTCGTCGCCGCGAATCGCCCAGAGCAACACCGGCACGGCCAACAAGCCTTTCGCGTTCAGTGCGTCAATTCGTGCATCCAGGCGCTTGAAGAATGCCGGATTGATTTGGGCTTTTTCTTTGCCCGTGAACGCGACTTCGCCTTCCAGATTTGTCGGCGCAGTCCGCCATTGTGTCGTCACGAATTGAATCGCCGTGAATTTCTTCGCCACGCGATCATTCAAATACTTGTCCCAATCCTCAGCCTTCGACAGCAGCGCGCCGTTCCAAGCCGTGTCGCCCAGCCAAAAGAACGGCGTGCCGTCCGCGTGTTCCAGATGCGAGCCGTCTTTGCTCACACGCACCGCGCCGTGTTGCAAAAAACGATTTGTGTCGTTGGTCTTGCGACATTCAAACGAACCGCGCTTCGCATTCAAGCCCGCGTAATCGGGGTAGGCAATCGTGCGGAAACGCCACTTCCCTGCTTCGTTCGGCATAAAGCGCACGCGCCACGTTCGACCGCCATCCCAAAACGCCGAGACCTTGTGCCGCTTGCCGGTCGGCGAGGTCAGCCGCACGATCAAGCCAATGCTCGGATCAGGATTCGTGTTCGGAGCCGCTTCAAACGTGCGTTCCCAGCGCCCCCACAACGCCACGCGATTGGATTGCGCCCCAACGGTTGGCGCAAGCAAGAGCAGAAGTCCGACCATCAACCAGAATTGTTTGTTCATAGCTCTTTGGAAACTTGATGCAGCGCTTCAGGCAGCTATTGTGCCAGCAATCGTGAATTGTGCAAGCCGATGGATTGCGAGAAGCAGAACCTTCCCCGTAAGATGGCGCTATGGATTTGACCCAACCGCTCAAAGAATTGGTCAGCAAAGTGCCCCAGGCATTCGGAGCCGTCTTAATGGACAACGAAGGCGAAGCTGTCACGCATTTCCATCTTGAAGGCAACGACGAGAGCGAGCGCATTCGTTTGATTAGCGCCTATCATCGCATCTGGCTGAGCGATTGCCAAAAACTGACCCAACTGATGCGGCTCGGCAAGCTGGATCACTTGATTCAACGCTACGAAACCGGAACCGTGCTCGTCAAGGCGCTCAAAGACAATTACGCTTTAGTATTGATTGGCGAGCGCGACATGTTTTTGGGGCAAGGGCTTTTGCACCTGGATCAAATCGCAGCGGTGATTCACGAAGATTTATGACCATTCGACAACGGCTTTGATGAAGCCCGCTTTTGCCTCCAGCCACGAAGGAAATTGTGCGATCAATTCATCCGCCTGCACACGATGCGTGATCCAGGGAGCAACATTGATTTGACCGGCTTCCAGCAACGTGATGGTACGTTGGAAATCCGCCGACGTGGCGTTGCGACTCGACAGCACGGTCAATTCCTTGCGATGAAAGTCCTGATCGCGGAAGGTCACGAAGTCGAGATGCAAGCCGACCAGCACGATTCGTCCACCATTCGCCGGAAACTCAAACGCCTGATTCATCGAAGCCGGATTCCCCGTCGCGTCGAACACCACCGCAGGCATTTCGCCGTTCGTCAAAGCCGCAAGTTGTTCGCTCACATTGTCGCCCGCGCGAATGGTCGCCGCGACACCGAATTGTTCACGTGCAAATCGCAAGCGATCCTCGCTCACGTCCATCGCAATGATGCGCACGCCGGTTGTTTTCGCGTGTGCAATCACCGCCAAGCCAATCGGCCCCGTGCCAATCACGAAAATCGTTTCGTCCGATTTGAGTTGCGCACGGGCGACGGCGTGACCGCCAATGCTGAGCGGTTCGACGAGTGCAAGCTGCTCGCGCGTCAACACGGGCGAATGATGCAACGTATGCAACGGAACCGAGAAGAATTCGCGCAAGCCACCGTCCACGTGAACGCCGAGCAATTGCAGCTTCACACAACAATTCGTCTTGCCGTTGCGACACGCGAGACAGTCGCCGCAATACAAATACGGCGCAACCGCACAAACCATCCCCGCGCGCAACCCTCGTTCGTTGTTTTCGATCTCGACAATTTCCGCGCAGAGTTCGTGACCGAGAATGCGCGGATAGGTGAAAAACGGCTGTCGCCCGCGAAAGGCATGCAAATCCGTGCCGCACATCCCAACGCGCGAGATGCGAACCAACGCTTCATCCGCCGCGCGCTGCGATTCGGGAATATTCGCCGTTGAGAATTGTCCGGGTTGATCAAGAATGATTGCTTTCATCAAAATCCGACCTGATTGATTTTCTTTTCATCCATCTGCGGCGCGTATTTTTTCACCTGCTCGCGGATTTCATCGGCTTTGCCAATCAGCGTGAAGACTAAATTTTCGAGCGGGTAATATTGCCTGATGATGCGCTTGGTGTCGGCCACCGTCAGCGCGTCAATCTTCGCGAAGTAATCGTTGACCTCGCTTTCGTTTAAGCCATAAAAATCTAACTCGACCAGCAAGCCAGCGAGTTGATCGTTCGTTTCGATGTCGGGCGGGAACGTGCCTTTGATGTAAGCTTTGGCGGATTTCAATTGCTCTTCGCTCAAGCCTTGCTCGTGCAGTTTTTTCAGCAGATCGAGCGCCATATCTATCGCTTGCACCGTCGTTTTGTTTTGCGTGTAGGTCGTGATCGCAAACGGCCCCGCGACTTGCCGTTGATTGAAGAACGAACGCGCGCCGTAGGTCAGCCCGGAACACACGCGCAACGCATCATTTAGCATTGAAGTAAACCGACCGCCGAAGACGGTGTTGACGACTTCAAGGCCGACGCGATCTGCATTGGTACGCGCGACACCGACGTTGCCGATGAGAAAGTACGTCTGCGTCGAATCCGGCTTGTCCACGAGCAACAGCTTTTTGCCCTTGAAGGCGACTGGCTCCGCAATTTTTGCAGCGGACACGCTGGCTTTTTGTTTCCACGTGCCTAAGCGCGCTTTCAATTCATTCAGCATCGTTGTCGGGTCGAAGTCGCCCACGACGGCGATGGTCGTGGCTTGTGGGCCGTAATTCTTTTCGTAAAAGCTGACGATGTCTTCGCGCTTGATTGCCGCCAATGATTTTTCGTCGCCGCCTGCGGGCCGCGCGTATGGATGCTGGCCGTACAAATACGCGCGATAGTAATTTTGAATCACTGCCGCCGCCTGATCTTTGGCTTGCTTCGCACCGTCAATGCGTTGCGCCAACAGCTTGTCTACTTCGGCTTGCGGAAACGTGGGATTCAATAACACGTCGGCCAGCGCGTCCAAACCGAGCGTCAAATCTTTCTTCAAAAACTCGGCGCGACCGCTGACAAAATCATCGTCCGTGCCAAAGCCGAGTGCCGCACCCACAAAATCCAATTCGGAAGAGAGTTGATCTGCCGTGCGCGTCTTCGTGCCTTTGCGCAACAACGCGGCGGTCACGGACGCCAAGCCTTCTTTGCCCATTGGATCGTGGATCGCACCCGCGCGCACGCCAATGCTGACGCTGATGAGCGGCACCTCCGTTTGCTTCATCAGAATGATCGTGAGGCCGTTGGGCAGCTTGGTTTTTTGATGCTCCGGCAACTTGAGCGATTGTTGCGCCAGCGCCGTGATGGAGAATGAAAACAGTACACACAGAAGCAATAATCTTCGCATCGTTATTCGCCTCCCTTTTTCGTTTCAGGAATCAACGTCGCCACCGTGCGGTTCTTTTCGGTGAAGTATTTCGCCGCAACGCGCTTCAAATCCGCCACTGTCACTTTCGCGTATTCGTCCGCCGCGCTGAACAGTTTTTTGTAATCGCCGAAGAAGACTTCATAGCTGCCGAGCGTGTTCGCTTTGCCGCTGATGGTTTTCATCTGGCGATAAAACGACGCCGTCAACACATTCTTCGCTTTTTGCAATTCCTGTTCGGTCACGCCCTCTGCTTTGACCTTGTCCAGTTCTTCGTAAATCGCCTTTTCCACTCGTTCCGGCGCGATGCCTGCTTTCGGTTGCGACGTGATGCGATAGAGCGTTGGATCAAGCGCCGGTTGCATTCCGCCCTGCACAAACAACGCGATTTGATCTTTGTCTACGAGGCGCTGATACATCCGCGAGCTTTCGCCGAAAAACAACACGCTGCTCAACACCTGCAACGGGTAATAATCCGGGTCGGTCGCGCGCATCACGTGATAGCCCATCATCACAATCGGCAGTTGCGCGAACTTCTTCACGGTCACGCGACGTTCGCCCAATTGCTCCGGCTCTTTCGTCGTCACAGGCGGCGGTGGATCGTGCGACGGAATCGGCTCGATATACTTTTGCGCGAGCCGCACGATCTCATCAAACTTAACCGCGCCCGTCACGACCATCGTCGCATTCGATGGCGAGTAGCCCATCTTGAAATGCGCCTTCAAATCTTCCATCTTCCAGTTTTCAATATCTACCATCCAACCCAGCACCGGCCATTGATACGGATGCGCCGTGTACGCCGCGGCGTTGAGTTGCTCAAACAACACCCCGAAGTTGTTCGCGTCCACTGATGACCGCCGTTCCGAGGCGACGACACCGCGTTCAGATTCGATGATCTTCGGATCAAACGCAAGATGCTGAATGCGATCCGCTTCCATATCGAAGATCAGTTCCAACGCGCTCGGCGTGAACCAATCCTGATAGACGGTCACGTCGTTGCTCGTGTAAGCGTTGTTTTGCCCGCCCGCCGCTTCCATCTGAATGTCGAATTGTTTCGGGCCATATTTCTTCGCGCCATTGAACATCATGTGCTCGAAGTAATGCGACAGTCCGGTCGTGCCGGGGCGTTCATTGCGCGAGCCGATGCGATAGAAGATGTACAGCGCCACGCTCGGAATCGAATGGTCTTCGTGAATCAAGACTTTCATGCCGTTTTTCAGCAGGTGCGTTTTGACTTCGATGTTTTGCGCGTGGAGAACCAAAGGAGTGAGCAAGAAGAAAAGTAAAGTCAGTTTTTTCATAAGCGTTGGAGGTGTAAATCTCGTGCCGCCACAAAGCTAGTTTTTTTTCTTAGGCGTGTCAACAGACTGGGCTTGTTTCTTCCCAAACAATTATCGTATCTTTATCTGTACAGTTTATTGTCCTTTTATCAATGAGGTAAAAAGCATGAAAAGATTAGCACTGCACCAAGACGTCAGACCGCTCTCAGAATTCCGCGCCAATGCCACAGCCTTTCTCCAACAGGTCAAAGACACACGCCGTCCCTTGGTTATTACCCAACATGGGCGCAGTGCCGCCGTATTGTTAGAAGTATCGGAGTACGAAGAGATGGTAGACAAGATCGAACTCTTGCAAGAGATTCTCGCGGCAGAGAACGAACTCCGCGAAGGCAAAGGCGTCGCACAGAAAACCGCTAAAAAACAAGTGCTTGCCCAATTCGAGGAGAAATACGGCAAATGAAAGTTGAATGGTCGCCCCGTGCCATGCAACGAGCCAGAGAAATCGCAGACTTCATCGCTCAGGACAATGTTGAGGCTGCACGCTTTTGGCTCTTTGAGTTGTTCAGTAAAACTGAACAACTTGAGAAGTCCCCACAATCCGGCAGAATGGTTCCTGAATTTAACCGTCCTGGTCTACGGGAATTATTTCACGGCAAATACCGCATCATTTATCGTGTCTACAAGCAACAAGTGAAAATCCTGACAGTCTGGCACAGTCGAAGGGTGCTGCCGCCTAAAGAAGTTCGCTCTCCAAAGGCATAACCACCTATCGAAAACTAAACCGCAAACTTCCGCTCCATTGTCGCGGCGCACCGAAGGGCATGCCTTCAATCGGCTTCCCACAGCAAAACTATGCGATTTAGCAAATCGCGCTACATTTTCACCCTGCAAAATTCAAGGCTAGAAGCGTAAGCGAATGCCGCCCCAGGCACCGCGCGGCGCACCGGGCGCGTAGAACGTCGCGTGTTGCACCGGATAATCGTCATCTACCGGCGCAAAAGGCCGCGCGATGAAATTGCCTTCCGCCGTAAACCCGGTCGGCCCTAATTGCGCCGCCGTGAAAAACTGCCGATTGAACAGATTGTTCACCCGCGCAAACAATTCGACGCGGCGATTGATTTGATAGCGCGCGCCCAGATTCGCCACGCTGTAACCGGGCGATCTGCCGCTGCCCAAATAATACGTGCCGTCCGGCTGATGCAGGTTATTTTCGTTGCCACGCGCGTAGGCGCTCGACAAGGCCAGCACGCCGAAATTCAACGAGAATTTTTCCGTCGCCTGCCAGTCGGCAAACAATTTGAGTTGATGGCGCGGAATGAGCGGAATTTTTGCGCCCGGCTCAATTTCAATCAAGCCTTCCAAGCCCGGCGCTTCGGCGTCGCTGCTGCTGTTGCTCTCGCCGTTTACTTCTTCGGCGCGCTGATACGTGGCGTCGAGGAACGTGTAGCCACCGCCCACACTCAACCGCTTGATGCGCGCGTTGAGATCGGCTTCCAAGCCTTGTCGCCGCGTTTTGCCGAAGTTCTTGAAATAACCGAAGCCGGTTTGTTCGGAAGCCACAAACAGAATGTCATTGCGATTTTCGGCGCGAAACCAGCCGACATTCCAACTCACACGGCCTTCCTGCCCGCCGCGCAAGCCCGCTTCAAACGTGCGCGTGACGACTTGCTGCAACGGCGGATCGCCCGCCATCGCGTTGGGCAATCGGCACGGCGACTCAGGATCAGCACAACCCAATTCCACCGAAGTCGGCGCGCGATTGCCTTCGCTGTAACTGGCATACGCATTCAGCGCGCGCACGGGGCGAAACGTCAGGCCAACGGCAGGATTGAAGCGGTCAAAAGCGTGCTCGCCATCCAATGAACCGCGTCCTCCGCCAGGATTGATGCGGTCACGATTCCTGACGGTCGTGCGGTTGTAACGCCCCGACAACGACAGCGTCAGTTTGTTGCCCACCGCCAGCGCATCTGTCGCGTAAACGCTGAACGTGTTGATGCGCCCGTTCAAATCCACGCGCGTGTCGTATGGCTCATCATCCGCAAAACCGCCCGTCACGCCGTCGCCAAATGAATTCACGCCCGTCACGCTGCGGTCGGGATTGAGATAGCCGAGTTGCGACGATTGCGTGAAGTCTACGCGGTTGCGATCAAACACGCCGCCGGCGGTCAGTTGATTGCGCTGCCCGTTCGGAAAGCTGACGAGGGTGAGTTGTCCTGCGCCGCCAAAATTGTATTGGCGACTGTTGCTGCGATTGAGCAGACCGTTGCATTTTTCCGAAGGCTCATCGCGTTGCAACGATTGTGCGATGCAGCGCCAGAACGGGAACGGCGTATTCGCGGCGTTGATATTCGTCGGCACATTTCTAAAACCAGCCGCAGTCAATGCCTCACGGTCGTCATCGCTGAGTTGATACACCTGCTGTTCGAGCGACTCTTCATTGATGTCGCCGTTCAGCGTGCGTGTGCGAATCGAACGCCAATACGCATTGCCGGAAATCGCCACGCGCGAGTTGAAGCCGTGCCGCGCATTGAAGTTGAAAAACGGCGCACGATTGGCCGTGAGATCGGGCTTGGTGTAAACGCTGCGGTAATCGCGGTCGAGGAAGCGTTGCTCTTGCAGCCCGTTGCCGATCAGCGAATTGTTCGCATACATCGCGGTCAAACCGAATGAAGTTTTTTCGCGCTGCCAGCCGAGCTTGCCAAAAAACTGCCGCACATTCGACGGCGAATCGGTGCGCCAGCCATCCTCGAAAAACAGGTTGCTGGCCGTGTACCAATGCAGGCCATTGCTGCTGGCTCCGCCGTGTTCCAACTCGCCCACCAAACGCCCAAAACTGCCGCCGCTGATTTCGAGCGAAGTGCCCGGCGCGCTACGTCCGTCTTTGGTTTGCAGCGCCAATGCACCGCCCAGCGTGTTCAAGCCAAACATCGGATTCGAGCCAGGTACTAACGCGACTTCCGCGATGGCAGCACGCGGAATCAAATCCCAACTCACTACATCGCCGAACGGCTGATTCAGTCGCACGCCGTCCAAATACACGGACAAGCCCTGCGGCGTGCCGAGCAGGGGCGAGGCCGTGTATCCGCGATAGTTCAAATCGGCCTGATACGGATTGCCCTGAATTTCGTTGAGGTTGACGCTTTTCAGCCGCCGATTGAGAAAGTCAGAAACATCAAGCGAATGGCTCGCTTGCACATCGCGCGCCGGAGCAGCTTGCACCGGAGCCGGAATTTCATTGGCATCGAGATCAGCCCCGGCCAACGGCGTCGCGGCGACGACTTCGACATCGAACGCCAGCGCGCCGACCGTCAACGTCACCGTGCGCGCGAGCGGCATAGCAGATTGCACATCCAGTAACACCGTCTGCCGGGTGAAGCCTTCGTGACTGACTTCCAACCGATACCGCCCAAACGGCAATTGCGCCACAGTGGCGTTGCCTTGCGCATCGGTTTGAAAGCCGCGCTCGACGCCAGTGGCAAGATTGATCAATTTGCCGGTGGCCTGTAACAGCCGACCGGCGGGGTCGTTGACTTCCACTCGCACCGTGCCTGTTTGCACTTGCGCCGACACACTGAGCGCCAGCAACAAAACCGCTAAACCAAGTCCGGTAGTTTTCATTGTGTAGTGATGTCCTTTCAGAAAAACGTCCAGTGAACAGATAGACTGCGCGTTTCCAGCAGAGGTTTCAGTTTTTTTTCCACTGCGAAGCCAGATTTATCGCACGCGATCCAGCGCCCAATCCAACAAGTCGCGCGCGCGCTGTTCGTCGTCCGCCTCCGCAATCACGCGCAGCATGGATTCCGTATTCGACGCGCGAATATGCACCCAACCGTCCGGCCACGACAGCTTGATGCCATCGCTGAAATCAATGCTGGCGGCATCGGCGCGTTCGACCGTTTGACGCACGGCGTTGAGCTTCGAGAATAACAATTGCGGCTCAATCGGCACATACCGCTTCAGCATCACGGTCGGCGGAATGTTCGCGGCGACGTCAGAAATCGTTTTGTTCGTCGTGGCGAGATGTTCGAGGATCAAGCCAATCGTTGCCGCGCTGTCGTTGGTGTAATGCACTTCCGGGATTACGACCGCGCCGTTGCCTTCGCCGCCGATGACGGCTTGCTGTTCGAGCATCGCTTCGGAAATGTAGGATTGACCAACGGGCGTGCGAATGACTTGTGCGCCGTACCGTGCGGCGATTTTTTCAATCACCGAACTCGTCGAAATATGCGTGACGACCGCGCCGGATTGTTGTTGCAGCTTGATGTCCGCTGCAATCGCCAATGTCGCTTCTTCCGAAAGCGGCTCGCCCGTTTCCGTCACGATGCCGAGCCGTTCGCCGTTCGCGTCGTGCGCGAAACCGATGTCCGCCTTCCCTGCTTTCACAACCGCGCGCAGTTGCGCCATCGTTTCGCGCTTCGGCTCCGGGCTGTGCGGAAACGGCGCAGTGATGTCATCGTTGACTGCCAAGACCGTGCAGCCAAGTTCTTCCAACCAGCGCGGACTGAACAACGCACAAGCGCCGTTGCAACAATCCACCGCGACCGTCAATTTGCGCGCGCGAATCGCTGCGACATCAAAGACGGCTTTCAGTTTTTCGATGTGATACGAAATTGCATCGCGGCTTTCGATGCGCGTTTGCATGTGATCCCACGTCGCTTTGGCAAACTCGCCCTGATGATAAATGTCGAGCAGTTCTTCGGCCTGCATCGCGCTCAAATACAACCCGTCGCCACGCACAAATTTCAGCGCATTCCAATTCGCCGGATTGTGCCCCGCCGTAATCGAAATGCCGCCGCTCGCCTGATACTTTTCAACCGCCAATTGCAAACTCGGCGTCGGGCAAATATCGAGGTCAAGGACTTCGCAACCCGCCGCCAACAAGCCCGCCAACACTGCCGACCGCACCATCAACCCCGAAGGCCGTGTGTCCCGACACACCAGAATTTTGCCCGCGTCGAGATACGTGCCGAACGCTTGCGCGAATTCGACAATGAGTTCCGGCGTGAACGTTTCGCCCACGATGCCGCGCACGCCTGTGATGCCGATTTTAAGAGGTTTCATAGGAAAGAAGAGAGATTACGAAACAGACGAAAATAACGAAACATACGAAATTTCCCAGCATCTCAAAGCCTTTTCCGTATGTTTCGTTATTTT
>CAZWAK010000077.1:0-32305 GCA_964631865.1 uncultured Heliobacteriaceae bacterium | reverse complement strand
GGGTGCGTCGGGATCGGAATTCACCTTCAAATTTTCACACACGCGCGCTAAGCCGAAATCCAACACCATCACGTAACCATCGCGCCGCAGCATAATGTTTTCGGGCTTGATGTCACGATGCACGATGCCCGTCGCGTGCGCGGCTTGCAGGGCTTCGGCGATTTGCGTGCCGAGGTCGAGCGTTTCCGAAATCTTCAATTTTCCTTCGTCCAACTTTTGCCGCAGCGTTTGGCCTTCGATGAATTCGGTGGCGATGAAATGCACGCCGCGCTCTTTGCCGATTTCGTAAATCACCAAAATGTTCGGATGATTCAGCGCCGACACCGCGCGCGCTTCCTGCTCGAAGCGGCGCACGCGGTCGGCATCGGCGACGAATTCGGCGGGCAGAATCTTCAGCGCGACTTTGCGCCCCAAGCGCGTGTCTTCGGCCAGATACACTTCGCCCATGCCGCCCGCGCCCAAGCGCGACAGAAGGCGATAATGTGCGAGTTGTTTGCGTGGTGCTTCTTTCATTCCATTGAAGTACGAACTGTGACCTGAAAGATGCTGAGCATTTTGGTGCTTTCGGCAACACAAAGCAACTACAGAGCACGCAAATCATGTAGCGCGATTTGGCAAATCGCGTTACGCCTCACCTTAGGAGACAACCTCCAGCAAACTACGCAATTCTCCGAAACGTTCGATCAGGTAATCGGCCTTGGCGGCGACGAGTTCCGCTTGGCCGCGAAAGCCGCCGATGTAACCACAGGTTTTCATCCCGGCAGCGTGACCCGCGAGCATATCCACTTTGGTGTCGCCAATCATCAAGCATTCGGCGGGCGCGACTTCACACAAACGAGCGGCTTCGACGAGCGGCGCGGCGTCGGGTTTGCGTTCCGGCAAACTGTCGCCGCCGATGACAGCAGCGAAGTGGCGGTGCAAATCCAGCGCCTCCAAAATCGTCACGGTAAATTCGAGCGGTTTGTTGGTGACCACCGCTTTAGGCCAATCGGACAAGGCCGCGAGCGTTTCTTCGACTTCGGGGTACGCGCGAGTTTGATCGAGCAGATGCTCGCGGTATTTGCCGCGATACACTTCGAGCGCGTGCGAGACGAGTTCTTCTTCCGGCTCGCGCGCCAGGCTCGCCCGCAATGCGCGCTCAATCAATAACCGCATGCCTTCGCCGACAAACGTGATGACTTGCGTCGCTGCCAGCGGGACATAGCCCAATTCGTCGAGCATCAAGTTGACCGACGTCACCAAATCGGCGCGCGAGTCAATCAACGTGCCGTCCAAATCAAAAAGCAAACCACGAAATTTCATACACATAATCCATCGTAAAAAAAGAAGCGGCTACTTTGCCGCAGCCGTTGGTTTTTGGCAACTTGTGCTATGATTTTCGTCCCCATAAAGGCAACGAGGTAATTTCACAGTGCGCGCGCTTACGAACTCCATTTTAGTGTTCGCTTGTCTGATGTTGAGCGCAACGTTTGTCTGCGCTCAGCCCCGTCCGCGCGCGAAGACGCCTGCGCCTGCGTCACAAGAAGCGACTCAAGAAGCAGGGCAACAAAAAGCTGCTGCGCTGTTTGACGCCGGGCAGGAAGCGCACGCGGCAGGCAAGCTCGAAGACGCCGTCAAGTTGTATTCACAAGCGTTGGCGTTGGATGCCTCGTTGTGGCAAGCGGAATTTCAACGCGCGGCGGCCTACTTCTCTCTACAACGTTGGCCGGACGCTGCCAGTTCCATCAACAAAGTTTTGGAGCAACTCAAAGAATTCGCCGACACGCCCGAACGCAAACAAATCACAGCGAAGGCGCAGACCTTGCGCGGAGAGATCGCCTTTGCCGCGCAGCAATCGTCCGAAGCCGAAGCCGCGTTTCGGAGCGCGCTCGAAGCAGACGCGCAACACAAACGCGCGCATTCAGGTTTGGCGCAAGCGTTACTTGCCAACAACAAAATCGCCGACGCCATCACAACCGCCAAAGCCGCGTTGGCAGCGGGCGACGACAGCGCGTTGCTCTATTCGTTGCTTGGCCACGCACAGTTGCGCAACAAGCAATTCGATGAAGCGTTGACGAACTTGACTGAAGCCTTGCAGCGCGAGCCGAACAATGCACAAGCCTTGCGGGATCGTGCCGACGTTTATCTCGCGCGCAACGATGCCACGCGCGCGGCGGCGGATTTGCAATCGCTGCTCGCGGTCGAAAAAACAACAGCAACGATGCTGCGCTTGGCCTCATTGCATCGCGCAGCCAAACGATACGACGAGGCGACAACGCTCTATCAGCAAGTCGCGGACGCGGAACCAGCGCATCAGGAAGCGCGCACCGCGTTGGCCGAAATCCTGATCGAATCGGGCCAGGCCGAAAACGCCATCGCGCAACTTGAAGCTCTCATCAAAGCTGAGCCGAAGCGTGCGGATTTGCGTTCGCAACTCGCCACCTTGCTCGTCGTCAATCAACCGGACAAAGCCTTGGAGCATTATCAAGCCGCAGCGCAACTCGCGCCCGCGAATCCGAATCATCGCATCGGCGCGGCGTCGGCGCTCGTGAAGCTGAAACGCTTTGACGAAGCGATTGCCGCGCTCAAGCCTGTGCTGGCGCAATCGTTGCAGGACGAGCAGGCGTACACGGCACGCGCAAACCTGGCGACAGCACTGTTCGAGTTGAAGGATTATCCAAATGCGGCGCGCGAATATATCTGGCTCTTAAATTATTTGAGCCAACGCGGCGAACAGAAAAAAACCGCTGTGACAACCTATTTGCTTGGTGTATGCTTTGACAAGTTTGGGGATTTTGAGCAGGCGCTCAAGGCATATCAGCAATTTCTCAGCCTGGCCACGTCGGAGCAGCAGTTGGAAGTCGAGAAAGTCAAACTTCGGCTCCCGTCGTTGCAGCGACAGATTGCACAAGGCCAAGGGATCAAACGCAAGAAGTAACTTCTTGCGGTCAATGCAGCAGTTCTTGCCGTATTGGCACTATCAATTGAGAGAGAAAATTATGAGGCACTCCATCAACAGCAAGTTTCCATTGCTCGCCTCATGCGCTTTGCTGGCGAGCACCTTCTTCGTACTGGTCGTTCCGGCCTGTGCCCAAGCCGACAAACCCGACGATTGGAAAAACAAATTGACGGCGGAAGAACGCAGCGTGTTCAGCCGCTCTGACAGCCCCAACGACCGGATGAAAACCTTCTCTCGTCTGGCGGAGTCGCGCTTGAAAATGGCGCGCGACTACTTAACCCGCGATGATTACACGGGCGCGGACGAACAGGTGAAGGGCTACGCGGCATTGGTGGCAGAAGTCGGGCAGTTCTCGAAAACGTCCGTGCCGAAACGCGACAAATCGCTGAAGACCCTGGAACTCGCGCTGCGCGAACAATCCCGCGCGCTGGAAGCGATTCGGCGCGACACGTCTTCCAACTACATCGAGACGGTGGAACAAGTGCTCAAGCTGGTCAATCAAGTACGTCGCCAAGCCTTGAATGCCTTGCTCGGCGAAGGGTTCCTGGCCGAAACCGACAAGCAGTAAGCTTATGAAATTACGTTACCTCCTGCTGGCATTCGTGGTGGCATTGTGGGCTGCGCCGGGTCGTGCGCAAACCCGCGATCACCTGACCGAAAAGGAAGTGGATTGGGTGCGCGAGGTTCAGGCCATTGACAAGCGCGTCGAGGTCTTTATCAAAGCTGCCGACCGCCGCTTGCTGGTGCTGGTCAACCCTGACTTCAAGCAACCCAAAAAAGAAGAAGAGAAGTGGGGGCCGTTGCCGACGGGGACAAAAGCCGAGTTACTGGAAGATTACAAACACATCCTCGAAGAAGCCGAAGAAAAGCTGGATGACGCCAACGACCGCAAAGACGCGCTCGTGCCCAAAGCCCTTTCCAAATTCAAAGAAGCCGCGCGCAAACACCTGGAGCAACTGCGTTCGCTCGAAGCCAAGATGACCGAACGGCGCGAATTGAAAGCCTTATCCGAAGCCATCGAAGAAGCCGAAACCGTCACCAAAGGCGAGACTAAATAAATTGAAGCCTGTGCGTAAGGCAGAAGAGCCTCCTGCCTTCTTTTCGAGAGAAAACAAACTCGCTTGCGTGGCGAGAAAATAACAGTCCGCAGCGCCGCGCCATTTGGTGAGGCACTTTAGATTTGAACCTCCACCGTGAATCTTCTCATCGCCTTTTTGGGGAAGCCCCTTCCTCAAAATTTGTCCGAACTATTGCATGATAAATCCTTTCCTAAAGCCAAGCGCTTTGTCAGGAAGCCAGCTTGGTTATGCAAACAAACTCGTCGGCTGAATCAATGATGGATCATCGTGCCCCGGTGAATTCACGGCGCGCGAAACAGGGATCATTTCCAACTCGCCGTCCGGGTACGTCAGCAAAAGCTGCGTCAACGCGGGAACATAATGCGCCGCCGGGTCGAGCCATTCGGCTTCGTGTTGCGGTTTCAAAATCACCGGCATGCGGTGATGAATCGTGGCCATCAATTCATTCGGTTCGGTCGTGACAATCGTGCAGGTTTGTTTCACTTCGCCTTCCGGGGATTTCCATTCTTCCCACAATCCCGCAAAGGCGAACAAGCCGCCATCACGGCGGCGAATGTAGTACGGTTGGTTGCCGCCTTTCTGCTTTTTCCATTCGTAAAATCCATCGCACGGAATCAGGCAGCGACGTTTGCTCAGCGCGTATTTGAACGAAGGTTTTTCGGCGAGCGTTTCGGCGCGCGCGTTGATGAGTTGGTTGGCGATTTTGGGGTCTTTGGCCCAATACGGAATCAAGCCCCACTGCAAACCAACCAGCGCGCGGGCGTGATTTTGGATGATCGCGGCAACGGTTTGCGTCGGCGCGATGTTGTAGCGTGGTTCTGGTTCGTATTCGACTTCGGCGACGGCGAAGCGTTCGATGATTTCGTCAATCGGATGATGTTGGGTAAATCGTCCACACATAAGTTTGTCCTCCAAATGATGGTCGCCGCATTGGGTTTACGAATTCTTTCCCCACCGGGTTTCGTCGCAGAATCCGTCAAACTGACAAAAATGTTCACTGACAAGGCACGCGCGATTGTGCTAAATTCCTTCGGTCAGTCCGGCTGGACTGACGGCTCGCCCCCTGAGAGATCAATCCTTTGAACGCAACCGGAGTCACGTTGATTACCACTACCACCGAACGCCTGCAAGAGTTGCAGCGCACGATTCAAACCGTTATTCAAGGCAAGCCGGAAGCCGTGCATCTGGCGGTGGTGACGTTGCTCGCGGGCGGGCATCTCTTGCTCGAAGACGTGCCCGGCGTGGGCAAAACGACGCTCGCGCAAACCATCGCGCGGTCGCTCGCGTGCAGTTTTCAGCGCGTGCAATTCACGAGCGACCTCTTGCCCTCGGACATTCTCGGTCTTTCGGTCTTCAATCAACAAGCCAGCCGCTTTGAATTTCAGCCGGGGCCGATTTTTGCGAACGTCGTGCTGGCCGACGAAATCAATCGCACGACGCCGAAAACGCAGAGCAGCTTGCTCGAAGCGATGGGCGAAGGCCGCGTCACGATTGAAAATCAAACCTACGAATTGCCGCGCCCGTTTCTGGTGCTCGCCACGCAAAACCCGATTGAGCATCACGGCACGTACCCGCTGCCCGAATCGCAACTGGATCGCTTTCTGATGCGCATTCGGATGGGCTATCCGTCGGCGGACAACGAAAAGAAGATTTTACGCAGCCAAACCTTGAGCCATCCGATTGACGACATCCGCCCGGTCATGAGCGCCGACGATGTGCTCGAATTGCAGGAAGAAGCGCGGCGCGTCCGCGTGGATGATTCGCTGCTGGATTACTTAATGAAAATTGTGCAGGCGACGCGGAATTCCGAATTGCTCGACTTAGGCATCAGCCCGCGCGGCTCGCTCGCGCTCTATCGCGCGGCGCAAGCGTTAGCGCTTTCCGAAGACCGTGATTACTGTCTCGCCGATGACATCAAACGTTTGGTCGTGCCGGTGTTCGGGCATCGCATCGTCGTCAATTCGCGTTACTCGTCCCGGCTGCGGCGCGGCGAAGAAGCCGACGCGGTGTTGACTGAGATCGTGAAAAACGTGGCCGTTCCCATTTAAGTTTCGGGTTTCAAGTTTCGGGTTTCGCGGATACCTTCCGAAATTCGAAACTCAAAACTCAAAACTCAAAACTCGAACTCCCATGCCTTCTTTCCTCCGCGACAAACAATTCCTGCGCTTCCTGATCATCTCGTTTCTGCTCATCGCGGGCGCGATTGGCGCGGCGTTGATTGCGGCGACAGCGGGGCAGATGGGCGATTACGAAATCGCTTCGGCGGCCTCCAAAGTCGCGCTCGGCTTGTCGTTAGCGATTCTGGTGTACGTCGTGCCGCGCCTGGCGCGCAATGTGCGGATGGAATATTTGCAATCGGGCATCGCGCTGAACGTGATGAGCGCGGGCTGGATATTTTGCGCGTTCATTTTGGTCGTCGCGATTTCCGCCATCAGCACGGGCAACAATCTTTTGTACATGGTGCTGGCGGCGCTGCTCGCAACGATGGCCGTGTCCGGCGTGGCGTCGCGGTTGAGCATCGGCAACATCAGCGTGTCGCTGCGCTTTCCCGATCACATTTTCGCGGGCGATCCGACGCAATTGGAAGTCACGCTGAACAATCAAAAGCGGGTAATTCCTTCGTTTTCGTTGACAGTCGCGGCGACGGAGGACAAAGACCGGCGCGCATTGCGCAAGAAACCGAAGTCCGAACTGCATACGTTATCGCTCGGCGATCTAGCGCATTTCGCCATTCTGCCCGCGCGCGCCAAAGCCAGAGCGCGCGTCACACGCACGTTTGCCAAACGCGGCGTCTACCCGGTCAACGGCTTCACGTTGCGCACGCGCTTTCCGTTTGGCTTTGTTGAGCGGCGACGATATGTTGAAGCCAGCGGCGAAGTCATCGTCTATCCGCGCCCGCAAACGCTCGACGATTTTTATCACCTGCTGCCGCTCACGCACGGGCAACAGGAAAGCGCGCTCAAAGGCAGCGGCAGCGATTTGTACGCGATTCGGCAATATCTGCCGTCCGATCATCCGCGTTATGTGGATTGGAAAGCGACCGCGAAGACGAACCGATTGATGGTGCGCGAATTCACGCGCGACGACGATTGGCGCGTCACGATTGCGCTGGATGTCGCGCAAATGGTGCAAGGAAATCCCACCGAACCCGCTACCTCGCCCGCGAATTTACCCGTCGCCAAATTCAATGCGCAGTTTGAGCAAGCCGTCACGTTCGCTGCGAGCCTGCTCACGCATTTTCTGGACGAAGGCGCAGACACGCGGTTGTTGTTGGGCGACTACGATTCCGGCTTTGGCCGCGAGAACGAACATCGCTATGAAATGCTGCGCCGCCTGGCACGCATCACGCCGCTGCTGCCCGCCGAGAACGACGCCCATCCCAACCTGCTCGGACGCATGCCAACCTTAGCCGATGACGAATACAAACTGCTCATCACGCCGTCCACACGCGGCACGATCCCCGCGAACATCTGGCGGCGCGCGCACGTCGTGTATTTTGATGATTTATAAATTCAGGAATTCACCGCCGCAATCGCATCAATCTCAATCAAGAATCCGTAGTGCAATTCTTTGACCGGCACGATGGCGCGCGCGGGTTTGTGCTCGCCCAGAATGCGCGCATAGACCGCGTTGACCGCGCCCCATTGGCTGATGTCGGCGACGTAGACGGTCATTTTCAGCACGCGGCTCAGATCGCTCCCGGCGGCGTTTAGAATGGCTTCGACATTGCGCAGCGTGCGTTCGGTTTGCTCTTCGATGGAACCGTGCAGCTTCTCGCCGGTCGCAGGATCAATCGGCAATTGCCCCGCGACGTAGACGACGCCGTTATGAACGATGGCTTGCGAATAATGCCCGGCAGGCGTGGGCGCGTTGGGTGTTTGGATGGCTTCTGGCATAGCTACGCGGTGGCTTTGTGCTGCAAACCTTCTCGATAATTTTTCATGTCCGCGATGAACTCGTGAAACAGATACGACGCATCGTGCGGGCCGGGGCCGGCTTCGGGGTGGTATTGCACCGAGAAAATCGGCAGCTTGCGATGGCGCAAACCGGCGAGCGTTTGGTCGTTGATGTTCCAGTGCGTGAGTTCGACTTCCGTCTGATTCAAGCTGTTCGGATCAACCGCAAAGCCGTGATTGTGCGCGGCGATTTCGATTTTGTTCGTGCGCGTATTTTTGATCGGCTGATTGCCGCCGCGATGCCCGAACTTCAACTTGAACGTAGTGCCGCCGAGTGCCGAGCCGATGAGTTGATGACCCAGGCAAATGCCGAACATCGGGCGCGTGCCGAAGAGCTTTTGGACTTCGGCGACGATGGGTTGCAAAGCTGCCGGATCGCCGGGGCCGTTCGAGAGGAAAATGCCGTCAGGATTGAGCGCGAGCACATCGGCTGCCGACGTGCGCGCGGGCACGACGGTGATTTTGCAGCCGAGCGCGGCCAGGTAGCGCAGAATGAAATACTTCACGCCGAAATCATACGCGACGACGTGCAGCGGTTCGGCGTTGATTGCGCCGCTCATCGTCAGCACTTCGCTCGGCGGGAACTGCACGGCGTTCGGGTCTGCGTCGGGCATTTGCGGCAAGCTCTCGCCGCCCATTCGCTCCACGCTCTCCGACCATTCGTAGCTGTCGCCGCAGGTCACTTCGTCCACCAAATTGCGTCCGAGCATTTCCGGCGCGGCTTTGGCTTTGGCGATCAGGCTTTGCTCGTCGAGATCAACGGACGAAATGCACGCTCGCATCGCGCCTTTTTCGCGGATGTGGCGCACGAGCGCGCGCGTGTCAATTTCGGAGATGCCGACGATGCCGTAGTGTTTCAAATATTCGTCGAGCGACATCGTCGCACGCCAATTCGACGTGACTTCCGACCATTCGCGCACGACGAAGCCTTCAATAAAGGGTCGCCGCGATTCGATGTCTTCGGGATTGACGCCGTAATTGCCGATGAGCGGATAGGTCATCGTCACGATTTGACCGGCGTAAGATGGGTCGGTGAGAATTTCCTGATACCCCATCATTGAGGTATTGAAAACTAGTTCGCCAGTGCGTTCACCGCTTGCGCCCCAGGCGCGTCCGCGAAAAATGCGCCCGTCTTCGAGCGCCAAAATAGCTTCGTTCATCATTCGGGTGAGAATTCCTCTTCTTCAATCTTAAATTTCCAATCTCAAATCTGAGATTACTTTAGTCCAGCCCGCCAATGCTCGCCATCCAGTTGCCGGGAGAGTAATAGCGGAACATCGCTTTGCCGTAAATATATTTTTCGGGGACGAGTTTCCAGTCGCGGCTATCGCTGCTGTAATTGCGGTTGTCGCCCATCACGAAATAGTGATGCTCGTCCACGTGTTCGTTGGTGGGCGGACGATGATATTCGGCGACGGCTTCGGGCGGTAAGTAGGGTTCGGATTGCAAGACGCCGTTGATGTAGAGCTTGCCGTTTTCGATCATCACGTCTTCGCCGGGCAGGCCAATCACGCGCTTGATGTACGACTTCGAGGGGTCGCGCGGGTAATACAACACCACGATGTCGCCGCGTTTGATCGGCTGTTTGTCGCCGAGCCATTCGCGGACGGGGTAGACGATTTGGTTGACGAAAATGCGGTCGCGGTCTTGCAGTTTGGGCTTCATGCTTTCGCCTTCGACGCGCACGGGGCGCACCAAAAAGAACACAATGAACGTGGCGATCAATATGGCGATGAACACGTCGCGCATCAGCGAACGCGCTTCGACCCAGAGGCTTTTGGATTCTTCGGCGTGGTGGCGAGGGGCCAATAAATCGTGCAGAACGCGAATGTCCTGGTCGTCTTCGGCTTTTATTCCCACCAATTGGCTCTCGTTTGTCATAGCTTAATGTGAGATAGTTCCTTGCAGTGAGGCGTCAATTTCCGCTTGCGGCAATTCGCCTTCGTGGAAGAGGAAGGCTTTCATATTTTGAATCAAAAACTGCTGATGTTCCGGGTTGATCGTGCTGAGACCAAAATGGTTGATGAGTTGGTTTTGTTTCTGCAACCACTGGCTCCAGCAACCCTGGCAAACGTTGGCGTGAATGCGTTGGCCCAGCGCGTTGCTGAACGGCGCAGCCGCCATGCCCGGCAGTTTGTTTCCACAACAGGTACAAGTAATCGTCGCCATCAGATTCCTCACAGTAGTTTTAAGTACGGCGCGTATTCTAGCACAAGGAATATCCCGCGCGGCAACGGTTGTTTGCAGGAAACCATTGACAGTCGCGCCGCCTGGTTCCTATCATACGCCGGACGTGAAATTAGCTTTGTTTTTATAGGTGAACTAATGCTCGACACTATAGATTATAAGTTGTGCGAATTGCTCCAAACACGCGGACGCGCTTCGCAGTTGGAGTTGGCGCAGGCCGTCAACCTCTCGCAACCCGCTGTCGCCGAGCGCATTCGCAAGCTGGAGGAACAAGGCGTCATCACCGGTTACGCCGCCCAGGTGAATGCGAAGGCGTTGGGCAAGGACATCACAGCGTTCATCGGCGTGTTTACAAATCACCCGCGTTATCACGATGGTTTCGTCAAAAAAGTGACGGCGATTGATGAAGTGCAGGAGTGTCATCGCGTCGCCGGAACCGATTCGTACCTGCTCAAAATCCGCACGGAAAACACCAGCAGCCTGGACACATTGATTGCGCGCATTCGTTCGATTGACGGCTGCGAGCGCACGCAAACCACCATCGTGATGGCCACGCTGAAAGAAAGCACGCACGTCACGCCATCACAGCCGGAATCCGATGCCCCCAAACTCATGCTTAAAAGTAGAAAAGCGAGGAACCAAAAATGACCGCTCCTAATCCGATGCCTGTTCGACCTGCCGATTTTTCGCGGCGCATTGATGCGGCTGAATCGTCTGCCGTGCGTGAAATTCTGAAAGTTACGGAAAAGCCCGAAATCATTTCGTTCGCGGGCGGTTTGCCTGCGCCGGAATTTTTCCCGAAGGCACAAATGGCCGAAGCGTTTTCACGCGCGATTTTGGAAGACGGCGAAAAGGCATTGCAATATTCGACGACGGAAGGCTACGCGCCGCTGCGAAGCTGGATTGCCGCGCGGATGCAGGCCAAAGGCATGCGCGCCGAAGCGGACAACATTTTAATCACGAGCGGTTCGCAACAAGGCTTGGATTTATTGGCGAAAGTGCTCGTCAACACGGGCGACAAAGTGCTGGTCGAACGTCCGACGTACCTCGCCGCGCTGCAAACCTTTTCGTTGTTTGAAGCGAACTTCATCACCGTCGCCAGCGATGACGAAGGCATGGACGTGGACGATGCCGCGCGCAAACTGCGCGAACACCCGGACACAAAAGCGATCTACCTCGTCGCCAATTTTCAAAACCCATCGGGCACGACCTTGAGTTTGGAACGTCGCCAACGTTTGATGGCTTTGGCGTCGCAATACGGCGTGCGCATTCTCGAAGACGATCCGTACGGCGAATTGCGCTATCGCGGCGAAACAATTGCGCCGATCAAATCGCTCGATGAGGAAGGCTTGGTGGTTTACATCAGCACGTTCTCGAAAACCATCACGCCCGGTTTGCGCGTCGCGTGGCTGGTCGCGGAGCCGAAGCTTTATGCCAAGCTTTCGATTGCCAAACAGGCCACCGATCTGCACACGAACACCGTGTCGCAATTCGCCGTGCATCGGTATTTGACCGAACACGATGCCGACGCGCACATCACGAAGCTGTGTGAAGTGTATGGCGAACGTTGCCGCGTGATGCTCGAAGCGTTGCAGACGTACTTTCCCGCCGATGTGCGCTGGACGAAGCCCGAAGGCGGCATGTTTTTGTGGGTGGAGTTGCCGCCGCACTTGAATACAGCCAATATGTTGCCCGCCGCAATTGACGCCAAAGTCGCGTTTGTGCCCGGCGCACCGTTTTTTGCAACCTCGTTTGCAAACGCCCGTCCGCAGCATTTCATGCGGTTGAATTTCTCGAACCAAACGCCGGAACGCATTCAACTCGGCATCCAAAAACTCGCCGCTGTGATTGCCCAAAGCGAGAAGTAATTTTGCTCAAGCCCAGGCCTCGCCCCAAGCGGCTTTGCGTGCGCGTTTGAATTCGTCTTTGTTGCTCCGAGTGACGGTAATTGTTTGCAATCCTTCTGCGCCGCAAAGGGAAAGCTGCACGAAGCCTGATTGAATGTTTGGGCGTCGCACAATGCGCGCAGAGGCCGATTGGACGGGCTGTTTGGCGATGACAACATACGAAAACTTCTCGTCCTCATAACCAAGCGCGCCCGCCTTGAGTTTGCGATGCAACGCAGACCGCTCGACCCGCGCGGCAAAATGACACCAATCATTTTCGGGCATCGGACAAGCCTGCGCGTGCGGGCACGGCGCAACGACATGACCGCCGCTGCGAATCAATTCCTCGCGCCCTTCCCGCATCAACGCGAAGCCCTTCGTTGTTCCCGGTTCAATCAGCACAAGCGCGTGTTCCGCCGCTTGCCATGCGGCCTGCACCACCGCGCGTGCCCTGTGGTTCGGCAATTCGCCGAGTGCGTAGGAACAAATCACGACATCGTGTGGCGGCAACGATTGCAGCCTCGTCAAATCCTGCGCGATCCAGGTGGCCGCGCGCAACGCTTCGTGTTCTGCTTGCCGAGCAAATGATTTTCCCAATTGAATCCACTCGTGATCGCGTTCGAGCAGCGTGATGGTTTGCAATTCCGCGAACCGTTCCGCCGCCGCCCACGCGGCTGTGCCCGGCCCTGCGCCGAGATCGAGCAGGCTGGTGACGGGCGATTGCATCTCCCCAAAAACTTTGTGAATCGCCGCGTAGGTTGCAGGCATACGGGTGGCGATGTATGCAATGCGATGGGCTGCGGTCGTAAGGAATTTGGGCAGGCTGTCTTGACGAACGCGATAATTGGCGGACAATTCACTCGCCGCTTGTGCAAGCGTGGCAAGGCCAATCCGCGCGGCTTCGGTCTGGATAGCTTGTTGGAGCTGCGTTGGTAACTGCATCAGAACCACCGAAGGTCGCAATGAAACGCTATGAAAAAGAGTAACAGTCGTCGCCAATTTCTCAAATCATCTGCGCAAACCGGCGCGTTAATTGCGCTGCAACGCGCTTCGTCTTCGGCAACGCAAGCCTCGTCGTTTGCGTTGGAAGAAATCACGATCAAGGATTTGCAAGCCGGGATGCAAAGCGGCAAATACACCGCACGAGCCATCACCGAAATGTATTTGTCGCGCATCACCGCCACTGATCCGACCACCACCAACGCTGTGATTGAACTCAATCCCGATGCGCTCGCCATCGCGGAGCAACTCGATCAGGAACGCAAAGCGGGCAAAGTGCGCGGCGCGTTGCACGGCATTCCGGTTCTCATCAAAGACAACATTGACACGGCGGACAAAATGCAAACGACTGCCGGGTCATTGGCGCTCGCAGGCACGTACGCGCCGCGTGATGCGACGATTGTCGAAAAATTGCGCGCGGCGGGTGCGGTATTGCTCGGCAAAACGAATTTGAGCGAATGGGCGAATTTTCGTGCGAGCAAATCCACGAGCGGTTGGAGCGGGCGCGGTGGACTCACGCGCAATCCGTATGCGCTGAATCGCAACACGAGCGGTTCCAGTTCCGGCTCCGGCGCTGCGACGGCAGCGAATCTTTGCGCCATTTCCATCGGTACGGAAACCGACGGCTCCATCGTCAGCCCGTCGAGTTGCAACGCGCTCGTCGGCATCAAGCCGACGCTCGGTTTGTGGAGCCGCGCCGGGATCATTCCGATTGCGCACAGTCAGGACACGGCTGGCCCGATGACGCGCACCGTTGCCGATGCTGCGATTTTGCTTGGCGCATTGACGGGCATTGATGCGCGCGACGCGGCGACGGCCAACAGTCGCGGCAAATTTCTGACGGATTACACAAACTTCCTTGATCCACGTGGCTTAGCGAACGCGCGCCTCGGCATCGCGCGCAATTATTTCGGCTTCAACGAGCGCGTGGACAAGCTCATCAACGAAGCGATTGATGTCATGAAGAAACTCGGCGCGACCGTGATTGATACGGAATTGCCCAACAAAGGCAAATACGACGACGCCGAATTTGAAGTGTTGTTGTATGAATTCAAGGCCGACATGAAATCGTACTTAGCAACGCGCGGCGCAAACGCTCCCGTCAAATCGCTGGCCGACATCATCGCATTCAATGAGAAAAATCGTGACCGGGAATTGCAGGTTTTTGGGCAGGACATCATGGTGAAAGCGGCGGCGAAGGGAGATTTGAACTCACCCGCGTACAAACAAGCCCTTGCGAAATGCCGCCGCCTGACACGTGCTGAAGGCATTGACGCGGCGCTAACGAAACACAAACTCGACGCACTGGTCGCGCCGACGGAAGGCATTCCCTGGTTGACGGATTTTCTGAATGGCGATCATTTTGCTGCGGGCGGCTGTCCGACGCCGCCTGCCGTGTCGGGCTATCCGCACGTGACCGTGCCCGCAGGCTTTATTCACGGTTTGCCCGTCGGTGTTTCGTTTTTTGGCGCGGCCTGGAGCGAAGGCAAATTGATTCGCTTCGCGTATGCGTTCGAGCAAGCGACCAAACATCGTCGTGCGCCGCAGTTTTTGGTCAGCATGGATATAACGAGATAAAGCGCACAAAACGCTCTGAAAGTTGTTCGCCCGCCCAGCACTCCGCATTCAGCGGACTCTGTGCTAATATCCCGCGTTCATCTCGCCCCAGAGTTCTATTCAATAAAGAGGCTAGACGTAATGGCAGCATCCAGTTTGGAGAAAATCGTCAGTTTGTGTAAACGGCGCGGCTTCATCTTTCCGAATTCCGAAATTTATGGCGGTCTCGGCTCGACGTGGGATTACGGGCCGCTCGGCGTCGAACTCAAAAACAACGTCAAGCGCGCGTGGTGGCGCAGCGTCGTCTATGACCGCGACGATATGGAAGGCCAGGATGCCGCGATCATTATGAATCGTCTGGTGTGGCGTTATTCCGGGCACGAAGCGACATTCTCCGACCCGCTCGTGGATTGCAAAGACTGCGGCAAACGTTCGCGCGCCGATCACTTGATTGATGGCAAATGCGGCAACTGTGGCTCGACGAATTTGACCGAGCCGCGCAATTTCAATTTGATGTTCAAGACGACCGTCGGCCCGGTCGAAAGCGACGACAACATCGCGTATTTGCGGCCTGAAACTGCGCAGGGAATCTTTGCCAACTTTGCGAATGTGCAACAGGCGATGCGCCGCAAATTACCATTCGGTATCGCACAAATCGGCAAAGCGTTTCGCAACGAAATCACGCCCGGCAACTTCACGTTTCGCACGCGCGAATTCGAGCAAATGGAAATCGAATACTTCTGCAAGCCGCCGCAGTTTTTGCAGGAAGGCGAAAAGACCGATGTCGAATTGCACGCCGAATGGGTTGAGCAACGCTTCAATTGGTACGTCAATCTTGGCATCCCCGCAGAAAAAATTCTCAAGCGCGAACAGGCGAAAGAAGAACTCGCGCACTATGCGAAAGCGACGGTGGATTTGGAATATCGTTTTCCTGGCTCGCTTGGTTTCAGCGAACTCGAAGGCATTGCGAATCGGCAGGATTACGATTTGTCCGCGCACAGCCGCGACATTCCTGAAGCAGATTTGACGCGGCTGAAATTGCAGCCGAACACCGACACGACAGCAAAGTTGGATTACTTTGACGAAGCCGCCGTTGATCCGGCGACGGGCAAAAAAGGCGTGCGCTATGTGCCGTACGTGATCGAACCGTCGGCAGGTGCCGACCGCGCAACGCTGGCGTTTTTGTGCGAAGCGTACCACGAAGAAAACGTCAAAGACGCGCCCGCAGAAGTGCTCGCGCCCTTGCGTGAAGCCCTCGCCGCTGCGCGCAAAAACATTGAAAAGAAAATCAATGAGGCAGAAAAAGCCGCTGCGAAAGGCGAAGCAGTCAACCCGACCGCCGAGCAATTGCGAGCCATCAATGCTGCTTTGGAACAAGCTGATGCTGGTTTGCCGAACACGCTGCTCGACGTTGAAGAAGCTTGCAGCCTGCCCGGTGCGGATCGTGTCGAACTGCTCAAGAAAGTTCGTCCGATTGCGGCGAAGCTTTGTGATGAATACACGCGCGTTGTGCTGAAACTGCATCCACAACTCGCGCCGATCAAAGTCGCTGTCTTCCCGCTCAAGAAAAACGAACCGCGCATTGTCGCCGTCGCCAAGCAAATCAAAAACGATTTGCAACCGCTGTTTCGCACCGTGTACGACGACACGGCAGCCATCGGTAAGCTTTATCGGCGGCAGGACGAAATCGGCACGCCGCTGTGCATCACGGTAGATTTCGACACGCTCGGCGAAAGCAAGGAACACGGCGCGGCCTTCCAAGACACCGTGACGGTGCGCAACCGCGATTCGATGCAGCAGGAGCGCGTCAAGATTGATGAACTTGTCAGTTACCTGAGTCAGCGGTTAAGGTAAGCGCGAGAGGTACAAGCGTTATGACTTCATACCAAGCCGTAATTGATGCGTTGCCGCGCGGGTCAGCGATTCAGCTTTATAACGTTTCGTGGGACGAGTACGAAAAGCTGCTAGACGAATTGGACGAACGCCCGTATTTACGATTGACCTATGATCGAGGCTATCTGCACATCATGACGATTTCGGCAGAACATGATGGGTTCACGCGACTCTTTGGTTATCTGATGTTGGTGTTGGCCGAAGAACTGCAATTCAAATATCTGAGTCGCGGCTCGACGACCCTCAAGCGCAAAGCGGAAACAGGAGCCGAGGGCGACGACTGTTTTTACTTCTCGCACTTGACCGAAATCGGCAAAAAGAAGCGATTGGATTTGTCCGTTGATCCACCGCCCGATTTGGTGATTGAGGTGGATGTCACACATCCATCGGTGGATAAATTCCCGATTTACGTGCGATTGGACGTGCCGGAGATTTGGTGGTTTGATGGACAACAAGTGAAATTCTATCAATTGGCGGAAAGCACTTATGAAGAGGTTTCGCACAGCCCGCGCTTTCCGTTTTTGGCGGCCACCGACCTGCCGGAATTTCTTTGGCAAGGCAATGATGAAGACATCACAGACATGGTGCGTGCCTTTCGTGCTTGGGTGAAAGCACATAAAAACTAAGCTTTATGGAAAATCTGACTAGCCATCAATCTACGACGTTGCCTCTTCCACCGCCAGTATCATCACTGTCGGAAGCGCCGGAGCCGAGTTGGGTAGACGCACATCTGGACGCAATTCTGACTTTGCCACCGGGTGCTTCCGTGTATCTGCAAAATGTTTCGTGGGAGGAATATCAGCGGTTGCTGGATGGACTGGACGAACGTCCGCGCTTTAAGATGACCTACAACTTTGGCGAACTCCACATTATGACTAAGACCTTCCGGCACGAAAGTTTTGCGAATCTATTTGGCTACTTAATGGTTGTGCTGGCTGAAGAATTAGACTTTGAATTTATTAGCGGTGGCACTACCACCTTCAGCAGCGAAAACACCGAAACAGGCGCAGAAGGCGATGATTGTTTTTACTTCGATCATCTGGAGGAAATCAGCGAGAAAGATCGGCTTGACCTGACGGTTGATCCGCCGCCGAATCTTTTGGTGGAAGTAGATGTGACCAATCCTTCGATCAATAAATTTTCCACCTACGCTACGCTGCGCATTCCTGAAATCTGGCATTTTGACGGCACTATCGTCAGATTTCATCAACTGCATGAAAGCGGTTATCAAGAAGTTACGCATAGTCTACGGTTTCCGTTTCTCCCAGCCGCAGCATTGCCGCAATTTTTACAGCTTGGAAAAAAGGAAGGCACGATGAAAATGATGAAAGCTTTCCGTGCCTGGGTGCAAGCGAACAACCAATAATTTGACCCCGGAACCTCCCTGATGAATTTATTCCACGCAATTATCCTCGGCATCGTACAAGGACTGACTGAATTCATTCCCATCAGCAGCAGCGCCCATTTGATTCTGGCGGAAAAGATCATGGGCTTGGACAAGCTGATGACGCCCGAACAGATCACGGCCTTCACGGCGGTCATTCAACTCGGCACGCTGCTCGCCGTGATCGCGTATTTTTTCAATGACATCATGAGCATCATCGTCGGCTTCATTGGCGGCAATCTGGCAATGCTGCAATCGGGGCGACAGGGCGGCACACATAACGGTGCGAAGCTTGGCTATTTGATTATTCTAGGCACGTTGCCGGTCGTGATTGTCGGGCTGGTCTTCAAGAAACAAATCGAAGGCACATTCACGAAAAATCTCTACGTGATTGGCGTCAGCGTGATTGTGTGGGCGGTGTTTTTGTTTCTGGCGGAAATGTTTGGCGTGCGGCGACGCGGCATGAATGATTTGCGCTGGTCAGATGCGATCATCGTCGGCATTGCGCAATGCTTCTCGCTGATTCCCGGCTCGTCGCGTTCGGGCACGACGATCACAGGCGCGCTCGTGAACGGTTTGACGCGCGAAACGGCGGCGCGGTTTTCGTTCCTGCTTTCGATTCCAGCCATTGCGGGCAGCGGTTTGTTGGAGATGAAAGAACTGTTCAAGGTCGGCGGCTTGCAAGGCATCGGGATGACGAATCTGATTGTGGCAACAATTATGTCCGCGATTGTCGGCTACCTGAGCATCGCGTTTTTGCTGAGCTTTTTGCGCAAAAACTCCACGTTGATTTTTATCGTCTATCGGCTACTGATTGGTGCGGGGATTTTGTTTTCGGTGACGAGTGGGCGCGTGACGCCGCAGTAATCGTCATCGCTTCTTGAACGAATAGAGCCGCGCCGGACGATGCGCGCCATCGGTGCGAATCTCTTCCAATTCCCTGATCTGTCCTTGCGCCAAAATCTTTTTGCGAAAATTCCGTTTGTCTACCGGCTTCTGCAAAATGATTTCGTAGACGCGCTGCAATTCCGACAGCGTGAATTTGCGCGGCAGCAATTCATAGCCCACCGTCGTCCACTCAATTTTGTTCCGCAACCGCCACACCGCGTACTGCAAAATCTCCCGATGATCGAACGCGAGCGGCGGCGGATGGAAAACGGAATGCCACTCCGCCGCCGCCGCATCCGAACCCGCGACGACGTGTTGTTGCTCGCTGTCCACGAGCGCGAAATACGCCACGCTGATGACGCGCCCGCGCGGATCGCGGTTGGGTTCGCCGAACGTGAACAACTGTTCAAGATAGACATTCTTCACGCCCGCCTCTTCCTGCAACTCGCGCGCAGCGGCAGCTTCGAGCGATTCATTGATTTCGACAAACCCGCCTGGCAAGGCCCAATGCCCTTTGAACGGCTCGCCGTCGCGGCGAATGAGCAAGACTTGCAAGTCATTGTTCGCAATCGTGAAAATGACCAGATCAACCGTGACGGAAGGGCGGGGATAGTCTTTAGTCATCGTAAGCACTGAGGTAAAGCGTTTGTTCGTAATCCACCAGACCAATGCGCAAGCGGTCTAAAAAACCAACGCGCCCGACGACATTCACGGGGAAGTATTCATCTTCAGCAAAGTACACTGTTGCGTGCCACTCAATACCTTCCACTGAGATAAGGACGTCGTGACCATAAGCAAGAAATGTTCCTGTTGCGGCGCGCATTCGTTGCGGAGTTCCCTGTTCGACCTCAATGCCCAACAGGTCTGCATATTGACGATGGAAAACGCAGAACGTGCTTCCTGTATCCAGTTTGACATCTACCTCGTAGAACGTTTGCGAATCGCTGGAAATAAGAATCGAAAAGCCAATATCTGGCCCGCCCGGATAGAGAATACAGTACAAGAAATCCTGCTTGAAAAGACTCACGCCCAGCCTCCACAAAAGGGTTCAGACTCATCTCGAATAAATGTTACAAAGGGGATTTTCACGCCTTCGGCTTTAGCTTTCGCTGCAATGGGAACGGGATCGCTACCATGTCCAACCAACCGATCTCCATCCAAAACAATCCATTGCCCGACATACTCGTGCTTGTGTTTCTGCAACCATTCCTGTCGTTTGGTGGAATCAATTTTTCCAATCGAAGACTTTCGCGTTCTCGGTAATGTTTTCGTAGTCATAGTTTACCTCCGTGGCAATTCTACCTCACGCCTGCACGTCAATGACATCGTGGCGCGTGATGATGCCGACGATGCGTCCGTATTCTTCGACCAGGATCGCGGGCGAATGCTTCAAATACTTTGTCGCGCGTTCGGCTTCGACGGTTTCGTTGACGACGGGGAAGGGCGCGTCCATCACTTCGCTGACAGGCGCTTGCAACAGTTCGCGGTTGTTCAGCAGCTTCGCCATCAAACGACCTTCGCGCAAACTGCCGACCGAATTGCCGTCATCAATGATCGGGATTTGCGACAGGCCGTTGTCGTTCATCAACCGCATCGCGTCGGCGACTTTGTGATCGGAACTGGCGTAAATCAGGCGCGGGATTTTTTCGGGGTCTTTCAATTCGTTCAGGAAGCCGACGGTCAATCGCTCAAAGCCGAGCAGGCGTTTTTCCTTCATCCATTCGTCCGACAAAAACTTCGACAAATAGCGTTCGCCTGTGTCGCAGACGATGAAGACGATCACATCGGTTTCATTGGCGTTTTCGGCGACTTTCAATGCCGCTGCCGCCAGCGTGCCAGTGCTGCCGCCGCAGAAGATGCCTTCCTCGCGGATCAAACGACGCGCGGTATTGAACGAGTCGCGGTCAGTCACGTTGATGATTTCGTCAATGTATTTGAAATGGACGTTCTCGTGAATCACATCCTGCCCGATGCCTTCGACCAGGTACGGCGCGGAGTCGGTCAAATGCCCGCTTTCCTTGAAGGTCTTGAAAATTGAGCCATACGGATCCGCGCCGATGATTTTGACGTTCGGGTTCTTTTCTTTCAGGTAACGCCCCGTGCCACTAATTGTGCCGCCCGTGCCGATGCCGGAAACGAAATGCGTGATGCGGCCTTCGGTTTGCTCCCACAGTTCGGGGCCGGTCGAATGATAATGCGCTTCGGGGTTCGCAGGATTGCCGTACTGATGCGTCAAAATAGCGTTCGGCGTTTCGCTCGCAATGCGACGCGCGACGTTCAGATAATGATCGGGCGATTCGTGTTTCGCGGCAGCGGGAACGACAACAACATCCGCACCGAGCGCTTTCAAGTAGCGCACTTTCTCCTGCGAGCATTTGTCCGTCATCACAAACACGCTGCGATAGCCACGAATCGCGCAGGTCAGCGCCAGGCCGATGCCCGTGTTGCCGCTCGTGGCTTCAACGACCGTACCACCGGGCAGCAATTCGCCCATCCGTTCGGCGCGATCAATCATCGCCATGCCGATGCGGTCTTTGACGCTGCCGCCGGGATTGTGTGATTCCAACTTGGCGAGCACGAGCGGCTTCAAACCTTTGGTCAATTTGTTGAGTTTGACGAGCGGCGTGTGCCCGACCAATTCGAGAATGTTGTTTTTGTAATTCATAATTTGCCTGTCAATAAAGGGCGTCGTGGACAACGCCGCAAATCGCGCCAATAGTAATCGCAGTCACAGCCTTTGCGCCACTGTTTTGTCACTTCAGGGAAGATGGTGTTTGAGCCTCCGTTCACCGCAGAGGCGCAGAGGATGCGCAGAGGCAACGCAGAGATAATCGAAGCAGCAAGAATAGAAGAGACGGTGAGAACGCCTCTCCTTTTGCCCGGTTTCCTCTGCGAATCTCTGCGCTACCTCCGCGCCTCTGCGGTGAAAAAGCCTTAGCAAAACGCGACAGTTGTGCCATCATGCGCGCGTACTCCCCGGACAAAATTCGTTATGTCCGCTCATTCATCCAAAAACGTCACGCAAATGCTCGCCGAATGGCGCGACGGCGACAGTTCCGCGCTAAATGAATTGCTGCCCGTGATCTACGACGAACTGCGGCAACAGGCGGATCGTTACTTGCGCCGCGAAAGCCCTGGACACACGTTGCAAGCCACCGCGCTCGTCAACGAAGCCTATTTGCGGCTCGTGGATCAGACGTCGGTGAATTGGCAGAACCGCGCGCATTTCTTCGGCGCAGCGGCGAACCTGATGCGCCAGATTTTGATTCAGCACGCGCGCGCCAAACATGCCGAAAAACGCGGCGGCGACGCACAGAAGCTTTACCTCGATGAAGTCAGCGGATTAGCGGACAATTTAGTCAAAGAACAAAACCTCGATCTGCTTGCGCTCGACAATGCGCTCAATCAATTGGCGGTCGTCGCCCCGCAACAAAGCCGCGTGGTCGAACTACGTTTCTTCGCCGGCTTGAGCATCGAAGAAACCGCCGAAGCAATCGGCATTTCCCCTGCGACCGTCAAACGCGAATGGAACATGGCAAAAGCGTGGCTCCATCGCGCCATCAGCAAACAGTAATTGGTGGCTGGTGGCTGGTGATTGGTGGCCGGTTGTTCTTCGTGACAACTGACCACCGGTCACCGACCACCGACCACCGACCACCAATTATGGACTCCGACCGTCATCAACGATTGACCGATTTGTTGGACGCGGCGCTGCAATTGCCCGCGTCTGAACGCAATGCATTTCTGGCTGCGGCGTGTGGCGACGATACCGAATTGCAACGCGAAGCGGAATCTTTGCTGCTCTCGTTCGAGCAAGCCTCCAGCTTCATCGAAGCCCCTGTTTTCGCGGGTGCGAGCGATTTTCTGCTCGCCGACGATCAACCGATGGAAGGCCGTCAAATCGGGCATTACAAAATTGTCCGCGAGCTTGGACGCGGCGGCATGGGCGCGGTGTATTTGGCCGAGCGCGCCGACGAATACCGTGAACAAGTCGCGCTGAAAATCGTCAAGCGCGGAATGGACACTGACTTCGTCGTGCGACGATTCAGACACGAACGGCAGATTCTCGCGTCACTGAATCATCCGAACATCGCGCGTCTGCTCGACGGCGGCACGACCGAAGACGGTTTGCCGTATTTCGTGATGGAATACATCGCAGGCGAGCCAATAGATCAATACTGCGATCATCACAACTTGACGATTCAAGAGCGGCTGAAACTCTTTCGCACCGTTTGCGCCGCTGTGCAATACGCACATCAAAACCTCGTCATTCACCGTGATCTCAAGCCGGGCAATATTTTGATCACGGCTGATGGCACAGCGAAACTGCTCGACTTCGGCATTGCCAAAATTCTCAACCCCGAAATTTCGCAAACGGTCGAGAAGACCGCGACGCTGATGCGCCTGATGACGCCCGAATACGCGAGTCCCGAACAGGTGCGCGGCGAATTGGTGACGACGGCGAGCGATGTCTATTCACTCGGCGTTGTGCTGTACGAATTGCTCACCGGGCATCGTCCGTATCGCATCACCAGCATCTTGCCGAGCGACATCGAACGCATCATTTGCGAGCAGGAACCGACGCGCCCCAGCACCGCGATTACGCGCGAGGAAGAACGCGCGACAGCGAGCGGCGCGACGCAAAAGATCACGCCCGAAACCGTCAGCCGCACGCGCGAAGGCCAGCTCGAAAAACTGCGCCGCCGCTTGTCCGGCGATTTGGACAACATCGTGCTGATGGCGCTGCGCAAAGAGCCGAGCCGTCGCTACACTTCGGTCGAACAATTTTCCGAAGACCTTCGCCGCCATCTCGAAGGTTTGCCCGTCATCGCGCGCAGCGACACGCTCGGCTACCGCACGAGCAAATTTATGCAGCGCCACAAAGCCGGCGTCGCAGCAGCAGCGTTGATTCTTCTGTCATTGATTGCCGGATTGATTACGACCATTTGGCAGGCACGCCGCGCACAGGCTGCGCAAGCGCGGGCGGAACGCCGCTTCAACGATGTGCGTGCGCTGGCGAATGCGTATCTGTTCGAGTTTCACGACAAGATTGTGGACATCAATGGCACGATGCCCGCGCGGCAATTGCTCGTGCAACGCGGGCTGCAATATCTCGACAGTTTGTCGCAGGAAGCCAGCCACGATCCGGCGTTGCAAAGCGAACTCAGCACCGCCTACGCCAAGCTCGGCGATTTGCAAGGCCATCCCGCGTTTCAAAATCTCGGTGATCATGCGGGCGCGCTCGTAAGCTATCAAAAGGCGTTGGTACTCGCTGAAGCCGCGCACGCCGAACGCCCCAACGAATTGAAGTACAAAAACATCGTCGCGCGAATTCACGAACGCATCGGCGATATGCTCTTGCGCAACGAAGATTTCAAAGGCGCGGGCGAACGCTTTGCCCAGACGCTGAAAATGCGCGAGGAACTGTTGACCGCCGATCCCAAGAATCCGCGATACTTTTACGAACTGTCGGTCAGCTATGATCGGATGGGCTATCACTTGCTCGAACTCAAAGACGCGAACGGCGCGCTGGAATATTTTCGCAAGGGCATGAGGATGGGCGAAGAAACGGCAGCAGCGAACCCCAACGAGCCAGGGCCGCAACGAGACCTGGCCGTCGGCTATCAAAATCTCGGCAAGGCGTTCAGCGAAGCGGGACGCTGGGAAGAGGCGCTCACGAACTTTCAGCAGGCGTTGGCGATCAGTCAGAAACTCTCTGCCCGTCAACCGGAGAACGCCGAGTATCGCCGCGATTGTCAAATTTATCTGCGCAAAGTCGGCGAAGCACAAGTTGGCGCGGGCGAATATTCCCGCGCCATCGAAAGCTACGAGCAATCGCAAAAACTCGCGACCGAACTCGTCGCCATCGGGCAAGGCAACAACGAAGCCGCGCTCGACCTCGCGCTCATCAACACGCGGCTCGGCGAGGCGTGGAGCAAACAAGCCGAACGCAGCGGTCAGAAAGCCGCGTGGCAACAAGCGCAGCAATGGTTTCAGCGCGGCTTGAGCGAATGGCAGGCCATCAAACAACGCGGCGCATTACCTCCCGAACACGAGGATAGGCTTGACGCTATTAAGCAAGAAATAGTACGTTGCGAGGCCGTCCTAAAAAAATGAGTATGTGGGGTCACTGGGGTGAACAGAAACGAGGGTGTGTCAATTGCGCTCTTCGATTCTGAAATCGGTTCTGAATTTGTGTTTTTGTGGTACACTTCCGGTTATGATTGAAGCGACGCCTCTGAACAGATGTTTCAGAGCGGATTTGAGGGGTGTTTAACTATATTTCAATATATCAGTAAAATCTTTGCATTTTTGCACTAACCTGTACATCAAATGGAAAATCTCTTCGAGGAACCCAAGTACATACAAAATAGCCTGAGCCTGGTTTTCTTGCGGCAACAGGATATTCGCCGAAAGGCTAATAGTATTGAAGACAAACTGAGAGAAAAGTATTTCCCCCCACAAATAATCCCAATACCAGATGATATCGAACCAGAGGCACCAAGAATGATCTTTGGCTCAAAGCATGGGTTTAGTCGGATTATCGTTTCACAGGTTAACCTTGTGTTGGACGTAACTTACTCTCTTGATTATCAAACAGATATCTTGAAGGGGAAACAGTATCTTCTTGAACGAGTTCCAATTCTTTTTGATCTCCTCGAAGTTCTCGGCGAAGTTAACCCATACTTTTGTGGCCTTATTTCTCGCGGACGAGTACAAAGCCAGTCGAGTGACGACACGATACCTCTGAAAATCCTAACTAAGCATTTTCTTACTGACAAGAACGTTTTTCAGCCTTATGACATTCAGATTAAGATCACAAATGTTGTTTCAGAAAAATTCTTCAGTAATATCACTACGCAAAATTACAGATCTTGGAGCTTGGGGACTCATTTTCAAGGAATTCCTCATTTGCCGTCGAGTGAGGCATTAGAAAGAGGTATAGAGGTCGTTGCAGACTTTAATGACCGATATTCTTTTAATGAAAATGAGGAATATCAGTCTACACATGAAGTAGTTAAGACTATAATCACCGAAGGGTTAACAGAGGTAGAAAAAATAATGACTCAAATCAAAGGAATGCAGCTATGAGCATTACAACTGACCAGTCATCAGCCACACCGGCTGGGTGGAGTAGTAGTTGGATTAATAGAGAAACAGTTGCAGCCTCACTGTTATTTGTTTCACTGAGCATTGTTCCTTCACCTGTGTCGGCACAAGAAGAGATTATGAGAAACTCGTCAGCCTCAAGGCCAAAGCACCTCGAAGAGGTCAATAACCGTGAGTCAACCAGCGGTACAGCAAACTTTGTCTGGCAGGAATACAAATTCGACGAAGTTGCCACGGTAGAACAATTACCTATTGATTTGGACGTGCGACTTATTCCACCACCTATACCTGAGCAGAAGATTAAAGTTAAACTTCGATCTATTGGCGTAGAAATACCCAGGATTTCATTTGATCCTGATCAGGATTAATATTATCGCATGAGTAATAAACCTACCTCAGTTATTTTGTCTGATTGGTATGAGTTGGTCGAAGGTGATGAGTTGATGCAAGGCGACATATTGGAAGGCTGTCCGGTCTTTCGACCTCCTGCGGATTTAGAATGGCCTTTGGAGAGGAACCAAGAACTTGAATTCCAGGTGGGCAAGCAAAATGTGGTGATTATGAGCCAGTCATGTGATTTGCTGGCTAATCAGAAATCTGATATGTGGCTGGTTCTCTTATGCCCAATCTGGCGGCTGTTAGAGACAGCAGATGTCAACCAGTTTCTGAAATCAAGCTTTGGTAAAGAAGAATGTCGTCGAGGACATATGCCAGGCTATCACATGATAGCTGAGTGTGAAAACGACCAATGGAAACAAGAGATTTCTATTATCAGTTTTCGCGAGGTCCTGAGCTTACCATTGAACTTTATTCGTCAGATGGCTCAACAGGCCGGATATAGGCCTCGTATCAGGTCTCCATATCGTGAGCATCTTGCCCAATCCTTTGCTCGTTACTTTATGCGGGTTGGTCTCCCTGTAGACATTCCATCGTTTAAAAGTGACAAAGCAGAGGCAGAACTAATGAGAAAACTAAATTCTCTTGATGAAGAAACACGAAAGAGGATCATCGAACCTTTTAAATAATAAAAGCTTACACACCAACCTCTCGTAGAAGCTTGAGTAATATATGTGACAGTTGATACACCTTACCAAACGGCAACCCAGCAGTCGCGCGCCTATCGTGCCGCCGTTTGATGACCGTTCTTTAGCCATTGATCGAACCAATCCAGCACGGTCTTGTACCACAATTCGCTGTTCTGCGGCTTCAGCACCCAATGGCCTTCGTCCGGGTAATACAACAACTTCGACGGCACGCCGCGACGTTGCAAAGCCGAGAACAACTGCACGCCTTCGCCAATCGGCACGCGGTAATCCAATTCGCCGTGAACGACAAGCGTCGGCGTTTTGAAGTTTCTCACAAACAGATGCGGCGACCATTTTTTGTAAACGCTCGTCGCATCCCACGGCGCGCCTTTCCATTCCCATTCCTGAAACCACAACTCTTCGGTCGCATACATGCTTTCGGCGTTGAAGATGCTGGCGTGCGAAACGAGCGCCTTGAAGCGATCTGTGTGGCCGTTGATCCAATTCACCATGTAGCCGCCGAACGAGCCGCCGGCAGCGCCCATCCGATTCGCGTCCACATAGCCGAGCTTGGGCATGTGATCCGTGCCTTTCATCAAATCTTCGTAGCACGCGCCGCCCCATTCGCCCGTAATTTGTTCCGTGAAGGCTTGGCCATAACCAGTCGAGCCGTGCGGGTTGATGGCCGCGACGACATAGCCGCGCGCCGCCCACATCTGCGGATTCCAGCGGAAGCTCCACGCATCGAGCCACGCGCCTTGCGGGCCGCCGTGAATCAGCAAAATCATCGGATATTTTTTCGTCCGGTCGAAGTTCGGCGGTTTGACGATGAAGCCATGAACTTTGGCCTTCAATGCGCCGACGTACTCGAAATCTTCAGCGGGCGTGAGATCAAGTTGCGCAAGCAAATCGGCGTTGGTTTTGGAGAGTTGCGTGACACCGGAGCCGTCGGCGTTGGCTTTGAAAACTTCGTTCGGAAACGTCATCGTCGCGCGCGTGAACGCTAAGGTTTTGCCGTCGCCGGAAATCGTGACGCCTGTGTTGGAACCTTCGTTGACGATGCGTTGGAACTTGTCGCCGTTCAGCGAAGCGCGCCACAACGCTTCGCGTCCGCGATCCTGTCCGGTCAAAATCAAACCTTTGCTGTCGGGCAGCCACGCCAAATCTTCGACCCAGCGATCAAAGCCGATGGAGAGTTCGCGCGCCGTGCCCGCTTTGCGGTCATACAACATCAGGCGAAACCGATCTGACTCAAAGCCGTTGCGCGCTTGCGAACGATAGGCGATGAATTTGCCGTCAGGCGAATAACGCGGCGTGGTGTCGGAGCCTTTGTTCGCGTCGGTGATACGTTTGGCCTCGCCGCCGCTGACGGGAATGATGAACAAATCGTTGTTCGTGCTGAGGGCTTCGTCTTTGTCGGTGTTGCGCGCGAAGCAGATTTCTCGCGCGTCGGGCGAAAACGCGAATGCGGTTGGATCGCCCAAACTGAACGGCGGCACGTCATAATCGCCCGGCGTCAAATCTTTCGGCTCGCCACCACTGCTGGAAATTAAAAACAAATGCGACCGCTTGCCGCGCTTGAAGGTGTCCCAATGACGATAAAGCAGGCGATCCGTGACGACGGCTTTGACCTTGCTGTTTTCGGCGGCTTCGGATTTCGCCGCAACGCATTTCAGGTCTTTGCATTCGGGATAAACTTCGGTCACAAACGCGAAGCTCTTGCCGTCGGGCGACCAAACGAACTCGCTCACGCCTTCGGGCACGTCCGTAATCTTTTGCGCATTGCTACCGTCGGCGTTGGCAACGAAGATTTGCGGTGCGCCTGCGCGGGTGGAAAGAAACGCGAGGCGCGAACCATCGGGCGACCAGCGCGGCGTGTCGTCGTTTTTGTCGGACGTGATGAATTGACGCGCTTCGCCGCCGCTCGTCGCAACCAGCCAGATGCTGCGTTTGCCGCGATTGGCTTCTTTGTTGACGACGTTGACGACGTACGCGATTTTGCTGCCGTCGGGCGCGATCTGCGCATCGGCGACACGCTTCATCGCAATCATGTCGTCAAAGGTCATCGGACGTTTGGCTTGTGCGAAGGCGGTGAAAGCGAGCAGGGAAAGTAAGAACAATAATCTGGGAACTCGGCGCATAATTTCCTCCAATGTTTGATTGCGGGGTCAGGAGGCTTCATTATCTACCTGCATACGTTGGCAAACAAGCGGCAAAAGATTGTTCCGAAGAGGTTGTTGCATGCAGTTCATTTTGTGCGTCAGTTTGTTTTTGTGGCTCGTCGTTTCTGCGCCATCGCAAACGCCTGCACCACCCGCCGAACCAGCCGCTGTGAAAGCTGCGCAGCAAGAACGTTCGTTCACGCGGCACAACTCCTACGTTCCCTCCGTTGCCTTTTCGCCTGACGGCAAGCGCCTTGCCAGCGCAGGCCGCGACCGCGTCAAAGTGACTGACCTCGAATCCGGCAAAGAATTGCTCAAACTCAAAAATTCGCGCCACATGGAATTTCGCTCGGTTGCGTTTTCGCCCGACGGTCGTTGGTTAGCGGGCGGACAGAGCTATTTCAAAGGCCGCAAATCCAGGTGGGAAGGCGACCGCTATGTCACAACCTATTTTCACTACGGCGAAGTTCTGATCTGGGACGCGCAAACCGGAACCGTGAAAGCGACGATCAATATTCACGAGTATCCCGCGTGGCAAATCGCGTTTTCGCCTGACAACCGTTGGCTGGCGCTGGCTACAGGCCCGATTCCAAATGAGGTCGGCAAAGATTGTGAGAAAGAACTGTGCGATGGCGCGGGAGAAATCTTTCTCGTGGAAACCAACAGTTGGAAGTTGGTGCGGCGCTTGCGCGGAAAAACGTTGCCAATCCAAACGATGACGTTTTCGCCGGATGGGCGTTGGCTCGTCGGAAGCAGCCGCATGGTGGATGGCGTCCGGGCAGAGCTTCCCGAAGAAGGCTTTGAAATTTTTGTGTGGGATGTGGCGTCGGGAACGCTCAAACACACGCTGCCGGGGCATGCGCGGCCTGTCACGGCGATGGCGTTTTCGCCCGATGGTCATTTATTGGCGAGCGCGGGGCGCGATCTTTCGCTGAAGCTTTGGGATATGCGCACCTTTCAGTTTTTGCGCCTCGCCTCAGAGTACATGATTTCGTCTGAAGAACTGACCACGATCACCGATCAAGCGGGCAAGAAAAAGGCCAAAGACGCGCTGCCGCGTATGAGCTGGCTCACGGGACTAACGTTTACCAAAGATGGCGACAGCATCATTGGGTCTGGTGGCGATGGCATTTTGCGCGTGTATGAAACGGCGTCCGGCAAAATCCGCCACATCGTCAAACCGCGCGATTGGCCGATAATGAGTTGGGATCAATCGTGGGATATGTCAGGCATGCAGTTCGCGTTCATGTATCGCCGCCCCATATTTTACGGATTGCTCAACAGCCTGACGCTTTCGCCCGATGGTCGCAGGTTGGCAACGGGCGGCGCAGATGGCAAAATTCGTGTGATGGAGTTGGCGGGAAACTTTGATTGAGGGTTTCCCCGGTAGTGTTGATTTATCGGCTAACGAGGTAAAATGCGCGCGAGGTGATTATGGCAGCAGTACTTGAAATTCCGACGCAAACCCCTGCGGTGAAGGCCGAAGCCAATGGCTATCCGAAGCCGTATCGAATGACCGTCGAGAAATATCATCAACTCATCGCAGCGGGCGTTTTTACTGAGCACGACAAGGTGCAATTGATCGAAGGGAGGTTAGTGGAGATGTCAGCAAAAGGCGTTCTGCACGCGATGGCGGTAACACGCATCAACCGGCAATTCAGTCGGCGGTTTGATGAGTTAGCGGTCATTCGAATTCAAGACCCGATCCGGCTCAACAATCGGTCTGAGCCTGAACCAGACTTGGTTGTGGCACGGTTGCCAGACGTGCGTTATATGTTGCACCATCCACAGCCGGAGGATATTTACGTCGTGCTCGAAGCTGCCGACAGCACGCTTGCGTATGACCGCGATGAATTGGGGCCGTGGCTGGCACAAAATGGCGTGCTGCAATTTTGCTTACTGAACATTCGTGGACGCGAACTCGAAGATTACCGCGAACCCAGCCCCAACGGCTATCGCACAAAACGCACGTATGCCGAGCACGAACGTTTTTCGCTCGTTGCTTTCCCTGACATTCAAATTCAGGTGAGCGATTTGTTGCCGCCTGTGGTAACAACCGAAGAAAGCAACGCATAGCGTTTTTGTCTTTTCAGGGGAGCCGCCAGTGAAGAGAAGCTGCGGCTGAGAGTCTCTCTCAAATTTCAAATTTGAGAGAGAGACCCTACGAACCTGTACGGGTAATGCCGTCGAAGGGAGAAAGGAACCAGAAGACTGTTCTCCATTTCTATTGCGGCGGAGCAGTCTTTTTTATTTTGAGGTCAAGGTTATGAATCAATCGTCAGAAACACAGCTACCAAATTCCCAGCGCACCTACGTCGCAGGCCAACATGAAAACGTCCGCGTGCCGTTCCGCGAAGTCAGTCTGAACGTCACCAAGAGCATCAACGGCGCAATCGAAGTCAACGAACCTGTGCGCGTCTATGACCCCAGCGGCCCGTGGGGCGATCCGTCCTACAAAGGCGATGTGCGCGATGGACTACCTGCTTTGAGACGCGAATGGATCATCGCGCGCGGCGATGTCGAAGAGTACGAAGGCCGCCGCATCAAGCCCGAAGACAACGGCTATCGTTCGGCGCAGGAAGCCGAATACGCGATGCAAAAAGCGAAAGGCAAGCTCGAAGAGTTTCCGGGTCTGCGCCGTCAACCGCTGCGCGCGAAACCCGGTCGCAACGTCTCGCAAATGCACTACGCGCGGCAAGGAATCATCACGCCTGAAATGGAGTTCATTGCGATCCGCGAAAACCTCGGACGCGAAAAAGCGTTTGAGATGATGCGCGACCGCAGCCATCTCAATTTTCAGCACAGCGGCGAAAGCTTTGGCGCGAGCATTCCTTCATACGTCACGCCCGAATTCGTTCGTGACGAAGTCGCACGCGGACGCGCGATCATCCCCGCCAACATCAATCATCCCGAAACCGAGCCGATGATTATTGGCCGCAACTTCCTCGTCAAAATCAACGCCAACATCGGCAACAGCGCCGTCGCGTCGAGCATTGAGGAAGAGGTCGAGAAAATGCGCTGGTCAACGAAATGGGGCGCAGATACCGTGATGGATTTGTCTACGGGCAAAAACATCCACGCCACACGCGAATGGATCATCCGCAATTCGCCCGTTCCAATTGGCACGGTTCCGATTTATCAAGCCCTCGAAAAAGTCTCAGGCCGTGCCGAAGAGTTAACGTGGGAAATCTACCGCGACACGCTGATCGAACAGGCCGAACAAGGCGTAGATTACTTCACG
>CAZWAK010000076.1:0-32343 GCA_964631865.1 uncultured Heliobacteriaceae bacterium | reverse complement strand
CCACGACGGGCGCAAACAGATCGCGTCCGTGAAACGTCGGGCTGACACTCTGGCGCAGGAATTCGGCGCGCGTGATTTCAAAGGCCCGCCAATTCCCTTCCCGCGCCAACACGAAACTGAAAATCCCATTGTCCGGCCCCACGAAATATTGCCCGCCCGCTGCGACGACCATCGCCCGCCGCGCTGAACCGACGCCCGGATCAACGACCGCCAAGTGAATCGTACACGCCGGAAAATTGCGATAACAAGCGCCCAATGTGAAAGCCGCCGCCGCAACGTCATGCGCAGAAATGTCGTGCGTCAGATCAACGATTTGCGCCTGCGGGCAAAGCGTGCGAATGACGCCTTTGACTGCCGGAACAAAATAATCAGTCGTGCCGAAATCGGTGAGTAACGTAATCATGGCGAGAACTTCCAGCGTTCACTCCGCAGCCTGCACCAACAAGGCAACGGCCTGCGCGCCAATCGCTTCACCGCGCCCAATCGCGTCCAAGCCTTCGTTGGTTTTGGCTTTGAGGCTAAGGCACGAAGCATCAATGCCCATTGCCTCGACAAGCTTCAATTTCATCGCGGGCAGATGCGGCATCATCTTCGGGCGCTCGGCCAAAATCGTCGCGTCCACATTGCCAATGCGCCAGCCCGCGTCGTTGACCATCTCGCACACGCGCCGCAACAACTGCAAACTGTCTGCGCCTTGCCACTGCGGATCACGATCTGAAAAATGCGTGCCGATGTCGCCGAGCGCCGCCGCGCCGAGCAGTGCATCGCAAATCGCGTGCGTCAAGCTGTCGGCGTCCGAATGCCCCAGCAAGCCTTTTTCAAACGGAATTTCGACGCCGCCCAAAATCAGCTTGCGGCCTTCGACGAGACGGTGGATGTCGGTGCCGATGCCGATGCGGAGCGGTGGTTGGTGGTTGGTGGTTGGTGGTTGGTCAGGCATCATTCAAAACGAGGAGATCATTTTTTCGGCCAGTTTGAAATCTTCAGGCGTCGTGATTTTGAGGTTGTCGGGTGCGCCTTCGACAATCGCAATCGGTGCGCCGAAGCGTTCGACCAACAACGAATCATCGGTCATCAATTCGGACGGCACGTTCGCGGCACGCGCGGCTTGATTGGCCTGCAACAACAAATCGTAGCGAAAGGCTTGCGGCGTTTGCGCGCGGTAAATTTTGCGCCGATCCAGCGTGCGCGTAATCAAGCCGTCTTCGACTTCTTTGATCGTGTCCACCGCCGGAAGCGCCAGAATCGCCGCGCCGACGTCTTTCGCGCGCTGAATCACCGCCGTGATGTCCGCCGTCGAAATAAACGGGCGCACGGCGTCGTGAACCACGACGATTTCGGGTGCAAGTCCGGCAATGGCTTCGAGTGCGTTCAAGATCGAATCGCTGCGCTCTTTGCCGCCGGGAACCAAATGAAACGGCTTCTGAAACGCGCGCTGCGAAATCGCGTCGCCCATCTCGACGATGTCGCTGACCGGCAACGCCACCGCGATGGCGTCAATGCTCGGACACGCTTCAAATCGCAGCAGCGTGTGAAAAATGATGGGGATGCCAGCCAGCGGCAGAAATTGTTTCGGAAGATTGCCGCCGAGGCGTGTACCGCTGCCCGCAGCCGGAATGATGGCGACGTTCATAGACAAATCAAAAGGCAAATATCAAAAGGCAAAAGGCAAAAATGGGAAGAGGAAGGCTTCGCCGCTTCATCGAATAAAAAAAGAGAAAGTGCCGACCTTTTGATGTCAGTTGCGACTGTTTGAGATTTGCCTTTTGCCTTTTGCTTTCATCAGGATTCTACCGGATGCGCGCGCGGCGGACGATAGTCCCGAGCTTCGCGCGGATACTCGCGTTGCTGCTCGCGCGGGTCAGGCTTTTGATTTTCTTCGGCGCGACCGAAGATCATTTTGCCTGCGGTGGTTTGCAGCACGCTCGTCACGGTCAGGTCTACGTTTTTGCCAATCAAGCGCCGCGCGTTGTCCACGACGACCATCGTGCCGTCATCGAGGTACGCCACGCCCTGATTGTATTCTTTGCCTTCTTTGAGCACGAAGACGCGCATCGTTTCGCCGGGCAGCACGACGGGTTTGAGCGTGTTGGCCAGTTCGTTGATGTTCAGCACATCCACGCCGCGCAGATGCGCGACTTTGTTCAGGTTGAAATCGTTCGTGACAATCGGCGCGTTGAGTTGTTTGCCCAACTCAATCAGCTTCAAATCCACTTCGCGCACGTTTGGGAAATCGCCTTCCCAAACCTGCACGTCGAGGTTGCCGTTTTTCTGAATGCGTTGCAGGATGTCCAAGCCGCGCCGCCCGCGATTGCGTTTGGCGGAGTCGGACGAATCGGCAATCTGTTGCAACTCGCGCAAGACAAACTGGGGAATCAAAATCGTGCCGCTCAAAAAGCCGGTTTCGGCAATGTCGGCGACGCGCCCGTCAATGATGACGCTGGTGTCGAGAATTTTGTATGTCATCTTGACCGTCGAACGATCACTCAGGATGCCGCCCAGCGCGCCCAAATCCAGATAATCGCCTTTCGCCGCACCGACCATCAATCCGACGTAGGCCATAAACATGGTCAACGCGACGGTCGCAAACGATTGCACCGGAGAATCCCACTTCTGCGCCGTAATCAAAAAGCCAATCAAAGAGGCTCCGATGATGCCCAACGTCGAGCCAATCGCCGCGCCAATCAAGGTTTTCAAAGAAGCTTGTCGAATGCGTAATTCAAAGAAGATGATTCCACCCGCGATGAACAAAGCAACTACCGCCGAAAGCACCGAGGCCGACAGCCCCAGCGCGTTCGCAAAAGACGCCGGAATCGGTTGAATAAAAAACCCGGCTCCCACCAGAATCAACACAAATACAGCACGAATCACAATGGTATCTATGGTCATATTTCCTCGGCATATATCCACCTCCGCTTGAGGAGAGAAGTTATGGTGTTGGATGAACAATAAATCGAATGATCGGGGATGCGTATCAGTCGAACAAGGATCGAACAATGGTTATAAATCGAATCTATTTAGCAACGGCGGGATTGTAGCACGGGTGCGCAGGAATCAGAATAGAGCGGGGAAAGTCTTGAGCGTCGCAGACGGTTTTGACTCTCTGGACTCCCTGGACTAAAAGAGTGCTTCCAACGCTTCGACGACCGAGCGCACGCCGATGACTTCCAGACGGTCGTCGTCTTCAAGGCCGGAAAGATTATTCTGCGGGACGATGGCGCGTTTGAAGCCCATCCGCGCGGCTTCGCGCAGGCGAATGCTGGCTTGCGTCGAGGCACGCACTTCACCTGCCAAACCGACTTCGCCGAACACTATCGTGTGCTGATTGATCGGGATGTTGCGAAAGCTCGACACGACTGCCGCCACGATGCCCAAATCCGTCGCCGGTTCGTCCAACGTCATCCCGCCGACGAGATTCACAAAAATGTCATCGCCCGACATCAACAAACCGACGCGCTTTTCGAGCATCGCCACGATGAGCGCGACGCGATTGAGTTCGACGCCTTGCGTCGTGCGGCGACCATTGCCGAATTTGGACGAACTGACGAGGGCCTGAATTTCGACTAGCATCGGGCGCGTGCCTTCCATCGCCGCCAGCACCGCCGACCCCGCCACGCCGAGCGGGCGCTCGCTCAAAAACAACTCCGACGGATTCGGCACGCCGATCAAACCCGCGCCCGTCATTTCAAAGATGCCGAGTTCGTTCGCCGCGCCAAAGCGATTCTTCGCCGCGCGCAAGATGCGGTGGTTGTGATAGCGTTCGCCCTCAAAATACAGCACCGTGTCAACGATATGTTCGAGCGCCTTCGGCCCCGCAATCGCGCCTTCTTTCGTGATGTGCCCGATGAGGAAGACGGGGATCGTCAGGTTCTTGGCAAGCAACAAAAACTGCCCCGCCGCCTCGCGCACTTGCGAGACGGAGCCGGGCGCGGATTCGATCTTTTCGGAAAAGACAGTTTGAATCGAATCCACGATCACGGCACGCGGCGTGAGCCGATTGATTTCGTCAAAGATGCGTTCGAGGTTGGTTTCGGCCAGTAAATACAGGCTTTCGGGTTGCAGCCCCAACCGCTCACCGCGCAACTTGATTTGCCGCTCGCTCTCTTCGCCCGAAACATAAAGCACATTGCCGTAGACATGACTTAATTTGTCGGCCACAGCCATCAGCAACGTGCTTTTGCCTATACCCGGCGCACCGCCAATCAACACGAGCGACCCCGGCACGATGCCGCCGCCGAGCACGCGGTCGAATTCTTCGATGCCCGTGACTTCGCGCACATCGGCTTGCGTTTCGATGTCGGCAAACGAGACCGGACGATTGTTGCGCAATTGCAAGCCCGCACGCGAAACGGCGGTTTGATTTGTTCCGACCGCACGTTCGCGTTCTTCGACATACGAATTCCACGCGCCGCAATCGGGACATTTGCCCAACCACTTGCTGGATTGCGCGCCGCATTGCTGGCACGCATAGACTGTTCGAGGAGCTTTTGCCATACGCCGCATTGTACGCAGGTTGAGTTTTGGAGCGCAAACTTGTACCGTAAATTTGCGAATGGCTTTATTCGATTCCATCAATCAACTCAACGCCGAACGTCGTCGCACGAATCGCCGCCGCTTTTTGTACGGCAGCATCGCGGCAATCTTCACGTATTTTGGCTTTCGCTGGTGGCGGTTTCGCGCACGACCGATTGCGAATCGCGCAACGAAATATCTCACGCCCAATCACGAGTTTTATGCCGTCTCGATTGATGAAAGCTTTCGACCGAATGTGAAACAGGATGAATGGCGTTTGGAAGTCATCGGGCAGAACAGCTTCAAGCTCAGCTACGACGAATTGCTGAAGTTGCCCAGCCAGAACGTTCACAAAACCTTCATCTGCGTCGGCAACGAACCGGGTGGCCCGGCGATGGGCAATGCAGTTTGGACGGCGACCGCGCTCGCGCCGATTCTCGATAGAGCTTTGGGTACAATGCCGCGCGAAAACCTGCGCGTCGTCTTTCACGCGCTCGATGGCTTTTATTCCAGCGTGCCACTGGAACTGGCAATGAGCAGCCTGTCGTGGATCGCATACCAAATGAATGGCGAACCATTGCCCCTCAAACATGGCTTCCCGGCGCGCGTGTTGCTGCCGGGGATTTATGGAATGAAGCAACCGCGCTGGCTGAGCAAAATCGAGATCGTCAAAACGCCCTGGTTCAAAGGCTATTGGGAAACGCGCGGCTACTGCGACGAATGCCAGATCAAGATGACCGCGCGCCTTGATTCGGCACGACCACAGCCAGACGGCTCGTGGCTCGTAACCGGCGTCGCGTTGTGCGGCGCAGAGACCGTCGGCACAGTCGAAGTCAGTTTTGATGACGGCGAGACGTGGCAAGCGGCGACAATCACGAGCGAGAAGCTGCCTGATGCCTGGGTGACGTGGCAAGCGGTTTGGAAGCCCGAAAACAAAGGCGAATACGTGTTGTCCGCCCGTGTTGCAGATGCCGCAGGCAAACGGCAAATCGAACGCAATAGTAGCAGCTTCCCGTCCGGCTCCACTGGATTGCACCGCGCAATTGTGACCGTGTAGAATGTTCCGCGTCCGAAGCAGTATCACAAAAAAACCAGCGGAATTGCTACCGCGACTGAAAAAGCGTTTGCTCCCCTTACGATTGATTTGTCCTCAGTCCCGAAAGGAAGGGTTGCTTTGCCCACGATACTTGAGTTTCACATTCAGCCAAATGCCAGCGACAGCTTCAACGTGACCGTCTTCGAGCGTGGTTCATCGCAACCGCTCGCTTCGTCGCAGTTTTCCTTTCCGCTGTCCGATTGGATGACCCGACACGACATTGCCCGGCTGGAATTCAATCCGCGCGATCCGCACGGGCGACTGGAAGAATTGCGGAAATTTGGCGGCAAGCTGTATCAACTTCTGTTCACGCCGGAAATCCAACAACTCTGGCAACAGACCCGTGACCGCGCCGAATTTCTGACGCTCTGTTTGCGGATGGACGACACGGCCAAAGGTCTCGAAGCCTTGCCGTGGGAAGCGTTGCACGATGGCACGGAATTCATTGCCGCCGGAGCGAAGACGACCGTCACGCGCTTGCCGCTCGGCATTGTGCCGCCCCGTGATTTGCCCGCGATTCCGTCGCCGCTTCGCATGCTGGCGCTCGTGTCTTCGCCGCCCGATTTGCCCGACCAGTCGCGGCTCAACGTCGAAGCCGAACAGGAACTCATTCTCGAAGCCATCAACGCGCCTGCCGGACAGGGCAAGTTAAGCGTAGATTTTGAGGACGAAGCCAAGCTGGCAATTCTGGAATCCAGCCTCGAAGCTGGATACCACATTTTGCATTTCACCGGACACGGCGTCGCGCCCGACAACGGCGGCGGCTTGCTGCTGGAAGACCCTGACGGCAAAGCGCAGGTGTATGGCGCGGCGGAGATTTTGCGGACGCTGGAAAAAGGTCTCGACACCTTGCGGCTGGCAGTGATTTCCGGTTGCAACACGGCGCAAACCAAAACGCAAAATGCCGACGGCTTTCGTGATCTGGCGCGGACGCTGGCGGCGAAAAAAGTTCCGGCAGTGCTGGCGATGCAGTTTTCGATCTCGGACACGGGCGGATTGAAATTGGCGGAAGTGCTCTACCCCAAACTCGTCGCCGGGCAACCGTTGGAACTGGCCGTCAATGCGGCGCGGCGGGCGTTGTGGCTGAGCGATGATCCCGTGTTGCAGGGCGATGCGCTGGCGCTGGTGTTGATCGTAGCCGATGGCAATTGTTTGCAAACCAAAGCGGCGGACGCGCCCACCCTCAAACACGAAATCACCATAGACACGAAATTTCAACTCGGCGTCCTGCCGCAACTGGGCTTCGGGTTTTACGGCAGGCGCAAAGACTATCGGCAATTGCGCGATGCGTTGCTGGTCAACAATCATCGCGCCGCCATCATTCACGGCATCGGCGGGATCGGCAAGACTTCGCTCAGCGCACACGCGGCGGATCGTTTGTATAAACGTCGCCAACGCTTCAATGGGGTCTATGCCTTTGATTGTTCGGGCGGCACGCTCGCACCGGAACGAGTGCTGCTGGAATTGCATCGGTACTTTTCGATGCAGGGCGTGAATGCGTTGGGGCAGTTTTTGCACCAATCGCTGGAGCCGGAAACGATGGCGCAGATTGTGGCGCAGGTGTTGACGCAATGGCCGTTGCTGTTGATCTTTGACAATTTCGAGACACAGTTGGAGCGCGTCAACGATGGCTTTCGCATTGCGGACGAACAGGCGCGGCGGTTTCTGGCGGCCCTGGTCAAAACGACTTCGCAAGGGACAAAGTTTCTGTTCACGTCGCGGTTTATGTTTGATCTGGATGAGCGGTTGGGCGATGTCGCCAACATCCCGCTCGGCGATCTGAGCCGTCCCGAAGCCTTCAGCGTAATGCTGAAATTGCCGCGTTTGGCGAAAGCTTCCTACACCGAGAAAGGTACGATCTACGACTCCTTCGGCGGGCATCCGTTCGCGCTGGTGGCGTTGGACAAATATTGCCAGACCTCGTCCGTTGAGAAAGCCTTGCAGAACGCCAAAGCTGTGCATACCAAATTGCGCGAGCATCTGGCGTTGGAATTGAACTACGGACGATTGACCGAGCCAGCGCGCGAATTGCTGAATCGGCTGGCAGCGTTTCGCGTGGCGGTGCCGATGGAAGCGGCGGAATGGATGATGGGAGAAGAGGCAACGCATGCGCCCGAAGCGTTGCAGGCAAGGATTGAAAGAATTCGACAAGCTGAAAACGTGCCCACTGAATTGAAAGACGCTGATGATGCGACGTTGCTGCAAATGCTGCGCGCAGAGTTACCCGCGCAACGGCAGGCACCTGATGGTTGGGAGCAATGGGTGCGTGAATTGATCGAATGGGGACTGCTAACGCCTATGTACGAAAACGATGAATTGACCCGTCTGGATGTTCACAGTCTGGTACGTGATTTTTGCCGCGAGAAACAACCCAACATCTGGCGCGACCACTTGCGTGAAGCCGCCAGCTTTTATATCAATCGGACTAAGCGAATTCCCGAAGCACAAAAAACGCCCGCAATTGTCTGGAATGAGATGGAAGCCTTTGAGTTGCTACTTGAAGCGGAAGAATATCAGGATGCAGCGACGCTTTTGGCAAATGCTACTGAAGTACTCGCCCGCTGGGGCTTTGGCAGACATATCGAAACCCTCTATTCCCGTGTGCTGGATCATCTGGATTGCCCGGATTATGCCCAACTCATTCACAACTTTGGCGTGCTGCAACAAGATCAGGGCAACTACAATGAGGCGACCAATTGCTATCAACGCTCGCTGCAATTACAGGAACAACTTGGCAACTGGGCGGGTGTAGCAAACTCACTGCATCAGATCGGTAATTCAGAGTTTCTTCGTGGCAACTATAATGAGGCAAACAATTATTATCAGCGCTCGCTACAGTTACAGGAACAACTTGGCAATCGGACGGGTATAGCAAATTCAATGGGGCAGATTGGGATTTTGCAGCAAAGGCTTGGGAACAATGAAGGTGCATTGGAATCTTACCAAAAGGTTCTGAAAATCTTTGAAGATATAGAAAGCAAAGTGGGCGTAGCAGGCACTTTGCATAATATTGGAACCGCACATCAAGGGCTTGACAACTACGATGCGGCGCTCGACTGCTATCAACGATCACTCCTGTTACAGGAAGAATTTGGCAACAGAGAAGGTATGGCAAACGCGCTGCATCAGATAGGGACAGTGCAGCAAGCGCGAGGCAACTATGGGGCGGCACTAGATTACTATCAACGCTCGCTCCAGATAGAGGAAAACATTGGCAATAGGGTGGGCGTAGCAAACGCACTGGGGCAGATCGGGAAGTTGATGATGGAAACTAGGCAGTTCGCCGAAGCGTTCGGTTTCCTGATGCAGGCACTGAGTATTCTCCACAAACTGGGATCACCAAATGTGGGAATTCCAGCGAATGACCTGCGCACCCTGCGAGGACAATGGGATGGCTTCGATACGGCGTGGCAGAAGGCGACGGGAGAAGATTTGCCAGAGTGGATGAGGGATGAAAAATGATAGGAAACTGTAGTTGTGAAAAGAGGGGTCGTTTATGGGACAACAAATTAAGCTGAAATGTAATGGCGCAACGCCGCACGAAGCGGTGATTGACCTGGACGATTTGAAGCGCACGACGCCGACGGTGAAAGGCGCTCCGGCGTCACGCTGGGACGATTTGCCCGAGCGTTCCGTCGTCCGTTGCCGGTTGTGTACGGGCAGCCTCATCGTGTTGCGTGACGAAGTGAAGCGCCGCTTGGGCGAATGAAGGGAGAAAGCGCATGGAACAAGTGACTCTCGAAACCGCCCCCCACGACATCCCGGATTTCGGTGACAGCCCGCCGCCGAAACCCGATGATGATTTGTGGTTGGAGTACGGGCGTAAGATGGTGCAGGACGGCCCCGCCGCGATTCGCAGCGCCGCGACTGCGCTGATGACCGGACTCGGCGCGTTGCAAGGCATTTACCTCGGCATCCTCGGCTTTGCGAAATTCATCCCGGAAAACGCGAGCGTCGTGATGAAAGGCGTGTTTACCGCGCCGCTGCTGGTGTGGATGGTGGCGCTGTATCATTGCCTGCAAGTGATGCTGACGGAATCCGCCGACGTGAATCTGAACGCGCCGGACGAATTGCGCCAGCATTACGAAAGCTGGCTGACGACGAAACAGGGGCAATTGCAAACGGCCTTCTGGTGGTTGTTCGGCGGGATGATGGTGGCGATTGCTTTGGTCGTGTTGCGCTTGAAGTTGTGACAGAGCGACTTGTGCTAGAATCGGCGCGGAGGTACAGGTTATGAATCAGACTCTGAGCTTTGAATTAACCGCAGAACAAGCGACCGAGTTGCAAGTGTTACTGGATCGTTGTGTGCAGGAAGTGCGTGCTGCCGAAGCGCGGATGGATCAGTCAGAAGCCGAACGGCTACAGATGCAAGCCGAGACGCGCGTGATGCTGCAACAACTCAAGGAGATGCTGCATGTGGAAAACCATCACTGAATTGCTGAGCAGCGTTTTCACCCTGACCTATCGGCTGGAAAAGCAAGAGCAAGGGCTGAAAGATTTGCAACGCGAAGTCAAAGACCTGACCGCCGTTGTCCAGCGGATGGCGTATGAGCAGCAGCGCAACCACGAGCGGGAATCCGCCGAACGACAGATGTTCATGCTCAAAGTCGAGAATCAACTGCTCAAAGCCAACCGCCAACTCCCGCCACGTTCAGATGGGGAGGAATGAGAAACACTATTTGTGAAGCCATACAAGAGGAGAAAATATGTTGCAAACCGTCGAAGCCGAATTAGATGTGAATGGACAGATTCGCTGGCTGGAACCGTTGCGCGTCACCGAGACAAGTCGTGTGCTTGTCACGCTGCTACAGAAAATAAATGGCGCTGCGCCGCCGCAAGGGAATGCAGCAAAAGCACTAGAATTTCTTCGTGCGAACCGCTTGCCAGCCGAGGCGCGTCCGAGTGTCGAGGAAATGGAAGCACAAATCACCGAGGCACGTGAATCATGGGATTAAACCGGTTACGAATTTATCTGGATTCGTGCGTGGTGATTTATCTGGTCGAAGAACATCCGACTTTCGCGCCGGATATCGAATCGCTCCTAGCCAGTCACCCCGATGCCATTCTGCACGTTTCCAGTTTGACCGAGATGGAATGTTTGGTCTTGCCGCTCCGCAATCAAAATCAGCCGTTGATTGAGAAGTTTCGCGATTGGTTTGGCACTGTTGTCGTTTTGTCGAATGAACGGGAAGTGTTTCAGCAAGCAGCGCAATTGCGCGCCGATCACAAGTCCTTGAAAACGCCGGATGCGGTTCATTTGGCAACGGCGCAGCACTATGGCTGTGATGAATTTTGGACGAATGATGACCGGCTGGCGAAAGCGGCTCCGAATCTTGCGCGCAATGTCTTGACCACGTAAAAAGGCCGCGCAGCAACGAATAAGCGCGGCCTTTTCGCGTGAAAAGAAGTTCTCCTACTTCCTCGGCCCCAGCGTTCGCACTTGCATTTCCGATCCTTGATCCAGTTGCAAATCTTTGCCTTGAATGAATACGGAACCTGCGCCAACCGTCGCGCCTAAAATCGCGCCAATCGCAGCACCTTTGCCGCCGCCACCGATTGCGCCGATGATGGCGCCAATCGCCGCTCCACCGGCACTGCGCACCGTTGTGTCTTTCGTCGTGTTGCCGGTTTGGACGTTGCCTTCTTCGTCAATGGTTTTGACCTTTTCGTTGGCGTAGACGCGCTCAACCTGGGCGCGGAACTCCGAGCTTGAGCCGTCTTTGAAAGTGATGCGATCAAACTCCAACGCGAGTTCGGTTTGGCCGGTCAGTTTGCCTGCGCGTTTGAGTTTGGCGATGTGGCCTTCGATGATCGCACCTTCGTGTTCCTGTGGTTCGACGACGAAGGCGGTGAATTTATCGCCTTCCTGATTGGTCTTCGTGCTGATCGGCGTTTCGAGCCGTAGGCGCACCGTCGTGTCGGGCGCAATCGCAAAGCGCGGTTTGTTGGGCACGCGCGGTTTGTTCGTGGAATTTGGCGCGGCGGTGTTCGTAGCGACGACTGGCTGTTTCGCGTTCAGATTCGCGGGCATCTTCTGGTTCTTTTCGCGCCCCAAGTAACCGTCGTTGTAGCCGATTTCATAACCTGATTTGAAGCCGCGTTGATATTCGAGCAAATCGCCGTGTTGTTTTTCGTAGCCGCGATTGGCGTCCTGGTAAATCGTCGAACGCTGATGGTCTTTCGCCGCGTTCGCGTTGTAATCGGACTTGCCCGACACATAACCTTCGTTGTAGCCCGCGACGTAGCCGTGTTCGACCGCATTGCTCGGCGTGAAAACGGGCAACGTCGTGGTGGTGGTGGTTGGCGCAGGTTTGACGACTGGTCGTTTTGCAACGGTTCGTTTGCGCGCTTTGGTGGTCTGCGCTGCAGCGGGAACCAGCAGGACTGCGATTGTGATGATTAAGATAACCCGGACAAAGCTTGTGGATGGATTCATAGCACCGTACCTCGTTTGGAAATTGGTAACGCCGTCAGAAGGGGAGAAGACGGGGACAAGCATACTGTGCGGGAAAGACGGATGCAACTCGTGGCTTTTGGCGAAGAGGAACGACCTGTTTTCATTTTCCATTTCCCAGTTGTCGTTTTTCATTTCTCATTGCGGGGTAAGCGCCGCCACTCAATAACAAATGACAAATCTCAAATGGAAAATGAGAAATGCTCTTCTTGCCAACCCGCATTTCCCCTTCCGCAAACGGGGCAGGGCTGTGGTATAGTTCCGCGTCCAAATTTTAGGCACGTGGAGAGACCATGAAATCCAAAAGTCGTTTCCTGAGCATCGCGTTCATTTTATTGGTGGCGGGCGCTGTTGCGGGCGGGTGGGCGAGTCGCGTGAAATCGCGTGCGGCCAATACGCCGAGCGCCGAAATGCGCGACCATCAACTCATCAAAGCGTTCACGGCGGGCCAGCAGTTGATCGAAGAAAACTATGCGATGGAACGCGATCAGGAAACGCTCACGCGGGCGTCTGTTTTGGGGATGCTGCACGTGCTCGATCCGCATTCCAGCTTTTTTGATCGCCGCGCCTTCAACGAAATGCAGGAAGAACAAAGCTCGCGGTTTTACGGCATCGGCGTCACCATCAATCGCCGCAACGACAAAACCTGCGTGCTGGGCGTGGTCAAAGGGATGCCAGCGGAACGCGCCGGGCTGAAATACGGCGACATCATCGTCGAAATTGACGGCAAATCGGCCAAAGGATGGTCGCAGCAGGAAGTCCTGAACCACGTGCGTGGCGAACGCGGAACAGAAGTGGAAATCGCTGTCGAGCGTGTGGGCGAAGCAGCGCCGCTCAAAGTGCGCATCGTGCGCGACGAAGTGCCATATCCTTCGGTGCGCAATCACTTTATCGCGCGTCCCGGCGTGGGCTACATCGCGCTCACGAACGGCTTCAACAAAAAGACGAGCGAAGAGTTGCAGGACGCGATGGTGGATTTGAAAAAGCAGGGCATGACTTCGTTAGTCCTGGATTTGCGACGCAATCCGGGCGGGTTGCTCAAGCAGGCGATTGAAGTCTCGGAACTATTTTTGCCGCGCAGCGTCGAGGTCGTCAGCGTGCGGGGACGCGAAGGACGTATGCGGAGTCAGGTGTATAAGTCCGAAAACAGCGACCCGGAAGCGATGCCGCTGGTCGTGATGATTAACCAGGACACCGCGTCTGCGTCCGAAATTGTTGCGGGCGCGATTCAGGACAAAGATCGCGGACTGATCGTCGGCGAAGAAAGTTTTGGCAAAGGCTTGGTGCAAACCGTCTTCCCCTTGCCCGGCGGCACGGGTTTGACGCTGACGACAGCCAAATATTACACGCCGAGCGGTCGTTGTATCCAACGCGATTACAGCGGCGGCAGCATGTATGAATATTACTGGGCACGCCGTCATGCCGAGCAATCTGCGCTGCCGACGCCCACGCCGGAAAGCAATACGGTTTACACGCCCACCGGTCGCAAGTTGCACGGCGGCGGCGGCATTACGCCCGACATCGTGGTCAAAGCGGTGACAGAAAATCTGGCGATTCGGGATGCCAGTTTTGAATTCGCGCGTCATCTCGCAGCGGGCGTGCTGCCGAATCTCGCCGAATACAAGGTCGCCAAATTTGAATACGGCTATCGCTTGCGCGGCAACGAGTTCCCGATTTCGGAAGCCGTGATGACGGCCTTTCGGGCATTTCTGCGCGAGCATCCAGAGCTAGGCATTTCAGAATCGTTGCTCACGACGCATTTGGATTACGCCCGTCGCCGGATTCGCGCCGAACTCATCACCGCCGCTTACGGCATCGAGGCGGAAGATCAGTTTCTGCTCGAAAGCGATCCGCAGGCGCAACAGGCGCTCGACGCCATCCCGAAAGCACGGCAACTCACGAGCACGGCACGTTTGTTCGAGCCAGCGCCAGAGCAGCATTGATCGGCATTGCGCTTCGGCGCAGAAGTTTGCGCCAGATTTCGACTTAATCCTGTACTTTCTCGTTGACACATTCGTGTCGCGTCCATACAATCTCGCGGTTTGTGAAACATTGCCCTGATTGCGCCTCCAGAACGGCCCGATAGATGCTGCGTCAAGCACTCGAAACGTTAGAATACGATCAATTAAAAGAGACGTTAGCCACCCTGATCCGCACGCCTCTAGGCGCAGTGCGTCTGGATGAACTCGCGCCCGCCACTTCCCGCGACATCATCACCAAAGCCTTGCGCCAAACCGCTGAGGGCGTCGAGTACCTGCGCGAAGGAACTGCCTTGGATTTCAGTGATTTAGGCGATCCGCGCCCGGCGCTCGGCAAGCTCAATGTCGTGGACATGAACCTCGAACCGCACGAGATTTTGGTCGTTTTGCGGCTGATTTCGGTGGCGACGGGACTACGCGACACGTTTCGTGACGAAGGCGCGCGCTTTCCCCATTTGCGCGAAATCACGGGGCAGATTGCCAACTTGCACAACGTCTACCAACGACTGCGCAGCCGGATTTTGCCGACGGGCGAGATTGACGATTTTGCTTCGCCCGGCCTGCGCGAAGTTCGCTTCCAGATTTCCAAGCTCAAAGCGCAATTGCAAAAAACGCTCGAAGCGATTTTGAAGCGCGCCGACGAATCGCACGCCTTGCGCGACGATTACGTTACGATTCGCAACGAACGCTACGTGATCCCGATTCGCAACGACAATCGCGGCGCGGTCGCGGGCGTCGTTCACGGGATGTCGTCGTCCGGGCAAACGGCCTTCGTCGAACCGCTCGAAACCATCGAAACCAACAACGAATTGGTGCGCTTGCACGAAATCGAAATCGCCGAAATCACGAAAGTGCTGTTTGCGATCACGGAAGAATTGCGCGATCACCGCGACGAATTGCTGGCGATGGCGGACGCGGTCGGCTTGCTGGATTTCATCGCGGCAAAAGCCCGATTGGCGCTGAATCACAACGCGATTGAGCCGAAAGTTAACGAAGCGGGGCAGTTATTTTTGAAGAACGCGCGGCATCCGTTGCTCGAAGCCAATTTGAAAATGCAGCGGCTGGAAATCGTCCCGATCTCGCTCGAACTTTCCAACGACAGCCGCGTGATGGTCGTGAGCGGCCCGAACGCAGGCGGAAAAACGGTCGTGCTCAAAACCGTCGGCTTGCTGTCGCTGATGGCGCAATCCGGTTTGCACGTTCCGGCGACCGATGCCGACTTGCCGGTTTTTCATCAAGTGATGCCGGACATCGGCGATCATCAATCCATCGCGGCGAACCTTTCGACGTTCACGTCGCACATCTCGAACATTCGCACGATTTGTAACGAACTTGATCCGCCGACGCTCGTGCTGCTCGACGAAGTTGGCACGGGAACCGACCCGGAGGAAGGCTCGGCGCTCGGCGTCGCCATCGTGGATTACCTGCGCGAACGCGGGGCGCATGTGATCGTCACGACGCATTACAGCGGCCTGAAGATGTACGCGACGAACACGCCGGGCGTCATCACCGCTTCGGTCGAATTCGACGAACGCACGCTGAAACCCACCTATCATTTGTTGACGGGAATAGCCGGGGCGTCGTCCGGGATTGAGATTGCACGGCGCTTTGGCTTGCCGAAAGCCGTCACGGATCGTGCGGTCGAGAAAGTGCAAACGTCGAGCGCCGAGGCGACCGAGTTTCTGAAACGATTGAAAACCCAGCGCGACGAACAGCAACAAACCATTGCTGCGTTGGAAGAAGAACGCGCGGCGGTGGCGATGAAATTCGCTGGCCTCGAAGTCGAATTCAACAAACGCGAGCAGGCACGCGAAAAAGAATTCCGCGCGGCGTTGCATAAGATTGTCGAAGAATTCGTGACGAAATCGAAAGCCTTTGTTGCTTCTATCGAAGACGCCGCCGTAGCAAAAAAGGTGCAGCGCGAAATTGACAAACGCACGTCCGAATTGAAAGTCGCAGCGAGCAACGCAGCGCGGGAAATGAGGGGGGGAGATAGGGAGATAGAGAGCGGGGGAGAAGCACAGGGGCCGACCACCGACCACCGACCACCAACCACCGATCACCGTGACTTTCAGGTCGGCGACCGCGTGCTCATCCTATCGCTGAATCAACAAGGCGTCATCGAATCCATCGGCGCAGACAGCATTTCGGTGCAGGTCGGCGCGCTGCGCTTCCGCGAAACTACAGAGAATTTACGGCTGATTGAGGCGGCGCAAACGTCTAAGCAAAAGGCGTCGGCGAAAGTCGCAGGCACGCTGCCCAAAGGCGTCTCGGTGTCGTTCCAGGAACAGCCAGACATCGGCAGCGAATTGAATGTCATCGGCAAAACTGTCGGCGAAGCGACCGATGCCGCCGACAAGTTTTTGGACGCCGCGTATTTGAACAATCACGACCGCGTCCGCATCGTGCATGGCATGGGAATGGGCGCACTGAAACGAGCGATTGCGTCGTTGCTCGCCGAACATCCGCACGTCGCCAAGTTTTACCCGGCGGCTCCGAGCGAAGGCGGCAATGGCGCGACGGTGGCGGAGTTGAAAAAGTAGTTTCAGCCACGAATTACACGAATTCTCACGAATTTCATCTTCGGAATTGAGGCTTGAGATGAAAGTTGAGTGATACTACTTCCCGCGCTTTTAATTCGTGTTCATTCGTGCAATTCGTGGCTAACCAAATATGCGCTTTCCGAAAGAGTTCATTGATGAGCTTCGCAATCAGGCCGACATCGTGCGGATCATCGGCGATTACGTCACGCTCAAAAAGAAAGGACAGAATTATTGGGCGTGTTGTCCGTTTCACGGCGAAAAGACCGCTAGTTTTAGTGTCAGCGCCGCGAAAGGTTTTTTTAAATGTTTCGGCTGCGGGAAGTCTGGAGATTCCATTCGATTCGTAATGGAAATAGAAGGGAGCAACTTTTCGGAAGCTGTCAAGACGGTCGCCGAAAAATGCGGCGTGGCGCTCCCGGTGCTGACGAATGATGACGATGCAAAATACGCCGAAGAGCGCGACAAACAGCGCGACGAGTTGCGCCAATTGAATGCTTGGGCAACTGAGTTCTTTGAAAGCAATCTCGAATCGGGCGAAGGCAAAATCGCCTTGGAGTACCTCGCCAAACGTGGGATTTCAGACGAGTCGCGGCGGCAATTTCGGCTCGGCTATGCGCCGAACAGTTGGGATGCGCTTGTAGGCTTCCTGCAAAAACGCGGCGCGACGAAATTCCAAATCGAACGCAGCGGCCTCGTTTCGCTGAGCGACAAAGGCTCTGGATTCTACGACAAGTTTCGTGGGCGGCTGATGTTCCCGATCCTCGATGCGCAGGGCAAAATCGTAGCGTTTGGCGGGCGCATCCTCGGCGACGGTGAGCCGAAATACCTGAACTCGCCGGAAACAGTGTTGTACACGAAAGGGCAGCATTTGTTCGGGCTGAATTACTCGCGCGATGCGATTCGCAAACAGGGCTACGCGATTCTGGTCGAAGGCTATTTGGATTTCCTGATCCCGTTTCAATATGGCGTGCGCAATCTGGTGGCGAGTTTGGGAACGGCGTTGACGGAAAATCAAGTGCGGCTGCTCGGACGGTATGCGCGCAAGATCATCGTGAATTTCGACCCTGATTCGGCAGGCGTGAACGCGACGAAGCGCAGTTTGGAATTGCTTCTGACCGAAGGATTCAAGGTCAACGTGCTGACGTTGCCGGACAACCTCGACCCTGATGAATTCATCAGAGAGCGCGGCGTGGAAGGGTATGGAAAGGCGCTGCGAAGTTCTCAATCATTTATGGATTACATCGTTGAGCAAGCCATCCGAAGCCACGATCAAACGTCCCCCGCCGGGAAAGTTGAAACGCTCAACGAAATTCTCCCGTACTTGAAATTGGTGAAGGATCGGGTCGAAACGGCGGAGCAGGTGGAACGGATTGCGGATCGGCTGAAATTGGACAGCAAGGTCGTCCGCGAGGAATTCAGGCGAGCCGTCGAAACCCGCGCCGCCCGTGTGAGCGAAACGGCAGTCACGGCGCAAATGGCCGTCAAGCCCGCCGAAAAGAAGTTGCTGGCGGCGCTGTTGAATCAACCGAATGTGCGGCGACGGATGATGCCGCGACTGACCGAAGACGATTTCAAACAGTTGCGCACCGCGCCAATTTGGAAATTGTTATTTGAATTCGAGCAACAAGGAGTGGAACCAAGCTATGCGGCGTTCAGCGAACAAATCTACGATGCCGCGCTCGTCAACGACCTGTTGCCCGAACTGCTGCTCGAAGTTGAGGAGAAAACCGAAGAGACGTACAACCGAGAGGCAGAAGAGAGTTTATTGAGCTTGCGGTCTGCGCGCTTAGCGGAGCAGCAGGCGATTTTACAAACAGAAATTAACCAGGCTCAGCGGGCAGGTAACGCGGAGCAGGTCAATGAGCTATTACTTTTGAAGTTTGAATTGGCGAAACAGGAACGGGCGTTGAATAGAAGTTAGCTGTTAGCCTTCAGCGATCAGCTTCAACCACCTGAACAAGAAATTCGCCAGCGGCTGTTGGCTCATAGCTAAAAGCTGATTGCTAACGGCCAGAGATAATTGACAACCCGGTAATCACGCAAGGTTCAGACGTACGGCTGCTGAATTTCGCCACGACCAGAACGGCTCTCTTTGGATCACATTTCGATCATTATTTATCTCGTCCGTTGCAACAGTGGGTCTTTCGGCTATCGTCTCTCAACCCCGCGCCGATTACCTTTTCTTGTAAGAGGAAAGATCGTGTTGCAACGGCGAACGGCTTGACCCAGGCTGTTTCTCCCCCAAAAGAACGTTCGTCGCAGGCAACAATCGAGGAGCAGAATGAACATGGACGAGAAAACAGATTACGATGTTGAGAAGCTGCTGGAAATGGGCAAAGATAAGTCCTTCCTGAGCTACGACGACATCAACAACGAGTTGCCTGAAGGACTCGTTTCCCCCGACGACATTGAGGACATCTTTGCCGCGCTCGGCGGCGAAGGCATCGTCATTGGCGATTCGGACGAGAAGTTTTTGGAATCCGCCGCCGCGCTCGGTGGCGATAAAAAGCTCGACGACGCGGGCGAAGAAGAAGTCGAAATTGACCTGTCGCCCGGCACGCTCGACAAAACGAATGACCCGGTGCGCTTGTATTTGCGCGAAATGGGCGTCGTGCCGCTGTTGACACGCGAAGGCGAAGTCGCTATCGCCAAGCGCATCGAACGCGGCAAAATCAAGGCCCAAAAAGCCATCTCGCGTTCGCCGATTGCGATTACCGAACTCATCCGAGTTGGCAAAGAACTCGAAGCGGGCGAACTCGTCATCCGCGAAGTGGTGCAATTCACCGAGCAGGAAGGCATCACAGAAGAAAAAATCGAGGAATACCACAACTATACGCTCGAACAGTTGATGGAAATCGGCAAGAGCTTCAAGAAAACGCTCACGCATTACGACAAGTTTTTGCAGGAGCCGAAGCGTTCGCCGAAATATCACAAGATGCGCCGCAAACTGGCACGGATGCGCGTAGACCTGTCGCAACACATTCGCATTCTGGAAATCACGCCCAGAATCGAAAACCGTTTGGTTGCCGCGATGCGTCACGCCGCGAGCCAGATCAAGGAAACCGACCGCGAAATTGACAAGACATCGCGCACGCTCGAACGCAAGCGCAAGCCGGAAGACATCAAGGAACTCGAAAAGAAACTGCGGGCTTCCAAGCGGCATTTGACGCAACTCGAAGAGCAGTATCACGTCTCCGGCGCAGAAATTAAGCGCGCGATGCAAAACGTCATCACGGGCGAAGCCGAAGCCAATCAGGCCAAGACCGAACTCGTCGAAGCCAACTTGCGCCTCGTCGTGTCCATCGCCAAGAAGTACACGAATCGCGGCTTGCAATTCCTCGACTTGATTCAGGAAGGCAACATCGGCCTGATGAAAGCCGTAGACAAATTCGAGTATCGGCGCGGCTATAAGTTTTCGACCTACGCGACGTGGTGGATTCGTCAAGCCATCACGCGCGCCATCGCCGACCAGGCGCGCACGATCCGCATCCCGGTTCACATGATCGAAACGATCAACAAACTGATTCGGACGTCGCGTGCGCTCGTGCAGGAACTCGGACGCGAACCAACGAGCGAAGAAATCGCGCGCAAGATGGACATTCCGGCGTCGAAGGTGCGGAAGGTCTTGAAGATCGCGCAGGAGCCGATTTCGCTGGAAACGCCGATTGGCGAAGAAGAAGATTCGCATCTCGGCGATTTCATCGAAGACAAGACGATTCAAAACCCGGCAGAAGCCGTCATCAATTTGAATCTGCGCGAAATCACCGAAGAAGTCTTGAAGACGCTCACGCCGCGCGAAGAGAAAGTCATCAAGATGCGCTTTGGTTTGGGGCCGAACGGCAGCGAGCACACGCTCGAAGAAGTCGGCCAACATTTCGCCGTCACCCGCGAACGCATTCGCCAAATCGAAGCGAAGGCGCTGCGGAAACTCCGTCACCCATCGCGGTCACGCAAGCTGAAAGCGTTTTTGGATAGTGGCAGACCGTAAGCAAACGCGAGTTGCGAAAACTGGAAGAGCGTCGAGGCAACTCGGCGCTCTTGTATTTTTAGCCAGAGGAAAACGTTATGAGTGAATCAAATGACGTCATCGTACAAACCGGACGTGGCCCTAGTATCAAAGGAACACGAATCACCATCTACCAGTTGATGGAATATCTCAAAGATGGTTGGACGCCTAAACACACCGCGCAATGGTTCAATCTCACTCCAGCCCAGATGGATGGCGTAATGGCGTATTTGCAAGCCCACGAAGCAGAACTGGAAATCGAGTACGCCGAAGTGATGCGCAAAGCCGAAGAGCAAGAGCGGTATTGGCGCGAGCGAAATAAAGATCGGGAGAAATTACCTGTGAAGCCTCCGAGCGATTACCGCATTGCCATTGCGCGCGCTCGACTGGCAGCCATCAAGCAGGAGCGGGAACGATGCAAATCCTGATTGATTACAATCTGGAAGGAGATGCCGAGTTGCTCATTGCCACGCTGCAACAAGATGGCTGGATAGATTTGCTGCGCTTGGAATTTGTACATCTCCGCGGCACCCCGCTGGGGCCGGAAGGCAAAGACAACGACATCTGGAATTATGCGCAGACACAAGGGATGCTCCTTTTGACCAACAATCGTAACAAAGATGACGAAACTTCTCTCCAAGCCACTATTGAACGTGACGGAACCCCAGAATCTTTGCCGATTCTGACGATTGCCAGCCCGTTGCGCTTGAAAGAATCCAGTTACCGTCAGGCAGTGGGAGAACGACTGGCAGAGATTGTGATCTACTTGGAAAATCATCTCGGTACAGGCCGCTTATATCTCCCTTAGTCCCTCTCAACCATGAATTCCTGTTCCATTCACATCGGCACGCAAGGTTGGAATTACGAAGGTTGGGTCGGTGCGTTTTATCCGCGTGGCACACGTCCGACGGACTTTTTGGATTTGTACACGCGCGTGTTTGATACGGTCGAAATTGATTCCAGTTTTTATGCGATTCCGTCCGAAGCGGCGATTCAATCGTGGCACAAACGCGCGCCGGCGGGCTTCACTTATTCGCTGAAATTGCCGCAGGAAATTACGCATCACAATCGGCTGCAACACAGCGACGACGTGCTCCTGCGCTTTTGTGAGCGCGTGCGCGGCTTGCAGGAAAAATTGGCGCTCCTGCTGATTCAATTGCCACCGGATTTTTCGCCGCGTTCCCTGCCCGCGCTCGAACGGTTTCTGCCGCTGCTGCCGAACGATTTGCGCTTTGCGATTGAGTTTCGAGATCGGCATTGGTTGCTGGACGATGTCGGTGAAGTGGTGTTGGAGTTGCTGAGCGCACACAAAACCGCGCTCGCGCTGACCGACAGCAAATGGCTCGACCGCGCGACGATGTTGGAATTGAGCGCGCGTCCGACGGCAGAGTTCACGTATCTGCGTTGGCTGGGGCCAGCCGAATTGACGGATTATTCGCGCGTGCAAATCAACCGCGAGCAGGAATTCGCCTTGTGGGCGGAAGCGTTTCGCACTTTGCAGCAAAACGTGATGAGCATTCACGGCTATTTCAACAATCATTTTCAAGGGCATTCGCCCGCCTCGGCGAATCAGTTCAAACGACTGCTCGGTCAGCCTGTCGTGGAGCCTTCGGAGTTGGAAGATCAACCTTCGCTGTTTTGAAGAGGAGGGTATGTAGTTCGCTGGGTACGCACGCATCTTGCGTGCTGGGGTACGCGGCTGAGCACGCAAGATGCGTGCGTCCGCTTGGGTATAACAATGAACTATCCGAGGGAAGGTACGCGGCTGAGCACGCAAGATGCGTGCGTACCCAAGTCTGAGCCATTACTTCTCGCAAAAAGAATTCTTTACGAACCGAGATTTGTTTGCTTTACTTGCTCCCTCGAAATTCACGATTTACAGGTGCAAGAGAACGAAGTAATGAATTCAGAAGTAGTAGAACCAAACCAACACATTCGTCAAACCTACGGCAACGAAGCCACCACGAACCAAACGGAGGAAGCGCGCGCGACCACGCAAGACGAGGCGCAGGCTGAAACCGAAACCACGCCGAAATGGTGGCAATCCCTGCTCCCCCGTTTGTTCAGTCGCGCGGGGTTCAATCCGTTCACGGCAGCTTTGACCGCCTTGTTTTTGATTACGAGCCTGTCGCTGGCCACGTGGCTGATCGCGTTGCAGTTCAAACATAAAACGGAACTCGCCCGCTTGGCCGACGAACAAGCTCGGACACCGCGCCTCGTCGCCAGCGATGAACCGGTCACGCCCGAAACGTTGCAAGCCCGGCTCGACGAAGCGCAGAAGCAATTGACCGATGTGCAAACGCAACTGAGCGAACAAAATGCCGACCGTGTGCTCAGCAATCAGGAACTGCTCGGCATTCAAAACAGCACGTTGCAAAAAGAAATGGACGAGTTGGCGCTACCGCATCTGGATGCGCCGGTCGTCGAACTGGATGCGAGCAAGCCGCCCGCTGCAACCGACCCGGCCAAAGAAGCCGCGACGCTGATTGAAGTGCCGCCGACCGCCGCGCTCTTCACCGTCGTTTGGCGCAAGCCCGCCGACAAGACCTATCCGAATTATCTGGTGGAGTGGCTCGACCCCAAACGCACGAAACCGCTCTGGAGCGGCGTGAAAAAAGCTGCGCCGGAACTCACGAAAATCGCGCTGACCATCGTGCGCCGCAATTATCCGTCGGGCAAATATCGCCTGCGGCTGAGCGGCGTGGACGGCAAGAAAAAAGACGTACTCGAAACCTTCCACCTCGAAGTCAAATTTATCCCGCCGCCCAAAACCGCCAAGCGCAGACGATAAGATTTCACCCGTGTTATGATGCCCACCCGTTTTGGCGGGGTTCTGGTGAGCAATCCTTCTCCGGCTGGCTCCTCTATTGGTTTGCCCCTGCGGCTACTTAATTTTCTTGAAGCTGGTCTCTCGCCCATCAAGCAGGATTTGTTTGATGTGCGTGACGTGACCGGAGCCGTCTTTCACAAAGACGTTATGGACTTGCGAGCCACGCACAAAAAAGGTCGTCTCGCTGGCGGGAATCAATTCGACTTTGTTTGTTGTGGCAGACGATTGCCAAACCAGTTTGTCGCCTTCGCGGGTGACGGTGACAACAGCGTTCGGAAATTGATATTGCCCAGCGTAAGCGTCAAAGACTTTGGGGTCAACTTTGGCGGCAGTGCGTTCGACGGGAATGGGGGCCCCATGAATAACTGCAATTTGCCAGCGGCCTTGCTGCTTGACGGCGACGCTGGTGAAGCGTGTCCGGCTGGTGAAGGGTTCGTTGTTGGGAGCGATGCCCTTGAGCGTGCCGACCAGCACGGTCACCAGCGCGTCGCCGTAATAATGTCTGACCACTTCTGAAAATTCGTAGGAATCCCATCGTTGTGGGCTGGGCAGCGGTCGTTTGATGCCTGCCAGATATTGCGCTTTATCCTGCCCCGGAACGGCGGGGTTATTGATGATCAAAAAATCCTCCGTCAGCATCGGGGCGAGCGCATCGGCATCGCGGCGCAGAAAAGCCACGCGAAAGGCTTCGCTGACTTTCTCTATTTCCTGCTCCGTCTTCGGGTCAACGGACTTGGTATTCCCTTGCCCGAACGCCAGCGAGGCCAACGCACAGAGAAAAACCACAAGCGTCAGGGCTTGCCAAAACGGGCTTGCAGTCAAAGGTTGGTGGTGCTGTTTCATTTGATTTCCTCCTTGGAAAAGGTAGCGCGAACTTTCCAGTTTGCTGGGGTCAACATCGCGGATTCCTCTCAGAAAGCCGGAGCAAACGTTCGCGTTTGCGCTACCCTTCATGGCTTTCCGGTTGTTGCCGCGACAGGTGCAATTTCTTAGTTGTTAGCGAAAGCCAGGGGATGAAGAATCCCCGGCGCGAGAGTTTATATCAGGTGTTTCACTTCGGCAAAATACTCAGGTCAGGGCGGAACAGTAGCACGCGACGCTCGCCGAGTTTGAGTTTTCCCGCAAATTTCGCCATCGCTTTGCGCAGACCCTCCTCGCCCAGCACTTGCTTCATGACATCCGGCTTATCTAACTCGGCAAAGCTTTCCATCGGCGCAATGTTCAGATAGCCATTGACGCCGCCCCGTACGACAGGCGCTCGGAGATTGCCGTACCGATCCGCTTTTTTGTGCGCGGGAATCCACTCGCTTTTGATTAAGCTCCATACTTCCTCATCACGCCCGTATTCAACTTCAACCATCGTGACCGTCGCCGCTCTTGGTGTTCCGGCATTCGGCTTGATGTAACTCAAATCCGGTCGCACGCGAATCACGAATTGGCGCACGCTCGTGTTGAAGTTGCGGGCTTTGTTCCAGAAGGCGGCGACCGCTTCCCGACTGCCCAATCCTTTCAGCAGCACTTCGTCCGGCTTGTCCAGCGCGGCGAAGTTTTCCAGCGGCAGGATGAACCAGGCTTCGTAGCTTTGCCCGTAAACCGAAGTCCAAACTTCCATGTGCTTTCTGCCGCCTTTGACGTTGGCGGGAACGACTTCGTCTTTGATGAAGCGCAGCGATTCGCTCCACATTTCGGGTTTGGCGGTGTACACCGAGACGGTGAACAACCGCTCTTCGTTCGCCGCTTGCACGAACGATTTGCCGCTCGCGCCGTTTTGCGCGAAGGCCGTAGCAGCCAATAACGACAGTATCAGCGGGATGCTCCAGCAGAATTTTTTCGACATACTCGTAGCTCCTTTGCGTCGTTCGTTTCCCCGCAACAGTACCGCGCCCCGACTGTACAAATTGGTTCGCAGAAATGGGCGCGGTACTGTGGCTGAGACGTAGGTTACGGTTTCGGCTTCGGCTCGGCCTCGGCCAATGTGATGGACTTGAAAGAAGCCGCAGCAGGCTTGCTCTCCACCTCGCGCAATTGCAGACTGCGCTCGAAATCGGCTTTGGCTTCGTTGCCTTTGCCAAGCAACCGTTTCACCCAACTGCGATTGAAATATGCGAGCGCGAAGTCGGGTTTGAGTTCAATCGCGCGGTCATAATCTGCGAGCGCGCCGCGCAGATCGCCCATCGCCTTGCGCGTCAAGCCGCGATTGCACCACGCCGCCGCCCAATCAGGTGCGAGCGCAATCGCCTTGTCATAATCGCTGATGGCTCCGGCGTAATCCTGGAGATCGTGTTTGACTCCGGCGCGGTTGTTGAGCAGCAGCGGATTCTTCGGTTCAAGCTGCACCGCGCGTTCGTAATCGCTGAGCGCGCCGTCATAATCTTGCAGGCGCTGCCGCATCAACCCGCGATTGTTCACCGCCAACACGGACTTCGGATCAAGGCATACGGCTTCGTTGTAATCGTTGAGCGCCGCGTCCCACGCTTCTTGTTCGGCGTGTGCATTGCCGCGCTTGACGTAGGCCAGCACGTATGGCGGATGCAGCCGAATGGCTTCGTCGAGATCGTTGATGGCGCGGACAAAGTCGCCTTTGTCATAGCGCAAGACCGCGCGGTTGTACCACGCTTCGGCCAGTTGCGGATCGGACGCAACCGCTAAATCGAAATCGCTCATCGCGCGTTCTACCTCCCCTTTGGCTAATAAATGAATACCGCGTTCGAGATACGACTGCGCCGTAGCGGAACGCGATGGTTGGGCGTCGGTGCGAATGGCGAGCGTCACCAGACATAAAACACCCGTGAGACAGACAAGAGCATTGGCTCTCGCGTATGGCTTCCTCATGGAGTTCTCCTTTGCATGGCCTGCGAAATGATCGAGGCCGGGTTTATGGACTTCAGTGCAGGCGATTCGACCGCGCGCGGCGTGCCTGCCACCATTTCATTCAATTTGTCGTGCTTACGTTTGCCTGTGGTGGAACGCGAAAAACCTGGCGCAGTTCTTTTGCCGCTGAGAAAAAATCGTAACGTTTATTGTTTCTGCGAATCCACCCGCATAGTGAACCGGAAATGTGTGTGGCTGTCACCGTGAAGATTCACAGGGAAAACGGTAGCGCAAACGGTCAGTTTGCGTCGCTCTGACAACCGGATATTTGATTGACGAGGCAACGCAAACTGACCGTTTGCGCTACCGTTTGCAGATCAAATCAACCCATTGCGCAGAGCTTTGGCGACGGCTTCGGTTTTGGAATGGACTTGGAGTTTCTGGTAGATGTTTTGCAGGTGAAAGTTGATGGTGCTGGTGGTGACGTGTAACTCAGCAGCGGCGGTTTTGTAATTGTGACCGTCCACAAACAGCTTGAGCAAGCGAATCTCGTGGGCGGACAAATGATAATCCACGTGATCGGGCGGGCGAATTTCGCGGAAGAGCTTGATGACTTTGCGGGCCACTTCGGGCGACATCGGCGCACCACCATTGATGACTTCCTTCAAGCCTTCGATCAAGCGGGCGGGTGGTGTTTTCTTGAGCAAATAACCCGAAGCGCCTGCACACAACGCATCGAAAATTCGTTCGTCGTCTTCGTACACGGTTTGCACGAGTAGCAACAGATTTGGATAACGTTCTTTCAGTATCCGAATGCCTTCGATGCCGCTCATGCCGGGCAGGCCGAGGTCGGTCAACACCACGTCCGGCAGATCATTCCCGATACGGCTCAAGGCTTCTTCCATCGAACGATAGCTGCCCGTGCAGCGCAAGTCCGTCGTGCCGCTAATCAACGCGGCGAGGTATTCGCGGAAGTCGCGGTGATCTTCGATGATCGCCACGGCGGTCGTTGGGTTGTTTCGTTCGTCAGCCATCGTCGTTTGGGGCTACGGATGTTTTCGAGAGGTCAACCAAATCCTACGCTTGTTCCAGTTGCGCGTCACCTATGAAGGTTCACAGGCGTTTTTCTAGTTGTAGCGCGATTTGCCAAATCGCGGCGTTCTCACTGAAACCCGCGATTTAGCAAATCGCGCTACGTTCTAACGCTGACGCGCAAAAGGATTTCCGTGCCGCTGCCGGGCTGCGACGTGACAATCAATGCGCCGCCCAATTTCGCCGCCCGACTGCGCAGGCTCAACAAACCTTGCCCGCCTCCATTACCGTTCGGCGCGGTCGGATCAAAGCCATTGCCGTTGTCGCGCAACCGCAGCGTCATCATTGTGCCGTCGAGCGTGAGCGCGATTTCAGCTTCCGTACAAGCGGAATGTCGCGCGATGTTGTTGATGGCCTCTTTGCCAATCAAAAAGATTTCGCGGCGGCTCTCGGCGGCAATCGGGAAATCGGCTTCGGAGTCGGGCAACGCGAATTTCACCTCGATCTGGCGCGGCGTCAACGTCTCAATCGCAAAGCGGCGCAGACGTTGTGTCAGGTCGCGCAAGTGATCGCGCTGCGGGCTGATCATCCACACGATGTCACTCATCGCATCCATTGAACGACGCGACGACTCGGCCAGCAACGCAAGCTGCGAACGCATTTGCGGCGCGTTTTGTTGCGCCTCTTGCGCGAGCATTTCGCTGACGCCTGCGATCAATGACAAGTTCGCGCCGACATCGTCGTGCAAGTCCGAAGCAATGCGCAGCCGCACTCGTTCGAGCGCGAGCAGTTGCGCGACGCGATAGCGATACGCCGCATAAACAACGCCGCCGAGCAGCAAGGCCACCAATGACAAAACCCACCAGCGTTGCCAGAGCGGGCGCAGAATCGTGAAGCGCAAACGGGCGGGTTCGCGGCTGACAATGCCTGCCTCGTTCACGGCACGCGCCAGGAACGTGTACTGCCCCGGCCCGAGCCGTGCGTAATTCACTTCACGCACATTGCCCGGCGCGCTCCAATCAGCGTCCACGCCATCGAGTTTGTATTGATAGCGCACGGCGTTTTCATCGCGGAAGTTCGGACTGACGAATTCGATGTCCAGATTGTTGCGCGCGGCGGTCAGTTCCAGCGGCGTCAGATGGCTGGCTCCGGTTTCACCCAGCGCCAATGACTCACCTGCAATGTTGATGCGATTGAAATAAATAGAAAGTTGCAACGCAGGACGCGACGCCAAACGCGGGTTGAGGCGAATGACCGCGCCCAGCACCGTCGCCCAGAGATAACCGCGCCGGTCTTTCCACAACTCGCGCACGGCGGTACTGAGCGTGTTTTCGCCGAGGGAGACGTGGTTGAAGCGACCTATCTGCTCATCCCACCAGTACAACCCTCGTAAGGTGCCGAACCACAAGTTCCCCTCATCATCTTCGCAAACATCCTCGACCCGATTGTGGGCCAATCCCTGGGCCGTGGTGTAATTGACAAAGCGCGGCGCGTCACTGTTGGGCGCGTCCGTCATCAACACCCCAGGGTTCAGCGTGCTGATCCATAAACGCTTTTTGCGATCCAGGTAGAAATTGCGCACGTCCGGCTTTTCGACCGGCAGCGCAATGGTTTCAATCTTTCCCGTCTTCCCTTCCCGCCGCCGCCACACCGTCGCATTATCCGACCACCAGATTGCGCCGGATGGATCACGAACGAAGTAAAGCACATGCTCGCGCGGGTCTCTTTGGAGCACTTCGACCAGGCGCGGACGCCCGCTGTCGGTGTATTCCGGGTAAAAAATCCGATTGCCTCTGCCAAACCAGACGTGTCCTCCGAAATCTTCGCGCAAATTGCCGTAGCCGCTGCCCACCCAGCCATCCGCTTCCGTTAACTCGTAGCCCGCCGACCAATCGAGTTGCGGGCCGGGAATAAAGTAGAGTCCGTGGGTCTTATCCGTCAGCCGGCGCAACACCCACCAGTTTTTACGCGCGTCCTGCAAAACATCGTGAACGCAAAATGAAGGCGGGGGCCGCAAACGAGTGAGCGCGCCATTGCCGGCGGTCAGAAAGGTTTCGTTGCAGCCAAACGGCGCGATGGCGCGGCCCTGCAAGATCATGCGTCCGTCGTGTGTTTCCTTCAGCCAATAAACATCCTCGACCGGCAGCAGTCCGTCGTAGGCATCATAAATCGTCACGGATTCGCCCTTCAGCTTCAGCAAGCCCCGCTGGCGTGTTCCCATCCACAGATTGCCGTCGGGATCGGAATGAAACGCGGTAATTTTGAAGGGATTCGGATCGTTGCCGATGCGGTAATTCACTTGCTGCCCGTCACGATAACGAATCAAACCGCCATCCGTGCCGATCCATAAACCGCCGTCCGCCGCCGGGTGAATCGTGCCGATGGTATTTAGGGACGGGAGCGCCAGCGGCAATCTGCGCCAGGAGCCGCGTTGATCGACGGCGGCAGGTTCGATGAATTCATAGAGGTCTTTTTGCGTGCTGAACAGCAGGCGTCCATCCGGCAATTCCACGATGCCATTGATAAAGCGGTGATGTTTCCCAGCCGTCTCGCCCGCTTCCCGCCAGGGCAGATATGAGGTAACGCCGCCTTCGATCAGCAGCAGTTGGTCGCTCAACGACGCCCAGACACGACCGCGCCGGTCAAGGTGTAGCACCGGATAAAGAAAGGATATGACCGGGGCCGAAACCAGCTCAAATTGTTCTGACGCGACTTCCAATGACTTGGCGCGATAGAGGCCGGTGTCAGTCGCGCACCACAACCGATTGTCCGCGTCAAAAAGGATTCCGTTGACTCGATTAGTAAAGTCGCCCGGCGTGTCTGGCTTGATCAGAAAGTTGAGGAACTTGCTACCGCGCTGTTTCGCTGCGGCTTCGTCCAGCAGCAGCGCGACTCCGCCACCGTTGGTTGCAACCCACAAGCGTCCTTTGCGATCTTGCGCCACATCGTTGATCGTGACATTTCCCAACCCGTCCTGCACTCCATAATTCGTAAACCGATAGCCGTCAAAGCGGCTCAAGCCATCGCTCGTTGCCAGCCAGAGAAAGCCGCGCGCATCCTGTTGCATTGCCCACACCGAGCCTTGCGCCAGCCCGTCGGCCACCGTGTATTGACGCACAGGCAACCGCTCCGCCAAGCCGTGCGACGGCCAGAGCAAACTCCACAAAATCAGGTTCCAACGAATCCAATGATTGTGCATTGCGGCTCCTTGCAACTGCACCCAACAAACTGTCCAGAAGAAAAATGGCGTGCCTACAGTAGCATTGTTTGCGCGTTTGCTGAAGCAGGCAGGACAATTATTGCCGCACGAATTCAATCTCCCGACGGGTACAGACGCGCGGCGCAACAGGCGTTAAGAGTTCAAGCTTCAGCTTGGGTTTGCGACGAAAAGGCCAAACTAAAGTTTGTACTCTTGACGCCTGTTGGCGAGGGCTTCGATGGTTGGCAAACGCTTCTCTCCCGCAACCGAATTGCGATATGATCCGTGCTCGCATTCGATTCTCGCAACCAATCATCAGGAGATGCCATCGTGAACACGCGCCGCTACCAATTCATCGCCCTCGTCCTGTTTGCCGCCATCATCGCTGTTGCCTTAAAGCCGCAATTCGTGTCTAGCACCGCTGACCAATCGCCTTTCAGGAAATTGCTGACGACTAACGCGAGCCTCGCGCCGAACGCAACGCAAACGCACAAGCTCGCCATCGCAGGCAAACTCTGTTCGCTCAGCGTATCCGTGCCAACGCCTTCGACAATGGGCGACGCAGGCACGATCCAGGTCACGCTGAAAGACGGCGACAAAGTGATTGCGAGCAAGCCGCTGCACGTCGGCGACCCGGATTTATATCTGACGTTTCGCGCGACGAACGCGACGCTGGAATTGGTTTCGCAGACGAAAGACGCGATTGCGCCGACGATTCAAGTACTGCAATGGCCTGATACAAAAACACCGAACGTCGAAGCCGAACCGAACGACACGTGGCAGGACGCGAATGAATTTCAATTGGGCAAGACGATGTTCGCCACCGCCGATGACATCCCGTACATCGCGCCGCTGAATGCCGACACGACAAAGTACAAACGCGGTTACGAACAAACGCCGGAATACGAGGATCGCTTGCCGGAAGGCGACGCGGATTGGTTCAAATTCAACTTCACGGAAGACACGCCGAAGCTCGTGCATTTTGAAATTGACCTGCTCGAACGCGACAACATTCCGGTAGATGTTTCGGTCTTCACGATTGAAAACAATCAAGCCAAGCCGTATGAAAAAGGCGCTGACCCCGTCACGCCACCGCACGAAGTCCAAGCCTTGCCCGGCAACAAATTCACCACGCGCGTGCTGACCAAAGGCACGTACTACGTCAAAGTCGAAGCGCGTCATCCGGCCTATCAACTGCGCACATACGTCTACGATTTGCCGCCGTACTCGAATCCAGTGCAGGCAGAAGCCGCGCGCAAAGCTGTGCGCGCCGGGATGGATTTCATTGTCAGCGCGGGCGACAGTTGGCACGCGAACACGCCGCGTCACGGCGGCATCGTCAATCGTGTCTCGAATAATCACAACGAGACAATGGGCTGCGTCGCCTGTCACGCGACACACTTTCCGTTGCGCGCGGAATTGACCGCGAAGCAGAACGGCTATGCGATCCAGAAACGCGCGGCGGTACAGTTTTTGACCGAGCGGTTTTACAACACGACGCGCCCGTTTTACGGCCACCCGGAAGCGAGTTGGACGCGCGTGATTTCGGCTTCGGCGAATGTGCTGAGCCGAATGGCGGCGTTGCTGAACCTCTACGAAACCGAAGTCACGGGCGAGCGACACACCGAATACCTGAAAGGTGTCGTCAACTATTTGAAGCTGTATTACAAAGGCCGCACGACATTGCCGAACGACGAAAGCAACGGCAACACGCCTTTGGTGAGCGCCTACGAAGTCGCAATGTATTCGTGGAAGGCGTTTGATGAATACGCGAAGCAGGCAGGTGACAAAGAGTCGCTCGCATACCGCGATCAAGTCCGCAAGCTGATCGAACAGGATCGGCATAAGAACCTGATTGACCTGTGCTATCAAACGCAGGCG
>CAZWAK010000075.1:1070-32363 GCA_964631865.1 uncultured Heliobacteriaceae bacterium | reverse complement strand
AGGGCTGACGCGACAACGTAGCCAAATACAATGCCTCCACAATCTCGGCATTCGTCTGCGCGGAGTTCACCAATTGCGCGACGCGGCTGCCGTTTTCGGCCAGCACTTTTTTGTTCACGAACGGGCTGTTCATCAACGACATCGCTTGCAGGATGGAGCCGCCCGGTTGGCGATCAAATTGTTCGCGGTTGGATTGGCCGAAGGTGCGCATGAACGTTTTTGCATCCGCAGACCCGACGCCTTCCGGCCCGGTCGTTTCTGTCCAATATTTCACGGGCGGCAGCGGCGTGTCATACGTCCAATCTTTGCGCGCGTAGTTGCCGAACACATTCGTCGCCTGACAAATCGCGTCGTGCAATTGTTCGGCGGTCAGTTGCTTCACGTAATGCCGCGCGAAGTAGGGCGTGTAGCTTTCTTTCCATTCACCCTCGAAGCGCGCCGAGAGTTGATACGCGCTCGACCGCGCGACGGTGCGCATCAGGGTTTTCAGGCTGAATTTGTTTTTGACGAAATCAGCGGCGAGCGCATTCAGCAAATCTGCATCGGTCGGCTGACACGTCCAGTTGGCGGGCAGGTTGGCTTTCGGATCAAGCCGCGCCATATCGAACGAATCTACCGGATCAACGATGCCGAGACCGAAGAATTGTTTCCAGATCAGGTTCACCGTCGCGCGCGCGAACTGCGGATTCGTCGTCAGCATCCGTGCGAATTGGGGGCGGAGCGGCTTCGACAAATCGGCTTTTTCGCCCGTCAGAATAAAGGTCGGATGCACGTCGCCGCCTTCGCGCTGCAACCGCACCTGGCTCCAACCTTTTGCATTGTAGCCGTCGCCGTCTTCGGTCAGCGTCATACGATCCTGATACGGCACAATACGCATTCGCATCTTGCCGAAGAACGCCGCCATCTGCCAAAAGTCCTGACGTTTTTTCGAGACTAAATCAAGGCTGACTTTTTCCAGAAAGCCTTTGCCGCCGTGACACGAAATGCACTGGTAATTGATGCCGAGAAAGATGCGCGACGTGTTGACGATGATTTCATCCGCCGTGTCTTCGTAATTGTCGTCGTACATCGTCGCGCCCGTTTGATGCCAGCGCGTCAGAAAGCCGCTCGCCGCCGCATCCGGCATCCAATTCGTGTTCGGAGCCGAAGCCGTCAACATCTCGGTCACGAATTTGTCGTACGGTTTGTTGGTGCGAAACGACTCCCGAATCCACGCATCGAAATGCTTCAGCGTCGGATTGCCAAAGCGATTGCCGCAGGCGCGAAACAGGTCAGCGTAAAAATAACTCCAATGATCCACCCACGTCGGAGATGCGAGCAGTTCATCAATCAGCTTGTCGCGTTTATGGGGATCGCTGCTATTGACGAAGGTTTGGAGTTGTTCAGTCGTCGGGATGCGCCCGATCAAATCCAAATAGACGCGGCGACAAAATTCATAATCATTCGCCAGCGGCGCGTGCGGGATGTTGTCGCGTTGCATTGCACCGAAGATTTTTTGGTCAATCAGATTGCGGATGGCGGGCGATTGGGCATTCGCTGCGGGCGGCAATTTCGCAGTGATCTCTTGCGTGAGATCGCTGACCTGTTTGTCGGGGCGTGCGGGCTTCAGCTTGTCGTCGCTGTGTTCGCCTGCGAATTTGTCTTTGGTGGCGGGTTGCTTCTGGGCTTGCAGCGAAGCCGCGCCGAGCCAGATGGCCAAGCCGCACCAAGCGATCATAAACGCGCGCTGGATGATGGTCGTTGTTCGCATATTGATCTTCTCTCTTGATTTTTCAGGCGCGCGAAGCGTTTGGAGTGCTGCGGCTTGACGTAGCTTTTGTATTCGTTGCAATTCCAAAGCGACGTCGAGTCCGTCGCACTCCAAACGCTTCGCGCGCCCGACACGCACCTGAACCCCGATCTAAGGTGTCAGACGTTTGCTCACAGGTTTTGTTGCGCCTGCGATGGTGGTAATAACTCCATTCGTTGTCACTTTTCGAATGCAACGATTCGCGCGATCACTAATAAAAATCGTACCGTCCTGACCAAGCACAATTTTTTGCGGCGTATTCAACTCCGCCATCGTCGCCGCTTTGCCATCGCCGCTAAAACCTTGTTGCCCATTGCCTGCCAGCGTCGTGATGATGCCGTTGCGGATCACGCGGATGCGATGGTTGCCGCTGTCGGCGATGTACAAATTGCCTGCCGCATCGCATTTTAAATCGGTGGCCGAAAATAATTTTGCTTTTTCGGGAGGGCCGCCATCGCCCGCATAGCCGCCGCCGTAAGTATCTGCCGCCGGGCCGAAGCCTGCAATGGTTTTAATCTTGCCGTCGGGCGTGATTTGACGAATGCGGCTGTTGCCGGCGTCGCTGACAAAGACGCTGCTGTCCGGTGCAACAGTTACAGCCATCGGTAAATTCATCTGCGCCTTGATTGCCAAACCGCCATCGCCGCCAAAGCCTGCGACCGAGCCTGCGAACACTGTCAACTTGCCCTGCCTGTCCACTTTGCGAATGACGTGATTGAAGGTGTCGGCAATCAGCAAATTCCCTGCTCCATCGAGCGCAAGGCTTTGCGGGTTGTTGAGCGAAGTCGCGGGCACTGCACCGTTGTAGTTTGATTGCAACGCCTTGCCATCGCCAGCAATCGTCGTGATGATGCCGCGCCGATCAATCTTGCGGATGCGTTGATTGCCCGTGTCGGCGATCAGTAAATTTCCTTCCGCATCGAAAAGCAAATCATGCGGCGCGTGCAATTGCGCTTTCGTTGCCAAACCACCGTCGCCGCTAAATCCCGCCTCGCCCGTCCCCGCAATCACCGTCAAGCGCCCACGCACATCTCGCTTCACAATCCGATGCAAACCAATATCAGAGAGGTATAAATTTCCGGCGTTATCAGACGCTAGTCCATTCGGAAACAGAAGAAGTGATGTTGTGGGCGACTTGGTTTGCGCGAGGAGAGATAGGGCGAAGAGAACCGAGGCCAAGCCCGTCAACATAGGCCTGAGAAAAGTGCGCCCTTGATTGTCCGAGTTGGTTTTCATGTCCTCACAATTTCGCCCAAAGCTTAGGTCGCCGCTGCCGCTTCGTTGGTTAGGTTCGCCAACAAATTCCTGCTGAAAACACGATCAATCATCGGCTCGAAATATTCCAGCGGCAGCGTGTCGTAGTTTGGATCAAACGACGTCTGATCCCATTCGTCCGTAAACTTTTCCGCCAGCGCATACCAGGGCTGATCCCGATATTGCTCGCGCGCGTTTGGGTTCATGCCCATCAGCGCGTAGTAATGACGGCCTTGAAAATCCTGATGCGTGCGGATGATCTCGTACGTTTCGTGCGCGACGTACGGCTTCAAAATCTCCGCCGCAATCGCCGGATGATTGATGACCGAAATCACTTTGCCGATGTCGTGACAGAGCGCCGCGACGATCAGTTCTTCCGACGCGCCATCGCGTACGGCGCGCGTGGCAGTTTGCCGCGCGTGGATGAGTTGGTTTGTCTCGAAGCCGTCCACTTGCGTTTCCAATTGCCGCAGCATGGATTTGATGAGCGTGGGCATTTGGGCTTGTCGCTTGGCGACTTCTTTGCCAATGTTCATCCACTCGGCGGCAGTGCTTTCGTCCATTCTCGTAAAAGGCATAAAAGGATTCCTTTCTCGTCCACGAAGTAACACGAAGCAGCACGAAGATATTTTCCGTCTTCTTCGTGAATCTTCGTGTGCCTTCGTGGATAAAACTTATCCGAGATATTTTGCATACCAATTCAACACGCGCCAGTAGCCGCGCCGCACAAACAGCGGGAACGAACTCCCTGGCAACGTCACCATACGGCTCGCATTCGGCTCGTCCCAGCGATTGTTGTAGCCTGTCAAATCCCACAACAAATCTTTGCCTTGCAACCCGTTTTTCAGAATCTTCGGATCCGGCTGTTTGCCGTTGAGTACGAAATTGTTGGAGTGAACCCAAACATTTTCCGGCGTCGGGCCAACATCGAATTGCGTGCCTTTCGGGAAGCTGATTTCGAGGCTTGTGACCGCGACGCCGTACGAGTTGTTGTCGCGGATTTCGTTGTTCGTGACTTCAACGTTGTCTGCCGCCATCACCAAAATTCCGCCGCCGGACGGCACTTGACCGACGATGGCGTTCGGGTTGCCGAAGTTTTTGTGATTGTTGCTGATGACCTTGTTGTTGCGCACGATGTGATCGCGCCCGACTTTCGAGACGTTGTTCGGCAAGAGAAAGACGAGGATGCCGCTGGCGTTGTCGAAGACGTGATTGTTTTCGACGACGGAGTTGACGGAGTTTTCAATCTCGATGCCGGTCACGCTCGCGTATGCGATGCTGTCTTTGACGACGATGTCACGCGATTGCCCAACGTAAATCGCGGCATCGGCGATGCGCGTCGCGGCGACTCGTTCAATCAACACGCCGGTACAACTCACCGGATAGGTTCCGTACAAACCCGAATTGTTGACGAGCAAATCGCGGAACACGGGCTTGTGCGCGTGTTGGACTTGAATGCCGTTGGCTTTGTAGTTGCGGAACTCGAAGCCTTCGATTTTGAAGTTGCTGCCCGTTGCGATGATGCCGTCGGCCAATTCGTTTTTGCCTTCCAGAATTGGCCAGCCCATCACGCCGTGCGTTCCCACCTTCGCTTCGTCCGGCTTGTTTTTTGCATACTCAAACGGACTCGCGGTCGTCTTGCCTTTGAACGTGATGTTGTCCAAATCAATCGTCAGGCTTTCATTGTAAATGCCCGGCTCAACTTCAATCGTGTCGCCGGGACGCGCCGTGTTGATGGCGACTTGAACGGATTGCCCGGCGCGGACGGTGATGGTCGTCGGCTGTCGCTCGACGCGCTCTTCCGGTGACGCGCCGATGTTGGCGGCTTTGACGACTTCACGCGCCGGGTTGTTCACGCGCGCGACGACGGGCAAGCCCGACGGCACTTTTTCAGGAATCGCAGGCAGATTCGCTTCGTCCGTCAACGATTGCAGGAACGCGATCAAATCTGCCTTCTCTTCTTTGCTGATCGTGTACGAACGCATCTTGTCGTCGAGATGCGGCACGGGATTGCCGACGCCGGGGCCGCCGCCTGCCGCGTAAAAATCAATGACCTCTTCCAAAGTCGCAAAGCGCCCGTTGTGCATGTACGGCGCATTCAGCGCGACGTTGCGCAGCGTCGGGACTTTGAACGCAAACTTATTGCCTTCGCCTTTCGTCACATCGAAGCGCCCGAAATCTTTTTCCTGCCCTTCCAACTCGGGCACACCGATGATTTTGAAATCGCGGTTCGCAAACGTCGGCACGCCGTGACATTCAAAGCAGCGCGTCTTGCCCGAACGAAACAAATTGAAGCCGCGTTTTTGCGCCGCCGTCAGTGCCGCCCGATCTCCCGCCACAAATTTATCGAAGGGCGAATTGTTGGCCGTCAACGTGCGCTCGAACGACGCGATAGCTTTGGCGACATTGTCGAACGTGACGCCCGCGCCGTCCTTGGCATTGAACGCGGCATCGAATTTCTGTGCGTATTCCGGGACGCCCTTCAATTCTTTGATTAAGTTATCCGCGTTCTCGTTCATCTCGTGTTCATTGGTGATCGGGCCTTTGGCCTGTTCTTCGAGCGTTTCGGCGCGACCATCCCAAAACTGTTTGTGATTATAGGTCGCGTTCCAAATCGTCGGTGCGCCGCGTCGTATGACATCGCCGCCGCTGCGCTCGGCTCCCAAGCCTTTGCCGCCTTTGCCCATCGAAAGTCGGCGTCCATCGCTGAAGCCTAAATCCGGGTGATGGCACGTTGCACACGACACGTCATTCGCGCCGGACAACAGCGGATCGAAGAACAAGAGTCGCCCCAATTCCACGCGCGCATCTTTCGCATCTTTGGGCGCGGGGTTATCCACCGGAACAACCAGCGCGGGATAGGCTTTTTTCAAGCCGCCGCCGTTGGGATCAACGCCTGCCGTGCCTTCATTGCCCACAAAATCCGGCTTGACCGGCCACAGGCCCAACGTGGTGAACGCGCCAATGAGCAAGACCAACAATGCGATCAATGCCTTCCACCAACGATGCCCTTTTGCACGTGGTTGCGATAGTTCCATTTCCTGAGCCGATGTTGCCATAACGACCAAAGCCTCCCTGAATAGTAGTTGCAGTGTTGAAGTAGGATTGTGATCTTTGCGGGTAGTTTCAGAATCGCCCTAACCGCTCGGCTAGTCTATGCCGCGCGGTAGCTTCTGTCAAAATTCCAGGCTTATTTGCCGCGAAATTGCGGCGCGCGTTTTTCCAGAAAAGCGGCCAAGCCTTCGTGACAATCTTCGCTTTCATAACAACGCTTCACGGCTGCCTCTATCGTTGCGACATCGCGCGCGAAGCGCATCGTTTGCTGAATCGCAACTTTGTGCGCCGTCATTGTGAGCGGAGCGTTTTGTGCCAACGCGAGCGCATAGGCGTACGTCTGGGCTTCCAACTCATCTGCCGCAAGCACACGATTGACCAAACCGATGCGCCAGGCTTCATTCGCTTCCAACGTTCGCCCCGAAAGCAGAATGTCTGAAGCGTGTGTGGCTCCCACCGTTTGCACCAAGCGCGCTACGCCGTGTTCGGGCGGATAGGCCACGCCCAGTTTGGCGGCGGGAATCGCAAACTGCGCGGTCGCACCGGCAAAGCGCAAATCACACGCCAAGGCAATCAACACGCCGCCGCCAAAGCAATGTCCGTTGATCATCGCAATCACAGGCTTCGGCGCGTCCGAGATCGCCTGCATCAAGGTCGTCGTGAAGCGATAGCTTTCGGCCACCAATTCGGGATGCGCGAGTTGCGCTTTCAAATCGCCGATGTCCGCGCCAGAGATAAACGATTGATCGCCTGCGCCCGTGAGGATCAACACGCGGATTTCGTCATCCGCCGCAAGCGCGTTGATTTCATCCGCCAATCGTTGCCACATCGCCGTCGTCAACGCATTGCGCGCGACGGGGCGATTGACGATCACCCAACCGAGCGGCGGCTCGCGACGAATGAGAATCGGTGCTTCGGTCATGGCTGTTTCCGTTGGGCATTGAGCGTGAGGAGCAGGATTTTGTCTTGTCGTTCGGTGAGCAACATAAAAAAAGCTTTTCTTCACCGCAGAGACGCGGAGGTCTCGCAGAGAACCGCTGAGAAATCCTCTGCGAAACTCTGCGGAATCTCAGCGCCTCTGCGGTGAAAAAAATCTCTCAAGCAACAAACGCCTCGTAATCCCCCTGTTTCATCATCTGTTTCGTCATCGCTTCCGCCAACGCTTGCAGCCCTGTCGCCGGGCGAATCATCACTTCAAATTCGACAATCTGCCCGTCCTCATTGAAGCGAATCAGGTCAATGCCTTTCAGCGCCATCGCGCCGACATTCGCACTGAATTCGAGCACGACCGACGTGCCGTCCGTTAATTGCCGATGATAAGTGAAGTTCTCAAAGACTTGTGAAGCCGCTGTCAGCGCCATCATCGTTTTGTCTTGGCCGGGTTTTGGCTTCCACAAAAACGGCGAGTGAAATACACAATCATCGGTCATCAATGTTGTCAGAATTTCTTTGTTGCCCGTCGCCGCAAATTGATGCCACTGTTCGAGTCCGGCTTGTATCGTTGTAGATAATTCGGTCATCACGCTCTTCCTTGTTTCGATTTTGAATTTGACAGGACATTATCATTCGGGCGCAGGCTTGTCTATCCGCACCCGCATCATTGCATTCACGCGCAATTCGGGGTAAAGAGAAGTGCGCAATCACGAATCCAGTTTGGTCAATCAATCTTCGCGCTGCCCGGCGGTTTGTCCTGCGGCGCTTTCCCGAAGGAGGTAACTACGATGCCCAGAGTTTTACGACACCTAGCCGGAACGCTGCTTTTGCTGGCGTTCGCCTTGACAATCAGTTGCTCTTCGCCCCCGCCCGCTGCCCCCGCAAACGCCAAGCGGAAAGTGGCGATCATCGGCAACAAGGCTTCCGATTATTGGCAGATGGTGCGCAGCGGAGCCGAAAAAGCCGATGCAGAATTGGAGAACGTCGAACTCGTATTCAAAGTCCCGTATACCGGCACGGCGAAGGATCAGGAAGCGATGATCATGGAAGCCACGATGAAAGACCGCGTCGGCGCGATGGCCGTCAGCCCGATTGATCCCGCAGGGCAAAAGAAACGCCTCAATGAGGCCGCCAAGAACGCTGTGTTCATCACCCTGGACAGCGACGCGCCGGACAGCGACCGCATCGCCTACGTCGGCGTAGACACGCGTACGGCGGGACGCGAGGCCGGTGAATTGGTGAAAAAGGCATTGCCCCAGGGCGGCAAGATTATGGCCTTTGTCGGACGCGCCGAACTGGAGAACGCGAAAGAAAAATTTGAAGGACTGAAAGAAGCGCTGCAAGGTTCCAAAGTGGAAATCCTGGGGCTGATGGCGGACGAGGCCAGTCAAATGAAAGCCGAAGAAAACGCCAACGAAGCGATCCAGAAACATCCCGATCTCGCGGGGATGGTCGGGCTGTGGTCATACAACGGCCCCGCCATCCTGACCGCCGTGAAACGTGCCAAGAAGACCGGGCAAATCAAAATCGTATGCTTTGACGAAGAAGCCGACACGCTGGCCGGCATTCAGGAAGGAACGATTTTTGCGACCGTCATCCAGCAGCCCTTTGAAATCGGCTACCGCTCCGTCCAGGTGATGTCCAAGCTCTTGCAAGGCGACAAATCCGTTGTCCCGGAAAACAAACGAGTGCTGGTTCCGGCGCTGGTCGTGCAAAAAAACAATGTGCAGGACTACACGAACAAAATGAACCAGATGCTGGGCAAAGCCGCCGCGCCTCCCACCACCAGCCCTTCCGCCAAAGCGGCTGACCCGACCAAGAAATAACCGCCAGCTTACCGTCAAGGGGTCAGGAAATGCTGTCCCGGCGTTGCCCTGCCCCTTGGCAAAGAGGTTATTTTTCCGGCTCATCCACAACTTCTTTGGCGATCAGTTCGCGGTGATAGGTCGCATCGCCAAACATGATCTCGGATGACTTGGCGCGTTTGTAGTAAAGATGCAAATTATGCTCCCACGTGAAGCCGATGCCGCCGTGCATCTGAATGCCGCGATTGCCGGTTTCGCGTGCGGCGTCCGAGCAATAGGCTTTCGCCATCGAAACGGCCAACTTCGCCGCCGGATCGTTTTCGGACAAGGCCCACGCGGCGTAGTAGACCGATGAACGCGCGCTTTCGGTGAACAGCACCATCTCCGCGCAGCGATGCTGCACCGCTTGATAAATGCCGATGGGCTTGTCGAATTGCAGGCGCGTTTTGGCGTATTCGACGGTGGTGTCGAGCGTCCATTGCATTCCGCCGTTCATCTCCGCACAGAGCGCGACCGTTGCAACTCCGGTCGCTTGTTCCAACGCTTCCTTCACGCGATAGCCCGTTTCGAGCGCATCGCCTTCGTTTATGGTGACGTTGGCAAAATCAACGCGGTAGAGCTTGCGCGAGGCATCAATGCTGGGCGTGAGCGTGACGGTAACGCCTTCTGCCTGGCGCGACACCGGCAGGATCACCAGATCATCGCCGCAGCGTGCAATCACCAGAATCACATCCGCGACGGCGGCATCAGTAACATATTCCTTGCGTCCATTGAGGCGATAATGGCCCCCGCTCAGTTCGGCATTCAACCGTACAGCTTCCGGGTTCCAATCGGCAGACGCTTCGAGCAGTGCGACGGTCGCCTTCATCGTGCCGGCAGAAATCGCTTCGAGATATTGTGCCTTCTGGCCGGCGCTGCCTGTGCGCGCGATCAAGGCCGACGCCCAGACGGTTGAGATAAACGGCGACGGCAAACACGCGCGGCCCATTTCTTCCGCGACGACGGCGAGTTCGACTGTACTCAATCCGAGTCCGCCGAATTCTTCCGGCACAAGCAAGCCCGTCCAGCCCTGATCCGCGAGGCCTTCCCACAGCTTGGCATCGAAGGCGGTGTCCGTTTCCATTAGTGCGCGCACCTTCTCCGCCGGGCATTCCCGCGTAAAAAATTCGCGCGCCGATTGTTGTAAGAGTTGTTGCGGTTTGGAGAGATCAAAGTCCATAAATTCTTGGTGGTTGGTGGTTGGTGGTTGGTGGTTGGTGGCGAACAAAACCAGCCACCAGTCACCAGCCACCAGCCACCAGTTAATAACTTTTGGGTAAGCCCAGCACCCGCTCGGCCACAATGTTTTTCAGAATTTCCGTAGTCCCAGCTTCGATGGTGTTGGCGCGCGTGCGCAAGTAACTATGCACCCAATGCCCATCGTCTGTGTCCCACAACGAAGCCGCCGGGCCGAGCGTTTCCTGCGCGATTTGTTGGAGGCGTTGATTGTATCCGCTCCAATACAATTTCAGGATCGAACCTTCCGGGCCGGGCACTTTGTATTTGCTCATCTTCGAGAGCGAGCGGTCGAGATTGCGCTTGAAGATTTCGAGTTCGAGATAGGCTTGTGCGAGTTTTTGTCGCGTGAGCGGATCGTGTGCGGCGATTTTGCCGTTATGCACGGCACTGCGCGAACGAGCGATGAGCATATCGAGCGTGCGCTTGAGCATCACGTAGGTGCTCGAACCGAGATTTGCGCGCTCGTTCATCAACGTGGCAATCGCCGTGTGCCAGCCTTTGTCAATTTCGCCGAGGACATTGGCGACCGGCACACGCACATTGTCAAAATAGACTTCATTGAAATCGGCTTCGCCCGTCATTTGGCGCAGCGGTTTTACCGTCACGCCGGGCGTGTGCATATCCACCAGCAACGCGGTGATGCCTTTGTGTTTGGCGACGCCAGGATTCGTGCGCACGAGCAACAAACAGAAGTCGGAGAAATGCGCAAAGCTCGTCCAAATCTTTTGCCCGTTGACGATGAAGTCGTCGCCATCGCGCACGGCTTTCGTACCGAGCGAAGCGACATCGCTGCCTGCATTGGGTTCGGAAAAGCCTTGACACCAGATTTCTTCAGCAGAAAGAATCTTCGCAATGTAGCGTTGCTTTTGCTCTTCCGTGCCAACCGCGATAATTGTTGGGCCAATGATCGCCAGACCGAGCGAGTTCACGAGATGCGGCACGCCGGACAGCGCGAACTCTTCTTGAAAGATGGATTGCTCGATGATGGTTGCGCCGCGTCCGCCGTATTCTTTCGGCCACGAAATGCCAGCCCATCCGCCTTCAAAAACTTTCTTTTGCCACGCTTTCAAATAATCCACGTATGCCTTGCGACCTTCGGGCGTGGATTCGTCGCCGTCAAACGGCGCAGGTTTATTTTCCTGCAACCACGTCCGCACCTCGTCGCGGAATTGTTGTTCTTGTGGAGTTGGTTTTAAGTCCATAGATTTCCTTTGAGAGTAGACAGTAGGCGGTAGACAGTAGCCGGTAGAAATGATGCCGACTACCGTCTACTGTCTACCGTCTACTCACCTAACGGTTTGCAATAAAATCTCCGACACATCCATCACCTTCACATCGCGCTCGCCTTTGCGCGCATTGATGCCGTCTTCGAGCATTGTGGTGCAGAAGGGACAACCAACCGCGACGATGTCGGCTCCGGTGTCGAGCAATTGTTGCGCGCGCGCTTGATTGACGCGCTTGTCTTTCGGTTCGTCAACAAAACTCATGCCGCCGCCGCCGCCGCAACAAAAGCTGTTGTTGCGACTTTGGGCGACTTCGGTCAGACCGCGCTTGGCAGAGATTTGCACCAACTCTCGCGGCGCATCGTAAACGTCGTTGTGTCGCCCCAAATAACACGGATCGTGAAACGTAATCTTTTGGTCGAGCTTGTCCGACGGTTGCAATTTGCCTTGCTCGACGAGCTGCGCCAGATACTCGCTGTGATGAAAGACTTCGTAGTTGCCGCCGTACTGCGGATATTCGTTGCGAAACGTATTGAAGCAGTGCGGACAGGACGTGATGATCTTTTTGACGCCGTATTTATTGAGCTTTTCTGTATTTTCCTTCGCCAGCATCGCGAACAAAAATTCATTGCCGATGCGCCGCGCCGGATCGCCTGTGCATTTCTCTTCCCGACCCAGGATCGCAAAATTGACGTTCGCCTTTTGCAGCAACTGTGCAATCGAGCGAGTGACTTTTTGATTGCGTTCGATCAACGCGCCGCCGCAGCCGACCCATAAAATCACTTCGGCCTCGCGCGCTTCGTTGATCGTTTTGACATCCAGTCCATCCGTCCAATCCACGCGCGTCGCCTGTGTGCCTTTGAACGGATGCCCGCGCGTTTCCATCGAAGTCACGGCGTCCTGCATTGTGTCCGGGAAATCCGCTTCTTCCATCACGAGGAAGCGGCGCATATCCACAATCTTCGGCATCTGCTCGATGAACACGGGACAGGCTTCGACACAGGCGGCGCAGGTCGTGCATTGCCACAATGCTTCGGGAGAAGTTGCAGGAACAGCGTTAATAATTGGAGATTGCAGATTGGAGATTGGAGATTTTAGGAGTTCCTGCAAATCCAGAATGATGTCGCGCGGCGAGAGTTCTTTGCCGACTGTGTTCGCTGGACAAACTGCCGTGCAGCGCCCGCATTCCGTGCAAGCGTCGAAGTCCGCGAGGTCTTTCCAGGTGAACGACGCAAGCGCGTTGATGCCGAGCTTCGCGCCCGTTTCCATCGCCTTGTCAATGTCGAGCGGCTTCAGGTTCGCGCCAATCGGTTTCAGCGAGGCCGTATAAATATTCAGCGGAGCCATTACGACGTGCGCCATCTTCGTGAACGGCGCAACCGCGATAAAGCCGAACACCAACACCGCGTGTCCCCACCATGTTATCAAATGCAGCGTCTTCATCGCGTCCACGCTCAACACCGCCGCCGAAGCCTTCGCCACCAAATAGCCAAACGGCGACCACGCGCCCCACGGATCATTCGTCGCCGCGATGCGCCAGCCTTCAATCAAAAACCCGGTTAAGGCAATCACAAAAATCGCGGCGAGAATCCAGACCGACTCATCGGTATAAACCAATTTCTTTGGCTTCGTTATCAGACGCCTGTAAGCGGCAATCAAAACGCCGACCATCACCAGTGCGCCAAACACATCCACGATGAATGATTGAAAATACAGGTAAAACGCGCCCTGCATAATCGTGAAGCCAAAGTCGTAATCCAACGCTACGACCGTTGTCGCAATCGTCAGGATGACGAAGCCAGTGTAAATCATCGTGTGAAAAACGGCGGCGTACTTTTCACGCACGGTGCGGCGTTGTGCGGCGGCGTGCGTGAGGACTTTCTTGATGCGCGCGAACGGCTGATCGAAGCGATCCAGCGGCTGCCCTTTTTTCCACACGGCAATGCGCTGATAGAAGCCATAAACCGCAATGCCCAGCGAAATCACAAACAGCAAATACATCACCCAGGTGTGAGAGATGTTCCAGAGGATTTCGCGTGTCGGTGTATTCATCAGCAAGGTGAAAATAATTCTTCATTCTTCATTTTTCATTCTTCATTACTTTTACGCGGGTAATTGACCTTCCCTCGCCCAAACAATGAATAAGGAAAAATGAAGAATGAAGAATTGGCGGTCATCAACTCGCAGCGGCGAGTTTTTCTTTCAGAAGCGGAACGACTTTGCGATAGTCTTCGACGATGCCGAATTGGCAGTGCTTGAAGATCGGCGCGTCCTTGTCAATATTGATCGCGGCGATAACTTTGGAATCGGACATCCCGGCCAGATGCTGGCTCGCGCCGTGAATCGCAATGGCCAAATACAATTGCGGCGCAACTTTTTTGCCCGTCTGTCCGACTTGCCACGTAGGCGGACACCAGCCGGAATCGCAGGCCGCGCGCGAAGCCGCGACTTGTGCGCCGAGCATCTGGGCAACCGCTTTCAATTCCTCAAACGGTTCCGGCCCGCCCAAGCCGCGACCACCACTCACAATGATCTGCGCATCTTCCAGGCGAGCTTCGGTGATCGCTTCAGATTTGCGTTCGACGATGCGCGTCTTGGCTTCGCCCAATGAAAGGGCGGCGGTGCTCACTTCGCCGACAGTTTCACGCGCGGGGGCAGGATCGAACGCGCGCGCGCGAATCCACAACACGGCGGGCGAACGTTTGAGTTCAATGACGGCTTCCGCTTTGCCGCCATAGACGCTGCGACGCGCGCGGACATTGCCGTCGTGCAATGCAATCGCGGTCACATCGCCCGCCGCACTACCGCCGAGACGATAGGCTAAGCGCGCGGCCATTTCCTGGCTGTACGTGTCGTTGCTGAGCAAGACCGCTTTCGGCGCAAGCTCCTGGCAAATTTGTGTTGCGGCGCTCAAATACAATTCCGTTTGATAGTCGCTCAACTCCGCGTTGTCCGCGATGATCACACCATCCGCAACGGCTTTAGCAGCATCCACCATCGCCGCGTCTGCCGCACCAATGATGACGGCTTGCAGCGTTGTGCCTAATTCATCCGCTAAGCGACAGCCTGCGCCTGCAACGCCTTGCGCAGCGCGATCAAACCCATTTTTTCCGAACAAACAAATGACTACGCTCATAATTTTGATTAGCTATCAGCTATTTGCCTTTAGCTGTCAGCTATAACATCGGAGGGGCTGATAGCTGATGGCTGAAAACTCAAAGAGATCGCTTGACCGCCAAAATCCTTTCTGCGAGTTGTCCGACTTTTTCTTCCAGCGTGTCGCCCGTGACAAATTCGCACGACGATTCTTTGACGGGAATGCCGAGATCAGCGACTTCGTAGTAGCTTTCTGATGCACTCACGCCCAAATCGCCGAGCGTCCATTTGGTCAGCGGCTGGCGAAACGACATCATCACGTCGCGCGTCTTCGGCACACGCGGCACGTTGTGTTCATCGTTCGTAATGCTGATGACGATGGGTGTTTGGGCTTCGACGATTTCATAGCCGGAATCGGTTTGGCGTTTCAGCTTGACGCCGCTGCCGCTCGCTTCGATGGTGTCTACGAAACCGACGTACGGCACGCCGAGTTCTTCGGCCAACAGCCCGCCTGTTTGCCCCACGCCCCAATCGCCGGATTCGCGTCCGACCATCACGACATCAAACGCACCGATTTTGCGAATCGCGGCGGCTAACGTGCGTGCGACCATCAACGGATCAGGATGTGCCGCGACATCATTCAAAACCTGCACGCCTTCGTCCGCCTTCATCGCGAGCGCCTTGCGCAACGTGTCTTCGCCGGATTCGGGCGCAAAACAGAGCGCCGTGATTTTGCCTGCGCCGTTCTTCTCTTTGAATTGCAACGCCGTTTCCAGCGCGTTTTCACAGAAGATGTTCGTGACCAAATTCGCTGCGCCGCGCACAGCTTCTTTTGAGACGGGGTCAACTTTGAAATCGCGTACGGGGATTTCGGGATCAAGGATTTGTTTGAGACAGACAATGATATTCATAAAGGTTATTAGCCACGAATTAGACGAATTTACACAAATTAGAAGCAGAAGAATTATTTAAATTATCCAAGCATCTGAAGAAAATTCGTGAAGATTCGTGTAATTCGTGGCTAAATCACAATTGCATTGATTTCACTTCCAGGAACTCTTCCAAGCCGAACTTGCCGAATTCGCGACCGTTGCCGGATTGTTTGTAGCCGCCGAACGGCGCGAGCGGATTGAACTTGCCACCGTTGATGTCTACTTGCCCCGTGCGCAAGCGACGCGCGACGCGCTTGGCTCGTTCGGGATCGGAGGACCAGACGCCGCCCGCCAAGCCATAAACCGTGTCATTCGCAATCCGCACCGCCTCGTCTTCGTCTTCGTAGGGAATGATTGAAAGCACCGGGCCGAAGATTTCTTCCTGCGCAATCGTCATCTGGTTGTTAACGTTCGCAAAAATCGTCGGGCGCACGAAGTAGCCTTTATCCAAACCTTCGGGCGCTTCGGTTCCGCCCGTCACAAGCGTTGCGCCTTCGTCAATTCCCTTCTGAATGTAATTGCGCACACGCTCTTGTTGCGTCGCGGAAATCAGTGGGCCGAGCCGTGTGCCATCGGCTTTTGGATCGCCGGGTTTGAATTTTTCGGCGGTGGCTTTGGCAATTTGCACCGCTTCGTCGTGCTTCGATTTGGGCACGAGCATGCGCGTGTGTGCCGAGCAGGTTTGACCGGAATTGAAATAGCAATTTGCGACGCCACTGCTGACGGCTTTGGCGAAATCCGCATCGTCCAAAATCACATTGGCCGATTTGCCGCCGAGTTCGAGCGCGACTCGTTTGATGGATTGCGCGGCAAGTTCGCTGACACGCTTGCCCGCGCGCGTTGAGCCAGTGAACGAAACCATATCTACGTCAGGATGCGACGCCAACGCTTCGCCGACGACGGGGCCAAAGCCTGTGACCAAATTGAAGACGCCAGCGGGCAAGCCGATTTCATCCACAATTTCAGCGAGAATGAAGGCCGTCAGCGGCGCGACTTCACTTGGCTTCAAGACGACGGTGCAGCCCGAAGCCAACGCGGGTGCGACCTTTGCCACGACTTGATGGAGTGGATAATTCCACGGCGTAATGCACGCAACGACGCCAATCGGCTCGCGCACAATCAGCGAATTGTTGACCTGCTCTTCAAACGAAAAGTTGTTGAGCAATTGTACATACGAATTCGCTACTGCAATCGGCAAGCCCGCTTGCACAGCGGTTGCGAGCGGCAACGGCATCCCGACTTCATCCGCGATGATATTCGCGATTTCGCTTTGCCGCGCTTTCAACTTGTCGGCAATTGCTTGCAAGTAATTCGCACGTTCCGACACAGGCGTAGCGGCCCACGATTCAAACGCAGCTTTCGCGGCGGCGACGGCGGCATTGATGTCTTCGGCGGTTCCTTCCGGCACGCACCCCATCACTTCTTCTGTCGTCGAATTGATGACATCAATTGTGCCGGTTCCAGCGGGCGCAACCCATTGGCCGTTGATATAAAATTTGTCGCAAACTTTGAGGTTCGGAGAACTGGCTACAGCAGACATTTGTTTCACCTTTGTTGACACTTATGTGGGAAAGAGCGTACCTTACCGACCGGTAGGGAGGTTGTCAAGTCTCCCCTCTTTTTTTGAGATTTCCGCGACAATTAAGCACCTGCGCATAAGTTCTGAAGCGTAGCGCGATTTGGTAAATCGCGTGTGTTCCCAAGTGCAGCGCCGCGATTTACCAAATCGCGTTACGCTATTATCCCGCAAAACTTTTGCTGAGGTGCTTAGAAATAAAAACCACGAAGAACACTAAGAGCACGAAGAAGAATCCTGAGCAGAAAAGCTAAAGCAATAATTCGCGCGGCCTTCCTTTGTGATCTTCGTGATCTTCGTGGTGAAAATAGTAATCGCATACTTCACCGCACGAAAGGATCGTCATGCACTTCGAGTTTTCTCCGAAGGTCAAAGAGCTGCAAGAACGGCTCACGGCCTTCATGCACGAATACATTTATCCGAACGAAAAAACCTATTACGAACAACTCAACGAAGGCGACCGCTGGCAACCGGTTCAAATCATCGAAGACCTCAAACCCAAAGCGCGCGAGGCCGGGTTATGGAATCTGTTTCTGCCAAAGGACTCTGACCCGGACGGAAAGAGCGGAGCCGGGTTGACGAATCTGGAATACGCGCCGCTGTGTGAAATTATGGGGCGCGTCGGCTGGTCGGCGGAAGTCTTCAATTGCTCCGCCCCAGATACGGGAAACATGGAAGTGCTCGCGCGTTATGCCTCGCCCGAACTGCGCGAGCAATGGCTGACGCCGCTGCGCAACGGCAAGATTCGTTCGTGCTTTGCAATGACGGAACCGGACGTCGCTTCGTCGGATGCGACGAATATTCAATCCGCGATTGAAAAAGAATCCAGCATCGAACGCGACGGCGATCACTATGTCATCAACGGGCGCAAATGGTGGACATCGGGCGCAGGCGATCCGCGCTGCAAGGTTGCGATTTTTATGGGCAAAACCGATCCGAACGCGCCCAAGCACAAACAACAATCTATGATCGTCGTGCCGATGGATGCGCCCGGCATCACGATCAAACGGATGCTGCACGTCTTCGGCTACGATGACGCGCCGCATGGACACGCCGAAGTGTTGTTTGAGAATGTGCGCGTCCCGGCTTCCAATTTGTTATTAGGCGAAGGACGCGGCTTCGAGATTGCGCAAGGTCGCTTAGGCCCCGGTCGCATTCATCACTGCATGCGCACGATTGGGCAAGCCGAACGCGCGCTTGAAGCGATGTGCCAGCGCGTCAAATCGCGCACAGCGTTTGGCAAGACGATTGCCGAGCAAGGCACGATCCGCCACGACATCGCCGAATCGCGGATCGAAATTGATATGGTGCGCCTGCTCGTCCTCAAAGCCGCGTACATGATGGACACGGTCGGCAACAAAGTCGCACGCAGCGAAATCGCGCAGATCAAAGTCATCGCGCCGAATATGGCCTTGCGTGTGATTGACCGCGCCATTCAAGCCCACGGCGGCGCAGGCGTGTGTCAGGACTTTCACTTGGCCAATGCGTGGGCGCATCAACGCACGTTGCGCTTGGCAGACGGCCCCGACGAAGTGCATCGGGAAACGATTGCGAAGTTGGAATTGAAGAAATATGAGTAAAAACGGTAGCGCAACCAGCCATGTTTGCGGTGGCTTCGGAAGGGATTTGCTCCGAAAGCACCGCAACCATGGCTGGTTGCGCTACGGTTGCCAACGTCACATCTATGAACATCAAAGACAAAGTCGCAGTCGTCACGGGCGGTGCGATGGGCATTGGTCGCGCGCTCTGTCAACGCTTCGCCAAAGAAGGCGCGAAGGCCGTCGTTGTGGCTGATCTGGAGTTGGAGAAAGCGCAAGCCGTCGCCACAGAAATCGGCGGCCTCGCCATCGCGACCAACGTTGCGAACGAACAAGACATCATTCATCTTATCCGCCAAACTAACGAACGTTTTGGGCCGATTGATTTGTTCTGCTCGAACGCGGGCATCAGCATTTATGGCGGCGTGGAAACGTCCGATGACGATTGGGAACGCATTTGGGGCATCAACGTCAAAGCCCATATTTACGCAGCGCGGCACGTTGTTCCGCAGATGCTCGTGCGCGGCGAAGGCTATTTGTTGCAAACGGCTTCAGCGGCGGGCTTGCTCTCGCAAATCGGTTCGGCGTCGTATGCAGTCACAAAACATGCGGCGGTCGCCTTTGCCGAATGGCTGGCAATCACGTATGGCGATCAAGGCATCAAGATTTCCTGCTTGTGTCCGCAAGGCGTGCGGACACGGATGCTGCTCGGCGAAGATGGCAAAGGCGAGAACTTTTTAGTTGCAGGTTCCGTCTCGCCCGAAGAAGTGGCGGAAGCTGTGGTACAAGGTATCGCGGCGGAACAATTCCTGATCCTGCCGCACCCGGAAGTGCTCGAATATTTTCGGCGCAAAGGTTCCGACTATGATCGCTGGATTCGCGGGATGCAACGGCTGAATGCCAAGACCGAGGGAGGCAAGCATGCCTGAAGCAAGTGAGCAATGCATCGTGCAGGAAGTCGCCTGCTATTACGATTTGTATGTGCCGGACGGTGACACGCCGAAGCCTTTATTGATCGCGTTGCACGGCTATGGCGGCGATAAGTCTTCGATGATGCGATTGGCGCGGCGGATCAATGAGCAGGACTTCGTCATCGCTGCACTGCAAGGCGCGCATCAGCATCTCATCATCCCGAAAACGCGCGAAGAACAACTCGGCTTCGGCTTCGGCTGGGTCACAAATTTCAAGCCCGAAGAATCCGTTGACCTGCATCATCGCAACGTGCGCCACATTATCGCAACGCTCACTGCACAAGGCATCGCCGACGCGCGAAATGTGTTTCTGATGGGCTTTTCGCAAGCGGTCGGCGTGAACTTTCGCTTTGCCTTCACGCACGCGAATTTGATTCGTGGCGTGATTGCGATTTGCGGCGGCATTCCCGGCGATTGGGCGGCAGAAGGCAAATATGACGGCGGCGATTTAGACGTGCTGTACATCGGCGCAACGCAGGATGAGTTTTACACGCCGGAGCGATTGCAACAATTCGCGGCGGCGATGCGACAGCGCGCGCGCTCCGTCGAATTACAAATGTTCGCTTGCGGTCACGAAGTGCCGCGCGATTCGTACCCGGCGATCAATCAATGGATTCAATCGAAAGTGAGGAATGGATGAAATATTTTTGTTTGGTATTACTCCTGCTGAGTGCCGTCGCAGTCTCAGCGCAAACTCCCGAAGCGAAAAGCTCGCCGACGATGTCGAAAGATGACCGAGTAAAGGCGCTCAAGCTATTGCACGATTCGCACAAAGAAACGCTTGATCTGCTCAAAGGCTTGAGCGATGCGCAATGGAACTACAAACCCGTGCCCGAAAAATGGTCGGTCGGCGAAGTCGCGGAGCATATCTGGCTGGCGGAAAGCTTGTTATTCGGAGCGATGGAAACCGCGCTGAAAGCGCCCGAAAACCCGAATTGGGAAGAACAAACCAAAGGCAAGAACGAGCGCGTCGTCAACCTCCTGACCAATCGCAGTGGCAAGGCACAAGCGCCTGAACAGATCAAGCCAACGGGCAAAACGCGCGCTGAAATTATGAAGGGTTTAGTAGAAGCTCGCGCGAAGTCGGTGAAGTTCGCTCAGGAAACACAAGCGGCGATGAACTCGCACACGCTCAATCATCCGTTTCCGGTTTTCGGGACATTGTCAGCCTATCAATGGCTGCTTTACATCCCCGCGCACAACCTGCGGCACAATCAACAAATCGCCGAAGTGAAAGCATCGCCCGGCTTTCCCACCAAATAGGATTAGAAATTAGAAATTGGAGATTTGAGAGGGGAGCCACCGGATTTCATCTCCAATCTCCAATCCCCAATTTCTAATCTCACCTGTCCAGCCGCTTGATTCGTCCTTCCACTTTCGGTGCGATCTCGCCTGCCGTCTGAATTGCATTCGTCACCACCAGTGCATCCAATTGCGCCGATTCCTGCGCGATCAAACGCCTGCCGCTCTTGAACATCACATAGCCGTCGCCGCCGTCCGCGATGAATCCCGTCGAGGCCAGCGTGTAGGTTTTCTTTTCATCCAACGGTTGTCCGTTGACCGTGACTTTGACGACGCGCGAGCCGACGGGTTTGCGGCCATCGAATTCAAATTGCACGCCGGAGACTTGCGGGAAACGACCGCTCTCACTTTCTTCCACCACTAAACTCACGCCGTTTTCAAGCGCGGCTTTCACGGCAGCGCCCGTGACTTCGATTTTCACGACGGGGTTTTCAAACGGCAACATCGTCAGCACATCGCGCTTCGTAATTTGCCCGACCGGAAACAGTTTGTTCGCGCGCATGCCGCCGCCGTTGCTGAAGCCGATGTCGGCGTTAGTGGCTTGGCGAAACGCATCGGCGACGAAGTTGGAGAGATTCGTTTCGCCTGTGCGATTGCTGATGCTACGCCCGTCCAATTCAACTGCCGTGCGCCCGATGGGCTTGTCCAATTCGGCGGAAACTTTGTTTTCGTATCCCGCCACAATCGCAGCCACAACCTTGTCATCCGGCGTGGCGTCTGTGACTGGAATGCCCGCCCAATCGAGACTTTCCAACTTGCCGGTCGTGGCATTCACGTTCAAATCAATGCGCCCCAACACGCGCGCATCCGCGCCCCATTTAAAAATCGGCGTGCGGCCTGCCAATGATTGCAGCACCTCGTGTTCGTGGCCGCCGAGAATCACATCCACCAAGCCTGTTGCCGCGAGTTCTTTGTCTTTGCTCATCGTCAGGTGTGTGAGTCCGATGATGATTTGCGCGCCTTTCGCACGCATTTGCTTGACGAGGCTCCGCGCGGTCAAAATCGGGTCCACGAAGCGAATGTTCTGGCTCGGCTTCGAGCTTTCATCGGTGTCGGTCGTCAACAATCCGAAGATGCCAAGCTTGACGCCGCCAATCTCGCGGATGACAAACGGCGGCGTGTCATTGAAGATTTTATTCGTGCGGCGATCCATCACATTCGCGCCGAGCCACGTGAACTTCGATTCCTTCATTCGTTCGATCAACACCTCATCGCCGAAATCGAATTCGTGGTTGCCGAGACAAGCGTAGTCCAAACCGAGCGCGTTCCACACTTCGATGATGTGCGCGCCTTTGAAAATCGTCGAGGCGACTGAAGGCGAAAGCGTGTCGCCCGCCAATAAAAACAGAGTGTTCGGCGATTCCGCTTTGATCTTTTGGCGCAAGGTGGCGACGCGCGCGAGTCCCGCCGTTTTGCCTCTGTCCATCGGCGAAATTTGATATACGTCATTCAGTTGTAACAACGTGATGCGTACCGTGCGCGCGGCGGGCTTCGTTGTTTTCGGTTGGGCTTGGACACTCGTCAGAAAGACAGCGCCAAGCAAAAGTGCGGCGACGATTCGTGGGAAATGATCTCGAAGGGATTTCATGGGGTACTCCTTGCGTGAACTCCATCGGTTTTTGTTCGATGCGTTGTTGGACGTGGTCAGCGATTTTGCCGCAAGTGAATTACACGATGACGTGGGAATGGTCAAGATTCCGCGCCGATTCTGGCCCGAAAGATTGTAACTCCGCGCGTTTCTCGGTACTCTGTCCGCTCACACATGGGACACACATCACGAACAATATTGACGGGGCTTTCCGGCGCGCGCTGGCAATTGGCCGAGTGCCACGCCGAAGACTTGCAGCGCCTCCATCAGGAAACGGGCGAGCCGCCGCTGTTGTTGCGCTGCTTGTACAATCGCGGTCTGACGAATGCAGCACAGATCACACAGTTCCTCGCGCCCGATTTTACGCAGCATCGTCACGCGCCCGATTTGCTGCGCGATATGCCGCAAGCCGTCGCTCGTTTGCGTCAAGCCATTGCCAACCGCGAACGCATCCTGATCGTCACCGATTTTGACGTGGACGGCACGACATCAAGCGTGATTCTTTTCAATACGCTCAAGCTCATCGGCGGCGCGCACGAATTGGTTTCGTGTTATGTGCCGGATCGCTTCACGGAAGGTTATGGGTTATCGAAACAAATTGTGGAGAAGGCCGTCGCCGAAGGTTATGCTGTGATTTTGACGGCTGACATCGGCATCAAATCGCATGCCGAAGCGCGGCTCGCGCACGAGCACGGCATTGATTTGATTATCTGCGATCATCATTTGCCCGACGGCGAAGACGTGCCCGCCGATGCGTTCGCCGTGCTGTGTCCGAAAGGGTCGTCAGGCACCGACTATCCCAACAAAGATTTGGCGGCGTGCGGCGTGGCGTTGAAGTTGGCCGATGCGCTGCTCACCGATCATCCTAAGCGCGAAATAATCCTGGCGTCATTAGCCAAGCTCACCGCGATTGGCTCCATCGCCGATATGGTGGACGTCAGCAATGCCGAGAACCGCGCGATCATCAAACACGGCTTGGCCGCATTGAGTCAGCCGAGCAACAATCCCGGTCTGCGCGCGTTGTTGCAAATTGCGCAGGTGAGCAATCCGGTTACAACGTATGATGTCGGCTTCAAACTCGGCCCGCGCATCAATGCCGCCGGTCGCATCGCACACGCCAACACAGTGCTGTCGCTCTTCGCGGCTCAAACTGACGCCGAAGCGCAAACCATCGCGCACGATCTCGACAAACTCAACGCCGAGCGCCAACAGATTCAGCAAAACTTAGCCAACAAAATTTTATCGGAGGTCGAAGCGAAGTCGGAGTTGGATCGCGTGCTGTTGTTTTCCGGGCTTGAAGCCGACGGCTATCATCGCGGCGTCGTCGGCATCGTATGCTCGAAGCTGGTCGAACGCACCGGACGTCCCACATTGGCCTGCGCGATCAATGAAGACGGCCTCGCCCACGGCAGCGCGCGTTCGATCCCCGGCTTTCACATTGTCGAAGCCTTGCAAGCGTCGTCCGACATTTTGGTCAAATTCGGCGGGCATCCGATGGCCGCAGGCTTCACGATTCGCGCTGAACATCTCGAAGATTTTCGTTATCGCTTGAACCGCTATGCGAGCGAGATGTTGAGCGAGGAAGCGTTGGGGCGCACCTACACCGCCGATGCGGAAATGAAGCTCGCCGATGTCACCGTGCCGATGATTCAATCGTTAGCGCGGATGGAACCGCACGGCATCGGCAATCTACCGCCGCTGTTTTTGCTCCGCAATGCGCCGCTGCGTTCGAGCAAAACGCTGAAGGAAAAACATCTGAAATTATATCTCGGCGATCACAAACGACAGATCGAAGCGGTCTGGTGGCAATCCGTGCAGCATCAAGCCCAACTCGCGCACACCGATGAAATCAACCTGCTCTGCCGCGCTGAACTCAACGTCTGGAACGGGCGCGTCACACCGCAATTGAAAGTGGTGGATGCGGCGTTGTAAGCCTTTACGATGGCAGGTTCGATTGTGTGAGCGGGAGGTGATCTACGATTTCCAGCCCGAAGCCTTGCAGTGCATTCAGTCTCGGCGGGTGATTCGAGAGCAAGCGTAATTTCCGCACACCGAGTTCGTGCAGGATTTGCGCGCCTGTGCCGTAATCGCGCACAGCGCGCATGCGTTCTTGCGGCGTGAGGATGCGATTCGCGTCGGCTTGTTGGCTGTACGCGCGCAATTGATCGGCCAAGCCTAAGCCTTCCATTTCCTGTTTCAAATACAAAACAACGCCGCTGCCCGCTTGTGCAATCAGCCGGAGCGCGGTTTGCAATTGTGCGCCGTGATCGTCGCGCAAACTGCCGAAGACATCGCTCAAGACCGATTGCGTATGCACGCGCACGAGCACGGGCACGTCCGCTTTGATCTCGCCCAACACGAGCGCCAAATGCGTTTCGTGATTCAGGACGTTTTCAAAGGCGATGGCCTTGAACTCACCGTGAACCGTCGGCACCTGCGCAGATTCCGTACGCCGCACTAGCACTTCGTTCTCCATTCGATAGTGAATCAGTTGCGCGACGGAGATGATTTTCAAATCGTGCTTGGCGGCAAACTCTTCCAGTTGCGGCAAGCGCGCCATCGTGCCGTCATCATTCATCACCTCGCAAATCACGGCGGCAGGCGTCAAGCCCGCAATCCGCGCCAAATCTACGCCCGCTTCGGTTTGTCCGGGCCGCATCAACACGCCGCCTTTGCGCGCCCGCAGCGGAAAAACGTGGCCGGGACGCGCCAGATCACGCGCCGTACAATCAGGACTCGCGGCGGTGCGAATCGTGTGCGCGCGGTCGGCGGCGGAGATGCCTGTCGTGACGCCGTGTTTGGCTTCAATCGAAATCGTGAAGGCTGTACCGAAGCTCGACGAGTTTTCGCGTTCGGAGACTTGCAACGGCAATTCCAATTCGTCGCAGCGCGCTTCTTCCATCGGCAGACAAATCAAGCCGCGTCCTTCGCGCGCCATGAAGTTGATGATGTCGGGCGTGACCAATTCCGCCGCACAGGCCAGATCACCTTCATTTTCGCGGTCTTCATCATCCACGATGATGACCATCTTGCCGTTTTGAAAATCTGCAATCGCCTCTTCAATGCTCGCTAATGCCATAGTTTGCAATCCGCAATCTGCAATCCGCATTCCGCATTCACTTGATCGGTTTGCGCGGCAGCTTTTCTTCCATCATCGCAGCATTGTACAAAAACGCGGCCATAATCGTCGAAGCCTGTTTCATATCGTCCGCCTGAATGCGGTCGAACACGTCCATATTCGAGTGATGTGAGCGCGTGCTGTATTCGACATCGTCTTGAATAAACTGGAAGCCGGGCAAGCCAATCGCATCGAACGACAAATGATCCGTGCCGCCCGTGTTGGAAATCGTCAGCGTCGTCGCGCCCAAATCACGAAACGGCATCAACCACTCGCGGAAGATTGGACGCACAGCTTCGTTGCCCTGCAAATACACGCCACGAATCTTGCCTGTGCCGTTGTCGAGGTTAAAGTACGCCGAGAATTTATCGTAGTCCGGTTTCTTAATGATCTTCGCGTTGCCGCCGCCACCGCCCATCATCGCCGCCATTTCCGCCATCGGAGAACTCGCCTCACGCTCGCCGAAATGGTCTTTCACATACGCGCGCGAGCCAAACAAACCTTGTTCTTCTCCGCTCCACAACGCGACGCGAATCGTGCGGCGCGGCTGTAAATTCAGGGCTTTTAAGATACGAACCGCTTCCATCGCCACCGCACAACCCGCGCCATTGTCGGTCGCACCCGTGCCGCTGTGCCACGAATCTATGTGCGCGCCAACCATCACCAGTTCGTCTTTTTTGTCCGTGCCGGGGAGTTCGGCAATCGTGTTGTACGCCATCAAATCCTGCTCGTGAAATTGCACGTCGAGATTGAGGCGCATTTGCAGTTTCTCGCCCGCTTGCAGAATGCGCAGCAAGCGATTGTACTGCTCGCGCGCAACAGTAATTTGCGGCAGCGTTTTCGGCGCATCTTTGCTCCAGGCATTCACATTGCCCATAAACATTTCCGCAATCGCCATCATCGGATTTTCAGATTTGATGTCGCGCGGCACTTCTGCTTGTTCCAGAAAGATCGTGCCGCCATCGCCATTGTAGGGCGGAGCGAGGATCGCAGTCACACCTTCATTCACCAGGAATTTCAAGCGTCGCGCATCCAACACAGCGTTTTTGACAAACTCCATAAACTGCGGATTGTTCGCCATATCCCCCATCGGCCCGCCGCGTTGTTTCGCCGGATCAGGTGCGTCGGCGAGCGCCAGCAATTGCTTTTCGGTCAAGCGTCGTCCGGGCGCATCGAATAAGGCTTTGACTTCTTTGATCGGCGCGCTGAGCACGATTTTGCCTTTGAGCGTGCCTTTATATTTTTCCAACTCCTTTTCGTCTTTGGCTTCCAGGTACACGACCTCCGTCGTCTGCAATCCATTCGTACCCGGCGACCACGCTTTCGGGAAGGCGATCAGCGGGATGGCTTGCGGCTCGGTGACTTCGGCATAAAACGATCTCAGCGACCAGCCGCGACCAAACGGGCCCCACGCTTCGAGGTGCGCGTTTTCCAAGCCCCATTCCTTCATCTTGTCGCGCGTCCATTCGTTCGCCCGTTTGAGGTTCGGTGAAGCGGTCAAGCGCGGGCCAATCACATCGGTCAAGTAGGACAACGTCTGCATCACCTGCGACCGATTCATCCCTTCGTCCTTGATGCGATCAATCGGATCGTTGGACGGTTTCGCGGGCGCAGGTTGGGCGGCGGTCTGTGCCTGAATCGGCAAGGTTGCGAAAACGAGGGTGAGAGTAAGAAACGTAACAGCACATTTTGTTCGTAGCATTTGGGGTCTCCTGTTTATTCTTAACAACTCGTTAAGTGATTTTCTGACCATCATCTGTAGGTATTGAAAATTCAAAAAGAGTGAAGCTTTCTGATATCGTGCTAGTCATCTTATCCTCATATTTATTCTTTCCTATTCTCAATGCTTGCCTTGAGTCTTGAAGGAGCGTCTCCAAATGTTCAGGGGTGAGTAATTTAGGTCCGTGCTCAGAATCAAGGCTTGTCCATTGCGGAAAAGTGAACGCCTTTCCTTTGACCGGCTCACTACACCAATAAGGTGAAGTATCCGTCGAATTTTTGAAGTAAATATGATGAGGTTGATTTGTTGCCCAGCCGGTTGGAGCAGAATTTAGAGGAACACATAATAACTGGTTCAGGTTTGGCTCTTTATAAATGTCATTAATGTCAATCAGGAGCGCGCAAGCATAAGAAACTGAGGCATACTTAATTTCCCGGAGACGGAGTAGTGTCTCGTGTTGAGAAATACCAGTTAATTTGCTTGGGTTCATTGATAATTTTACCCTCAAGTAAGGAACATTAAACCCTGAAGGCATAGTCTTGCTCTGTCTTTTCATATCCTCGACGAGTTTGAATTGCATGAAATAGCCCAAGTATAGCCTAGGGATTGTTGTTTGCTCTGCTCTGATTGCACTTTTTAAGCCGGTAAGTAATTGCCCTGTCGTAACAGTTGTATGAACCCATCCTTGATCGAAACCAACCCAAGCTTCTTGTTGAGGTGATGGTTTTAGAACTTTCAAGAAGTTCGCGCCATACATCGAAGCAAAATGATTTGCAATGGCTTTTAGATAATGCATTTCAATTAGTGCTTCATTGATTATTTCTGACATCTTTTGAGCTTTTACTCCTCTACTTTCGTCTTTCGGAGTATTGATTTATCACACAACATGAATTAGGCGGCTACCTGAAAGCTCTATTAGTAGATCGCGCGATCTACTAATTATTACTTCGATCTATTTGGCTTTCTACAAGTAGATCGCATCCATTCTCGCTCCATTGCTGTCAGTAGCCCATCTCCGCTAATTTTTCCAAGCTCAAGCCACTCTTCACCTGCTGTGGCACATATCCGCGCAGCATCCGCTCTACATATTTCGCAATGATGTCTACTTCCAGATTCACTGCTTCGCCCGGTTTCATCGTACACAAATTCGTGACTTTCCACGTATGCGGAATCACGGCAATTTCAAACCAATCCTCGCCGAGCGCCGCGACCGTCAAGCTGATGCCGTCCACCGTGATGGAGCCTTTTTCAACGATGTATTTGCCGAGTTCGGCGGGAAACTGGATGCGTACATTCCAGCCGTCGCCTTCGGCTTTGGCGCTGGCGAATTCGCCCATTCCATCAACGTGCCCCTGCACGATATGCCCGCCAAATCGTGCGTTCGGCGTCATCGGGCGTTCGAGATTGACTTTGCTGCCCGTGCGAATTTGCTTCAGGCTCGTGCGGCGCAAGGTTTCGGCGGAGATGTCGGCGGCAAACGTCGTGGCTGTTTTTTCGATGACGGTCAGGCACACGCCGTTGACCGCGATGCTGTCGCCAATCTTGGCGTCGGACAAAATGGTTGGTGCTTGCACGACAATCCGCGCGCCGTCACGAGCGTTCGTGAGCGTCTGGATCGTGCCGAGTTCTTCGATGATTCCGGTAAACATATTCAAGCCGCCTCTTGCCCACGAATTTCTTGCATTATGCGACGGACTTCTTCTTCGGATTGGAGATGCCTGGACAAGACCTTTTGCGTCATCTCCAGCACGCGGTCGGAAAACAGCCGCGACAAATCCTGTCGCAGGCCATTGCCAATATAAAGTTTCAGCAAGGCCGCTTCCGACATGTCTTTGGTGGCGGCCACCTGTTGCAATGACTGGCGCGTATCCGCCGGAATTTGGATCGTCACGGTTTCGACAGGCCGTTTGTGCAATGACAACGTTTCCTCACGCTTTTTCATAAATAAAGATTCGAGTGTTGCGATGTAGCGCGATTTGCCAAATCGCGAGGGGGTAACTCGGACGGCAGCGATTTGCCAAATCGCTTTACACCTGAACTGCTTGCCCATTTACATCTTTCTTTCCTCGATAATTTGCATCACGCGTTCAATCACTTCATCAACCGTATGGTCGGAAGTGTCAATGTAAACCGCGTCGGCAGCTTGTACAAGCGGCGAATCGGCGCGCGTGCTATCGCGTTGGTCGCGGGAAGCTAGTCCCGAACGTGTCTCTTCGATGGAAGCTGCTGCACCTTTTTGCAAGTCTTCGGCAAATCGTCTTTCCGTGCGCGCCGCTGCCGAAGCATCCAGAAAGATTTTCACATCGGCATCAGGAAACACGACTGTGCCGATGTCGCGGCCTTCCATCACGACATTGCCTATGCGCCCCATTTCCTGCTGCCGTGCGACGAGCGCGCGCCGTACTGCTGGAATCGCGGAAACGATGGAGGCGGCTTGACTAATCTCCGGCGTGCGGATTTCGCCCGTGATGTCGTGGCCATCAATGCGGACGCGCAAATCGTCCACGCCGCCCGCGAGTTCAATTACGGCTTCCGCCGCAATTTGTCCAATGCGCAGCGCGTCTGCCAATTCGATTTTCTCTTGCAAGACTTTCCAGGCAACAGCGCGGTACATCGCGCCCGTGTCAATGTAGAGATAGTTCAACTGTCGTGCCAAAGCTCTGGCGATGGTGCTTTTCCCTGCTCCGGCAGGGCCGTCAATAGCAATTATCATAAGTGGTGGTTGGTAGTTGGTGGTTAGTGGTTGGTAACTGGTTTGTGCCAGCCACCAACCACTAACCACCAACTACCAGTTGCATTACGTTCAAGGTCGTCTCGATGTCGGCGCGGCTCACGTCATAGTGCGTGACCATGCGCATTTCGCGGGCGTTGATGCCGTTGGCAAGCACGCCGTGTGCTTTCAAGCCCTGCGAAACTTCGGCGGTCGTTTTGCCCGTTTCAGCAACATCAAAAATCACAATGTTCGTTTGCACGGCTTCCGGGTCAATGCGAATGCCGCGCAGTTCGGCGACGCCTGCGGCTAAGCGTTTCGCGTTCGCGTGATCGTCGGGCAAAACGTTGGGCGATTCTTCGAGCGCGAGCATTCCGGCGGCGGCCAGCACGCCGACTTGCCGCATCCCGCCGCCCAATCGTTTGCGCCACGATCTGGCTTCGTCAATAAAATCGCGGCGGCCAACGATCATCGAACCGACCGGTGCGCCCAAGCCTTTCGACAGACAAAACATCACCGAATCAAACGGACGCGCGATGTCGGCAACAGTCGTATTCAACGCGACAGCAGCATTGAATATCCGCGCGCCATCCAAATGCACAGGCAAGCCGAGCGAATGCACGTAGTCGCAAATCTCTGCCGCAACCTGCAACGGCAGCACGGAACCGCCCGCCATATTGTGTGTGTTTTCGAGCGCAACGAGCGAAGTCGGCGTGACGTAATAGGGCGCTTGATGATGAATTGCGCCTGCGACCAACTCTTTCGTCAGCATCCCGTTTTCGCCGCGCACCGAACGAATGGTGACGCCGGAAAACACGCCTGCGCCGCCCATTTCGTAGTTGTAAATGTGGCTGCGTTCTTCGAGGACAACTTCGGTTCCTGGCTTCGTGTGCAGCTTGACGCAAAGCTGATTGCCCATCGAACCGGTCGGTACAAACAATGCGGCTTCTTTGCCAAAGATTTCGGCGGCACGTTCCTGCAAGCAATTGACCGTCGGGTCTTCGCCGTACACATCATCGCCGACTTCTGCGTCGGCCATCGCGCGGCGCATCGCAGGTGTGGGTTTGGTGACCGTGTCACTGCGTAAATCAATCCAGTTCATACGAATACTTGAAAAACCTCGTTGGCAAGAACTTTGCCCTTGCGCGAAATGCGAAGCCGTTCGTCCTTGAGTTCAATCAATCCGGCTTCGCTCAGGCGTGACAATTCTTCGTGATACCGCTCCTGCACATTGACGCCGAATTGCGTTTGATGCGCGCGCAAATTCACGCCGTCTGCCAAGCGCAGTTTGAGGAAGATCGCTTCACTTTGCAAATCCTCCGCGTCCAATTCGGTGCGCTCAGTGACGGGCGAATCGCCTGCCTCGATACGTTGCAAATATTCGTGAATGTTGCGCGTGTTCGACC
>CAZWAK010000075.1:0-1060 GCA_964631865.1 uncultured Heliobacteriaceae bacterium | reverse complement strand
CGAATGTCCATCGTAACCCGCGGCGGACACGCCGAACGCCCAATAGGGTGCGCCTGTCCAATATTTCAAATTGTGGCGCGATTCATAGCCCGGCTTCGCCCAATTCGAGAGTTCGTAATGCTCGAAGCCGTGTCGCGCCGCTTCGTCCAACAGCGCGTAGTACATCGCAACTGTTAGCTCTTCGTCAATCGCACGCAATTCGCCGCGTTCGATGCGATGCAAGAGCGGCGCGTCCTTGTAGAGTTCCAGCAGGTAAACGGAAAGATGTTCGGTGCCGAGCGCAAAGGCTTCTTCGAGATTCTGTTGCCACGTTTCCATGCGCTGTTCGGGCAAGCCCGCAATCAAATCAATGCTGATGTTGGTGAAGCCTGCTTGCCGTGCGAGATGAACTGCTTCGCGCGCTTCGTCTGCATCGTGAACGCGATCAATCATCTTCAGTTCGGCTTCATCAAACGATTGCACACCGAAGCTGATACGATTGAAACCGAGCGCGCGCAAGCCTTGAAAATACTCGCGCGAAATTGTGCCGGGATTGGCTTCAATTGTGATCTCGGTGCTTTCGGCGACAGTAAATTTCTGACGGCAAGTGGTGAGAATACTGCTGAGTTGCGCGAGGCTCAAGGTTGTAGGCGTGCCGCCGCCGAAGTAGATTGTGTCTACTTCCCACATTGCCTCCTTCATCTCAGCACGTTCGATTTCACAAACCAAAGCGGCCACGTATCGCCTTGCCGCCTCCGCTTCATAACCGCCCGTCGCAAAGTTGCAGTAATGACAGCGCGACGCGCAAAACGGGATGTGAAGGTAAATGCCTGCGTTAGTCTGCATCTTGATCGCGCCATTTGTTCAGATCAGCGCGTTGGAAAATTTCTTCTAACTCTGCAATCGGAAACACGGCAGCTTTTTCACCCATCACTTCAATGATGTGTTGCTTCACCTGATCTCGATCTACCAGCCCGGCTTGTTGCACCAGCCAATCCAAATCAATTTTGTCTTTGCTGCGCCGCGCAATGTATTTCAGGATCACCAACCATTCCGGCGTGAGGATCGGCAAACCTTGTTC
>CAZWAK010000074.1:20647-32521 GCA_964631865.1 uncultured Heliobacteriaceae bacterium | reverse complement strand
CTGCCACCAGGACCCTGTCTCTTCATCGCGCATGATGAAGTTCTGGTTGTTGATGCCCGCGAGATGAAATTTCAGCGGCTGTCCGTCAACTTCGGATTCCCACACCAGACCGGTGTGACAGAGCGTTCAGTAAGTCGCCGTGATCGGCCTGCCTCCGACGACATCGTTGATGACGTGATGATAGCCCATTTGCCGCACGGGGTACGCGACGGCTTCGCCGTTGATTTCGACGGCCAAAACCATATCGTCGTCATTAACGAAACTCGCTTCGCTGACGTTCGCGTACGCGGCGTTGGGCAGCGGATTGAACATCCACTCGAAATGATTTTGCCGCGCAAACCACGCGGCAGCGACGAGCGGCGCAAGCAATAACGGCAGTGCCGCGCGGCTCCACCACCGCGCGCCGCGCCACAAGCGAAGGCTCAGCGGCAACGCGAGCAGCAAGGTGATGATGGTTGTCCAGGGCGCGATGCGGCGCAGCCAATAGGCCCATTCGATGCCCGCTGCGGTTTGCGCTTTGAAGGGCATGATGACGAAGACGGGAATGATGACGACGGCGAGCGCGGTCGCGATGAGCAGCAACAGCGCGAGCCACAATTTCCAGCGGCGGGCGGTTTTCGGTGATGTAGTCATATCGGGGATTTTCACCGCAAAGCCGCCAAAGTGCAATCGTTGCCCCGCGGGCTTCAGGGTGCGTAGTGATGAATCAAGCGGCGCAGTTCTTCGATAAAGCCATTCACGAGCGCGCCGATGTTTTTTTGCTCGAACTGTTCTTTGGCATAGTCCCAGCGAAACTCCAGCATGTTCAGGTTCATCGCGCCCGTCACGGCGATCAGTACGTGGCGTGCGTTGTGCGGGTCGTGTTCGGGGCCAACGGATTCCGGTGCGACTCGCCACGCCGTTTCTTCCGGCGGAACGGCCAAATACTTGAAGCTAATCTGTGGTTGCGGAACCTCGGCCAGCGCGGTCGCGGTCGCGCGGTTGTAACGCCACAAACCGTAACTGAAACCGTCGCCCGGAAGCGCGCGCAACTGCGCCTGCACGGCTTGCAAAGCGTCTGCCTCCTCGGCGGCGGCGTCCACTTCCAACCAAACGGGGAACTTCATCGCAACCCAGCCCATCGTGTGCGCCACGTCCACCATTGGCAACCCACGCGCCTCGCGTTCTACTTCCAACCACGCCCCGTCGGCCTCTGCCCAGCGCGCCAACGCGAGCGTTAAGGCTGTCAATACGACTTCGTTGACATCCGCTTCAGCAGCGGCGGGAACCTGTTGCAGCAGGCTCTCGGTTTCTTTGCTGTTGAGCGAAACGAAGACGCGATCCACTTGCCCGTAAGTATTGCTGTGGTCGGGATGATCTATCGGCAAGGTTGGTTGCGACCGCGTTCGCAGTTGCTGCCAATACTGCCGCTCTTCCGCCTGCGTTTCTTCTGCCTGCGCGGCCACGAGCGTTTGCCACCAATCCTGATACGAAACCGTTGGCGGCGGCAGCGCCACGTCCTGATCGTGGTGCAAATGTTCATACGTGGTCAGCCAATCGTGCAGAAACAGGCGCAACGAAGCTTCGTCGGCGATCAATTGATGCGCGAGGATGAGCAGCCGATGCGAACGACCTGGGCCCAGATCGAAGTACGCCGCGCGCCACAACGGCCCCTCGCTCAGGTGCAAACTGGCTTGCAATTTTTCGGCAGTTTCTTCGATGGCTTTGCGCTGACTGCGCGCCCATTTGGCCGAGTAATCCACATACTCGAACGGCAGCGCCGTCGCTTCGGCGGCGGTCTCTAACTGCCAACCGCTTTCCGTTTCCACAAAACGCCAGCGCAAGGCATCGTGCTGTTCGATCACCTGCCGCAAGGCTTGTTGGAGCGTGGTTGTTTCGAGGCGCTCCTCAATTTCGACGAGCAGCGAAACGTTCCAATGCTGCGGCACGGCGGGCTGCTGCGCAAAAAACCATTGCTGAATGGGCGCAAGCGTGGACGACTCAAGCTCAGGTTCAGCGGCCACCGCGCTGGCCGCCGATGTTGGTTCAGCGGCGAGCGGTGCTGGCTCGGCGGACGGCGGCAAGTCCAATTCAAGCTCTGCCGTTGAAGCGGTCTCTGCGTTCGCCTCCATCGCTTCATCCAACTCCAAAGCAAAGTCCGGCGCGACGTCAGCCGTTGCACCGAACGTCGGGGCGAACATTGCGTCGAAGGCTGCATCGGGCACTGCGTCAGGCACAACATCTGCATCCGGGTTCAGCGGCGGTTCTGTTGCAGGCGCAGTTTCCAGCGCGAGTTCCGGCTGAAGATCAAACCAATCCATCCCGCGATTCAACTCGTTCAGCGCCTCGTCTTCTAACGTCGCAGCAGGCACAGGTTCAGGCGGCAGCGCGCCGAAGAGATGCCAGGGATCGTCTGGCGCAAAGCGAAACCATTCCTGCGCCGTGCCGACGGCTTGCGCGAGGCGTGCGTGTGTGATGACGGCGGGCGTTTCCGCTGCGATGAGAAAACAAGCGGGATGTTCGTCGCTCACCTGGCAACCGAGATTGTCCGCCGCTTCTTCGGCGATCATCGTCCAATCGCTATCGAGACACAGCACGATGCAATGCAGCGGAACCGCGCGGAACTTGGGTTCGAGACGTGTCTGTGTCAAGAGCACTGAAGTGGCCGAGTCCGTGATGATGGCTTGCAAGTCGTATTCGTCCAGCGCGGCGTCCAGCGGCAAATATGCGCCGCCGGCCTTGAGCACGCCGAGCATCGCGACGATGCCTTCCATCGAGGGCACAAAACACAAGCCGACCGGAATTGACGGCACGACGTTGAGCTTGCGCAGGTAATGCGCCAACTGGTTCGCGCGCGCATTGAGTTCTCGATACGTGAGCGTTTGGCCTTGCCACTGCACGGCGGTTGTGTCGGGCGTCTCGGCGGCGCGTGCCTCAAACAATTCGTGAACGCATTGGTTGCCTTTGAGCCAATCCACCCAGCCTTGTTCCTCTTCTTCCTGCGCGATGGTCAGCGGTCGTTCCGGTGACATTTGTGCAAACATAGCTTGCTCCTCTTCTTGCTCTTCTTCGTCGCTCAAAAAAGTCGAGAACGAAAATGAACTTCCTGGGGCAACTCCATTGGCTGCCGCCGGGAGCGACGCGCTCTCGGTTGGCAACACGATTTCGGCGAGGCGGCGTTGGGGCGCGATGGCGAACTGTTCTAACAGAAAACGTAGATGGGTGATGTGCGCATCGCCCGTCAATTCCCACGCGCCGCGCTCTCGCACCATCACGGCCAGCGGAAAATGATTGGGCGACACCAAACTGTCCGACTGAATTTGCAACCCGGCGATTTCGCGCGTCAGGCTCGTGCCCACCGCGGCGGCCTCGAACACGACGACGCTGGCAAACAGCGGCTGCGGCGCGACCACCTCGCTCCAGCTTTCGATTTGGGCGAGCGACGAATGACTGTAGCGGTGCAACTCCGCCCACTGGTTTTGCAACTCCGTCAGCCATTCGACCACCATCGCATCGGGTTGAATGCGGACGCGAAACGGCACGGTGTTGCGCAAATGCCCGATCAATCGCTCGGCTCCGTGCAAGTCGGCAGGCCGCCCGGAAACCGTGATGCCGAACACCACATCCGTCTGACCGCTCAAGCGGCTCAGCAACAACGCCCACGCGCCATAAGCCATCACTTCCGGTGCGATGTATTGTTGCTCGGCCAGCGCCCGCAGCGTGCCTGCCTTTTCGACCGCGAGTTGTGCAGTTGTTTCCGGCAAGGTCAACGCGAGCGGCGTCGGTTCGGAAAAGCCTCGGAGATACGTTTGCCAAAAGCGCGCCGGAGCGGGGGCTTTTTTGCTCCACTCCAGATATTTGCGCATCGGAACCGGCAACGGCAGCGACAGGTTTTTTCCTTGCAAAATTGCTTGATAATGATGGAGCGCCTCATTGAACAGCAGCGGCAACGACCGTTCATCAAAGAGCAATTCGTGATACGTCCAAATGAATTGATAGCGTTCTTCGCTCAACCGCACGAGTGTCATACGCCAGAGCGGCGGCGTTTGCAAGACGAACCCCGGTTGCCGATCTGCCTGGAAGATTTCGGGTAAGCGGCGGGCTTGATCGGCGGCGGCCAGATTGCGCCAGTCCTGTTTTTCCAACTCTACGAGGACATTGCGGTTGACGACCTGCACCGGTTCCTTGAGGTCGCCGCTCACAAAGGTCATCCGCAAACCAGGCTGGTGGTTCGTCACTTTTTGCCAGGCGCGCTCGAACGCCGGGACGTCCAACGGCCCTTCCAATTGACAACTGAATTGCGCCACGTACGCGGGCGCAGGAGCCTGTTCGCTTTGCCGCAACAAATACTTCTGGACCGAGGTGAGGTGAAAAAATTCTTCGATCTGCTTGGGGTTCATCGCCGTAAAATCGCCGTTCGTATATTTATCCCACCGGGAAAATGGGCTAGACTGACTTTCGCGCGGGCACAGTGTATGTGATTTCCCTCGCCCCAACCAAAAGGTTTTTCGCCCAAGCCGCAAATATTGCCTTGCTGCTCAGCAATGATTTGTCGTGGGTTTTGACTATGTATCCATATCCCAAAGGCAATTTTTTTATCCCCGCTCCGCACGGACGATTGGAAGCCATCTATCGCCCGGAAGATCATCGCACGGGGCGCGTCGCGCTGGTCTTGCATCCGCATCCGCTGCACGGCGGGACGATGCACAACAAAGTCGTCTTTCGCGCCGCGCGGGCGTTGAATCACGCGGGCTACGAAACGCTGCGCTTCAATTTTCGCGGCGTCGGCTACAGCACCGGCACGTTTGACGACGGCGCGGGCGAAGCCGAAGACGCACGCATCGCGTTGGATTATCTGCTCAGCAAACATCCCGACGCCCAGGACGTGATCGTCGCGGGCTTTTCGTTCGGCTCGGCGATTGGCCTGCGCGTCGGTTGCGCCGATCCGCGCGTGACGAAGCTGATTGCGATTGGTGCGCCGGTACGAATGCACAGCCGCGCCGTCTTGCTGGCCTGTTACAAACCGAAACTCTTCATTCACGGCACAAACGACGAGATCGCTCCGCTTGCGCCGCTGGCAGAACTGCTTCAATCGCTGCCGCCCGACAACGATTGCCGCCTCGTGACCATCGCGGGCGCAGGGCATTTCTTCGACGACCAATTGGACGAAATGATGGCCGTCGTGACGGAATTCGCCGCGACTTAGTGCGCCATAAAATTCATTTATGTGGGGCTTGGGAGTGTTCGTTGCAATTGCCGCTGCCGCGACCTAAAATCACCGATTCTGAAAGCTGACTTTATCGTATCTATACGGAGGATTTTATCAGTGGACATCAAAGCAATTGAGCAATTACTCGGCGCAGAAGCCGAAGCGTTACTTACCCATCAGTGCAAAACCATCGCCAAAGAACACATTCATTTGCCCGGCCCGGACTTCATTGACCGCGTCTGGCTCGACACTGACCGCTCGAGCGTCGTGCTGCGCAACTTGCAAGACCTCTTCAATCACGGTCGGCTGCGCGGCACAGGCTACGTTTCGATCCTGCCCGTAGACCAGGGCATCGAACATTCCGCCGGAGCGAGCTTTGCCAAAAACCCGATCTACTTCGATCCCGAAAACATCGTCAAATTAGCGATTGAAGGCGGCTGCAGCGCGGTGGCTTCGACGCTCGGCGTGCTCGGCGCAACGGCGCGCAAATACGCGCACAAGATTCCGTTCATCGTCAAACTCAACCACAACGAATTCATGTCGTACCCGAACGCCTTCGATCAAATTCTGTTTGGCCAAGTCGAGCAGGCCTTCGATATGGGCGCGACGGGCGTCGGCGCGACAATCTATTTCGGCTCGCAGGAATCGCGCCGCCAAATCGTCGAAGTTAGCCAAGCGTTTCGCCGCGCGCACGAACTCGGTTTGTTCACCGTGCTGTGGTGCTACGCGCGCAACGAAGCGTTCAAGACCAAAGAGAAGGACTATCACGTCTCAGCAGATTTGACCGGCCAAGCCAATCACCTCGGCGTCACCATCGAAGCCGACATCATCAAACAAAAGCTACCCGAAAATAACGGCGGCTATTTGGCGCTGAACACAGGCGAAAGCGCGTACGGCAAAACCGACAAACGCATCTACAGCGAACTGACGACGGATCATCCGATTGACCTGACGCGCTATCAGATTGCGAATTGTTATATGGGGCGCGCCGGGCTGATTAACTCCGGCGGCGCATCGAGCGGCGAAAGCGATCTGAAAGAAGCCGTACGCACAGCGATCATCAACAAACGTGCGGGCGGCACGGGCTTGATCTCCGGTCGCAAAGCCTTCCAACGCCCGATGGCGGAAGGTGCAGCGTTGTTGCAAGTGATTCAGGACGTGTATCTCGCGCCCGAAATCACGATTGCGTGACGACACAACTTAGCTGAGAAAACCAAAACACGCGGCGGTAAGTTAACCTTGTATGATGGCTTGCCCCGCGTGTTTTGCGTTGTCGAGTGAGAATTCTCTTGCTAGGATAGCTCAGGAAAGGAGCTTTATTATGAATCAAGCGATCCCTTTGACGATTACCGAAAACGAACGTGCTGAACTGGAAGCGTTACTCGATGCCTACTTGGCGGAAGCAAAGAAAGACAAGGACGAACACCAACGAATGATGGCGCGTGTAGATGAGAATCTAGCCCGCATTAACCGTAACCTTGAGGCGATTCGCCTCAACCGGGAGCAGGCATGTGGAAAAAGCTTTTAGAGCTAGTGCGAGATGTCTTTGATTTACGGCGACAGGTCAAAGGCCACGATCAGCGGCTGACTGATCTAACCGATTCCGTTGGCAGATTGTCTGACGAAAATCGTTCCCTCGCGGATCGTGTGCTACGCCTGGAATTACAGCTTCAACATCAAAAGGAGCAACAGGCGACAGAACGCGAGAACTTCCGGCTGCAATTAGAAAATCTCGTGCTGCGCTTGCAACGCGGCCTCCCGCCTAGCGAGCAGAGTGATTGACCTCAAATGCAGGGGCTGTATCTCGCGCCGGAAATCACTATCGCATAACGCGAACAAACAATCCGAATAGAAGCAACGCGAAACGTGCGGAAGAACGGTTTGCGGCCAAGCGCCACAATCGGTTTTCTGGATATTTCGCGTTTTTTTGTAGCTTGAAATGCAGTGGAAGTGAGGATGACCGGAGTAGCGGTGGAGTGTAAAAATTACCGCCCTGGATTTTAATATTTCAAAACTTGACAAGCGGGCGAAAAGACTTTACTTTTTCGGCGTCGTCACCCTTAGACACGAACCGGCACACCCTCATTCAAAGGAGTATTTATGCGAAACTTCCTGATCCTCTCTACGCTGTTTTTGTTTCTCATCACCTCGGCTAGCGCGCAACCCAAGACGGTAACCATCAAAAATATCCGGTTTCACACTTTCCAGACCAGTAAGCCAACGGACAAGGTAGTAATGGTGGACGATTTGTCAGCGGATATTTACACATCAAACGACATTATTCACGTGAAGGTTACACCTTGCGAGCCTGCCATACAGCCAATGGCTGCTGACTCGGAAGATGCAAATATAGCGACATTGGGAACAATTCTGGTCGTCTCAGAAAAAAGAAACATGTCTGGTTTTGGTGTAAGTATAAAGTTTGATCTAACCGATGGGGATGTTACGTTTCCGTGCCTCTACAGCGGTACAGCATTCACTTTTTTACATAGATTTTCCAATGAAGAAATCATCTTCAAGAATGATCCGAGAGCACAGAAAATTCGCCTTTTAACTGAACCACAATTCCCTACCGGGCCTACGGTCACTATGCTCATCCAGGCATCTTTTACCAATCTCCCAAATCGCACAGAAACCTTACGTTCGCGCCGTTTGTCTCGGCGATCCAGCACTAACAGAAAGTAGGGGGGTAGGACTACCCCCCTCGTGACGCTTAATAATATGCGGCAAGCGTATAGAGATGTGCATACGCCCTATTGATAGTCAGCGTAAATGGCTTGGCCTGCTCATTCACGGATGCTTGCTCAAAGTAGCCATAAGTCGAATAGTCACTGATGACAGCACCGAAAATAGGAAGACCAGACGGATTCCCCGTGTTATCCGTTGAGGATGTCGCACTGGTAGCATTGGCTTCTGCCGCCCAAAAATGCCCACGACTCTGATCGGGAAACGCAGTATTCCACGCAGCTAAAGTTGCGGGAATGGCTAAGTTTGGAACAGAGTTAGCATAGTTACTCGAACCGGAAAATACCAGCGCTTTCCGCAGATACGAGGGTACGCCAAAGTGCGTAGGATATTTGGTGAAGATAAGCTTATCTGGTGCAGAATACGACGCCACACTACCCGTCAAGCTGCTGGGAAACTTCTGAACGTACACTCGTTGCGTAACCGAACCACCACTGCCAATACGATTAAACGACCCGAAGCTAATGACACCGGGTAAGCGTTCATAGTTGATTCCATCAAACCTGAGGTCACAAGTTGTTGTACCACAAGCAGCAGGAGAGGCAGACAGTGCTTTTATAACTATCGGCTTAATTACTCCCGCTGCTTTCCCCGATCCCACCGAATAAGTAACAGTGAGTGATCCTGAAAGCACATTCAAACGAAGGGGATCAGCGCCGTTAGTGACTATTGCCACAATGTACCCCTCTGTCTCTGAGGGGGGAAGCGCAGCAAGATTGGATAGCTTTTGAGTAAACCGCTTATTCGGCTCAAAGTTGGTAAGATTGATCTCATCAAAAGCACCACTCTTACCAACGAAAAACACGCGCACATGATTTTGCGATCCCGCGTTGAATTCCGGCTTGTCAGTGTACCAAATAGTCAGTTCACTATCGGCTGTCCCCGGTGAAGCTACATCAAATTTAAACCAGGGGAAGATAAGCACTGCACCGGATGTTGGGGGAACTTGACCGACCAAGAACTTGACTGGGTTTGAGTCCACACCGCCAATGTTCACCACCAAGTCTTTTTCTCCTGCGGAAGCGAAAGAATCGCTGCCTAAGCAAAACCGCAACCTACGCGCACCATCTGACCCTGTATCCTGAATCACCCCATTGCACTGTCCTTGCACGACTCCGTTGAGTTTCAGTAGTGCCCCCGGCGCGGACAGGTTCGTGCCGTTCACCTCAATCCATAAGGGAGGTGAGCCGGGAGCGACTGATCCGGGAAAGACGCTCGTAAGAGTTGGCTGCGCCAGCGCAGAGAGCGTTGCGAAAAGAAAGATTGTCATCGAAAGCAAAAAGCGTTTCATATTTCAACTCCTAAGAAAATACCCACATAAAAGTGTAGGTTTGTTACGTGAACGAGGGGGGAATTCTTCTTTCTCTCTCTTGTGACTGAGTACTCTCACAAGGTCGCATAAGAATGAATTTGCTGAAGCCCCTCAAGACAGTCGCAGCACCGCTTTATGGGGGAACAGTTTCCCTGCAATTGTAGTGGTTTAGCAGGTAGGAGATGTTGACGTGCGTGGGGAATTGACGTAAGGTATCCGCAATCATTTTGATCCTTTCATAGATTAAGATGGTTACCAACGCGGGTTGACTTGTTAGTTCTCAAGGCTAGGCAAGTTGACCCGCTTCTTGTTTGTGCGAAACGATACAGTCGCACGACTGCATACACGAATCCATAAGCACCATCGCACGGGTGGTGACTTATGAGCAGGAGTTAGACAAGAGTATTCTCTACCGACAAGAGTAGTAGAGTTCAGAAAGAACGACGAATTAGTAGTGCAAGCCAAATTGCGGTTTGCTTGCCTCCGGGTGAATATGACCAGCGCAGAAGATGTGGGTTAGTGCCGAATAGGCTGAATCCTTGTAACACTGGTTTTGCTGTTTCTTTGTACCGCTGCCATACGACAAGCGAATCGCGTGCCAAAGACGGCGAGAAGGCTAAACTTTTCACGTAACTGTTGTTTGGGATTGTAAGTTAAACGTGCGGTTTTGACGAGTGGAAGCGAACTCGAATGCCAGATTTTCGGCGAGAATGATGTAGCTTTTACACAGTGCAGGTAAAATTTACTACTGCGCCAACAGCCATACAGTTCAATCAATCATTCGTTTCGTAATTTCGCTGTACGCATCAATACGGCGGTCGCGTAGAAACGGCCAATGCGTGCGTTGGACATCAAGTTTGTCGAAGTCTACTTCAGCAATCAAAATCTCTTCGGCTTCGATACTGCCTTTCGTGACGATTTGGCCGGACGGGTCGGTCAAAAAACTTTGCCCCCAAAACTGAATGCCCTTGCCTGGATGTTCCGGCGGCGTGGGTTCGTGACCAACGCGATTGATGGCGGCGACGTAGACGCCGTTCGCAATCGCATGGCTGCGCTGAATGGTTTCCCACGAAGCGTGTTGGCGTTCGCCGTATTCCTCGAATTCATCGGGCTGCCAACCAATCGCGGTTGGGTAAAACAAAATCTGCGCGCCCTGCAACGCCGTCAAGCGCGCGCCTTCGGGATACCATTGATCCCAACAAATCAGCACGCCGATTTTGCCGTAGCGCGTCTCCCACGCCTTGAAACCCAAATCTCCCGGCGTGAAATAAAACTTCTCGTAAAACAGCGGATCGTCAGGGATGTGCATTTTGCGGTACTTGCCGAGTAGCTTGCCGTCCGCATCAATCACGACCGCTGTGTTGTGATACAAGCCGGGCGCACGCCGCTCGAACAACGAACCGACGATCACGACTTCGTGTTTGGCCGCGACGGCGCACAACGCTTCGGTCGTGGGGCCGGGAATCGCTTCCGCTAATTTGAAGTGGTCGTGATTTTCGGTTTGGCAAAAATAGAGCGAGGTGAAGAGTTCTTGAGTGCAGATAATTTTCGCGCCTCGCTGCGCGGCTTCTTCGATTTTGGCGAGACACTTCGCCACGTTTTCCTGCGGACTTGCCGTGCAGGTCATTTGAATCAAGCCGATGGAGGTTTTCATAGCGCGGGAATTATAACGAATCGCGCATAAACTACCAGTTCGCGGCAAACGCGAAAAGCCGATTGACGATCTGCCAGCCGTGCATTACCTTGTCGTGTTGACAGACGATGCGCACGCGCAGCTTCTTAACATCACGTTCACTTTCAAAGGATTTATGACCGAAGAACCAACCGTTACGACGACACAAACAGGCCCGCCCAAATCCATTCTCCGCGAATATGCCGAAATGATTTTGGTGACGGGCGTGCAGGTGTTGTTTCTGATGACCTTTATTTTTCAGGCGATGAACGTGCCGACCGGCTCGATGCAAAACACCATCAACATCGGCGATCAGTTTTTCGTCAACAAATTTCTGTACGGCAAGCCGACGCCCATCCTGAGCGCGCTCTTGCCACAACGCGAGATCGTGCGTGGTGACATCGTCGTCTTCAAATGGCCGAAGAACCCGGCGGTCAATTACATCAAGCGCTGCATCGGTTTGCCGGGCGAAGAAATCCTCGTCAAAGATCGCAAGGTTTTCATTAATGGCAAAGAATTGCCCGAACAAATGGTGACGATTGATCTGGCTCCGAATTCGTCTGACCTCTCGGCGTTGGAAGTGATTCAGGAAGACTCCGCGCCGCCCGATGCCAAATGGAAGACCTTTCACAGTCAGGGGACGCCCTACGATCACGACATGAAATTCGCGGTTGGCACGCCGTTCAAAATTCCCGACGGGCATTACTTTATGATGGGCGACAGCCGCGACAACAGCCAGGACAGCCGCTTCTGGGGTGCTGTGCCGCGCGAATATATTGTCGGGCGTCCGCTCTATGTGTATTGGTCGTTCAATTGGAACGATCCCGACAGCAAGCAACAATTTTTCAACTCCATCAAGTGGCGACGACTGGGGACAGCGTTGAAGTAAGTGAGGTTTTGCGGTGTAGCGGGGTTTTGGGAATGGCGGGGGGAAACATTTGGGAAAGAAGCCAATTT
>CAZWAK010000074.1:0-20637 GCA_964631865.1 uncultured Heliobacteriaceae bacterium | reverse complement strand
GTTGTCGGGTTTTTTGCCAATGGGCGGGTCAACAGTTTGGTACCGCCGGCTTTTTGCCAAATCGCGCTACCCTTTACAAGTAAGTTATGTTAGTCGAAGTGTTGGAAAAGCCTGTAGCCAAAGCAGCGGCGGTGAAAGAAGCGAAGTTGCCCGCTGCCGAAGAAAATCTGTTTCTCAACCGCGAGTTGAGTTGGATTGAATTCAATCGGCGCGTGTTGGATGAGGCGTTGGACGAGACGCAACCGCTGTTGGAACGGCTGAAATTCCTGGCGATTTTTTCGACCAACCTCGACGAATTTTTTATGGTGCGCGTGTCGGGGTTGCAGGAACAGTTGGAGGCGGACCCTTCGACGCTTTCACCCGATGGACTGAACCCGGCGACGCAGTTGCGCTTGATCGCGGAACGACTGAAGCAATTGCTGCAAATCCAAATGCGCTGCTTGAATGAGGATGTATTGCCCAAGCTGGCCGAACACGGCGTGCTCATTGTGCCGTACACAGAAATATCCGAGGCGCAGCGCGAGGAGTTGAAGCAATTTTTTACGGAGCGCATTTTCCCTGTTTTGACGCCGCTTTCGTTTGATCCCAGTCACCCGTTCCCCTACATTTCCAACATTAGCCTGAACCTTGGCATGCTGGTGGTGCCGCAGCAACAATTCGACGACGAAGAAGCGAAATTCGCGCGCGTCAAATTGCCGCCGAACGTGCCGCGCCTGATTCGATTGGGCGACAGCCATCAGTTCGTGCTGCTCGAAGAAATCATCGCCGCGCATATCGAAACGCTGTTTCCAGGCATGCGCGTGCAGGAATGTCAGCCGTTTCGCATCACGCGCGACGCCGACATCGAGATCGAAGAAGACGAAGCGGGTGATTTGCTCAAGTCCGTCGAGCAGCAATTGCGGCAACGACGCTTCGGCTTTGGCGTGCGTTTGGAAGTCGCCGCCGGCATGAGCCAACAAATGTTGGGGTTGCTGAAAAAGGCATTGGAGTTGGTCGAGCAAGATGTCTATACGGTGGAAGGATTGCTGAACATCCCCGATTTGATGGCGCTCTACAAACTCGATCTGCCCAAGCTCAAAGACAAGCCGTTCACACCGGCGACACCGGCTGCGCTGAAAGCTTCCGAGCCTATTTTCGACGCCATCCGGCATCAGGACATCTTGCTGCATCATCCGTACGATTCGTTTGCGCCGGTCGTAGAGTTTTTGCGCGCGGCGGCGAATGATCCGAATGTGTTGGCGATCAAGCAAACGCTCTATCGCGTCGGGCCGGATTCGCCGATTGTGAAAGTGCTGATGGATGCGGCAGAGCGCGGCAAGCAAGTGGCCGTATTGGTCGAATTGAAAGCGCGCTTTGACGAAGAGAACAACATTCAATGGGCGCGGCAATTGGAGCAGGCCGGTGTCCACGTCGTCTATGGGTTGCTGGGCTTGAAAACCCACTCCAAAATCGCGCTCGTCGTGCGGCAGGAAAACAATGTGTTGCGCCGTTACGTGCATCTCAGCACGGGCAATTACAGTCCGGTCACGGCGCGCATCTACACCGATCTCGGTCTGTTCACGTGCGACCCGGATTTTGGCGCGGATGCCTCGGATTTGTTCAATTTTTTGACCGGCTATTCGCGGCAAAGCACCTATCGCAAGTTGCTGGTCGCGCCGATCAATTTGCGCGAACGGTTCATCGAATTGATTCGCCGCGAAGTCGCACATCACGAAGCGGGGCGCAAAGCTGGGATCGTTGCGAAGTTCAACAGCCTGACCGACACGAGCATCATCGAAGAGTTGTATGCGGCCTCGCGCGCGGGCGTCCCCATTGATTTGATCGTGCGCGGCATCTGCTGCTTGCGTCCGGGCGTCAACGGGCACAGCGAAACGATTCGTGTCGGCAGCATCGTCGGACGCTTTTTGGAACATTCGCGGGCGTATTGTTTTGCGAACGGCGGCGACGAAGAAATTTATGTGGGCAGCGCCGATTGGATGAGCCGCAATCTGGATCGCCGCGTTGAAGTGATCTTTCCGCTGCGCGACGAACGCATCCGCGAACGGGTGCGCCGTGAAGTGCTCGAAATCCCGTTGGCCGATCACGCCAAGATGCGCTGGCTGCAATCGGACGGCGAGTATTTGCGGCCTGCGACGCGCGAAGAAGGCGCACTGAATTCGCAGGAGTATTTGCTGAGCCTCGCGCAAACTGCTTAGGATGAATTTGCCCCAAAAGCCACCCGCCCCGCTTATCATCAACGGCGACGACTTTGGTTATTCTTCCGCCGTCAATCAGGCCATCCTCCAAGCGCATCGAGAAGGCGTTCTGACCAGCACCAGCTTGATGGTCAACGAACGCGCGACAGACGAAGCGGTGCAAATCGCACGCGCCACGCCGAGCCTCGCCGTCGGCTTGCATCTTGTGTTGGTGCTGGGACGCGCGACGTTGTCACCTGCGCAAATTCCGCACCTCGTTGATGCCGACGGCAAGTTCACGAACAGCCCGTTGGTCGCGGGTGTGAAGTATTTTTTCAGCTCTGCTGCGCGGCGTGAAATGCGGCGTGAAATGCGCGCGCAGTTCGAGAAATTCGTGGCGACCGGCTTGCCGTTTTCGCACGTGGATGGCCACACGCATTTGCACATGCATCCGGTGATTTTTGACGAACTCCTCAAGCTGTGCGAAGAATTCCAGGTGAAGCGGTTGCGCGTCGTCAGCGGCGCAATGCGGTTGAGCTTGCGCTTGGATCATTCGTCGCTGGCCCTCAAGCTGGTGCATGGAATCGTCTTCAATTTGTTGGCGTGTCGTTGCGCGAAGAAACTGCGCGGACGCGGTTTTGTCGTGCCGGAAAACGTCTATGGCTTGTTGCAAACCGGCAACCTGAACGAAGACTATTTGCTCGGCTTGATCCCGCAGATGGCGCGCACGAGTTGCGAAATCTATGCGCATCCGCTTGCGCCCGATGCGGAAGCATGGAACCGAAAAGAAAACCCGCACGGCGCAGAAGAGTTGCAAGCCTTGTTGAGTCCGCGTGTGCGGCAAGCGATCCAGGCCGCTGGATTTTCGTTAGTCAATTACGCGCAAGCCGGGGAGACGCGCGGTTAATATTCTCCATTCTTCATTCTCTATTCTTCATTGTTAGGCAAGAAAAGAGGCCACCGTTTCTGTCTGAGAATGAAGAATAGAGAATGAAGAATGGAGAATGGAGAATTGTGCAAACAGATTTATGAAAACTCTCGTCGTTTTATTCTTCGCCATCCTATGCCAAACGCTCGGCGATGTGTGCTTGACGAAAGGCATGAAAACCGTGGGCGAGGTCAACACGCTCAACCCGGCAGAACTTTTACACATCGGCGCGCAAGTCTTCACGAATCCGTTCATCTGGCTCGGCATCGCGATTCTCGCTGGATTTTATTTTTTGTATCTCGCGGCGCTGTCGTGGGCGGATTTGAGTTATGTGTTGCCTGTGACGGCATTCGGTTACACGTTGAATGCGGTGATGGCGAAGTGGTTGCTCAATGAACACGTGTCGTTGACGCGCTGGGCGGGCACGCTGGTGATTTGCATTGGCGTGGCGGTCGTATCGCGCACGGAGCAAAAAACGACGGGCACGAGCGAGCCGCTGTTGTTTCCGGGAGAAGAAACCGAATGAAGACGTTTCTGCTGCTGGCGATGTTGATTGTGTTCAGCTCGCTCGGCGAAATTTTGTCGGCGCGCGCCATGAAGCAAATCGGCGAGATGTCGTTGCGCCCGCGTCTGCTGCTGAAAACGATTCCGCGTTTGTTCACGAACGGCAATCTGATCGCGGGCGTTGCGTGTTTGGCGTTTTCGTTCTTTTCGTTTTTGAGTTTGCTCAGCTATGCGGATTTGAGTTACGTCGTGCCGTTGACGGCGGTCGGTTACATCACGAACACGATTGGCTCGAAGTTTTTGCTGCACGAACGGATTTCCCAAGCGCGTTGGTGGGGCACGTTGCTGGTGACGTTTGGCGTCGCGATCATCTCACTGCCTGCGAGTTTTGAAGCGTTTGCGATCCAGGCGGCAACGAGCTTTGCGCAGCAACTTTTGCTCTGGCTCAATCCGACGAACAATGCGTTTACACCCGCGTTTTTATTGCTCTTTGTGGCGCGTGTCGTGTTGTTGATCTGTGTCGTCGCGGCGCTGGTGTATTACGTGTTGGCGATGATTGCTGGTGGTCTGTGGGCGCGGGATCGGCGGCAGCAACGAGCTTTAGGCTTAGACTTCGCGCCGCCGGTTTCGATATTGATTCCGGTGCACGGCGCAGATGTCGAAGCCTACGAAAACTTCGCCAGCTTTTGTCGGCAAGACTATCCCGCCTTTCAACTCGTGTTTGGCTGCCGCGACGAACACGACTCGGCGGTGCCGATCATTCGTCAATTGCAAGCTGATTTTCCGCAACAGCAAATTGATTTGGTGATTTCAGCCAATGAAATCGGGGCGAACGCGAAGGTCTCGAATCTGAACAACATGCTGGCACAAGCCGCGCACGAACATTTGCTCGTCGTGGACAGCGACATTCGCGTGACGCCCGATTATTTGCGGCGCGTGGTTGCGCCGCTGCAACAACCGCGCGTCGGTATGGTCACGTGTTTGTATCGCGGTGCGCGGGCGACGACGTTTGCCGCGCGGCTCGAAAACATCGGTATTGCCGCGACCTTCGGCCCCGAAGTGATGTCGTCGCGTGCGCTCGAAGGCATCAAGTTTGCGCTCGGTTCGACGGTCGTCACGCGGCGCGAAATTCTGGAAAAAATCGGCGGCTTTCGCGGGGTGGCGGATTATTTGGCCGACGATTTTCTGCTCGGCAATTGGACGGCGGCGGCGGGCTATGAAGTCGTGCTTTCGGATTACGTCGTAGCTCACATTGCTGCGCCGGACACAATACAATCAATGCTGCAACATCAATTGCGCTGGGCGCGTGCGGTGCGCATTTCACGTCCGAAAGGCTATGCCGGTTTGATTTTGACGCACGGTTTGGCGACTTCGCTGTTGCTGCTTTTGGCGTTGGGCGGCACAACGTTTGGCTGGATGTTGGCGGCGCTCACCATTTTGCTGCGCTTCGCAACAGCCATTTTCGCGGGCGTGATGTTGATGAAAGATCGCGCGTTGCTGAAATACTTGTGGCTCGTGCCGGTTCGTGATCTGATTGGCTTCGGGGTTTGGCTGGTGAGTTTTGGCGGCAACGAAATTCGCTGGCGTGGGCATCGCTTTGTGGTGCGGCGTAGCGGCAAGATTGAACCTATCGCTTGACGGTGTAACGCGATTTGGCAAATCGCGCTACGTTTTCAGAGGAGCAACATCCATGCCCAACGAAGGAACATTTGCGTTAGACCTCATCGGCGTTGAAGGAAAGACCATCGTTGATCCTGACACCGACATCACATTTCGGCGCGGCAGCGATCAGCACGTCATTGCGCAAGCTTTGAATTTGCCGTTTCCGCCTGCGAAAAAGTTCAAGCTTCCGGCGTATCCACAAGCGCAAAATCTTTACGCCGACATTGCGCCTTCGCGCTATCGCCTGCGCAAATCGGATTTCTTCACGCTGACGCATCAGCAAACGACCAGCCAGAAATTACCGGTTTTGCGCGAGCCGAAACAATGGCAAGCGAGTTTCGTGGCGTGGCAGCAGTTGCCCAAACATTTCAAAACGTTGCAGCGCGTGTTAGCGCGTTCGCCGAATATTTCGGTGAAGGAAAACCCCGGCCTCGTGTTTGCGAAGTTCACGGACGTGACGTACGACGGCGTGACGGATGAAAAGGCGCTACTGGCCAAAACGGCGTTGCTGAATTTGTACGCCAAAATGACCGCACTGATCGAACCCGTACACCATCAGCAGGACTGGTTCGCGTTCGTGATTCGGGTTTTGCAAATCGGGCGGGAGCGGTTCATTGCTGTGGTTGAACCGCCAATGGGGACGATCATTCGCACGATCAAGGACAATCTCAGCCAATATCCACAGTACAAAAACGCGAATGCGCAAAATCACTTTGAGAATGTGGCTGCCGTTGCGCCGCCGGGTTTCAAGGTACTCAAGTCCAAAATGTTCAGCCTCAAATCGGACGAAGAAAACGGCAACCTTCAACTCACGCTGGCTCCGGCCAGGAATGACGAAGGCGAGCAGCTTTTGCTGCTCGATGCGGACATTGATGAGAACAGCGCGTTGCTGAAGCATTTGTGCGATGCGTTCAAGCATATCTTCACGGGCGGGACGCACCCCTTTGACATCCACGAATATCTTGCGCTCGCGCAGCCGCAAACGCCGCTCGGCTACAAATTGATATAGCGCGATGGGGCGTGCTACTTCGTTTTGTAATCGGAGCCTTGCTTGTAATCTTCAAACATTTTGTCCCAGCTTTCCAATTCTTTCATGGCGTAGTCGGGACTGTGGCTGGTGGTTGATTTTTTGTGACCGAACAACTTCATGGCCAACACGATCAACCCCGCCAAAATCGCCACCCAGAACAAGAATTTGAAGGTGCTGATGGCCAGTCCGATCAAGCCCGACAGAAACACCAGCAGCACGGTAATCGCCGCGGTAATCAGAATCACTTTGCCTAATTTCATAACCACTCCTCAGAAAAAGTAAGGCGATTTGCCAAATCGCGTTACGGGCAGTCTTTAGAATTCGTTTCAAGGTACGACTCGCCTTTCGCAAAGGTTCGCAGAAAGCATTTGCAGGAACTTGCGCATAGCAGTGGCGTCGGCGATGCGAGTTGGCTATAATCGCGACACCCCTTTCACCAATTGCCCCCGCTACTCAGGAGATGTGTCTATGACTCGTTGCGCGAGATGTTCTTGCGAGCTGTCGCCGCTCGTTGTCTTTTGCCCCAAGTGCGAACACCCCAACGAACCGGATTTCAAACACCTCATCAATCAAACCCTCGGCCAGCGGTTTCAACTGTATCGGCAACTCGGCGAAGGCGGGTTGTCCACCATTTTTGCCGCCATTGATTTGCAGACGGATAAAACCGTCGTGGTCAAAGTCAGCGACCCGCGTCACCTCGCGCAAACTCAGTACAATTCCGCCGCTGAGCGTTCCGAAGCCCGTCAATATTGGGCGGAAATGACGGCGCGCATGCAACGCGAAGTCGCGGCGCTGACCAATCTGCATCACCCGAACATCGTGCGTGTCTTGGCAGCGGGCGCGATTTCCGCTGATTTGAGTTACGTCGTGATGGAGTTGTTGCGCGGTCAAACTCTGCGCGATGAATTGAATGCGCGCGGTCGTTTGCCCATCACCGAAGCCGTGAACATTGCGGCAGAAGTCGCCGCTGGCTTGAGTGCCGTTCACGCGCGCGGCATCGTGCATCGGGATTTGACGCCGAGGAATATTTTCCTCTGCGAGGAGAATGCGGAATGCGGAGTGCGGAATGCGGAATCATTCTCAACGAACAGCAAGTCCGCCACGAATCGCAACTCCACAGATCATTCCGCACTCCGCATTCCGCATTCCGCACTCGTCAAGCTCATTGACTTCGGCATCGCCAAATTTCCCAAGCTGCCGGGCGCGCAAACGTACACGCAACACGCCGTGATGGCAGGCACGCCGGGTTACGCTTCGCCGGAGCAATTTCAAAACCTCACGGTAGATCATCGCGCCGATATTTATTCGCTCGGCGTGGTGCTCTACGAAATGGTCACGGGCGAAAAACCGTTTGTCGGGCGTTCGGCCACAGAAATTGCAGTCAAGCAATTGCGCGACGAACCCGTGCGGCCCCGCGCGCTGGTGCCGGAACTGCCGTTGCGGCTCGAAGCCCTGATTTTACGGGCGTTGGCGAAAGACCCAGCCGTGCGCCAGCAAAGCGCCGAAGAACTTGTCGCGGAATTGAAAACCATTTCGTCGCGTGTCGAAGTGCCAGTGTTCGCGCCCGCTGTCGCGCCCGTAGCGTTTGCCGTCGAACCTGACCCGTCCGGCTCGCAGGTATTTACGTTGCTCAGCGATTTGGTGGCCAAAGACGAAGGCAAGCCTGCCGCTGCGGGACGACTCGAAAGCAAACCTGACGCGATAGCAAAAGAGCCATTGCCGGAGATTACGTTCAGTTACCCGCAGCCGCGTCGTCATCGCGCGATCTTGGTCGCGGCCTGTTTGGCATTTGTGTTTGTCGTGGCCACGTGGGCGATGTGGTTGGTGAACGGGCGCAATGCCGCCTCGTTGCGAACCGCTGTGCCGCAGACGTCTGCGACCACTCCGGCGCAGCCAACGCCCTCGCTCCGACCCGATGTCACCGCGCCGCGCACGACTGCGCGTACGACCGTTGCGCGACAACAATCGGTCGAAAACGATGGCCGTATGGAAAAAGCTGGAAAGACTGAAAAAGCCGCAGCAGCGGAAGCAGCAGCGACTCCGAAAGCGCGCAGCGCCGCTGCGGTTCCGGCCACCAAACTTTCCGCTCCCACGCCGCGCCCAACGGCAGCGCCTACGCCGCTGATTGCCGCCGCGCGCGTGCCGCCGCCGTCCGTCAAAGTCGAACCCACGCCCTCACCCGCGCCGCCGCCTGTGCGTGAAGAAACGGCACGCGACACGAACGATGGTTGGAAACGCGAGCCGAATCGTCCCGCACCCTCGCGTCCCGCTGAAGTTGCACAACCGCGCCCGACCGCCGCGCCTGTGCCCATTGAGCCGAAAGTGATTTCGTGGCGCGGGCCTGTGTACGGCTCACGCGAAATTATGCTGGAAATGCCGGGCGTGCCGGGGATGGTGGATATTCCGCGCGACTATCGCAAAAAAGTCGGCGTCGTCGAACCGCCCAGCCCCAGCAATGGCTGGCGGCGCGCGGTGCTGCGGGTCTTTGGCAATGGGGATGTGGCGTTGATTGTGCGATGGTTGCCCCACCGCGAGCTGCACAAACAGGAACTCGTGCAGAAGGAATAAAAAAAGAGGATGAGGAGAAAGAGCTGTTCTTCGCTTTCTCTCCTCACCTCTGCATTCTTAGTTGCCGGGTTGTTTCACCACGCGCAAATAGGGTTTCACCGTTTTCCAGCCCGCCGGGAATTTTTCTTTCGCCGCTTCATCCGACAGCGCCGGGACGATGATGACGTCCTCGCCTTGCTTCCAATTCACAGGCGTGGCGACGCTGTGCTTGGCGGTCAATTGCATCGAATCAATCACCCGCAGCACCTCGTCAAAGTTGCGCCCGGTACTCATCGGGTAAACGATGATCAGCTTGATCTTTTTGTCCGGCCCGACCACGAACACGTTGCGCACCGTCATATTGTCTGCCGCTGTCCGGCCTTCGCTCGTGCCTTCGACTGCGGCGGGCAGCATGCCATAGAGCTTCGAGACCTTCAGGTCGGTATCGCCAATCATTGGATAATTGGGCGCGTAACCGGTGGCGTCCTGGATGTCGCCGGACCAACGTTTGTGGCCTTCCACCGGGTCCACGCTCAACCCGATGACCTTCACATTGCGCTTCTCGAACTCCGGCTGGAGCCGCGCCATGTAGCCGAGTTCGGTCGTGCAGACGGGCGTGAAGTCTTTGGGGTGCGAGAACAAGATGCCCCAACTCGTGCCAAGCCATTCGTGAAAATTGATCGTGCCTTCGGTGGTTTCAGCGGTGAAATTCGGTGCTTCATCTCCAATACGAATAGACATAACTTTAATCTCCTCTAGGTTTGATGGAATGGTTGCCGCAGGGGGAGAGGGAAGCAAAAATTGGATTCACGACAACAGCCGATGCCGCGACAACAGCGCCCTGCGGTGGGACAAACAAACGTGGTCTTGTCGTGGCAAATCAGCACGGCGCGCATCATACGCGGCACAGTCGAGGAAGTCCAGCGCAGGCCAGGGAAGTTGCCGCCCGCTTATTCCAACGGGCGCAAATAAGGATGCGGCTGCGGCGTATCGAACGGAACATTCTGGTAAATCTCGCGCAAAGTCAGTTCGCAATCAAGCGACCGTAGTGGCACAACCGCATCCCCATCGTTGTACTCGTAATGAAGCCAATTCCCGTCTGCCTGTTTGACGAGTTGCGTCACGTGCAGCGCGTACTGCGAAATCATCAGGTATTCACAAAAACTCGGAATGGACTTGTAATGCGTAAACTTGGAGCCACGATCATAGGCTTCCGTTGACTCCGATAAGACTTCGATGATGAGCGCCGGATTAACCAACGCGCGGACACCCCCGATTTTTTCGTATTGCGGCTCCCCGCACAACGCCGATAGGTCTCCGTACCGATACGGCGGCAGACTCGGAACTTTGATGCGTGTGTTGACCAAATACGCCCGACACGGTTTGCCTTGCAGCTTCAAGCGCAGATGCAGATTGAGGTTGCTTTCGATCTGATTGTGGTCGGGATCAACGCCGCTCATATCGAAAATCTCGCCGTCCCAATATTCCAAGCGCGCTTCCGCCTTCGCATCCATCTCGAAGTATTCTGCCAGGGTGTATTTGTGTTTGGGTAAAGCGGTCATTTCATCGCCTCCTTGCCCGCTTAGCTTACGCCAATCGCATGAAATCTTTCAATCGGGAGTGAAGTTGAAAATTGTCGAGGAAATCCTTGAAGGAAGGAAGTGGAGCCGACTATCGGATTTGAACCGATGACCTTCTAATTACGAATCAGACGCTCTACCAGCTGAGCTAAGTCGGCTTACTTGTCAAACGCTTCTCAAAAAGCGAGCGCATCTTACAACACCCGTCGCGGCGCGGTCAAATCGAAATTCAGCCGTGTTTCGGCTTTATTTCAACCAGGCCTCGGTGACTTTGGCGTCCGCTTCGACCGGGACGCGCGGGAGGAATTCTTTGCCGGCCTTGACCATCGTGACTGAAACGAGTTGCGCGATTTTGTCGGCGATTTCGGCGGCGCATTCGACAACGATTTCGTCGTGAATGCAATGCACGATCTGCGCATCATAGCCTTGTAATTTGTCGTCTACTAATTTCACCGCGCGCTTGAATAAATCGCTGCCCGTGCCTTGAATCGGCGCATTCTTCCCGACTCGTTTCAGCGCGCCGAGTTGTTGGCGATTCGCGGGATCAAGCCGGAAAATCCACAGGCGACCAGACGCCGAACGCGCTCGCCCCTCGCGCACAGCCGTGTCTGCGGCATTGGCCAACCACTGCGCGACGCCCGGAAAGGCGGCAAAATATTTGCGAATCAATTCCTCCGCTTCGGGTACAGTACAGTTGATGCGGTTCGCCAAACCTTCCGCGCCCATGCCGTACACGATGCCGTAATTCAGGCTCTTGGCTTGCGTGCGCTGGGCGGTCGTGACTTCGTCGAGCGGCACGTTGAGCATATTCGACGCGGTGATGCGATGCAGGTCTGCGCCGGATTGGAACGCCGCGAGCAACGCTTCGTCGTCTGAAAACTCCGCGAGAATCCGCATCTCGATTTGCGAAAAATCGGCGATGACGAATTTGCGTCCCGACGGCGCGCGGAAGCATTCGCGGTAATGTTTTTCGTGTGGGATTTGATGCAGGCTCGGCGCGGTGCAGCCCATGCGCCCGGTCGGCGAACCGATCTGCCGAAAGTTCGGATGAATGCGGCCTGTGACCGGATTGATGTGATCCAGCAACGACAAGCCGTACGACGACAAACTCTTGCTCAAGCCGCGATAATCCAACAGCAAGCCGATCACCGGATGCGTGCGCGCCAGATTGTGCAAGTGCCATTCGCTGGTGCTTTCGACCTTGATGCCAAGCCGTCCGAGCGCGTCCTTGATTTGCGCGGGGCTGTCGAGATTGATGCTCGCCGTCGCTTCTTCAAACAAACTCATTTGCGGTGCGCCCACGCTCAACGCTTTTTGCAGTTCGGCGGCAGCCTTGTCGTACGCGGCTTTCGTGCGTTCGGCTTGTGCGCGCCAGCAATTGGCTTCGAGATAAATGCCCGCCAACTCCATCGCCGCCATCGCGTTGATGCAGTCGAATTCGATCTTCGCGGCCTGCATCAACTCCAGTTCGTCGAGTCGTGCTTGCAGCTTTTCGCGCAGCGGCAACAGCACTTGCGCATCGCGCGCGGCATATTCCAATTGCGATGCCGTCAACTCGCCCGACCAGTCGCTGACCTGAAATGTTTTGTCGAGTTCGGTGTTCAGGTAACGCGCGGCGACGGGTTCCAGTCCGTGCCGTTCATTTTCATTGCCTGCGCTGATGAGCAGGCTGGCGAGGTAGGTGTCGAACACTGCGCCCAAACGGATGCCATGATGCTTGAGTAGAAACTCGGCATCGAACTTCGCGTTGTGCGCGACTTTGATTGGACGATTCGCGGCAAGCAAATCTAACAACGGTTGCAGCGCGTCGGGGGGAAAGTGAAAGGCGTCGAGAATGTAACTTTCCTGCGGCGTTGCGAATTGCAGCAGCCGCAAGCGCGCGCGATGCGGGTCAAGCCCCGTCGTTTCCGTGTCGAAGCCGATAAACGTTTCGGCACTGAGTTGCGCCACGGCAACCTGTAGTTCTTCGGGGCTGGTAATCAGTTTCATAATAATTTTGCGGCAGCCACTCTTCCTTCTTCATTGTTGTCTGAGCAAGAGAAAAGGTTCCCCCTCCGAAATGGAATGAAGAAGGAAAGATGAAGAAGGAAGAATGTCAGTCGCTTCTGCTTTCAATTTCCGGTCGCCGCTCAGTTACAAACAAAGCAAACAAAACAACCGACAACAAGCTTATCACTGCGCTGGTCAGCAACGCGAATGCCGCGCCATAGCGTTGCCACAAAAAGCCGAGCAGCAAACTCGCGGGCAGCGCACCGAGGCCGATGACCAGATTGTAAAAGCCAAACGCCGTGCCGCGTTTTTCGGGCGCGACCAAATCCGCCACCATCGCTTTTTCGACGCCTTCCGTGCAGCCGAAATACACGCCGTACGCCGCAAACAACAGCCACATCACCCAACCCGCACTCGCCACCGCAAAGCCGACGTAAATCAGCGCGTACAAGAACCATCCCGTCAGAATCAACGCGCGGCGACCGAAGCGGTCAGACAAACCGCCGCCGACAATCGAACTCAACGCTTTGCTGACGTGCAACAGCGCCCACAGCAGCGGAATCAGGGCTGCACTGACGCCGCATTCCTGTGCGCGCAGCAGCAAAAACGCATCGCTCGAATTGCTGAGCATGAACAACAACAAAATGCCAAGAAACGATTTGAAGGACGGTTGGAAGCCAGACAGATTGAAGGTGAACGGCGCGGCGGCTTTGGCGGGTTGCGACTGACGCGGTGGCTCCTGGACGAGGAAGATCAGGATCAGTAACGTGACGAGGCCGGGAATCGCGGCGAGCCAAAAGATTTGCCGATAATCGTCGTGATAGATGCTCACAAGCCATGCGGCAATCAGCGATCCGACAATCGCGCCCGTGTGATCCATCGCGCGATGAAAGCCGAACGCCAAACCACGCGCTTCCGCCGGAGCCGCATCCGCCAGCATCGCATCGCGCGGCGCACTGCGCAGCCCCTTGCCCAAACGATCCATACATCGCAGCGCCAACACTTGCCACGACGCGGTGGTGAGCGCGAGCAATGGGCGAATCAACGACGCAATGCTGTAACCCGCGATGACGATGCCTTTGCGTTTTGGCAAATGATCCGAATACCAACCGGCAGGCAGTTTCAGCAAACTCGACACGCTTTCGGCAACGCCTTCGACCAGGCCGACAAACGTCTTGCTCGCGCCGAGCGTGCCCGTCAAAAACAATGGCAACAACGGATAAATGATTTCGCTTGCGGCGTCGTTGCAAAGGCTGACAAGGCTGAGCGTGAGGACGGTGCGCGGAAGTTTTGATTGCGGATTGCGGATTGCGGATTGCGGATTGTTGGCAGATGAAGTGCCGGAATGATTTGGAGCCGTAGGCATTTTGATAATCAGCAATCCGAATTCCGCAATCCGCAATCGCTAATACTCGCGTTCTCGATAAAATTGTGTGCGATAGGCTTGGCGCTGTTCCGGCACGCTCAAGCTGCGATCTCGGAAGAAGAAGCACAGCACGATGCCCGCGACAAAGCCGCCGACGTGTGCCATGTAGGCCACGCCGCCGCTCGCGCCGCCTGCGCCCAACGAGCCGAAGCCGTTGATGAATTGCAACAAGCCCCACAGCCCGACCACGATGATGGCAGGCAGCGGGATAATTTGCATAAAGGCCAGGACGCGGATGCTGTTGTGCGGGAACATAATCAAATACGCGCCCAACACGCCCGCAATTGCGCCTGATGCGCCGAGGCTCGGTACGCGCGATTGCGGCCCAACCAGAATGTGCGCCGCGCTCGCCAGAAAGCCGCTGAGCAAATAGAAAATCAGAAATTTCACTTTGCCCATGTTGTCTTCGACGTTGTCGCCGAAAATCCACAAATAGAGCATGTTGCCGCCAATATGTGACAGCCCGCCGTGCATAAACATCGCTGACAACAAGGTCAGGTAAATCGGCGACGGCCCCGGAAACAATTGAACAGCGGCATTCCCAATCCGAATCGTTCCCTGCAAATCGGTGTTGTTCGTGATTTCGTACGGCACGACCGAATAGGCATACGTGAACGGGTTGTCGCCCGTCCCGCCTTGCAACAAAAAATACACCAGCACGTTAATGCCAATCAGCGCCCAGGTCACAATAGGCACAGAACGCCGTTGTGAATTGTCGTCTCCTATGGGAAATAACATCCTCGCCTCCTGTGTTAGCTTTCGTCAGTAGTTCGCCGCCTCTATCTCAAATCTCAAATTTCAAATTTGAAATCTTCAGAGGCTGCCCCATTTCAGTTTGGTTCGTAGTACTTCAAAGTAATTGCGCTGGCGCGGGCGCACAATCTCAAACGAAGTGGCGCTGCGTTGCAATCGCACCCGATCTGCGGGCGTCAACGCGACGCCGTGTTGCCCGTCAATCGTCAACATTGCGCCGTCATCCGCTTTTCTGAACGTCAATTCCACTGTTGCCTCACCCGGCACAACCACCGGGCGATTCGATAACATGTGCGGACAAATCGGCGTCAAAATAATCGCGCTCATTGAAGGAAACACAATCGGCCCGCCTGCCGACAACGAATATGCCGTCGAACCCGTCGGCGTCGAAACGATCATCCCGTCCGCGCGAAAACGATTCACAAAGTCGCCGTTCACATAACATTCCAACTCGATCATTTTCGCCAGCGCGCCTTGATTGATGACAGCGTCGTTGAGCGCGCGTTGCACCTCAACAACCTTGCCATCGCGGATGACGCTCACATCAAACAGCATGCGACCTTCCAGCAAAAAATTGCCCGCGCGAATTTCTTCCAATGCCGCAAACATTTCCTCCAATGTGAATTCAGTCAGATAGCCGAGGTAGCCAAAGTTGATGCCAAGCACGGGAATCCGCCGCGTGCCAATCAACCGCGACGCGCCCAGCATCGTGCCATCACCGCCGAGCACCACTAACAAATCAATCGCTTCGGCCAATTCGCCCGCTTCCATTTGCATCGGCGTACAGCGCAACTGAGTCGCTACTTCCGGTGTCGCGCGCAATTCGATGTTGCGTTGCGCACACCATTCCACCAACTCGCCCACGACGGCAATCGCGTCTGGCTTTTGTGGCCCGACGACCACGCCGATTTTGTTGAGCTGCATTTCCGGCATAGATGGTGTGTTTGATTTGACTGCCGGATTGTATGCGGCGCGCGCGGCATTCGCAAGTTTGGCGCAAGCTGGCGACTCAGGCACGAGCAAGCTATAATCCCCGCTCATTTTCGAGCAATCAAATTTTTACTATGTCCGTCGTTGCTCGTGGCCGCAGTCGGTTTCTAACCGACCACCAGCCACCGACCACCGACCACCATTTCAGGAGCATCAATGACCGCAACATACAAACGTGTGGCGCTCGCATATTCCGGCGGGCTGGACACCTCAATCATCATTCCCTGGCTGAAGGAAAATTATGGCTGTGAAATCGTCGCCATCGCGGCGGACGTCGGACAGGAAGAAGAACTCGAAGGCTTGCGCGAAAAAGCCATCGCCACCGGAGCCGCCGAAATCTACATCGAAGATTTGCGCCACGAATTCGTCACAGATTACATCTGGCCGACGCTGCGTGCGGGCGCAGTCTACGAACACAAATATTTGCTCGGCACGTCGTTCGCGCGTCCCGTGATTGCGAAACGTCACGTCGAACTCGCCAAGCAAACCGGCTGCGACGCGCTCGCACACGGCTGCACGGGCAAAGGCAACGATCAAGTGCGCTTTGAGTTAACTTTCAAAGCCCTCGCGCCCGAATTGCCCGTGATTGCGCCCTGGCGCGAATGGGACATTGTCTCGCGCGAAGACGCGATTGACTACGCGACCGAACGCAACATCCCGATCACCGCGAGCCGCGAAAAGATTTATTCGCGCGATAGAAACATCTGGCACATCTCGCACGAAGGCGGCATTCTGGAAGACCCCGCAAGCGAACCCGAAGAAGCGATGTACATGCTTTCCAAATCGCCCGAAGACGCGCCCGACACGCCCGAATACGTCGAGATCGGTTTTGAAAAAGCGACGCCCGTTTCCGTCAACGGCGAAGCGTTGGACGCCGTGCCGCTGCTGATGAAGCTCAATGAAATCGGCGCGCGCAACGGCATTGGCAGAATTGACATCGTCGAAAATCGCTTGGTCGGCATGAAGTCGCGTGGTTGCTACGAAACGCCCGGCGGCACGTTATTGCTGGCGGCGTTGCGCGAACTCGAATCGCTCTGTCTCGACCGCGAATCGTCGCATTACAAAGAAATCCTCGCGCACAAATACGCCGACATGGTCTACTTCGGCCAATGGTTCACGCCGCTGCGCGAATCGCTGGATGCGTTTGTGAACAAGCTGACTGAGCGCGTGAGCGGGACGTGCAAACTGAAGCTATACAAAGGCAACGTCATCATCGCCGGACGCAGTTCGCCGAACACGTTGTATCGCCCTGATCTGGCGTCGTTCACGATGGGCGCAAGCTACGATCAAAAGGATGCGGCGGGCTTCATCAATATTTTCGGGTTGCCGCTGAAGGTGCAGGCATTGGCGCAAAAATAAGTACACTGTAAATTAAGTTTTGAGGTGTAGCGCGATTTGGTAAATCGCGTGCGTGCCTAACGGAAGCCCCGCGATTTACCAAATCGCGTTACACCTCAGAATTTTTGAGTCCCATGAATCAACCAACGACTCCCGCTGCGCTCGGCTATCGAATGCCTGCCGAGTGGGAACCACACGAAGCGACGTGGCTGTCGTGGCCGCACAAAGAAGCAAGCTGGCCGGGCAAATTTGAGCCTGTGCCCGCCGTCTTCGCGGGACTCACGAAACGCCTGACCGCATCCGAACTCGTGCGCATCAACGTGGCCGACGAAGATTTCGCCGAACGAGTGCGCGTCGAATTGCGCAAAGCCCGTGTTGACCTGAGCCGCGTCTCGTTTCACTTCAATCCGACGAACGATGCGTGGTGCCGCGATCACGGGCCGATGTATGTCGTGCGCGAACGTGACGGCCAACGCGAACGCGCGATCAACGATTGGGGCTACAACGCCTGGGGCAACAAATATCCGCCGTACGATTTGGACGACGTTGTGCCGACGCGCATCGCGCGTGAATTCAATGAGCCACTCTTCACGCCTAACATCGTGATGGAAGGCGGTTCGCTCGATGTGAACGGCAAAGGCACGTTGCTTACGACCGAATCCTGCTTGCTCAATCCGAATCGCAATCCGCATTTGACGAAAGCGCAGATTGAGCAATACTTGCGCGATTATTTGGGCGTGACGCATTTTTTGTGGCTCGGCGATGGCATCGTGGGCGACGACACGGACGGGCACATTGACGACCTGACGCGCTTTGTTTCTGCCGACACGATAGTGACCGTAATTGAAGAAGACCCGGACGATGAGAATTACAAACCGCTGAAAGAAAACTACGAGCGCCTGCAAACGATGCGCGATCAAGATGGGCAGCCGTTTCGCATCGTGACGATGCCGATGCCGGGCGCGTTATATTTTGACGATCAACGTCTGCCCGCGAGTTACGCGAATTTCTATATCGCGAACCAATCCGTGTTAGTGCCGACGTATCGCCACGCGAACGATGCGCGCGCGTTGGCAACGCTGCAATCGTTGTTTCCGACGCGCCAAGTAATTGGCATTGATTGCACGGATTTGATTTGGGGCTTGGGCGCAATTCATTGCGTCACACAACAACAACCCGCCATATAGCTGTCAGCCATCAGCTATCAGCCATTAGCTTAAAGCTGATAGCTGATGGCTGATAGCTGATGGCTGACAGCTAAAGGAAACCGGTGATGGACAACGACAACCTGATTCCCGCACTCCCGACCCGACGAACTTCCAAATCCCGCACGCCTGTGGGCAAATGGCTCACGAGCGGCGGCAAACTCGATGCCTCGCACGCCGAACACAAAGCGCATCCCTGGTACATGGTGCTGTGGCTGACGGGCGTGGATTACTTCTCGACGCTCGGCTATCAGCCCGGCATTGCACTGCTCGCTGCCGGCGCGATTTCGCCGCTCGCTACGATTCTGCTCGTGATCCTGACGCTGGCCGGCGCGTTGCCCGTGTATTCGCAAGTCGCGTCGCGGTCATACGCTGGGCAAGGTTCGATTGCGATGCTCGAAAATTTGCTCAAAGGTTGGTGGAGCAAAATTTTTGTGCTCGTGTTGATTGGCTTCGCCGCGACGGATTTCATCATCACGATGACGTTGTCGGCTGCCGACGCAACACAGCACGCGATTGAAAATCCGTTGTTGCATCACTACCTCGAAGGCCATCACATGGCGATCACGATTGGCTTGCTGGCGCTGCTGGCGATTGTGTTCATCAAAGGCTTGGCCGAAGCGGTCGGCGTCGCGGCGGCGATTGCGATTCCGTACATTTTGCTCAACATCGTCGTGCTGGTGCGCGGCCTGATCGAAGTGGTTCAGCACCCCGATGTGCTCGCGCGCTGGCAAACGGGGCTTTCGCTCAAAGGCGATTGGACGGCGTTGCTGGTGGTCTCGGCGCTCACGTTTCCCAAGCTCGCGCTCGGCTTGAGCGGCTTTGAGACGGGCGTGTCCGTGATGCCGTTGGTCGCGGGCGGAACGGGCCAAGACGAACACGAAGGCGAAGTGCAAAACGCGCAGCAACCGCCGTACGGACGCATCAAAAACACGCGCAAGCTCTTGGCCGCGGCAGCGTTTTTGATGAGCGTGCTGTTGATTCTGTCGAGCTTCGTCACGACGTTGCTGATTAAGGAAGAAGATTACAAAGTCGGCGGCAAAGCGGCGGGACGCGCATTGGCGTTTCTGGCGCACGAACATTTGGGGAATGTTTTCGGCTCGATCTACGACATCGTGACGATATTGATTTTGTGGTTCGCGGGCGCGTCGGCGATGGCGGGGTTGTTGAGCTTGATTCCGCGTTACCTGCCGCGCTTTGGGATGGCTCCGCGCTGGACATCGTATCGGCGACCGCTGGTGATGGCGCTGTTCTTCATCGCTGTGATCGTGACGTGGGTGTTTGACGCGAACGTCGAAAAGCAAGGTGGTGCGTATGCGACGGGCGTGCTGGCGTTGATCCTGTCGGCTTCGATTGCGGTGGCGTTAGCATTGCGCCGGAAGTCCGATGACCCGCGCATCGGTGGCGAGCCGAACAAAATGCTCAGCAATTATTTTTGGGTTGTGTCTGCGGTGTTCGCGTTCACGTTTGTAGACAACATCATCGAACGCCCGGACGGCATCATTATCTCGGCCATCTTCATCGTGATCGTTGTCATCATCAGCGCGCTCAGCCGCTATCAACGCGCGACGGAACTCCGCGTGGCGCAATTTCAATTCGTAGACGAATCGTCCAAACAAGTCTGGCAGCAAATCGTCAACAAGAAAGTGAACCTCGTCCCGCTGCGCACTTCGACGCCGGAGCATCGCGCGCACAAGGAGAAAGACATTCGCAAACATTACAAGGTGCAAGGCCCGATGGCGTTTGTGCATGTCAGTCTGCTCGACAACCGCAGCGAGTTCGTTGCGCCGCTCACCGTGCGTGTCTTCCGCGAAAATGACGACTTCGTGATCGAAGTTCACGGTGCGATTGCGATTGCCAATACGATTGCCTACATCAGCGAATTGATTGATCCGATCAGCATTTTCGTTGGGCTGACGCGATTGAATTTGATGTCGCAATCGTTCAAGTATCTGCTCTTTGGCGAAGGCGAGACGGGAATGATGATTTACAAAATTCTGCTGCGTTATTGGGAATGGACGCCGGAAGACGACGTGCGCCCGTTGATCTTTTTGATGAGCGAATAAGGCGGAACCCGGCATTGATGTTTGTCGTACCCAAAAGGTGAACGCTACAGGCTGGACAAACCTTCGCTAATCGCAATATCGTGGTACTGCTATGAACATCAATTGGAAAGTCGCTCTCGATCAATCGCCCGTCCTCTTTTATCGCACGACGAACTGGGAGGGTCTCAAGCTGATTCACTGGCGCGTGCGCGCGGGCGAGCTGCTGGAAACCACCTTCGATCATCACGAAATCAGTTGTTGCAGGGAGATTTCACAACGACCAAGCAAACGGCCAATGGGCGGCGGCAGGCAGTTTATCGTTCGCCGGAAGCGATGTGTCTGGTGCCTTCGGGGCAGCCGGTTTCGATTGATTGGAGCGATTACGCCGAGTGCTTGACGCTGGCCGTGGAGCCGGAATTGATTGCGCGCGCGGCGGCGGAATCCGCCTATGCCGGACGCCTCGAAT
>CAZWAK010000073.1:23970-33253 GCA_964631865.1 uncultured Heliobacteriaceae bacterium | reverse complement strand
CTACGGATTCTACTGTCTACCGTCTACCGTCTACTCCTCGTTACTTCATCAACTCCAACCCGTAGCGAATCGGCACGGCGAACGAAACCTGTCCGCCGCTGGCCTGTGCTCCGGCGAAGTAAATGCCGACGACTTTGCCGTGATCGTCGAAGACGGGGCCGCCGCTGTTGCCGCCGCCGGGATTCGCTGTGACTTGATAGACGTCGCCCATATCGCTTTGCACTTCGTCACCGCCGCTGCTAGATTTCTGCGGACGCAGCAACCGACCGATGTTGCCGGTCGTTAAGCTCGGATCAGGAATGACTTTGGCTTGGGCTTGCGAATTGAACGGGTCTTGCGATGTCACGCGGCCCCAGGTGATGGGCGAAACGGCCGGATAGCCGAGCACCGTGATCGTATCGCCGACTTTGATCTGGTCGTAATTATCGAATAGTTCACATTTGGTGACTGTGCCGGGCATATCAATCTTCAGCATTGCGACATCGTGCTGATCGGAGACACGAGCGACGCGCGCCGGAATCGAAGTTTTGTTGCCGGGGAACGTGACGTTCAGGTAATCGTGCCGCCCTTCGACCGCCCAGCGCGAACCTTGTGCGCCGAGTTGCCGCGTGTTGCCGGGCACCCAACGATACGCGGGACGCACAAGTTCCGGGCTGCCGTCAGGATTCGTGCGGCGCACATATTTGCCGCCGGGGCCGCGCACATAGACGATGCCGGGATAGGCGCTGTCAGGGTATTGATACTGCGTCATCCAACCCGCGCCGACGTGCCGCGCTGTTAGCAGAAAGCCATCGCTTGTGACGGCGAACCCCGTGCCGCCGCCGCTGCCGCCGATGGGAGCGTTGCCGCTCGGATTTTCACTCAGCAACGGCTCATACGTGCCATCGTCCAAGACGACATACGCCGCCACGCGCTGCCGATTGTCGTTCACCGTGCGGAGCGGATTGCCGTTGGCATCCTTGCCGTATTCGTTGTCCACGTAAGCGTGATACATCGGCTGCCCCGTGCGTGTATTGGTGAGCTTCCAACTGAGTTGAATTTGCGCGACCGCGCCGCGATTCGCTTCCCACACTTGCGTCGGTGTCAACGTCTCAATGATGACGGGGCGAGGCCATCCAATCCAAGCCACTACGGCCAACAGCACGAGCAAGATGCCGCCGCCCGCCAACATTTGCCGCCGCGTTTCGCGCTGTTTGGTCGCCGCGATTTCGTACGCCGTGGATTTGCCGATGTACGATTTGCCGTCTTTCGGCTCAGCCGCCGCGCCGTTTTTCTTGCTGCTGCCGGTGGTCGAAAGCGGAAGATTGCCGCTGCTGGCAAATTCGCCGGAACCGGAATCGCTGACTTCGCTCGTGCGCGTCTTCGGAAATGAGCCGGAGAGTGCGGCAGCGCGCGTTTTCTTGAGTTGCCCCGCCGGGCGAGGATCAAGGTCGAATTCAAATTCCGGGCCGCCCGCGCCGAGTTGAATCACGTTGCCCGGCACTAATCGCACCGGATTGATGACGCGCTGCTTGTCCACGTACAAACCGTTGCGGCTATTCAAATCGGTCAACGTGAAGGCCGTCGGATCGCTCGCGTCCTGCGTGATGCGCGCGTGTTGCCCGCTGACCAGATCGTCTTTGGTTTCGTCGTACTGCACGCTGGACGAAGGATGACGACCAATCGTCAATTCCTGCAATTGATGCAAGTCGAAAGTTTCTTCGCGCCCGGCTTTCGAGCCGGACAAATGACGGAGAATGATGCGTTCTGCTGTTGCTGTCGAATTGGTTTCCATAATGCCTCCTGAAAGATTGTGTTTGCCTGCACTCGGACATGTGCAAAGCGAGACGAAACCGGCTCACGATGGCAAAAAAATTCTGTGTGAGCCGTTTTGATCGGGTTTTGCACATGTCCGGCTGAGAGTGACGAAAATCATCTCCGTCGCGAAGTTCATAAGCACCTGCGCATAAGTTCTGAAGCGTAGCGCGATTTGGTAAATCGCGTGCGTTCCCAAGTGCAGCGCCGCGATTTACCAAATCGCGTTACGCCATTATCCCGCAATACTTTTGCTGAGGTGCTTACAACACCATTTCGATTCACGAACCTGCCATAGCAGGAACGGAGGGAACATGAGAAGTTTCAGCAAACGCCCGCAACATCTGTTGGTAACAGCCATCATTCTTTCGCTCTGCGGAACTGATCTCATCGGGCAGGTCAGCCGGGCAAAACGTAGCCCGGTCGCTCAGCGCGTCGCGACCACCGCTGCGCCCGTCCGCGTGGACAAAGCGTTTGGCCGCTTGCCGCTGCGCTTCGAGGCCAATCACCACCAGACAGATGCGCGGGTCAGTTTTCTCGCGCGCGGGCGCGGCTACACGCTCTTCCTGACCGCCACCGAGGCAGTGTTGCGATTGCGGAGCGCAGAAGCTGGAAAAGGGAGTGCGATGCTCTCCAATGATGCGCTCAGCCATCTCCCGCCCCATTCCGCACTCGACACTTCGCCTTCGGCAGTGCTGCGGATGAAGTTGGCTGGGGCGGCGGCGCAGGAAGCAGAAGCGGTCGGGCTGGACGAGTTGCCGGGCAAAGTCAATTACTTCGTCGGCAGCGATCCCGCGCGGTGGCGTACGGAAATTCCGACGTTTGCCAAGACCCGCTTCCGCGCGGTGTACCCCGGCGTTGATCTCGTCTACTACGGCAACGAAGGCGAGTTGGAGTACGATTTCGTCGTTGCGCCGGGCGCGACCCCGCAGGCCATCGCGCTCGACTTTGAAGGCGCGGACAAAATGGAGCTTGATGCAGAAGGAAACTTAACGCTGCACGTCGCAGGCAGACAGGTGCAGCAGCGCAAGCCCATCGTCTATCAGGACGTGGCGGGCGAGCGTCGTGTGGTGGCGAGCGCGTACGAACTGCACGGCGCGAGTCGGGTCGGTTTTCGCCTCGGCTCATACGACACGACGCAGCCGCTCGTGATTGACCCGGTGCTGATCTACGCGACGTACCTCGGTGGCGGACGCGGCGAAGTCACCAGCAGCATCGCGGCTGACCCGAACGGCAATGTGTACGTGGTCGGGTTTACCGATTCGACCGACTTCCCCACGACGAATCCCGCGCAGCCGAATCCGGGCGGCGGAACCTGTAACTCCGCTCCCTGCACCGATGCCTTCGTGACGAAGCTGAATGCTGCCGGGTCGGAAATTGTGTACTCAACCTATCTCGGCGGCAATAACGCTGAGTTCGGCAGCGGAATTGCCCTGGACGCAGCGGGCAACGCTTACGTGGCGGGCACGACTGGCTCGGCCAATTTCCCGACGGCACAGGCGCGGCAGCCGAATTTGAAAGGGGATGCCGACGCTTTTGTGGTGAAGTTGAATGCGGCGGGCAATCAGCTTGTGTACGCAACGTATCTCGGCGGCGGCGGGAATGAAACGGGCGCGGGCATTGCGGTGGACAGCGCGGGGCAGGCCGCTGTCACCGGCATCACGCTCTCCTCAGATTTTCCGACGGCGCAGCCGCTGCGCGCCAGCTTCGGCGGCGGAACCTGCGGCTCCAACGCCTGTCCCGACGCTTACGTCACGAAGCTGAACGCGAGCGGCACGCAGTTGCTCTATTCGACCTATCTCGGCGGCAATCATCTGGAGTTGGGGAGCGGGGTTGCGGTGGATGCGGCGGGCTTGATTTATGTGACCGGAGCCACCGCTTCTACCAATTTCCCGATCAGCGGTAACGCTTTGCAAGCAACCCTCAAGAGTGCAACGTGTGGCTCCAATCCCTGCTCCGATGCTTACGTCACGAAGCTCGACCCGAATGTTGGCGGCACGGCTTCGCTCGTTTATTCGACCTACCTCGGCGGTGGGCGAGGCGGCGCTTCCGGCAGCAGTCATCCTTCGGAATTCAGCGTTGGAATCGCCGCGGACGCGGCGGGCAACGCTTACGTCACAGGTGTCACAGGCGCACACGACTTTCCGGTCAAGAACGCTTTTCAGGATGAATTCTGGGGCGGCAAGCTCGACCTCTTCGTGACGAAAATCAATACGAACCTCTCCGGCGCTGCCTCACTCGCCTACTCGACCTATCTCGGCGGCGAGAGCGATGAAAACTTCCCGAACCTCATTTATACAGCGATGGGGCTGAGCAATCGCTGTGTCGCGGCGGATGCGGCAGGCAATGTGTACGTGACGGGCACGAGCCTGTCGGTCGAATATCCCCTGAAAGACGATCTGCCAACGGTCGGCTTTGAAGAAGATGCCGTCGTGACCAAGCTGAACACAAACGTGGCAGGGGAAGCATCGTTGCTGTTCTCAACGTTTCTGGGCGGCAACGGCAGTGACACCGGCACGGGCATCGCGCTCGACGGCGCAGGGAACATTTACGTCAGCGGCGAAACCACCTCAGCAGTGTTTCCCGTCGAGAAGCCTGTGCAAGACGCACGCAAAGGCGGCTCGGACGGCTTCATCGTTAAGATTGACGAAGCTGCCACGCCTGCCGCTGACCTGGCGCTCGACAAAACCCACGTGGGCAACTTCTTTGCCGGAGGCAGCGGCATTTACACGCTGAATGTGCGCAATGTCGGGAACAACGCAACCACTGGCCCGATTACTGTGACGGACACATTGCCCGCAGGTCTGAGTTATGCCAGTGTCAGCGGGCAAGGATGGAGTTGTACGGCCTCCGGGCCGACGGTGACTTGCACCAACCCTGGCCCCATCGCCGCTGGAGCCAATAGCTTCTTTCACCTCGGCGTCACCATCGCTGCAAACGCGGCGGGCAATGTCGTCAACACGGCGACGGTGGCAACCGCTGGCGACACAAACTCCGCCAACAACACGACCAACGATCCGACCACGATTGTCGTGTTGCCGCCGCCACCTGCTTCCATCGTCAGCGTTTCGGCGGCGAATTATCTGGGGCCACAGATCGCGGCGGAATCTATTATTTCTGGCTTTTCTTCGACCGGGAAGGACTTGGCGACAGGCGAGGCAGGCGCGATTTCGCAGCCACTGCCAACGACGCTGGCTGGAACGACCCTCCAAGTCACAGACAGCACGGGCACGACGCGGCTCGCGCCGCTCTTCTATGTCTCGCCCGGCCAGATCAATTACCAACTGCCGCCCGGCACGGCACTCGGTGGGGCGCTGGTCACGGTCACAAGCGGTGACGGAAAAGTGACCACTGGGACGCTGCAAGTCGTGCAGATCGCGCCGGGCATCTTTTCCGCTAATTCGAGCGGCAAGGACGTGGCGGCAGCGGTTGCTATTCGAGTCAAAGCCGATGGCACACAAATCCCTGAGCCAGTGGCGCAGTACGATAACAATCTGAGGAAATTCGTTCCGCTGCCGATTGATCTGGGGCCGGAGACGGAACAAGTCGTCCTGTTGCTCTTCGGCACGGGCATTCGCAAAGGGAGTGCGGTGCAAGTGCAAATCGGCGGGCTTGCGATGCAAATAGATTATGCGGGTGCGCAGGGCGGCTACGTCGGCCTTGACCAAATCAACGTGCGCCTATCGCGGGCGTTGTTGGGGCGCGGTGAAGTGGAAGTCAGGCTGAGCGTGGATGGCAAAGCGGCCAACACCGTCACGCTGCAAATCAAATAACGAGCCAGCGCCCGGACGCGGACAGATTCTCTGCGTCCGGGTTCCCGGCGCGTGAGCCATTTCGCACCTGTTTTGCACATGAGCAGTTGACGCGAAGATTTGGCGCAAGCGTGCTATGATGTCTCGCAACCAAATGACAACCAGACCAGGAACCACCTGACTTCGGAAGAAGGAGAAGTTATGCACCGCAAGCGTATCGTCGTTTTCCTCGTGCTCGTGCTGACCGGCATCGCTGCCGCCCTGCCGTTTCAAGCGACAATGCAAAAACGCAGTGCGAAGCAACCCGCCGCGAAACCCGCCGCGATGACGAATCAGGATGTCATCAAACTGGCGCAGGCCAAGCTCAGCGATGACCTCATCATTGCCAAAATTCAGCAATCAAAAACGCGCTTCGATACGTCAGTCGAGGCGCTCGTTGTGTTGCAAAAAGCCGGGGTCAGCGAACGAGTCATCAAAGCGATGATGAACCCTCCCGCTACGCCTGAAACAATGACGAAACCGACACCGCCAACGACTACGCCTGCGCGCACCACAACAAATCCGCCCGCGCCGCCGCCCACGAGCAAACCTGTCGAAGCGCCCGTGCATAAACCGTTGGAAGCGGTTGCCGAAGGCAAGCCGGGCACGTTTATGCTGCGCGCGAAACCTACGCCGCCGCCACCGCCACGCGCTGCCATCAAAGCCGCGCCGCAAAACTACGGCCTCTACACCGAACGCGGCGGACAGCTCGTGCCCATCGGGCGCATTCAGACCAAAGTGCAACTCAGCAAGTGGCGCACGATTGTTGCGACGAAAGTCCCGTTCATTCGCCAAAAGGTAGACATCAACATTCCCGGCGCGCATTCCGACACACGCACTGACATCGCGCGCCCGGCGTTTTATGCATTCTTTCCGCCGAGCCGCGACGTGTCCAAGTTCAAGTTGATTCACTGCAAAATCACGGGACAAGGCTTCGATCAACGCACCGTGTCGAACCTTTCGATTATGTTCAGCCGCGAGCAGAATCAGGACGAAATCCTCTGCGACATCGGCCCGACCGAACACAAAGATTTGTACCGCATCGTGCCGCGCGAAGACTTGCCGTCGGGCGAATACAGCTTTGTCGAAGGCAATCCCGGCGCACAGGCTTCGACCAACGTGGACATCATTGACGTGTGGGATTTCGGCGTGGATTTGAAAGACGACAAGCTCGGCATTTCGGAATATCTCGACAAATATTCGTTGCTCTCAAAAGGCGATGTCGCGTTCCTAAACTGGTCGAAAGACGAAGCGCAAAAAATCGTGGACGCGCACGCGGGCAGCGAAGATGTGCGCGGTTCGCTGCAAGGCTGGTTCAAACGGCAATTCGCGTCGCTCGGTGTTTATTGGGTGGACGGCGAATTCGCGCGCGCGTTTGCGCGGCTCGAAATGCTCGACCGCAACTTAACGCCCGAACAGGCGACGAAGCTCGCGGCACTGTTGATGGACGTGAATCAAGATCATCATTACGTGATGGTGACGCTGGGGCAAAAGATTGGCTCTGGTCGTTTGATCGGCGCAAACGAAGCCGAACGACGGATGCGCCCGTTCGACGCCGTGCTCTACAACGCCAAGAACGACGACATCATCGTGCCCGCGAAAAAGATGGAAGGCTTGGGCGGTTATGCGGGCGTATTCAAAGTCACGTTTGATCGCGCGGCGGTGAAAGGCCAATTGCTCAGCCCCAGCCCCGATGTGTTTTTTGAAGCGCGGCTCAATCAAAACCTTGATCTCAAGGTCAAATTCAAAACCGAACAGATTCCCAGCAAAGCGATGACGGCGGTGCAGTAGCGGTGAGGGGATTGGAGATTTGAGATTGGAAATTTGAGAGAGGTTTTCGCTTGAGGTTATTTGAGCGATCTCAAATCTTCAATCTCAAATCTCCAATCTGAAAGCCCTCGCGCGCCGCAAGGTCTCCAATGCCTTGTGCTTTTGCCTCACTCGTCCGCGCCATCAGGCAACGCCTTCGCCGCTTCCCCAACGAGCTTTTCCAGCAACTGCGTTTGATAGTGCTGCACTTCCAACAAGCTGGCCCAATCCTGTTCGCGCAATTCATTCAGCTTTTCGTGCAATTGCAGGATTTCGAGTTCGGCTTTGATGTTCACTTCGTAATCGTTCTGCGCCTGCATGCGATCAATTTCGGCCTGGCGATTCTGGCTCATCATAATGATCGGCGCTTGCAACGCGGCCAAGCACGAGAGCAACAGGTTGAGCAAAATGTACGGGTACTGATCGTACGCGCGCGCGCCTAGCACGAACGTATTGAAAATCATCCAGAACAATAAAAACACCCCGAAGCCGCCAATAAAGCGCCAGCTTCCGCCAATCGCCGCGACGCGATCCGCCATCCGCTCGCCAAACGTCAATTGCGCATCGAACTCGCGCATGATGTTGCGCGCGATGCGACCGCGACTGATGAAGCGTTCGACGATGAGTCGTTCGACGGGCGGGAGCTTTTCCAGTTCGGTTTGTAAGAGCTTTTGCGCGGTGGATTGCCGATTGATCTTGGCGACTTTGGCTTTGGCGAATTTGTTGTTGCGTTTCAGGTTTTGCATCGTGCCTCCTCGAACGTTCTGCGATGGTTTCTGGTGTGATATGCTCCACAGGCATTTACCTTATCGGGTCGTAAGAAACAAGGAGCAGTGCATGAAAGCTATCGTTTGGGGGCTGTGGTTGTGTTTGTCGTGCGCGGCGTTCGCGCAAATCAACGCCGATTTGGTGTTGCTCAATGGCAAAATTTGGACAGTCAATGAAAAGCAGCCCGAAGCCGAAGCTATCGCCGTACTCGGTCATCGCATCATCGCCGTCGGCACAACGAAAGACATTCGCAAATTCGCAGGCGCACAAACGCGCCTGATTGATTTGCAAGGCCGCCGCGTCGTGCCGGGCTTCAACGATGCACACGTGCATTTTTTCAATGGTGGCGCGGGCTTGGCTTCGGTGCAATTGCGCGATGCGAAAACGCCGCAGGAATTTGCGAACCGCATTGGCGCGTTTGCGGCGAAGATTCCAAACGGTCGCTGGATTCTCGAAGGCAATTGGGATCACGAAAACTGGTCACCCGCGCAGTTGCCGACGCGCCAATTGATTGATGCCGTCACGCTGAACCATCCGGTGTTTGTGCAGCGGCTCGACGGTCACATGGCTTTGGCAAATTCGGTCGCGCTCAAACTCGCAGGCATCACGAAAGCCACGCCTGATCCGCCCGGCGGCTTGATCGTGCGCGACGAAGCGGGCGAGCCGACCGGCGTGCTGAAAGACGCCGCGATGAATGCGGTGTACAAAGTCATTCCCGATCCAAGCCCCGCAGAAATCACCGAAGCCATCAAAGCCGCGATGCGCTATGCCGCTGAAAACGGCGTGACGAGCGTACAGGATATGTCCACCTCGCCCGATGTGTTGAGTGTCTATCAGCAACTGCTCGCACGCGACGAATTGACTGTGCGCATTTACGGGCATCAACCGTTAGCGAATTGGTTACGTTTGGCAAGCACAGGCGTTCGCGCGGCGTTCGGCAGCGACAAGCTGAAAATCGGGGGCTTGAAAGGCTTCGCCGACGGCTCGCTCGGCTCAACCACCGCGTGGTTTTTCGCGCCGTATCTCGACGCGCCGAACACTTCGGGTTTAGCGAGCGACGAACTCGTGAACGAAACGCAAATGCAGGAACGCATCACGAAAGCCGACCGCGCCGGATTGCA
>CAZWAK010000073.1:0-23870 GCA_964631865.1 uncultured Heliobacteriaceae bacterium | reverse complement strand
TTCGGTTCCGATTGGTTCGTCGCGCCGATGGAGCCGCTGATGGGCATTTACGCCGCCGTCACGCGCCGCACGCTCGATGGCAAACGCCCCGCAGGCTGGGTTCCCGAACAAAAGATCACGGTCGCCGAAGCGATTCGCGCCTTCACGCTCGGTTCCGCGTACGCGAGCTTTGACGAAACACGCAAAGGCTCGATTGAAGTCGGCAAGCTCGCAGACTTTGCGGTGTTGTCGGCTGACATTCTGAAGATCAATCCTGTCGAGATTGAAAAGGCGCGCGTGGTGATGACGGTCTTTGATGGCAAGGTTGTTTACGAACGGCGTTAGCACGAGAAATTATGTTACCTGAAGCCAGTCCATTTACTCCCGGTCAGCCTGTCCCGATTGAGTTTTTTGTCGGGCGCATTCAGGAAATCGAACGACTGCGCAGCCTCGTGCGGGCGGCGGCGTTAGGGCGTTTCAAAATTGGATTTGTGACAGGCGAGCGCGGCATCGGCAAAAGCTCGCTGGTGTCGTTTGTGCGGTCGTTAAGTGAACGCGAAGATAACGTAGCAGGCGCGCATGTGTACCTCGGCGGCGCGACCGATTTGCCCGATATGATTCGTCGCTCCTTTGATCGCGTTTTGAAAGACAGCATTGATAAATCGTGGTCAGAAAAAGTGCGCACCTTTTTTGGCGACCACGTGCGCAAAGTCGGTTTGTTTGGCGCGTCTGTCGAATTGAATCTGAAACCGGAAGAACTGAGCCTGCTGGCTTCAGACTTCATTCCGTCGCTGCGACAATTGCTCCAACAATTGAAAGGCGAGCGCAAAGCATTGTTGCTGATTTGGGATGACATCAATGGGCTGGCCGATTCGGCGGAATTTGCCAACTGGTTAAAAAGCACCGTAGATCAAATCGCCACCGAAAACACGCCGTTTCACGTTTGCATTTTGGTCGTTGGAGTAGAAGAACGGCGGCGCAGCTTAATTGCCTTGCAGCCTTCACTGGCGCGCGTGTTTGACCTGACTGACATTCGTCTGTGGAGCGATGAAGAAGCCACGGATTTTTATACGCAAGCTTTTCAACAAGCGGCGGCTTTACGTTTAGAGAAACAGGCGCTACAGGAAATGGTCAAATATGCGGGCGGCTTGCCTGTATTGGCGCACGAAATTGGCGATGCTGTTTGGCGCGTTGCCGAAGCGGGCGTTGTGACTGAACATGAAGCGCGGGTGGGCATTGCGAATGCAGCCGTGATTGCCGGGCGCAAATTTTTAGAACCCAAAGTGGAACAAGCCTTACGCAGCAAACGATACCGCGCGATCTTGCGCAAACTGGCTGCGCAGCCGTTTCGCTTTCAACGCAATGAACTGAAGCTAACGCTGACGTCCGAGGAAGGGAAATCGCTGGATAATTTTCTCAATCGGATGAAAGAGATAGGCGCACTGGTCTCTGATCCAGAAGCCGGAGCCGGACATTATCAATTTGCCCAGCGCCTCTACCAGCTTTATTTCTCGCTGGAGTCCACGCGCACTGATACCCGGCCTGAATGAATTTCTGCGAAACCATTGCCTTGCTCCTGACGTTTGGTAAAGCTAGAGTGTCTATTCCCTGTGAGCGAAACCCGCAATTCAACTTTCTGAACGGAGTAAAGAAAAATACTGTGAACATTAAATCTGCCCTGATTCTGAGCTTATTCGTAAGCATCTTTTTGCCTTCTTTCGCCTTCGCGCAAATTCATCGCGGCGTCATTCGTGGGCGCTTGACCGATGCTACTGGCAGTGCGGTTCCTGGAGTAACCGTTAATGCCATTCATAACGAAACTGGCGTCACGCAAACGACGACGACCAATGCCAAAGGCGAATATAGTGTCACACAATTGCCGCCCGGCTTTTACCGTGTAGAGTTGAAGAAAGACGGGTTTCATCTCTATGTGATCAAAGCTGAATTGAAGATCAATCAGGAACTGCGTCTAGATCAGGCGATGAACGTCGCTGGTTTTACAGACACCATTCAAATCATCGCGCCACGCCTGCCCCTCAAGAAAGATTCTTCTGCGCAAGGCAACGTCATCGAAAATCAGCAAGTCACGGGGCTTCCACTCGATGGTCGCAATTTTCAGGAATTGGTTTTGCTCGTGCCCGGTGCAGTGCCTGCTGCGCAAGGCTCTGCCGGATCGGTGCGCGGCGATTTGAGTTTCAATGTGAACGGCGCGCGCGAAGATTCGACCAACTTCCTGCTCGACGGCGTGTACAACGTTGACCCGAAACTCAACACCGCGGCCGTGCGCCCGCCGGTAGATGCGGTGCAGGAATTTGAGATTATGACCAACGGCTACGACGCTTCGTTTGGGCGCAGCGGCGGCGCGCAGGTTAATGTCATTCTCAAATCCGGCACGAACAGTTTGCATGGCACGGCGTATGAATTCTTCCGCAACGCGGGGCTGGATGCGCGCAACTATTTCGTGCCTGCTGATCAACCTGATCCAAAATATCAACGCAATCAATTCGGCTTTGCGCTCGGCGGGCCAATCAAAACCAACCGCGCGTTTTTCTTTGTGGATTACGAAGGTCGCCGCGAACGCGAAGGCATCACGCGATTGACAAATGTGCCGACGCAACTGGAACGCAACGGCGATTTTTCGCAGAGCCTTTTGCCTGCACCAATCAATATTTTCGGGCCGCAGCCTGCGCCGTTTCCCAACCGGCAAATTCCATCGTTCTTTCAAAACCCGATTGGCGTGAAGATCGCCGCGTTATATCCGTTGCCGAATCGCAATGTGCCGGGACAAAACTTTGTTTCTTCGCCGACGCAGCGCGACCGCAACGACCACTTTGATGTGCGCTTGAATTTCGCGCCAACGGACAAGACTTCGTTCACGACGCGCTACAGTTTTGTGGATCGCACGTTGTTTGAGCCGTTCACCGGGCCAAGCTATCCGCAAATTCCCGGCTACGGCGACAACGTGCTCAGACGCGGACAAAACGCGATGATCGGCGCGACGCATATCTTTTCTTCGTCGCTCATCAACGAAACGCGCGTCGCGTTCAATCGCGTAGCCAACGCCGTCAATCACGAAACGCAAGGCAGCAACATCAATCGCACGCTCGGCCTGCCCGATGTTGCGACGAATCCGCGCGCGCTTGGCTTGACGTTCATTTCGGTGCTCGCGTTTTCGCCGCTCGGTGATGAATTCAACAACCCGCAGAACACGGTCACGAACACATATCAAATCCTCGACACGGCGACGTACACGCGCGGCGCACATTTGGTGAAGTTCGGTTTTGAGTTTCGCGCGAACCAGCAAAATGGTTTCCGCGATGTGCAGGCGCGCGGCACGTTGAATTTCACGGGCGCGTTCACGCAAAACCCGCTGGCTGATTTGTTGCTCGGCTTGATTACGTTCAGCAGCAGCGCGAAGGTGGATAATCATCAACACATGCGCACAAACAGCTACAACACGTTCGTGAATGACAGTTGGCGCGCGACGCCACGTCTGACGCTGAACGCCGGAGTTCGCTACGAATACAACACGCCTGCGGTAGACGCGCAGGATCGTGTCGCGCTCTTCAGCCCCGCGACGCGCACGGTCGTTCCCGTTGGCACGAATGGCTTGCCACGGGCAGGCTATGATGGCGATAAAAACAACGTCGCACCGCGTGTGGGGTTTGCGTGGACAATGGATAGCAACACGGTGCTGCGCGGCAGCTACGGCCTCTTCTACGATCAATCGGCCTTAGCGCCAGGCGAAGCGTTGTATTTCAATCCGCCGTTTTATGAATTGAATTTCAACCTGCCGACGCAGACCAGCCTGTTGACGTTGCAGAATCCGTTTCCGAACACATTGTCGGCGTTCCTGCCAAAATCGGTGTTGGCGATTCAGCGCGACTTCCGCACGGCGTATTCGCAGCATTGGAATCTGAGCGTGCAACGGCAACTCGGCGACAATCGTTTGGTGGAAATTGCCTACGTCGCGTCAAAAGGCACGAAGCTGTTGGCAGGCCGCGACATCAATCAACCGCGCCCCAGCACAGCCAATCCGAACCTGCGCCCGCTGCCGCAATTCTCGGACATCACGATGCTGGAATCGCGCGCGAACTCGAATTACCAGAGCTTGCAACTGAGCTATCAACAACGCCTCAGCACCGGGCTTTCGATGCTCGGCGCGTATACGTTTGGCAAATCCCTTGACGATGCGTCGGGCTTTTTTACCAGCTCCGGCGATCCGAACTTTCCGCAGGACAGCAACAATCCCGGCGCAGAACGCGGTCGCTCGAACTTCGATGTGCGGCATCGCATGTCGGTGAGTTATTCGTATGCGTTGCCGCTCGGCACAGGCAAACGCTGGTTGAGCAATGGCGGTGCGGCGGCAGCAATCTTCGGCGATTGGGAAAGCTTCGGCATCGTCACGCTGCAATCCGGTCGTCCGTTCACCGTCGCGTTGCAATCCACGCTCGACAACAGCAACACGGGCTTTGCGAATTTAGGCTTCAATGGCAATGACCGCCCGAACCTGGTTGGCAATCCGAAGCTCTCGAATCCGACGCCGGAACGCTGGTTCAATACCGCCGCGTTCACGACGCCCGCGTTCGGCACGTTCGGCAGCGCCGGTCGCAACATTGTGGACGGCCCCGGCTATGCGAACGTGAATTTCTCGCTGCTGAAAAACATCGGTTTGACGGAAAGCGTAAAGCTGCAATTTCGCGCGGAGTCATTCAATCTTTTCAATCGCGTGAACTTTGATTTGCCCGACAATTTCGTCGGCTCGCCGAGCTTCGGGCGCATTCGCTCGGCACAGCAGCCGCGCCGGATTCAGTTTGGATTGAAGTTGTTGTTCTGAGGCTCGCAACGTTGGGTTTGACTTATCGGCATTCGGGATACAGCGGATCAAGCAAGGTGCTAATGAGGGCTTCGGTGATGTTTTGGGCTCTTTGATGACTCGCCCACCAGCGCGTCGTCACTTCCTGATAGGCTTGCGGCGAATAGGTCACGGCCAATTGCAATCCGGCTTGCTGAAAATATTGTTTGGCCAAATTTCCTGTGACACGGCTGCGCGAAGGCGACACGACCAGCAAGGCTTGTCGCCAGCCCTGTGCTTTGACCAATTCGACGACACGGGGCAGGCTCGGCGCAACACATTCTTCGCGCGGCACGTGCAGCGTGAGCACATCGTCCGCCGGAATCCCCATCTCCAAGAGACGACGGCGCGTATCGTCGGCTGGATAAACGCCGCACGATTCGTTGCGGCTGATGCAGACAATTTTGGGGGCCAGCTTTTGCTGATACAACCACACGACGTGTTCATCCGAATGTGTGCGTTGTGAAGCGGTGGCGTAATGCAGGATCACGTCGGCGGGCACGGTTTGCGCGGGGGCGACTAAGAAATGAGGCAGATAAACAAAGCCCGTCCCGACGAGTACGAGCAAAACCAATGCGGCCAGCGCCCAGCGCCAATGTCGTCGTTTGCGTTCCCCGTTCACTCCAAGCCTCCCACCAGCGTATTGATCCAGGCCAGGGCTTCGCGCATCGTGTGCCGCGTATCGTTGTGCCGCGTCCACCAACGCTCAGCGCGCCAAACGCCGGGCCAATCCGACGGCACGGGCACAGAGGAAAACGTCGAATCCGGCGCGGCGCGTTGCAAGGTGTAACGAGCACGGCGGGTGTGCGAGGGTTCTGTCACGACGATGGCCGATTGCCAGCCTTGCTGCTGCATCAACGCGCTGAGCTTGTCGGCTTCGGTGCGCGTGTTCATCGTGTTCGTGATGATAAAAATATTAGCGGCAGGGACGCCGTGACTCATCGCCTGCTGCCGCACTTTTTCTTCCGCATCGCTGCCGTCAAAAACCTCAATCCCGCTCAGCAACAATTTGCGCCCGAAGCCTTTGCGATACAGTTCCGCCGCATACTGCAAGCGCAAGCAGTGCTGCCCGCCGCCCATCGCGACCACAATATCGGCGGGCTGCAACGGGTCTTGCCGCACCAGCCAACTGGCCAGCCAGGTCAACGTAAGCGGCACGAGAAAGTACAACAACAGCAGCGCCATCGTGAGGATTGCTCCACGTCGCCACCAGTTTCGTTTCGGCTTCGATTGCGCTGCTTCGTTCATGCTTCGCCTTATTGCCTGGTGAACACGCGCTTGGCTTCGGCGGAAACGCCGGGGCGGTCAATGTAATAATCCACAATCAACGAAGCGCCATCCGCCGACAGCGTGTATTTGCGCGTCGTGCGTTGTTGTACGTCACCGTTCGGGGTTTTGATCACGGCTTCGTCTTCGACGAGCACGCCTTTGCCATTCGGCAGCCACGAGGCTTTGCGCTTGCCGGTCGAGCCGGGCGGAGCGCCCGGCGGCGTGAAGGCGTGTTCCTGATGGTCGAGCGCCCAGGTTTCGTTGATTTGTTGTTCGCGCCCCTGCGCCACGATTTTCGCGTCCACTTTGACCTCATCGCCCGTGTGAACAATCGTCAGCGTTTGCTCCAGTCCGGGGACGCCGATGCTGCGGTCTTTGTCGAGCTTCCACGTGCCGCTCAAGTTCGGTTTCGCAGCGGCGAAGCTGAGCGCGAATAAACAAAGCATTGCGATGAAAGTTTGGGTCAATTTCATAGCTCATCCTTTCTTCGCGCTGATGCAGAACAAATGTTTTTCGCCACGAATGAAAATCATCCCGTCGGCCACCGCAGGCGATGCATAAACCGGCTCGCCCACCGAGTTCGTCGTGATGACTTCATGCTTCGGCCCCGCTTTGATGACGTACGTGTCGCCGTCTTCGCTCGTGAACAGCAGCTTGCCGTCGAAGGCGATGGGCGATGCGGTGAACGTGGCCGGCATCGGCAAGCGACCGCCTTCATACATTACCTTGCCCGTTTTCGCATCAAAACACGTCAGGATGCCGCGATCTGTCGGTTGATACAAATAATCGCCGTACAAAATCGAGGACGGCACATACGCCGTGCCTTTGTTGTACGTCCACACGACGTTCGGCGAATTCGTCAGATCGCCGGACGCGCCGAGCTTAATCGCCATCAGCTTTTTGACCGGATGCCCGGCAGAGATGAAGACCATCCCGTGTCCTGTCACGGGCGTCGGCACGGTGTAGCTGCCGTGTCCTTGCGTGCGCCACAATTCTTTCCCTGTTTTGGGATCGTACGAGATGATGAACTCCCAACCGCTCGTGATGAATTCGGCGCGCTCGGCGGTTTTCACCAGCAACGGCGTAGACCATCCGGCTTGCACTTTGCGCGGTGTGCGCCAGGCCTCTTTGCCGGTCTTTTTGTCAATCCCCACGACGAACGATTTCTCGCCGTTGTCTTCGTCGCATTGCAACAGCACGAGGTTTTCAAAGAGCAGCGGCGACGTGCCCGGCCCCAGGCCAACGTTGGCGACTTTGCCGACGGCAGTTTTCCACTTCAAATTGCCTTTAAAATCGTAGGCGTACAACCCATCACCTTCCGCACCAAACCACACGTAAACATTGGTTCCATCGGTCGTCGGCGTTGGCGAAGCGTACGCGCCTTTGCGATGACGCGCGTCGTACACCGTGCCTTCGTACGCGGTACGTTCCCAGAGCAGTTTGCCTGTGTCACGATCTAAGCAAAGCACTTTGAAGGTATGCTTGCGATCTGCGCCGACGCTGTCCGGGTGAATAAAATCCTGGCCTTCGAGCTTGTGCGGAACAGCTTTCGCGCCCGCGACTTTGTCGCCTTCGAGGTCGGTGGTCAGAAAGATGCGGTTGCCCCAGACGATGGGCGATGAATGCCCACGACCGCTGATCGGCGTTTTCCATTTGATGTTTTTGTCGGGTTGCCATTCGGCGGGCAGGTTCGCAGCGGTGGCCACGCCCGTGCCGTCTGCGCCGCGCCATTGCGACCAATTCGAGTTTGTTTTCGGAGCCGCGAGAACAACGGCAAGGCACATCAGTAAACAAACAGATGTGAATAACTGTTTCATGAAAATTCCTTTTGTCATTGCGGGGTCATTGCTCCGCAAGGTTACTGCCTTTGACACTCATAGAAATGATTGCAGGGAGGATTTAATTCGTTGTCGTGTGTCCGATGCAATACAAATGCTTGTCGCCGCGAATGAACAGCTTGCCGTCCGCAATCGCCAGCGAAGCCAACACCACTTCGCCAATTGAATTCGTACGCAGCACTTCATGCGTTGGCCCGGCCTTGACGACGAACGTGTCGCCGTCTTCGCTCGTCAATAAAATCTTGCCGTCATACGCAACCGCAGACGAAGTGAATGAGGCAGGAATCGGCACGCGACCGCCATCGTATTTGACTTCGCCGCTCTTCGCGTCAATACAGGTCACGATGCCTTTGTCCGACACGAGGTACAAATAATCGCCATACAAAATCGGCGATGTCACGTAGGCTGTCCCTTTGGTGTACTTCCACACGAGATCGGCAGTGCCGCCGAGACGAAAGGCCAACGCGCGTTTGGCAGAAGAGCCTGCCGTGACGAACACCATTCCGTGCCCCGCCACCGGGCTGGGAATCGCCCAACTCACCATGCCTTCTGCGCGCCACCACTCTTTGCCAGTCAGCGGATCATACGAAATCACCGATTCCCTGCCGCTGGCGATCAATTCGGTGCGATTGTTTGCCTGCACAAGCAACGGTGTCGCGTGCGTTTTGCAATGAAGGCGCGGCGTGCGCCAGACTTCTTTGCCCGTGCGTTTGTCCACGGCAGCGATGAACGAGCCGACCTCTTCGCCGCCATCTTCCTGATCGCATTGCAGGAACAAATAATTTCCCCACAACGTCGGCGAAGTGCCTGGCCCCATGCCGACTTTCGACAATTTGCCCAGCGAGGTTTTCCAGATCAGCTTGCCGTTGAAGTCGTAGGCGTACAACCCTTCGGCCTCAAAGTAGGCATAAACATATTTGCCATCGGTCACAGGCGTGCTCGACGCGTACGAACCCTTGCGATGGCGATCATCGTAAACGCGCCCCGCGTAGGCCGTGCGCTCCCAGAGCAGTTTGCCGGAGTCACGATCCAAACAAAGTACCTTCAGCGTGTGATGCCGATTGCCGGCGACAGCGTCGGGATGCACCCAGATTTTGCCATCGCGAATATGCTCGACGGCTTTGGCTCCGGGAATGATGTCGCCTTCGATAGCCGTCGTGAGAAAGACGCGCTTGCCCCAAATAATCGGCGACGAATTGCCGCGCCCTTCGATGGCTGTTTTCCACACGACATTTTTGGTCGCGCTCCATTCGTCGGGCAAATTCTTTTCCGTGGAAATGCCCGCGCTGTTCGGGCCGCGCCATTGTGGCCAATTCGTTTCAGGGCCTTTGGCGCTCGTTGGTTTCTTGGAGAAAGAAATTACTCCTGCGAGCAAGGCAACAAGGATGAAAACGAGGGACAGGTTGCGCATGGTGTTTGCACCGCAGAGACGCAGAGGCGGCGCAGAGGTTCGCAGAGATTTTTGAGAAAGAGGGCAAGCGCGAAGGAGAAAACGAAAAACACAAACTATTTTTCTTCTCCTCTTCTCTGCGTATCTCTGCGCAACCTCTGCGCCTCTGCGGTGAAAAATATCTGTCAGGTTCATCGCTACCCTCCGGTGATTTTGAAAAGTCGCAGGCAGTCCATTGAAAGGTCAAACAAATGCGCGCAGCCCGACGCGCCGCCGATGTGCTCAGCAAATTGCTTGATGTATGCACCTGTGATGCGTTGCCCGTTCAAGCTGGGCGTCCGCAACTGCGCGTCTTCGCACAGCCCGTAATATGGCAGCCGCACGCCCTGGCTCGTCGCGTTGGCAACGACGCCGTCCGCGCCCAGCGCGAAGGCAATTTGAATGTCATGCACGCGATCCTGCATCGCGCTCTCGCAGGCAAAACCGCTGTCCAATGCTTTGATCGTGATGCGCTTGTTGCGCCAGAACACACGCTGGTCGCCGGGCCGTGGGCGCGTCAGATTGCCGCCGAAACTGCATTGCACTTCGCGCTCGGCAAACAATGGCGCGACCGCGTCGCTGTAGGTGTAACACGAATTCACCAGTTCCGGCATGTAGGCGCGGTCTTTCATCCAGGCCATCCGCGCTTGTTCGCTGAGATCATCGGCGGGCGCGGCGAACTGCGTTTCAAATTCCGGCGGAAACTGATAAACCTGCTGCGCCGCGCGTGCCATTTCAATCGCCAAAAACAAATGCTCTTTCAGTCCCGGCAAATTGCCCAACGCTTCCTGCACGCGCATGGTGAAGCCACGTCCGACGCGCACGCCCGCGATTTTGCCGTAACGCTCGCACAACGTCGGAGCAAAGGCTTGCGGATCGCCCGCGAGTTGATTGGCGCTCGCGGCAATCACTTCATAGTCCGGCGTGCGCACTGTCCACGTATGTTCGAGCGTGAAGCGATAATCCTGCATCCGCCCGCGCAGCAGCAATTCGTTCGCCGCCAGACAATCAATTTCCGCCGCGAACGTTCGTTCGTAGCCGGAAGTAGGAATGGGCAAAGAGAAAAGAACACTCATCTCAAATCTCAAATTTGAAATCTAATTCTTGGCGAGCTTCGGGCTGTTGCTGATGCAGTACAAATGCTTCTCGCCGCGAATGAACAAGCGTCCGTCAGCAATCGCAATCGAAGTGCGGCACGGTTCGCCCAACGAATTCGTTGCCAGGACTTCGTGCTTCGGGCCAGCTTTGATGACGAACGTGTCGCCGTCATCGCTCGTCAGCAAAATCTTGCCATCAAACGCGACGGGCGATGCGCCGTAAAACTTTGTCGGCACAGGGACGCGCCCGCCTTCATACACAACCTTGCCGGTCGCGGCTTCCAGGCAGGTGACGATGCCTGCATCGCTCATCAAGTATAGATATTCGTTGTATAAAATGGGTGAAGGCACGTACGCTGTGCCTTTGTTGTAGCGCCAAACGATACGGTCTGTGCCTTCGATGTCGCCGGAACCGCCCGGACGAATGGCGATGATGTTTTTGGCTGGGAACCCGGCGGAAACGATGACCAACCCCTGTCCCGCCACAGGCGTCGCGACAGCGTTGGCAGCCACGCCTTTACAACGCCAATACTCTTTGCCCGTCGCCGGATCATACGCAATGATCGCTTCGTTCGCGCTCGTAATCAGTTCGGTACGCGTTCCCGCTTTGACCAGCACAGGCGTAGACCAACTCACTTGCACTTTGCGCGATGTGCGCCAAACTTCTTTGCCTGTTTTTTTGTCGAAGGCCGCGATGAAAGAAGCCCTGCCGTCGTTCTGATCGGCCTGAATAATCACCAGATTTTCAAACAGCACGGGCGATGTCCCAACGCCCAAGCCCAAGGTCAAAATGCTGCCCAAGGATTTCTTCCAAATCTCTTTGCCGTTGACATCGTAGCAATAGAGACCTTCGGAACCGAAGTACGCGATGACATATTTGCCATCGGTCACAGGCGTCGGGGCAGCATAGTTACTGCTCTTGTGACGATAATCCAGCACGGTTCCTTGATACGAGGTTTTCTCCCACAAAACTTTGCCGCTGTCGCGATCCAGACACAGCACTTTGAAGGTATGCAGCTTGTCCACGCCCGTCCAATCGGGGTGTTTGAACTCTTCGTTGCCCACCATGTGTTTTGGCGCTTTGTGGTCGGCGGGCGCTTTGCCACCTTCGATGCCCGTTGTCACAAACACTTTCTTCCCCCAGATGATCGGTTGTGAAAAGCCTACACCGGGCAGCGCCGCTTTCCAGACGACGTTTTTCGTGCTGCTCCATTCGGTGGGCAAATTCTTTTCGGCGGAAATGCCTTGCGAATCCGGGCCGCGCCATTGCGCCCAATTGGTTGACGCTGGTGCCTTGCTGGGCGGAGAAGAAAAGATGGTCAGGCACAAAAATAATGCCGTGAGAGAACAAACGAAGATGCGTTTCATAGAAGTAGTGCTCCTGATTACCAAATGGTGGTGACACTCGAAGAACGTATTTTGTGGTCGCGGCTCATCAACGGTAGGCCGAGATGGAGTGCAGTGGCGGCGATAATGCGGTCGGGCATTTCGGGAACGTCTGTGCGCGATATTGAGGACATTGCGTCCACCACGCCTGTTGTCATATCTGCAACGACTAAGCCGCTCGTGCCGGATTTCAGTTTATTTTCAAAAGCAGTTTTCAAATGAGCAGGAATACGGCCTTTCTCCTGTAAAAATACAATCTCGACCAAGCACATTGTCGGAACGTAAACAACCGCCTGCCCGCGATCACATTCATCATAAACCTGACTGGCGTCCGCGCCGAGACGCGGATCGTTTTCGAGATACCAGATCAAGGCGTGCGTGTCGGTAACGGCGTCGGGCATAGGGTTCAGATGTCGGCACGGGGAAAGTCCGCCCACATTTCATGGCGCATTTCCGCAATATCTTCATCAGTAACGTTTACACCTTGCCAAAGGCCGCGTAAAGATTCGCGCGGCTTAGTTGTTTGCAAATCGCGTTCGATCTCTGGAGCCAGTCGCTCAAAAAGGCGAATTTTATCAACGGCAGATAGTCGCTTCGCCAATCGCAAAACCGCATCAAGCGTAATGGTCTGTTCCATATTTTTAACCCTCCACGCCCCTATTCTACTTCGCCGCCGCTTCTTTGGGTGCAGCTCTTTCGGCAATCGCAAACCTACGAAACCACCGGCACAAGGTTCCTGGTTCTTGTACTCTGTGGGTTGCCAAAATATAATCTGGCTTGAGTGTAGTCAATGTTTTGAGGGCAAATACTTGCAACCGAAGCGAGCGGCGTTCGTATTCACCAATTCCCACACGAATCATCTTGAACCACTGAAGAGCAATTATGAAATCTAAGTCCCTGTTATTTTCTGTCGTCGCACTGTTGGCGCTTTCCCCCGCGTTCGCACAAACCAAATACAAAGCCAGCGGCAGCGATTGGAACGAAGGGCGCGGCCCACAACGCGATGGAACTTCCGTCGAAAAAGGCTTGCCCGAAAAATGGTCAATCACGGGCGAAAACCTGGTGTGGAAAGCGCCGTATGGCGGACGCTCCGCACCCGTCGTGATGGGCAATCGCGTCTTTCTGTTCAATTCGGCAGGCGCAGGCGAAACGTTTCAGGAGCGCGTGATGGCCTTCGATGCCGACACGGGCAAAGTCGCGTGGGAATACAAATACAACGTCTATTCGTCCGATGTCCCGCCGCGCCGCGTGGCGTGGTCTTCGCCCGCCGGCGATCAGGAAACGGGCAACATCTACACGCTTGGAGCCGCCGCGCATCTGACCGCGCTTTCGTATGACGGCAAGCTGCTGTGGGAACGCTCGCTCACCGATGAATTCGGCGCGTGGACGACACATGGCGGGCGCACCGCTTCGCCGATCATCGAAGGCAATCTCGTCATCGTCAGCACCGTGACCGATGGCTTTGGCGATTTGGCCGCGCGCAAACATCGCTACTATGCCTTCGACAAACGCACGGGCGAGTGCGTGTGGATCAGCGCGCCCGGCGGACGCCCCTTTGACACGACCTATTCGACGCCGATTGTCACGACCGTGAATGGTCAGCGCGTGCTGATCGCAGGCGGCGGCGATGGCGGCGTTCACGCGATGAAAGTGAACACGGGCGAAGTCGTGTGGAGCTACACGATGAGCAAACGCGGCGTCAATCCCGGCGTCATTGTGAAGAACGGCATCGCGTATGTTTCGCATCAGGAAGAAAACCTCGACACAAACGAGATGGGACATCTGGCCGCGATTGATGTCGCGTCGAAAGGCAACATCACCAAAGCGCAAACCAAATTCGCCATCAACAATTTTCAGCTTGGCCCCTCGTCGCCTGTGATTGATGGCAACGTGTATTATCAAGTGGACGCGGGATCGAACCTCTTTGCCTTCGACACCAACACAGGCAAAAAGCTATGGGAGCAAAACCTCGGCACGATTCAGAAAGCCTCGCCTGTGTTTGCTGACGGCAAGATTTATGTCGGCTCGGAAAACGGCAAGTTTTACATCATCAAGCCGAGCGCAACGGGCGCGCAGATTCTGGATGCGGACGAACTCGAACCCGGCGCGAAAATCTCTGAAGCCAGTGAAGTCGGCGACGACATCATCGCAGCGAATGAACAAATCATCGCATCGGTCGCCGTGTCGCGTGGTCGCGTCTACTTAGTCTCAACCAAGCACGTGTACTGCATCGGCAAAAAAGCCAAAGCCAAAGAATTGCCGCTCGCCAAATATGTGAATGAAAACGCGCCCGCGAACGCTGCCGTCGCGCACGTGCAAGTTGTGCCTGCGGATTTGGTTTTGAAGCCCGGCGAAGCGGCGAAATTCAAAGTGCGCTCGTTCGACGATCACGGACGTTTTATTCGTGAAGAAACAGGCGCAACGTGGCGCCTCGACGGGTTGAAAGGCACAGCCGCAAACTATCAATTCACCCCTGCCGCCGATGCGGGCGGGCAAGCGGGAATGGTCAAAGCGACGGTCGGCAATGTCGTCGGCATCTCGCGCGTGCGTGTGATTCCGGCGTTGCCGCTCACGGAAAACTTTGAATCCGTCGCGCCGACCAAAGTGCCGGGTTATTGGCTGAACACCGATGGCAAATATGCCGTGCGCGAAATGGATGGCAACAAGATTCTTGTCAAGAATCCGACGCCGCCAATTTTCCAACGTTCGCGTTCATTGTTCGGCCCGGCGAATTGGGCGAATTACACGGTCGAAGCCGAGGTGCGCGCCACCGAGCGACGGCGGCAAATGGGCGATGGCGGCGTGGTCGCGCAACGCTATGAATTGGTGATGACGGGCAGCGCGGGCAATTTGGAACTGCGTTCGTGGCAAATCGAACCGACGCGCACGATCAAGGTTCCGTTCAAGTGGAAAGCCGACACGTGGTATCGCGTGAAGCTGGAAATTCAAAACTTGCCCGACGGCAAAACACGCGCGCGCGGCAAGGCGTGGCTGGCAACGGAAGCGGAGCCTACGAACTGGATGATCGAGCGCGTTGATCCCAACGGCAATCGGATGGGCAGCCCCGGCATTTTTGCCTATGCGCCTTCGGAAGTCTTTTTTGATAACATCAAGGTCACGCCGAATAAATGAAAACAGGCGTTAAGAGTTCAAGCTTTAGCTTGGCATTTTCCTCGAGCGCAACCAAGCTGAAGCTTGAACTCTTGACACCTCTTTTCAAGGTATTCTTTGATCCTGCTATTTCTAATCTGTTCACCGCATCAGCTGTGAACCGGAGGTTTTATGAAACGATTGGGTTTGTTTGTGAGCGCGCTGGCACTGATCGCCGGTTCGTGTTCTCTCTTTACGTTCAATCCGGCAACGGCATCTGATCCAGGCAGCGGCGATTGGCCGATGTGGGGCGGTACGCCGGATCGCAACATGGTTTCGAGCGCGAAAAATATGCCCATCAAATGGGACGTGAAAACCGGCGAAAACGTCAAATGGGTCGCCGCGCTCGGTTCGCAAAGCTACGGCAACACGGTCGTCGCGGGCGGCGTCGTGTATGTCGGCACGAACAACGAAGGCTTGCGCGATCCAAAACAACCCGGAGATCGCGGCGTGCTGATGGCCTTTGATGAAAAGACGGGCGAGTTTCTCTGGCAACAGGCAAATGAAAAACTCGCTGCCGGGCGCGTCAACGATTGGCCGTTTCAGGGCGTCTGCTCGTCGCCGCTCATCGAAGGCGAAAAGGTGTGGTACGTCAGCAATCGCGCCGAGGTCGTTTGCCTCGACGCGAAAGGCTTCCGCGATGGCGAGAACGATGGGCCGGTCAAAGATGAAAAGCTGACGGGCAAGTTCGATGCTGACGTGATTTGGAAATTTGACATGATGGAAGAAGTCGGTTCGCAGCCGCACAACATGGCGAATTCATCGCCCGTTGCGTATGGCGACCTGCTCTTCATCTGCACGTCGAACGGACAGGACGAAAGCCACGTCAACATTCCTTCGCCGAAAGCGCCTTCGATCATTGCGCTCAACAAAACGACGGGCAAATTGATCTGGGAACACAACGCGGTCGGAGACAAGATTCTGCACGGGCAATGGTCGCCGCCTGCGGTGGGCAAAATTGGCGATGTCGTGCAAGTCGTCCACGGACAAGGCGACGGTTGGATTCGCGGCTACGAAGCCGAAAGCGGCAAGCTGTTGTGGGAATTCGACTCGAACCCGAAAGATTCCAAATGGCCGAAGACGCGCAACGAATTGATTAGCACGCCGATCATTTCCGGCAATCTCGTTTACGTCGCCAACGGCCAAGACCCGGAACACGGCGAAGGCCCCGGCCATCTCTACTGCATTGACGCAACGAAGCGCGGCGACATCACGAAGACGGGACAGGTCTGGCACTTCGACAAAATCCGTCGTTCGATTTCGACCGGCGCGCTGCACGAGGGGCTGCTTTACTACTCCGACTTCAGCGGCTTCCTGCACTGCATTGACGCGAAGACAGGCACGGAACTTTGGCAGCACGATATGTTCGCCGCCATCTGGGGATCGCCGTTTGTCGTGGATGGCAAAGTCTATTTGGGCGATGAAGACGGCGACGTAGCGATTCTGCAAGCGGGCAAAGAAAAGAAAGTCCTGGCCGAAATCAACATGGGCAGTTCGGTGTATTCAACTCCGGTTCCGGCGAACGGTGTGCTGTACATTATGAATCGCAATCAATTGTTTGCGTTGGCCAACGGAGCAAAGACTGATCCGGCGAAGATGGCTCCACCGACAGTCGGCAAAGATGGGGAATAGCTTGTTGTTAAATGATTCCGCCGTTTGATTTTCAGCCCCGCACGCGCGTTCTGTTTGGCGCAGGCAGGTTTGCAAGGCTTGGTGAACTTGCCTGCGCGCTTCAGTTTCAGCGCACGTTGCTCGTCGCAGATCGCGGGATGATTGCTTGCGGTTATGTGGACGAAGCCATCAAACTGCTCACGCAATCACGCATCGAAGTTTTACCCTTCCACGATTTCTCCGAAAATCCTGACACGAACATGATCGAAGCCGGACGCACGTTTGCGGCTCCGCTTCAGATTGATTCAATCATCGGCCTCGGCGGCGGCAGTTCGCTCGACACGGCGAAAGGCATCAACTTTGTATTGACCAACGGCGGCACGATGAAAGATTACTGGGGACACAACAAAGCCGAAAAACCGATGTTGCCGATGATCGGCGTGCCGACGACTTCCGGCACAGGCAGCGAAGCGCAAACCTACGCGCTGATTTCCGATGCCAAAACGCACATCAAAATGGCGTGCGGTGATGATAAAGCGGCCTTCAAAATCGCGCTGCTCGATCCTAAACTGACCGTTACACAACCACCATACTTGACCGCAACGGCGGGCTACGACGCAATTGCACATGCGGTCGAAACGTTTGTCACGACGAAGCGCAATCCGCTCTCGGAAATGTATTCGCGCGAAGCGTGGCGTTTGCTTGAACGCAATTTTGAGCACGTGCTCGACAACCCCGAAAACATCGCAGCACGCGCCGCCGTGCAGCTTGGCGCGTACTTTGCCGGAGCCGCGATTGAGGCTTCCATGCTCGGCGCAACGCATTCCTGCGCGAATCCGTTGACGGCAAGCTACGGCACGCCGCACGGCGAAGCGATTGCGTTGATGCTGCCTTCAGTCGTGCGTTGGAACGCGGCGGAAGTGGGCGAACGCTATGCAGAGTTGTTGCGCATCGCAGGGCATTCCATTGGCAATGATCCCGGCGAAGCGTTGGCGCGGCGGTTGGAGCAATTGGCGGCGGCTGGAAAATTGCCACAGCAATTGCGTACCATCGGCGTCCCCCACAACGATTTATCTGCGCTGGCCGAAGCGGCGGCGCAGCAATGGACAGGAACATTCAACCCGCGCGCGTGGAGTGCGGCGGGCGCGTATGAGGTTTATCAATGGGCGTACTGAAACAATCTCACATCTCACATCTCACATCTCACATTATTTTCTTACTTGTCTTCTGCGCACCTGTGTTGGCGGATTGGCCGCAGTTTCGCGCGAACCCTTTATTGACGGGCGTGGCGACGACGGAGCCGCCTGCGCCGGCGCTGAAATATTGGTGGGATTACAAAGCCGGAAGCGAGATTGAATCGTCCGCCGCGATTGTGGACAACGTCATTTACTTCGGCTCGGCAGCGGGCGACTTGCACGCGGTCGAATTGTATACGGGCAAAGGCAAATGGAAGTATCGCGCCAACAGCGACGGCATCGGCGAGTCTTCGCCTGCGGTGGCGAACGGCCTGGTGTACATCGGCGATCTGACGGGATTGTTTCACGCGGTCAATGTGTCGAATGGCAGTAAGGCTTGGACGTTCAAAACGGGCGCAGAAATCAAATCTTCGCCGGTCGTTGTCGGCGACAAAGTCTTGATTGGTTCCTACGACGGGCATTTGTACTGCCTCAACGCGCGGACAGGCGCGTTGGTGTGGAAGCTGCAAACCGAAGGGCAGATTCACGCGACGCCCGGCATTGCGAATGGCGTGGCCTACATCGCGGGTTGCGATGAATATTTTCACGGCGTGCGCATCACCGATGGCAAAGAAGTTTTCAAAGTACCCATGGGCGCGCAGGTCGGCTCTTCGCCCGCCATTGCCGGGACGATGGCGTATTTCGGGACGTACGCGAACGAGGTGTTGAGCTTGAATTTAGCCGCGAAAAAGCTGGGTTGGAGCTATGAACATCCGCAGCGGCAGTTTCCGTATCTCTCTTCGCCCGCACTGGCGGACGGCAAGGTCGTGATTGGCGGACGCGACAAGATGGTGCATTGTTTGAATGCGGCGACGGGCAAAGAGGTGTGGTCATTTATGACCCGCGCGCGCGTCGAATCTTCGCCCGCAATTGCAGCGGGTCGCGTTTATGTGGGGTCGAATGACAATCGGTTTTATGTGCTGGATTTGGCGCGCGGGACAAAGCTTTGGGAGTTTACGACGGGCGGCGCGATTTCCGCTTCGCCCGCGATTGAGCAGGGCCGCGTCGTCGTGGGTTCGCACGACGGAAAGCTGTATTGCTTCGGCGCGGTCTAAAACAAATCTCTTGAGGCTGCCACGACAACAACGCTGCAGGCTCAAGAGACTTGCTGGACTCGACAGATTCCGCTACTCCTCATCTTTCGGCTCTGGCAACCAGAAGCTCGCCAGCACCGCAATCGCATACACCAACAATCCCACGACTGCCGCGCCGTACGCCAACTTCGTGGCAGGCGGGCCCGGCATTGTGGCGGCGACTTGTGTCGTCAACAACGCCGCCGACGTGCCGATCATGCGCCCGCCAATATTGGCTGCGAAGCTCTCGCCCGTGCCGCGTAAATGCACGGGGTAAACGCGCGGCAGGTAATTCCCCCAGAAGCTCAACTGCGCGACGGTGCAAAGTCCGGCAAAGAAAATGCCCCACTTCAGTAGCGGCAAATTCGACACGGCGGGGAAGAAGAACACGAGCGGCACGATAATCAAGCCCGGAAGCAAAAAGACGTGCAGCAACTTTCGCCGTGAGACAATTCGCACGGCAAGGAAGGCCAGAAGCATCCGACCTACTAAGCCCCCGGCTTCTTGCCAGGTTTGTACCGTTGCGACAGTTCCCTGGATGATTTGCGCGCGCTGGGGCGGCGGCACGGTTGACTCCACTTGCACGAGCGCGGGAACGATTTGCGGCAATTGCTGAATCGCGCCGAACGCCGCACCCAAACTGCACGCAAAGAGCAGCGCCGTGACGAGCGTCGTCTTGCGATAGGCGGGTTGGAAGAGTTCGGCCAGCGAAGGCCGCTTCAATGTCCCTGCCGCGCGCTTCTCTTGCCACACCGGCGATTCGGGCAGGAACGGACGAATCACAATCAACGGAATCGCAGGAATAATCCCCGAAATCAGCAGGTAGCGCCAGATGTCGTGCGTGCCGTGAATCGCAGGCAGCGACAACGCGATCTTCGCAATCAGCAGCGCCATCAAGCTCACCATAAACCCGCCGAGCGACGAAAACGCCTGCGTCCAACCGATCACATTTTCGCGCCGTTTGGGTTCCGTAAACAATTCGGCAAGCCACGCCACCGCCGCGACAAACTCGACGCAGACGCCAATGAATGTCGTCGTGCGAAAGAACAGCAACATCGGCAACGACGTCGAAAACCCGGCAGCAAACGCGGAGAAAGCGTAGAGCAAAATGCTCCACGTCAAAATCCTGCGCCGCCCCAAGCGGTCGGTCAGATAGCCGCCGAGCAAGCCGAAGATGCCACCGCATACGGCTGGGACAAAGATCATGAAATCGCGCCACCGCGTGTAATCGGGCGAGCCGAACGCGAACGGCCCCAGTTGCTCAATCGCCGGTCGCACAATCAACGGCAGCATCAGCAATTCATACGTGTCGAACGCAAAGCCAATCGCGGCGATGATGCAGATCAGCCATTGCACAGAAGTGAGTCGGGAAGTGGTTTCATTGGTCATAGGAGAATTGAACTGTCAGCGCCGAGTCGCAGGTTACCAAATCATGTGATGGCGCAGAGGGTTTCCTGTTTCCCACCAGATAACTCTGTTGGGTGAAAGTCGGAACACTTTGCCGCAGCGGTTGGCTTTGGTTCGGAAAGCCGGAAGACGAAGAAATCGCTTGATCGTTAGCGCCGTTTCGATCTCTTCCGTGTCAATCATTACCAGACAATAATTCTTGTGGCAGAGCCGGTAACGAAAGAAGTCGGCATCGCGGGTAAAGAACGTCGCCTGCTTGGCGTGATGCAGCCACCGCAGAATTTCCTGCTGGTCATCCCAACTGGGCAATCCAATTTCCACGCCGATCCGCTGAAACCGAATACGCCACCGCTTCAGCAACTCCGCGTGCTCTCTGGGAATGTTGTAGTCGAGAATAATCACGCCGCTTTTTTGGCTCTTGCAGCTACTTCTCTGATAACACCACGCTGAATAAACCGAAGTGCTTCTTGCACTGCCTCCGGTGTAATGATTCCATAATATTGGTCGGCGATAGCTTCGGGGGAATAGCCTCTTTCAGACAATTCCACCGCATCAGCCACCATAATGCGCGTGCCTTTGAAAATCAGCCGTCCGCCACAAACGCGCGTATCAATCGCCAAGTGTTTCCCGATTTCAACTCGTGCCATATTGTTCTCCTGAAGGCGCAATCTAACGCAGATTCGCGCAGAGATCAAAAATAACGACGGATCGTCTGCTCGCTTGGTTTCGCTGTTAACAACGAAACCACCAGCATCAGCAACGCCGAAATAATCACCATCGGCACGACCGGCAAAAATCCCAGCACTGCCGTTCCCGCTGCCGTGCGGCTCACCATCGCTTGTCCGAACAGCGAGCCAAAGCCAACCTCTGTGCCGGGCGTAGGCGCAGGCACGACCGCTTGAAAGACGGCGACGGCGAGCACCGCCGCCGCGGCCCACAACGTCACGGCGAGCGCACCCCATTTCGTGCTGCGCCTCCAAAACAGCGCGCCGACCAGCAACGGCAGCAACGTCGAATAGCCCGAAAACGCGAACTGCACCGCGAGGTCGAAAATAGATTGCGGCCAGCGCAGCGCGATCACATACGCGACAATCGTGATCAAGATGACGAAGATGTGGCCGGTGCGCACTTGGGCTGCTTCGCCGAAGCGGGCTTTGCCTTCGTAAAACGCGAAAATGTCTTCGGTGAACATCGTCGAGAGCGCGAGGATTTGCGAATCGCTCGCCATCACCGCCGCCATAATCCCTGCACCCAACAAGCCCACCAACCAGAGCGGCGCGTAATGTTCGAGCAAGCGCACGAGAATGTCATCGCCTGCGGCTTTGGCGCGGAGTTCAACTTTCTGTTCGGGCGAAAGCGTCGCGCTTTGCGTCGCTAAGGTTTTGCGCGCTTCGAGCTTGGCTTGAATCGCGGGAACTTCGACGGCGCGGTTCGCGGTCACGCCTAAAAACACGGCCGGCAGCCAGATCGCCAGCATGCACAGCGGGTACAAAATCACGGTCTTTTTGAAATGCTGCACACGCTCCGCCGTCAGGCAAAAAATGATGATGTGCGGGAAGCAGATCGAAGATAGCGGAATAAACGTGTAGCTGAAAAAATACAGTGGCGACACGCGCTCGCGCGTCAACAATGCTGACGTGGCGGGCGATGCGGCAAGCTCACTAACCGCTTGGCCAAAGCCGCCCATCCCCGCGCCGATCACGCCGAGCGCAATTGCGCCGAACAGCAAAAACAATGTTGTCTGAAACGCATTCACCCACGCCGTGCCGCGCATGCCGCCGAAGAAGACATAGCTCATCACGACCAACGCGACGATTGCACCGCCCACCCAAAACGGAATGCGTCCGCCGCTGATCGCATTCATCGTCGTGCCGCCGCCCATCACGCCGATGATGATGTACGGGATGAGCAACGCGGCTTGCACAACGGTGATGACCGTGCCGATGTGGCCGCATTCCCAGCGGTCGCGGAACATTTGCACGGGCGTCATAAAGCCATATTTTTTCCCCAGCGCCCACATCCGTGTCCCGATGAAAAACAACGACAGCGGCACGATCAAGGCGGACGACGAAGCCATCAAGCCATACGTCACAATGCCGTTCGCAAACGCATGCCCTGACGATCCGAGCAGCGCGAACGCCGTCATATTCGTGCCGAACAGTGAAAGCAAAAACACGACGACGCCGAGCGAGCGACCGGCCAGAAAATAATCTTCAGCTTCATTGCGATGTGCCGAACGGCGAAAGGCGAAGATGCCGATGTACAAAACGGACGCGAGATAAATGAAAACAACGACGGCAGGAATCAAGGGGCAGCGTCCTCCTCTGTGGCTGATTTTTCGATAGTTTCAAGCTGAGCAGGCCACGCGAATTTGACCAACAACCCCATCACCACACAAACCGCCAGCGTGTAGCAGACGTGGTAAAACAACCCGATGGGCAAAAAACCAAAAACGACGGGCTGCGTCGTGCGCCAGAACCACAAGTCCTGATGCAGCGCGTACAACACAACCACCAACAGCGCAAGCCATAAGCCTTTCATCGTATTTACCTTGCCTATTTGCGGTCAGAAAACCTTTGGAAACCAGCAACCGAACTGGCGCGTACTATCCCACAGTGTTCCCGTAAATTGCAACCGAAGCAGGCACGCAGGTACAATGCCCGCTTCTTTCGCAATGAGTGTCGGAAACTACAGTAACCGTCGCGGATTTTCAGGATTTATCAAAATGTACAAGCTTAGAATTTTTGGAGCGATCTTTGGCCTTTTCTTTTCCATTACTGCTTTTGCGCAAACGACCAGCACAATTACCGGAACCGTGAAAGATCAGGTCGGCGCAGTCGTGTCGGGCGCGAAAGTCACCGTGCGTAACCTGGACACGAACCTGTCTCGCACTGTCACCACTGATGGCGAAGGCCGTTATGCGTTTTTGGAATTGCGCGTCGGGACGTATGAATTAACCGTGGAGCAAAGCGGCTTCAAGAAATTTGTGCGCGCATCGCTGCCGCTCACCATTGGCGAAACCGCCGTAGAAAATGTGACGCTCGAAGTCGGGGCCATTGGGGGCGACGATTTTTCGCAAACAGTGCGCGCGGACATCAACACCCAATCACAAGAATTAAGTTTCCTCGTCGGCGAGCGCGCAGTGCGGGAATTGCCACTGAACGGACGCAACTACACCGACCTCGCGTTTCTGCAACCGGGCGTGATTGCCTATCCGCATCGTGATGGCGGCTCTGTTGTAGCGCACGGAACCGGCGCGAGCATCAACGGACAAGACCCGCGCTCGAATGTGTATTTGCTGGACGGCACGCTGCAAAACGATTTCACGAACGGCCCCGCGAGCAGCGCGGCGGGCACGGCTCTGGGAACCGAAAGCATCCGCGAATTTCGCGTCGAAACGAATTCCTACAGCGCCGAATTCGGGCGCAATTCCGGCGGCCAAATCAACGCGATCAGCAAATCGGGCGGCAACGATTTTCACGGTTCGCTCTATCATTTTCATCGCAACGACAACATGGACGCGCGCAACTTTTTTGATCGC
>CAZWAK010000072.1:0-34621 GCA_964631865.1 uncultured Heliobacteriaceae bacterium | reverse complement strand
GTGCAAGCCGTCCGCGTTGATTTGCGGTTCCACGATGGAATAGACGTTTTCCCAAATGTGCGTCATAACTCTTTGTTGGCAGTAGAATCGTTATACAAGTTCTACATCTTTTTGTCGAATCTTACTTGCAACTTTTCATCGGTCTTCCATACCGATTGGCAGGTCTCCGATCAACTGCTATCCCTTCCTCCATCTCTCTTGCAAGCAGAAATAACAGCGCAATGGCAGCACGTTACCAGGACTTGTGCGGGCCGAATGCGGAGCCGCGCGTGAACCTGACAACGCGGCACTCGGCGGGGAGGCCATGTCAGAAAGAATGGTAGGATTTTTACAAAGATTGCCAAGATCGTTATAGAAATCTGCGTCGAATACTCTTATCTTAGGCTCGCATTCATTCACTACCTTCAGAGATAGTGTAAACGCTACGAGATAACGCAACGACTATCTCTGAATTTGGGCTTTCGCAAGATTTAGCAGCTTCATTCGTGTCATCCGTGTGAGTCACGGCGGAGTCGGTGCTTTGTTTGTTTTCCAGTCACCTCACCGCACAGGCGGAGCTATGCCTTCAAGAAGAGTAAGAATGACGACGCTCAAATGGGTTGCCTGCGGGAAGAAACCGCTGGCGGCGCTGCTGCTGAGTGTCGCGGTGACCTCTGGGTATAGCCAGTCGGCTGACGTGGCGCTGAAGCGTGATGCGGCGACCGAGCCGACCATTGCCAAGTTGATTGATCGAGGCCGTCTGAACGAGGCGCGCGCGAAGTTGCGTGAACAGATGGCGCAAGACGGAGAGCAGCCGCGTTTGCTGTTGTTCGAGGCGATGATTTTGTACCGCGAACAGCAGTACGTGGAATCGTTGCGCAAACTCGAACGCAGCTTGCACCTGCACGATGGCGATGCGGATGTCTACAAGCTGGCGGGCTTGAACCTCGTGGCGGTCGGGAAAGAGGACGTGGCCGCCGGATACTTTGCCCGCGCCATCGCCCTCGCGCCGCAGGATTTCATGGCGCGGTATTACCTGGGCTTGCAGCAACTGACCGGCAAACAATATGTACAGGCCGAAGCGGAGTTGCGCGCGACGGTCAAACTCAATCCGAACTATGTGGATGCGTGGCTGCTACTCGGTGTCGCGTGTGAGCAGTTGGGACGGGAAGAAGAAGCCGTCCAGACTTATCGTCAGGCCGTCGCTCTTACCGAGCAACAACCGACCAAAACGGAAACTCCATTTCTCTATCTCGCGCGGCATTTGATTGCGTTGCAACAGTTCGAGGAGAGTCTGTCGCCGCTGCGCCGCGCCGTTGCCATCAATCCAAATTCTGTCGAAGCCCTGACGTTGCTGGGGCGTGCCTTGAGCCGCCTCGAACAACGCGCGGAAGCCGTGCGCGTGTTGCAGGAAGCCGCGCGCCGCGCGCCGCACGATAAAACGCCGCATTACCTCCTGATGAGCCTCTACCAGAAGCTCGGCAAAACGGAGGAAGCACAACGAGAGCAGCAGCTTTTCCGCGCGCTCGAAGCACAAGAAAAACAGCAATAACTAAGCAGGCAGGCAGAAATAATCGGGTGTAACGCGATTTGGTAAATCGCTGGCTCCGGCTGAGAAAACACCGCGATTTACCAAATCGCGTTACGACGCCACACCGGATTATTTTTGCCCTGGTACTTAGCAAAGCCGGGATGAAATTTTCAAGCACCTATAACCGGCAGGCTTAACTGCATAAGCCCGTCCAACCCTATTTCCTGGAGGAACCATGACGTACTTCAAAATCTGGCGCAGAGCGTTATTGATCCTGGCAGTCACGGCGCTGAGCAGCCTTGCGCTTCAGGCGCAAGTCTCCGGTCGCATTACGGGAACTGTGATGGACCCGTCGGGCGGCGTGATTGCCAAAGCCGCAATTACCTTAACCAATGAACGCACGGGCGAGGTCACGACCGCTGTCACGAATGAAGCCGGAACCTTTGTGTTCCCCTCCGTTCCACCCAGCAGCTACACCGTTCAGGTGAAATCGCAAGGCTACAGCACGCTGGAGCAGACGGGTCTCATCCTGAGTGCGAATCAGACGCTGGCGCTGGGCAATTTATCGTTGGCGGTCGGGAGCGTGACTGATACGGTGACGGTGACGGCAGGCGTGGGCGTGGCGCTCGACACGTCGGGGCAAAATGCGTTGGTGACAGACAAACAATTGGGCGGCTTGATGTCGAGAGGCCGCGACATTGTTTCGCTGACGACGGTGCTGCCCGGCGTATCGCAAAATGCGGGCGCGGGCGGTTCACTCGGCGGCAACTGGGGTACGGAAACCGCCAATATGCAGGGGCTGCGCAAGCAATGGAATAACTTTCAATTGGACGGACAACCCGGCAACGACATTGACGCGCTCGCCTTCTTCACCATCTCCGTCAGTATGGACGCCGTGCAGGAAGTCAGTGTGCGGTCGAATTCCTATCTGGCCGAAGATGGCCGACTGCCGGGTGTGAGCGTCAACATTGTTTCCAAAGGCGGTACGAAGGAATTTCACGGCAGCGCTTATTGGTTCAAGCGGCACGAATCTTTCAATGCGAATAATTTCTTCAATAACCGGCTGGGGCTGGCGCGTCCGCTGACACGCTTCAATACATTGGGCGGCACGATTGGCGGCCCGGTGTATATTCCGGGACTCTTCAATAAGAACAAAGACAAGCTGTTCTTCTTCGTGAGCCGCGAAGACTGGCGCATCAAATTGCCGGGGCCGATTTATCAATCCACCTTGCCGACCGACCTCGAACGACGCGGCGATTTTTCGCAGAGTTTCGATCAGAACGGCGCGTTGATCGTCGTGCGCGACCCCACCACTGGGCAGCCCTTCCCGAACAATGTGATTCCCGCGGCGCGTATCAAGCAGTTGGGGCAGCGGATGCTGAGTTTTCTGCCCGCGCCCAATTTGCTCGACCGCAACATCACGCGCGGCGCGTTCAATTACCGCGCGCTCGAAACCATCAACCAGCCGAAAGAACAAACGCAACTCAAGATTGATTGGGTACCGACGGAAAAAGACCGCATTTCATTTCGTCCGCGCTGGTGGAATTCCGACTTGCAGGGACAATTTCAATCCACTGCGTTCGGCGCGAATTTCATCGGGCAGCAGCATCATTACGAATACGTGACAAACGCTTATGCGGGCAATTACAGCCGTACGTTCACGCCGACGCTGGTGAACGAGCTGGACATCGGCTACAGCAAGTCGCAGGAACTCGGCACGTTGTCGGATAAATTCAATCTCGACAATGTGCGGCGTGAAAAGTACGGGTTGCAAAATCTGGGACAGCTTTTCCCGAAAGCGAATCCATTGAACCTCATCCCGCAAATGAGTTTCGGCGGCCTGCCTAGCGCCCCGTCGTTCACCTTCGATCCGCGCACGCCTATCGCGGCGCTGGATGACCGCTTGTGGATCACCAACAACCTGAGTTGGGTGAAGAAAAACCACACCTTCAAGTTCGGCTTCTTTTACGAACGCAACAACGCGAGCGAAGGGCCGCGTTCCACCGCGAATGGTCGTCACATGGGTACCTTCGATTTCTCGCGCGATGCCAACAATCCCTTTGAAAGCAACCATCCGTTTGCCAACGCGCTGCTGGGCAACTTCCGCAGCTACTCGGAATCAAGCGGCTTCTCATTGGGGCGCGCACAGATTTACACGGCGGAATGGTATGCGCAGGATTCCTGGAAAGCGACGCCGCGCCTGAACATTGACGTCGGCGTGCGCTTCTATTCGTTCATCCCCTGGCGGCTGCGCGATGGCGAAGGTTCAGCGTTGGCGTTGAGCCGTTATGACCGCAGCAAAGCGCCGCAGTTGTATGTTCCGGCGATCAATGCGCAGGGGCAACGCGTCGCGCAGAATCCCATCACCAAAGCCTTCGCGCCCGCGCCGTTGATCGGAGCCATCGTGCCCAACTCTGGCACGCGCCTGAACGGGGTTGTCGTCGGCAACGATCCGAGCTACCCGGAAGGCTACCGCGAACGCCCGCCCGTGCAAGCCGCACCGCGTTTGGGCTTTGCTTACGATGTTTTCGGCGATGGCAAGACGGCCTTGCGCGGCGGCATCTCCGTGACGAAGCAAACCATTTTTTCGTCACAAAACTCGATGTGGACAACCACGACTTCGCCGCCGATTCTGGAAAACCCCAGCATCTTTTACGGCAGCATTGACACCTTCTTGAGCGCCGGGCAGGTGTTGTTTCCGACCGATGCACAAGCCTTCGATGTGAAGTTCGACAACGTGCCGACGGTGTATCGCTGGTCGCTTGGCGTACAGCGCGACATCGGCTTTGGCACAGTCGTCGAAGTGGATTACGTCGGCAGCACCAGTCGCCACTTGCGTCAAGGTCGCGCCCTCAACACGTTGGAGCCGGGCAAGCGGTTCCAGGCCAGCAGCATTGACCCAACGACGAATCGCCCGCTGCCCGACAACTTCCTGCGGCCTTATCCCGGTTTTGCGGGCGTCGGCTACATTGAAGATTCGGGCTATGCGAATTATCACTCGATGCAAGTCGCAGCCAATCGGCGGTATGCCAAAGGCTTGCAGTTTGGCATCGCGTACACGTGGTCGAAGGCGATGGGACTCAGCGATGGGGATGGCGGCGGCTTGCCGATTTATCGCGATTACCGCAGCTATTTGTATGGCAAGCTGGGCTACGATCAAACGCATATTTTCGTCGCCAATTATCTCTACTCGTTGCCGAATGCGTCCGTTTTCAAAGGCAATTTTTTGACGCGCGGCATCTTCCACAACTGGGAGATTGCGGGCATCACGACCTTTGCCAGCGGCACGCCCATCGGCATTAACTTCAGTCGCACGGACGGCGTGGATCGGCACGGCGGCGGCGATGCACCGCGCGTCATTATGACGGGCAATCCGCTGCTGGGACGCGGCGAACGCAGCTTCTCGAAATGGTTCAATACCGCGGCGTTTGCGGCACCGGGCGTCGGGAATTTTGGCAACGCGCCGCGCGATGTCTTTCGTGGGCCGGGCATCAACAACTCGGACTTCACCCTGTTCAAGAACTTCCCGGTACGTGAAGGCATGCGCTTACAGTTCCGTTGGGAAATGTACAACGTCTTCAACCACACGCAGTGGTCAGGCGTAGACAACAACGCGCGCTTCGATGCGGCGGGGGTGCAGGTCAACGGGCAATTTGGTCAAGTCACTTCAGCGCGCCTGGAGCGGCAGATGCAGTTTGCGTTGCGCTTCGAGTTCTGAAACATTGACTAAGCGTGACTGCTCATCCAAACTGCTCGCTCGCACAAAAATCCTGAGCCTATTCAACGCTCAGGATTTTTGTCATGTCTTATCGGTGCGCCTGCATCTTGCAGGCATTGCCTTCATAAGCTCTTGCCTGCAAGATGCAGGCGCACCAACCTGCGCAGAACCAACATGAATCTACTCCGCATTGCCACGATCATCTGGCTGTTACCGCTCAGTTCTGTACTGTCTGCGCCACAGACGGATGCGGCGCGGACACAGTTCAATCGCGGCGTTGCGTTGCAGCAGCAAGGCGATCTGGAAGGCGCGCGACAGGCGTACGAAGCGGCTTTGAAACTTGCGCCGCGCCGCGTGGATGCGCTCTCGAATCTTGGTCTGGTGTATTTGAATTTAGGGCAGAATGAAAACGCCATCGCGTGTTTCAAGCAGGCGCTGGCGCTCCAACCGGAGTTGACTGCTGTGCGGATGATGCTGGGACTCGCGCGGTTTCGTAGCGGACAATTCGCGGCGGCGCAACGCGAACTCGACCAAGTCTTAGCCGCGCAACCCGGTCATCCGCAGGCACTGCATTTGACGGGGCTGTGCTGGCTGAAGCGCGAGCAATTATCAGAAGGCATTCAGGCGCTCGAAGCAGCCTTGCAGGCCAATCCGAGCAATGCGGACGCCGCATACACATTGGCCACCGCGTATGTCGGCAGCGGCGAGATTGAAAAAGCAGAAGCCTTGCTCACGGGGCCGCTGCGCCACAACGAAAGCGCCGCAACGCATCTGGTACGCGGTTCGATCCTGAATGCCAAACGAGAAGCAAAGGCCGCGCTCGCGGAGTTGGACAAGGCGCGGCAATTGAATGAAAAGTTGCCGACGCTGCACGCCCAATTGGGCTATGCCTATTTGCTTTTGGTCGAGTATGAACCAGCGGCGCGCGCGTTCCTGACCGCCCTGCAACAAACCCCGGAGGACTTTCACGCGAATGCCTATCTCGGTTGGTTGTACATTCAGGAAAAACGCTACCCGGAAGCGGCAACGCGATTGACGGCGGCGCTGCGACAAAAGCCGGGCAACAACGCTCTGCTCTATCAGTTGGGGCAGATTTATCAGGTGACCGGGCAAAGTGAACAGGCCGCCGCCACGTTGGAACGAGTCGTCAAGCAACAACCGGATTTCATTCCTGCGCACGTCCTGCTGGCAAAGGCGTACAGCAAGCTGAAACGGCAGGAAGACTTCGTGCGCGAACAGGCGATCATCCGACAATTGAACGAACGAGAGCAGGAAAAAAATCTCGGCACGCCGAAGAATGCCGAAGAAGTGACATTGACAGAGTTTTCCGCGGGGCTGACCAATAAGCCGCAGGCCGCGAAGAAGGAACGTTAAGCACAAAGGCAAAATTTCTGCGGTGCAATCTTTCTTTTTATTTGCCATTTGCCATTTGCCAATTGTCATTTGTCATTGCGGTTGGCTGCGGCGCGCAGCAATGAAAAATGACAAATCAACAATGGAAAATGGCAAATGAAATGACCGCAAAATTATTGCCCGACTGCTTAATTCAGGGCTTATACCAACGATGATTTCGTTGCTGACAACCAAAATCAGGAGAAACTTTCATGCAATCTACCACCCCCGACCGCCGCACGTTTCTGGCTTCGGCGCTGGCTGCGGCTGCCGCTGCCCGAACGCTGCTGGCACAAGCCCCACAAGCACCGCAACGCGATTGGACAGGCGTGAATCCGATTCGTTATCCCGACCCGGACATCATCGCGCTCGACAAACGATTCAATAAATACAAGCTCGGCAACACGCCCATTCGACGGCTGCACACGGGAATGTTGTGGCCGGAGGGACCAGCCTGGAACGGCGTGGGGCGTTATCTGGTGTGGAGCGACATTCCGAACGATGTGCAAATGCGCTGGCTCGATGACGACGGACACGTCAGCGTAATGCGCAATCCGGCAGGATACAGCAACGGCAATACGTTTGATTATCAAGGCCGACAGCTTTCCTGCGAACACGGCAACCGCCGCGTTGTGCGGTACGAATACGATGGCAAAGTCACGGTCATCGCGGACAAATTCAATGGCAAGCAGTTGAATTCGCCGAACGACATCGTTGTCCACCCGGACGGCGCGATCTGGTTCACTGATCCGGGCTACGGCGCATTGATGCACTACGAAGGCAACAAAGGCACGACGGAACTCAAAGAAGCCGTCTATCGCGTTGACCCGCAAACCGGTCGTATCGAAATGGTGACGGACGAAATCTTTAAGCCGAACGGCATCTGCTTCTCGCAGGATTACAAAAAGCTCTACGTCGCCGACACGGGAGCAACGCATTACCCGGAAGCGCCCAAAATCATCAAGGTCTGGGACGTGGACGGCAAATCGCTGCGGCGCGGGCGGCAATTCGTCTCGATGGAGATGGCGGGCAAAGGCGCAGGCATTCCCGACGGCATGCGCGCCGATACAGACGGCAACATCTGGGTCGGCTGCGGCTGGGTCGGACACGGCTATGACGGTGTGCAAGTCTTCGCGCCCGAAGGCGACCGCATCGGGCAAATTCTGTTGCCGGAAATCTGCGCCAATCTGTGCTTCGGCGGACGCAAACGCAATCGGTTGTTTATGACCGCCGGGCAATCGCTCTATGCCGTCTACACCGAAGCGGTGGGCGCACATATCGCTTAGCGAGCGAACGCGGAGTAGCGGATTTGCGGGCTGCGCCTTCACCTTCTTCATTTTTCCTTCTTCCTTCTTCATTGTTTGAAGAGGAAATCTCTCGACCAGTAATGAAAAAGGAAAAATGAAGAAGGAAGAAGCAGCCGTTTTCAAAGAGATAAAGACTGAACTTTTCGGAATCAAACTTCATGAACGCTGATCGCATCATCGCCACCTATCGCATCGAAACTGCGCATCCGCTCGAACGCGCCGCCGAAGTCATGGCAGGCGAACAATCGTGCGGCACGTTCATTCGCGTGCCGGGCGAGACGGATGAATTGCGCGCCAATCACGGCGCGCGTGTCGAACGCATCACGGAACTGGAAGCAGTTGAGACGCCGTCATTGCCGTTCAGCAAACCGCCGAAAAATCACGACGGCAAGTACAAGCGCGCCGAAGTTGTGCTGTCCTTTCCACTTGCGAATATGGGCGCGTCGCTGCCGAATTTATTGGCGACGGTGTGCGGCAATTTGTATGAGCTACAGGAATTCAGCGGGCTGAAGTTGCTTGACCTCGAATTGCCGCCCGCGTTTGCCGAGAAATATCCTGGCCCGCAATTCGGCGTGACAGGCACGCGCCACCTCACAGGCGTCGCAGATCGCCCCATCATCGGCACAATCATCAAGCCGAGTGTTGGTTTGACGCCCGAAGCCACAGCGACGCTGGTCAAAACGCTGATCGAAGCCGGACTTGATTTCATCAAAGACGATGAGTTGATGGCGAACCCGCCGCATTCGCCATTCAGCGAACGCTTTCGCGCTGTCAGCCGCGTCATCAACGACTATGCCGAACGCACGGGCAAAAAGCCGATGTACGCCGTCAACATCACCGACGAAATGGACGAGATGTTGCGCCATCACGATGAAGTGTTGGCGGGTGGCGGTACGTGCGTGATGGTCAGCTTGAATCACGTCGGCGTGCCTGCTGTGGCGTATCTGCGCAGGCACTCGCAACTGCCAATTCACGGGCATCGCAACGGCTGGGGCATGCTGACGCGCGAGCCGTATCTCGGCATCGAGTTTGCCGCGTGGCACAGACTCTGGCGACTCGCCGGAGCGGATCACATTCATTGCAATGGCTTGCGCAACAAGTTTTGGGAGCCGGACGAATCCGTCATCAAATCCGCGCGCGCGTGTCTGACGCCCTTGTATGAGGCAAAGCCATATATTGCTATGCCAGTTATCGCGTCGGCGCAATGGGCCGGACAAGCCGTAGACACGTACAACCAAGTCGGCAGTGCGGATTTGATGTATGTCTGCGGCGGCGGCATTGTCGCACATCCCGATGGCATTGCGGCAGGCGTGCTCAGCGTGCGGCAGGCCTGGGAAGCCGCATTGCAGGGCATTACGTTGGAGGAATACGCCGCAACGCATTCCGAACTGCGGCGCGCAATGGAAACATTCGGTCAATCGTGAGGAACAACATGAAACCTGTCTTTCTCTGTTTGCTTTTGTTGTGCGGGATGGCCTTCGTCCAGGCACAACCCAAACCGCTCAAGGTCAGCGATAACCAACGCTTTCTTGTCACCACCGACGGCAAGCCGTTTTTCTGGCTCGGTGATACGGCGTGGGAACTCTTTCACCGTCTCAATCGGGAAGAAGCGGATCGCTATTTGAAGAACCGCGCCGACAAGGGCTTCACCGTCATTCAAGCCGTCGCGCTCGCCGAACTCGATGGGCTGAACGACCCGAATCCCTATGGACATCGCCCGCTCGTGAACAACGATCCAACCAAGCCTGACGGGAAAGACGGTGCGAACAACGACTATTGGGATCACGTTGATTACATCGTCAAAAAAGCCGCTGCGCTGAATCTCTACATTGGCTTCCTGCCGACGTGGGGCGACAAGTACAACAAGAAATGGGGCGTCGGGCCGGAGATTTTTACGCCAAACAATGCGGAGGTGTACGGCGAATGGCTGGGCAAGCGATACAAGGACGCGACGAACGTTATCTGGATTCTCGGTGGGGATCGTCCGCTCGAAAATGAAACGCACAAAGAAGTGAATCGCGCGCTGGCTCGTGGCTTGCGCAAAGGCGACAGCGGCGCGCATCTGCTGACGTTTCATCCGACGGGCGGCAACGGTTCGTCCGAGCATCTGCACAACGACGAATGGCTCAGCTTCAACATGCGCCAGAACGGTCATCAAGCCGAATTCACCGGGCGCTATGACAAAACGCGCGCAGACTATGACCGCACGCCGATCAAACCGGTGCTCGACGGCGAGCCGATTTACGAAGATCATCCGGTTTCGTTCAAGGCCAAAGAGCTTGGTCATTCCGTGGCGACGGACGTGCGGCGGCCTTTGTACTGGAATTTGTTTACGGGCGCGTTCGGTCATACCTACGGCCATCATTCGGTTTGGCAAATGTGGCAGCCCGGTCGCAACCCGATCAATAACCCGCTGATGAGTTGGGCCGAAGCGTTGGATCAACCCGGCGCGGCGCAGATGCAATACGGTCGCCGCCTGATGGAGTCGCGGCCTTTCCTGACGCGCATTCCTGATGATTCGTTGCTCGTGACGCACAAGCCGGACAAAGCCGACATCCCGACGGCAATGCCGGGCGCAGGCTTGAAACGCTTCGTTGCCACGCGCGACAGCGAAGGCAGTTACGCGATGATCTACGCGCCAACGGGGCGCAAATTCAAAGTCAATTTGACGAAGCTCAGCGGCGCGAAACTGCGCGGCTGGTGGTTCAATCCGCGCGATGGCAAAGCGGCGTTGCTTGGCGAATGGCCGAAGACGGACGAGCGCGAATTTATCACGCCGACGCCGGGCGAAGATGTGGATTGGGTGCTGGTAATTGACGATGCGGCGAAGAAATTCGCTGCGCCGGGAGTCGTGAAATAAAGCGATGCCGGACTTGCTCCTCACATTTTATGGCGATGATTTCACTGGCTCGGCGGACGTGATGGAAGCCCTCGCGCTCAACGGCGTGCGCAGCGTGTTGTTTCTCGCGCCGCCCTCACGCGAGTTGTTGCAATCCAGATTTCCCAATGTCGAAGCCGTCGGTGTTGCGGGCAGCAGTCGTGCGATGACGCCTGTGCAAATGGAAGCCGCGTTGCCGCCTGTTTTCACAGCCCTGCAACAACTCAACGCGCGTTTGTTTCATTACAAAATCTGCTCGACGTTCGATTCATCGCCGCAAATCGGCAGCATCGGCAAAGCCTACGAAATCGGGCAATGCCTTTTCGCCTCGTCATTCGTGCCGATGATTGTGGGTGCGCCTGTGCTGAAGCGGTATTGCGTGTTCGGCAATCTGTTTGCGACCATCGGCGCGGAAACGTTTCGGCTCGACCGGCATGCGATGATGGCGCGGCATCCAGTGACGCCGATGACCGAGAGCGATTTGCGGTTGCATCTGGCGCAGCAAACGAGGGCGACGACGGCGTTGTTGGACGTGCTGCAATTGAACGGCGACGCCGATGAACACTTGGCGCGCTTGTTGCAAACGCGGCCTGACATTGTGCTGTTCGATACGCTCGATCAAACGCATCTGGCGGTTGCCGGGCGGTTGCTCTGGCAATCGGACGCGCGCTTTGTGATCGGTTCGTCTGGCGTTGAGTACGCCTTGACCGCGCACTGGCAAAGGCCTCAGGTGGATTACTCATCCGTCGGTGCGGTCGAACAGATCATCGTGATGTCGGGCAGTTGTTCGGCGGCTACGCAAGGACAGATTGAATGGGCGCGCGCGCACGGCTTTGCGGCGATTGCGCTGGACGCAGAGGCGTTGATGCGTGATGACGAGGTAGAACACGCGCGCAGTGAAGCCAAACAAGCGGCGCGCGCGGTCCTGTCGCAAGGCCAAAGCGTGCTGTTGTATTCGGCGCAAGGCTCGGATGACCCGCGCATCGCTGCCGCCCTGGCTGCGATGAATGCGCGCGGGCTGGATGAACAGACAGCGCGCGCACGATTAGGCAGAGAGCAGGGCCTTCTGCTGCGCGAATTGCTGCTGGAAACCGGGCTGCGCCGTGTGTGCATTGCGGGCGGCGACACGTCGAGCCACGTGGTGCAGCAACTGGGCATTTATGCGCTTGAACTGCGCACGCCTATGGCTCCCGGCTCGCCGCTCTGTCGTGCCTACGCGCACGACGTGGCGCTCGATGGCTTGGAGATTGCGATGAAGGGCGGACAACACGGGAGACCGGACTATTTCGACTGTATTCGGCGTGGGACGTATGAAGCGCCGTAAGCAACAGCAGCAAGCAATTGTCGCCATGGTTCGCAGTCGCCCATTGCCAATCCACGCCCCACCCATCCTGCTTGACGATCCCGCTATAGATTTCAAGAAAAAGAATTTCACTACGAAGCTCACGAAGGCCACGAAGAAGGGAAGGAAAATACAATTATTTCAGACCTTGACCTCGCTTCATTTCTTCGTGCGCTTCGTTTCTTCGTGGTTTTATTTTTCTTGAAATCTATACCGGACAGAGCAGGACCTCTACAACAACGGCGTCTTTCAGATTCTGGAAGACCGGCGCGGCAATTTCTGGATCGGTTGCCACAAGGGCATCTATCGCCTCAGCCGCACGAATTGAATGAGCTGGTCGAAGGCCGCCGCGTGTGCGTGAGCAGCGTCGCGTTCGGCAAACAGAACGGGATGCTCAACACCGAATGGGCGGGCGTGAAGTGCTGCTGAAGATCGAAGACAACGGTCAGGACTTTTCGCTGGCGGATGCGCAGAAGACACGACGCCATCGGCCATCCGGTGGGTTTGGGCTGATTGGCATGGTCGAGCGCGTGTGGTTGCTGGGCGGCGTGTACACGCTGGATTCTGTGCCCAAGGCTACGTGGTTAAAGACAGCGCGGCGGCGGATGTCGTCCATTGCCTGAAGACCGTCGCCGCCGAACACCTGACCGCCGCTGATGGGGTTTTGATGGACATTGAAATGCCGCGCGCGGTCGTCCAGGCCAGGATCGAATACGGCAAGCCGATGACGATCCCCTTGCCGTGTACTTCGTGCGCCGCCCCGTGACAGTCTTGGCGCTCCAAGCGCGTCGGCGAATGCCTCCGGCGCTTGCTGATGACATCAATGGCAAAGTGCGCGACTTCTTTATCCGGCACAGGCACGAGGCATAATTCATCCACTTTTTGTCAAAAATCAGTTTTTTTCACGCATCATTTTTGTCTAAAGTCGAATTAAAATCCACTTTACTCCATCCCCTCAAGAAACTACGATGTCTGGGTTATTGCCCCCAGATCGTAGAAAGTAGTTGTGTAATGAAAAAATCCTGGCTGTGGTTGGAATGGAGTTTGTTGTTTGTCGCCACGCCGGTGGCAATTGGGTTTGGTGTGCGGAATATGCCTTGGCTGCTGCTGCTTTTTGGCGTAGCTGTTGCGGCGGGGCTTTGGCTGCATCAACGCGGTGGTTTTCACCGTAGACATTTCTGGCACGGCCAAAATCCGGCGCATGAGCGGCAGCATTTGAAACCGATTTTGTTACGGTTTCTCGGTTGCGCGATGGTCTTGATTGGCCTTGTCTTGACGTTCTTTCCACACAAACTTTTTCTCTTTCCGCGTACGATGCCGTTGTCCTGGGCCGCCGTTTTGCTGGCCTACCCATTGCTTTCGGTCTATCCGCAAGAACTGTTGTATCGCGCGTTTTTCGTCCGCCGCTACCGGCATTTGTTTCCGCGCCGGGAATGGTTGTTACTCGCCAACGCACTCGTCTTTGCCTGGATGCACTTGATCTTTCGCAATCCGTTGGCCGTAGTGTTGACGTTGGTGGGTGGTTTGTTTTTTACGCACACTTACATTCGTACGCGCTCCTTGCGGCTGGTGTGCCTGGAACACGCGCTGTATGGCAATTTGATTTTCACCATCGGGCTGGGCGAGTTCTTTTCACAGCAAACTATGGGGCTGTAAGCAGTCAGGAAAAAATTCTGCGGCGTTTTCATTTTCCATCTTCTATTTTTGATTTGTCAGTGGTCATGGCACGCGCGGCCACCACAATGAAAACTGGAAACTGGAATATGGAAAATGAAAAGAGCGATTGCACGGCAAAACTTTTGTCTCTCTGCTTAGCTTTACATCTCCCTCTACCCCGCGCAGTCATAAATTGTACATTGACCAACCCGCACACGAAGGATTACCGCACGGAGCGTTTGGGATGCGGACTTGCCTAGACGCTCGTGGGCAGTACGGCGGAGTGCCGCTTCAGTGGTTTGCCAGCGGGAATTAAGAACAGGTCGTGCGTCAAAAATATGCCTTCAAGATGGCGCAAATCGCGCAATTTGTCTTTGACGCGAATGAAGCCGAACGCCCGGAATAACTCCCTCAACTCGACTTCGCTGCGCCACAACTGAAGCCCATTCAGGCCATCCCCTTTGTACAGATCGTAACGCATCAGGACTATTCATAGCTGAGCGCGTCAATCGGGTCTTGTTGGGCCGCACGCAAGGCCGGATACAACGCGCCAAACAAACCGCTTAACAATCCCGCACAGATCGCGTAGCCAATAAAATCAGGTTCCAGCGCGATGCGCGCCCCATTCCAAACCAACACCCAACGTGCCAGCAGTGCAATTCCTAAACCACCGAACACGCCAACGCCGCTGACGAGCAACGCTTCGTTGACAAAGACGAGGGCGATGAATTTCTTGGACGCCCCGAGCGCTTTCAAGATGCCGATTTGCCGCGTGCGCTCGGTGACGCTCGTGTACATCGTTAGCAAAATCACCAACACACTGATGAACGCTGCGAGCAGCGCCACAAGGTTTAGAAATACATTGAAGCCTTGATAGCCGTAGGCAAACAGCTCCGGCAAATCTTTCGTCAGCAGGATGCGCAGGTCAGGAAACGCCGCGGCAATGCGTGCGGCAACGAGGGCTTGTTCTTCGGCATTCTGACATTTGACATACAACATCGAACATTGCTCCGGCGCGTTCAGAATCTCCTGCATCGTTTGCAGCGGGATCATCATGCGTGCGCCGGTTTCGGGTTCGTAAATGCCGACGACGGTGAACTCGCGCCCCAACGCCGCAAGCTTGTCACCAATCTTCGTTTGATGCCCTGCGGCGTAGCGTACATCTACGACGATAAAATCGCCGATGTCAGGCAATGCTTGTCCCGTCACGATACGGATTTTGGACATCGCCGTGAGCGGTTGATAAGGGACGCCATCAATTTGCCGAATGCCCAGGCCGGTTTCGCCTTTCAACTCCAATTGCTGTCCGATGGGTACGACTGCCGCAACGCCTGTGATTGCTTTCACCTCCTCCGCCAATTTCGCGGGCATTGTTAGTGGCAATGACGCCACCGACAGCCCTTGTTGCCCACGCAAACTCAGCATAATTTCAAAGCCGAGATGGGCGTCGCGCGTCCCGCGATCTCGCAGCATTCCGCGCACCAATCCAACGGTCAACACCACCAGCACGACACCGAGCGCAACCCCGAAAATACTGGCGACGGTACGAGCTGGGCGATGTATAAAGTTAGCTGCGATTAGTCGTGTCATAGCGAAATGTTCAGAGTTCACGCTTCAGCGTATCGAGCCGCCAAGCTACACGCTGAAGCGTGAACTCTCAACGACGCTCTCCGGCAAGAGCGTTTTTCTACGAACCCGGCGCGAGCCGCCATTTGCGGTGTTTCGCTTTGCTGAAGCGCCCGGTCGAAGTTTCTTCGAGCGCCATTTGATGCAAGCGCTCATAGAGCTTGAAAAACTCTGCCGTCACTTTTTCCCACGCATACGCTTCGGCAGTGCGCCGCGCACGCAAAACGCGATACCACTTTACTTCGTCATCGCTGAACACATCGCGCGCGGCGGCGGCAAACGCTTCGCCGCTTGGTTCGGCCAACCAGGCATTTTCCGCATTCGCGTACGACAGCACACCGCCGGCATTCGGAACGATTAGCGGCAAACCGGACGCCATCGCTTCGAGCGGCGCAATGCCAAACGGCTCGCGCGGATTCGGATGCAAAAACGCATCGCAGTTGGCGTACAACGAAGCGAGCGCGGCTTGGTGATGGAGTTGTCCGAGCAGATGAATGCGCTGCGGTGCAAAGCGCAAACTTTCCTGTCGCAGCCAAGGTGCAAGCGGTCCATCGCCTGCGATTATCAAGCGAAAATCGCGCCGCGTGTCCCGGCTCAAACATCGCAACGTGTCAAGCAGCAAGGGCAAATTCTTTTCGGCGGACAAGCGCCCGACATACAACAACAAGCGCGTTCGTTCATTGCCCGCAACCAACCTGAGCAACTTTGACCGGGCTTCAGCGTTGCGCAACGTGGGAGAAAAAACATCAATATTCACACCCATCGGACGCACGATGAGCAATCGGTCGTGCTGCGCGGTCATCGCCTGTTGCAACTCTCCGGCGGTGTAATGAGAATTGGCAATGTGATAATCAAACAGCGGCAGGTACAGCCGCCCCAGATACCATTGCGTGAGCTTGCGCGTGATCGCCTGGTCCGCAATCCACGCCGCCACGCTGTCGTCCATTCGTTCGCAATTCAGCCCCACCAATGCCGGGCGATGCGGGTTTGAAAGCCAGCCTTTGCGAATCAATCCGGCCAGCCAGCTCAGCGCATATTTGTCGCAAACCTCAATCAAATCGGGCTTTTCGTCATGCAAAATTTGTTGCACAGTGCGTTGCCACAGATAGGTGTGCGGCAACAACAACCGATAGCGCGCATCAAAGAGCAGCGAACGCGGCGCAGCGAGGTGATAAATGCGGGCATAATCACTGACGATTTCGAGGCGCGTCGTTTCGCTCGGCACGATCATTCGCATCGGGCGTTTGTGTTGTTCTGCGGCCTTGAGCATTTCGCGGTAAAAGGTGCGAATGCCGCCGGAGGAAGCGTGCCACGAATTGGTCAAATGTAACGTTTTCATTCAGCCTTTGCTTTCTGCGACGACAATCGCACGGTTGAGCAGGCGGCGCGCGCGTCTTCTACGTCGTCTTGCGCGCAGCCTCAGTAAGCCCCACGTCACTTGCATGAATTTCCAGAGGATGCCGGGCGTGCGTCGTAAATCTTCGCCCAGTGATTTGGCATCCGGCCCGACAATCAACGCGCCCTGTCGCATGGCAAATAAATTGTATGCAGTCGAAACGGCGGTGAAACAAGCCGAAGCCAGAATGCTGACGGCCAGTTTGGGCGTGCCGCGCCACCAGTGCAGCAGTAATTCGATGCTGTGGCTGATGAGTGGCAACAACACCATAGCCGTAAGCGTGGCCTGCCAGGCGGGGTTGACGTGGCGGAATGATTGCGTAAGGGCGGCATAAAAACCTGCTGTGCAGGCACGATACAAAAACTCCGTATTCATTGCCGCCAATGCTGCGTCCAAACCGGCGCTCACATTGGCGACGAAAAAAATTAAAGCGCGAATCACCGAACTCAAAATCGCTGATTTCCAGTTCCAGCGCAGCACGAGCAATTGAATGGGATGGCGCAGCAACGATTGCAACACGGCGCGGACGGTGACCAATGGTGCGGTGTTCATAATTTGCCTAGCGTTGAAGTCGCGGTGGGAAGCGTGGCTTGGTTGTTGGCTTCGACCGCTAAGACTTGTTGCGTGGAAAGGCACACGTCATACGCCTCGTAAACCTTTTCAAAGACGCGCGACCACGAAAATGTCAAAGCTCTTGCCCGCGCGGCGTCACGCCATTGCTGTTTGCGTTCCGGGTTTGCCAACGCGCGGACGGCGCGCACGACGATGTCGACCAATTCCTTTTCATCCTGCGCGACGAAGCCGCTTTGGTTGGGCGCAACGATGAATTTAGGGCCGCCGCCGTTCATCACCACCGCCGGTACGCCGGAGGCCAACGCTTCCAACACGACGTTGCCGAACGCATCGGTTTCCGACGGAAACACAAACAAATCAAAATTCGCGTACGCGCGCGCCAACGATTGTCCCGTCAAATTGCCGGTGAATACGGCGCGTTGCAGATGATGATTCAACCATTCCTGCTCGCTGCCGGAACCGATGATGACAAACTGATAATCGCTGATGCCGTGTTGGATCAGAGCTTCTTCAACGCGCACCAAAGCGCGCACATTCTTTTCCGGTCGCAGTCGGCCCACATAACCGAGCTTGAATTTGTTTTCCAGACGCAGCCGATGCGCAGGCGAGAAGACTTCGGTGTCTACGCCGCGTTGCATCAGGAAGGTCGGCCTGCCCGTGCGCGTTTGCAGCAGTTCGCGCAGTTCATCGTTCGGAGCCAACAGCACGCGCGCCAGCTTGTAAAATTGCACCGCCAGCGTCAGCGTGCCTGCTTCGATTGGCTGGCGTGTGGCCGACGATACAAGCGGCAGCCAGCGACAGAGCCGATTCGCGGCGTACTGATGCACATTCGTATGCCACGACGCGACGAGCGGGATTTTCAATTTGTGCGCGACATACACACCCAGTTGCCCGATGTCGCTGGGGCCGGTGACGTGAATGAGATCGGGCGCGAAATCCCGCACCGCTTTGCGCACGTCCCAGAAATGCCGCCACAGCAGCAAATCTGAACATAACTCATCATCCAAGCGCAGCGCACAGCGACTACGTTGCAATTCCAGTTGCGTGAAAGCGCCCTCACGATTCCAATGAGTTCTGCGCCCCGCATTGACGCACAACAGCGGAAGCTGACGGCATTTGGCAAACTTCACGAACTGACGGCTCGTGTGTGCGACACCGTTGATTTCGTGGAATGAATCGGTAAAGAACGCGACTCGTGGTGGAGTTTTCAAGAGGTTGCCCCTTCACTGGATAAAGCCAGTCGCAAGGCGGGGCGAAAACGGCGACTGCCTAAGACACACATCATCCAAACGGCGGAACGCACCCAAACGGGGCCGCCGCGTTGCCAAATTGTCGAGAGCGATTTCACCTCACCGCTTTCCGTACGCGCGAAGACACGATCTGTCCAGACCTGTTGTTCGAGCGGGAAGCTCGGATACTCGCGCAGGATTTCCGCCGCCGCTTCGAGCGTGCGCGCAATCAGCGATTCGTTGTATTCGGGCAGCACCATGACTTCGCTGTAGCCCGCGCGCACTTCTGCGACAAATTCAGAGAAGCTTTCGGTAGTCGTGAGGTTGAGGGTCGTGTTCGGTTGACAGCCGTGGCGATCACCACCAGAGACCACCGGAAAGCCCAGTTCTTCTGCCATCTTCAGCACCGCCTGATTTTCTTTCCACGAGCGAAAGCCGTTCCATTCCAAAGCGTGAATCCATTCGCCATAGCTCTGCACGAATTCCGCCAGCGCCGCGTTGTGTCGTTCCTGCCCAATGTTTTCAATGTCCCAGAGCGGATGATTCAGCACCACTAACACGTCGGATAATTCGTTCAGCAGGGCAAACAAATCCTGTAAATCACAAACCTGTGGATTGCGCGTGTAGCTTAGCAATAGCTCAGAATACGGCTGTGCCTTATCACGCGGCAGATTGTGAATGCCGAGATGGAAATACCCGCTGCCAAACGGCACGGTCCATTCCAGCGAAATCGGCACCGGATTCTTGAGATTGAGCACTTGTAACCGCGCGCCGGCTTCAATGTCGTCGTGATCCGTGATCGAAACGAAGCCCTGTAATTGCAGGCGTTCTTCGATCTGGGTTGTTTCCGCTTCCCAAACATCGTGCGCCGAAACCGGTGGTGTCCACCACGCGCGCGTGAAATCTATGGGCTTGCCGAAGCGTGTTTCGTAGCGCTTCATTTCCCGTTGGAAGAGCGCAGCAATGACCGGGATTTTGGCGGCGTACTGTGGAATGAAGTCGAGGATTTCTTGCGAGTGGTGCGTGTGGCAATGGAGCGAAAGCGCGGTGCGAGCAGGGGACAACGAAGGAAGTTCTTCGCGTCCCGTCAGGACACGCAATCGCGTGCGAGCGAGCGTTGTGGGCATCTGATTCCTCCAGTCTGTATGAACGGGCGCAACATACAGTCCGAAGCATAAAGTGGTGGTGTAACGTTGGCGTGAGGCGAGAGCTAAATGTTGTTTAGAGTTTCGCTAAGTCTGTCTTAAAGACCCAGCACCGCAGGCAGTTCCGCTACGGTGTCAATAAGGTAATCGTGCGGCAGCGGCGCGAGTTGTTCGCGCGTGCTGGAACCTTTCGTCACGCCGATCACGAGGCCGCAATCCGCGTTTGCGCCTTCCAACAAATCTGCCGGAGCATCGCCAATCTTGGCGACACGTTGTGATTCGGTGACGCCGCATTGTTGCATCAAGCGACGAATCATCAACGGATGCGGACGACCGCGCTCGACTTCATCGCTCGTCACCGAAGCGTCAATCAGGCCGTCGCGTTCCCAACCCAACCGATCAATCAACGTCTGCGCGATGGCGCGGCTGAAGCCTGTATCCAATGCGACTTTGATGCCGTGTTGTTTGAGTTGCCGAAACGTGGCGCTTGCGCCGGGCATTTCGCAGACATCGGGAGCCGTGCGATAAAACGCGATCATCCGTTCGACAAAGTCTTCGTGAATCGCCTCCAGTCCGGGCAGCAATTCATCGCGCAACGGCGATTGTTCGATCAGCACGCGCAAGGCTTCGCGCTTGTCCATGCCTTTGACTTGATGAATCGCTTCGTCGGCCACTTGCAAGCCATTCTCTGCCAGCGTCTCGCGCAACGCACGATACACCGCGCCGCCTTCCGAAACCGTTGTGCCAGCCATATCAAAAACGACGAGTTCGATGTTCATCTCAATGTTCTCCTAACATTTCCGCCACGATCTTTTCTGCAATGCCGAACGACATCGTCATGCCGCGTCCGCTGGGGCTGGCGATGATCGTTGCGCCCAGAGCCGGACGATGCGTCCAGCATAATTCATCGGCGTGCGCCGCGTACACGCCGTTCCATCGCTCGACGATTTGCAGATTTGGAATATGCAGGAACGTGCGCAAATATGCCAGGATCAATTCGTTGATTTCTTCTTTGTCGAACGGCGTGATGGCGTCGTTGTATTCGTGCGAGTCGCCAATCGTGATTTCACCGCGCGCGTGCTGCGACGCCATCACGTGAATGCCGTACCGCACATACTCCGGCATCTCATTTTCAAAGCGCGCGCGCAACGCAGGCAGTGACGGGCAATCCTGAAAGTTTTTGTAATGACACAGCGTCAACCCCGCCGCCAGCATCGGCCCGATGCGCAACTCATCGCCGAACGCCTGCGAGCGCAGCATCTGCAACTTGACGCGATACAAACCGCTCGCCGCAAACGCTTGCGGGTAGAGCGTCTGAAAATCTTCGCCTGAACAAACATACAAGTTGTCCGCGTGCCACTGCTGACCGCCCGCCAACAGAATCGGCTGATAGTAATTCGTCACTGCGCAGTTGAATTGAAATTGCACGTTGTACGCTTCGTGCAACCACACGGGCAGACCCGCAATGACCTCGCGCGGATCAACACAGATTTCAGTCGAACTCCACAGGCCGCCGAGCAAATTCGTTGGATTGATGTAAGCAGATTGCGAAGTGATTTGCGCCGCGTCCAGCCATTCACAGGCATATTGACCCGACGGCGCAGCGGCAATGAATTCCTGCAACACAGCAGCTTCGAGTTCGTGATAGGCCAGATGCAACGATCCCGTCAATTCGTGCCATAAACCGCTGGCGCGTAAAACCTGAAGCCAGATCGCACGGCTTTTCAAGGCCGTCTCGAACGGCACGCCCGCCGGTTGTCCAATCGGCCAGAGCATGCCGAAGTTGCGCACCGACGCGCCCAGCGCGCGCGCATTGCGCTCAAACACAATCACGCGCCGCCCACGTTTGGCCAAAGCATACGCATGCGCCAAGCCCATGATGCCTGCGCCCACGATGGCGTCATCAAATCGTTGTGTCATCAAATCCTCACTTGCGCCCTTGCAGCAACGCAATCGCAACAATCGTAATCGCAACAAAACTCGCCATCACGATTATCTCGCTGGTCAGGACGCCATAGCCCGCGCCGAGTCCGATCAAAAAAGCAAATCCTGCGGCAATCCCCAGCAGGAGTGCCGTCTGACCATTTATATTTTTCAGGTGGTTAGGCAAAAGTTTCACGACCATTTTCCTTTCGTACCAAAGAGGCAAAATACATCCAGCTTCCTACCAGAAAGCCAACTGCGATGACAACCGTTATCCCCGCCAACGAAACAAAGAACATCAAAAAGCTCTGATCCGTCGGCACGACGCTACGCCCCAGCATCACGGCCACATAGCCGAGATACCCGAACGAATCCGCCAGATACATCAAAAAACCGAGATTGCCTTTGTCGCCCGTCAAGGCCAGCAAGCGCTCAAAGATGGTCGTATGCACAGCGACGTAAGGCAGGTAGAGTCCCAACCCAATCAACACCATAAACGCGAACCCGTCCAGCCAGCCGCCGCGCCAACCCAGCAACGCGATGCCTGCCATCGCAAAGCCGAGCAACGCCATTCCCATCGCGGTAAAAAACGCGCGCCGATTGTTGCGAATCAAGACCACAAATCCGGTGGCCGCCACGACGCCGAGCATCACCAATATTTCCGAGCGCGTAAACACGGCAGGCTGTCCGGCAAAGCCCAGTCCACGCCAAATCTCCGGCGCGAAATCGGCGCGCACGCTGCGCAAAATCGTGAGCAGCAAATACACGCCAATCAATAACGACAGCCCTGTCGCATACTTCGCAAACAACGCGCGTCGTTCCGCTCGCGTCATCGGCGCACGTTCGTTGCGCTGGGCGATGTCCTGTGCTGTCGGCGGCGGAATGTGCGTCAGCATCCAGACGAAAAACAACAGCGGCAACAGAAACAAAACGCCTGCGACAAACGGCATCCAGAATTCCGTCACGCCCATTGCCAGCAAATAAGCGCCCGCCGATTTCGTCACGCCGTCCGCCAGAATAAAGCTCGCACACAAACCCGCTGTCAACGCTTCCGTGACTTGGCGTCCTTCCAAAAAGCCCAGCACCAAACCGAACACCATGCCGAGCGGCAGCCCATTCAAAAACAAGCACACAAAGTTCCACGGCGCAGGCACGACCGCGAACAACAGCAACGAGAACTGCGCGATGCCAACAAACAACAACAAGGCCCGTGCGCGCTGTGCCGCAGGCATTTCAGCAATCACGCGAATCCCGACAAATTTCGAGATCGTGTAGCCCAACACCTGCGCCGTCACGAGCACCGCTTTGTAACCAAAACCCCACAGCGCATAGTCGTCATACGCGGCGGCAGTGAACGGCTTGCGCAAACCATACATGCAAAAGTACGCGCCAAACGCCGCCATCAACGCCCACACCGACAGCCACGCGGGATGCGCCCGCAAACTCCATCGCGCAGGCAGAGCCACTTCTTGTTTCAAAAACACACACAACTCCTGGCGCAGCGGTTCTGCGCGGTCGTGAAGTGCCTGCGATGTCCTGTGTGTTTGAATGTTCAGAGGCGGATGAAGGCGGCGAGCAACGTGCGATAGCTTTCCAGCGGCGGCGTAACCAAATCCTTCACCTTCGCCGCATCGTCATAGCGCCGCAACCAAATCGCCGCATAGCTGTACGGGTTGCGCATAAATTCGTCCGCCTCGTTCTCTGTCATCGCACCGCCCTGCAATTGCAAACTGCGCCGTGATGCTGCCGATAAACCCTCGAAGTATTGCGGCTGTCGCCAGCACCAATAGCGTTTCGCCGCGACGTGCAAACGAATCGGTTCGACGACTTCCGGCATAAAGAATTGTGCCAGATGATTCGCGCCCAACGCTTCGTGTTGCCTATCTACGCCGCGTTCCGCAATGTCTTCGCCGCTGTCGTGCAGCAGATGCCCATAATCGTGCAGCAAGCACGCGGCGACGATGTGCGGTGGTTCGCCAGCACGTTGCGCGAACAGGGCGCATTGCAAGGCGTGTTGAAGCTCGGTCACGTCTTCGCCGTACTGCTGCTGTGCGCGCGTTTCGTAGCGCGCGAAGACATCTTGGATAATTTGCGCTGCGGTCATGGTGTTTTTTCCCCTTCGAGGAAAACCGGAAGGGTGAATCTTATGCACATTACTTTTGCTTCACCTTAAAGGGGTACAAAGTTTTCGTAAAATAAACACAAGGTCACGGCATTCAGCAGATCAATGTAAGGATAGCCTCAAATCAATCTTAAATGTGATTTGCGGGCGGACAATCATTGGCAATTCCGATTCAGCTACGGCAAATTTATCCGTCCTCACCCTGCGCAACATAACAGCTATTTAACGTCGGTATTGAATACTATTGGCCTATGCGAAATCAGTGCCCCTTTATTCCGCGACAAAAGTTCGTCTTGTTCGTGCTTGCGGCCGGCCTTGCCGTTTTGTGTTTGAGTGGATGCGGACACAGCGGCAAGACTACTACACCACAAGCAAACCAACGCACCGTGATTCAGAACATCGGCTCTGACACGATGGTCAATCTGGCGCAGGCGTGGGCAGAGGAATATGCCGTCGCCGCACCCAATATCTCGGTCGAAGTATCAGGTGGCGGTTCCGGCACGGGCATCGCCGCGCTCATCAACGGGACAGCAGATATTGCCAACTGTAGCCGCTTGCTGGAACCGGAGGAGAGCGCGCGAGTCAAAGCTGCAACGGGACAAGAGCCAAAGCTCACCGTTGTCGGCTATGACGCGCTGGCGATTTTTGTGCATAAAGACAATCCGCTGGAAGAGATCACGTTGGAGCAACTGGCCGCGATTTACAGCGAAACCGGTTCCGTGCGGCAGTGGGGCGATTTGGGAGTGCAAATGCCAGGTTGTCGTCAGAACGAAATGATCCTGGTCAGTCGTCAGTCGAATTCCGGCACGTATCATTACTTTCGGGAGGCCATTCTCGGCAAAGGCCACGATTTCAAATTGGGCACGCTTGATCTGCACGGCTCGAAGGATGTCGTGGAACTGGTCAGCCGCACGCCCTGCGCCATTGGCTACAGCGGGATGGGCTATGCGACAGAACATGTGAAGATGTTACGTGTCGCGCGAAAGACCGGTGAAATAGCGGCTGCGCCGAGCGTCGAAACCACGCAAAGTGGCGCGTATCCCATCGCTCGTCCGCTCTATATGTACACGCGCGGCGAGCCTTCTGCGGCAACGAAGAAATACCTGGAATGGATTCAGAGCGAAGCCGGGCAATCCATCGTGATAACAACCGGCTATGTGCCGCGCGCGAAAGACACGGGGTTGAGAGCGGCCATTCAGTAAGGAGCCAAATTGTGGCACGTCATCGTTGGGAATTGCTTACCGAAAAGCTGATTGAATGGATCATCCTTTTGTGCGGCGTGAGCGCGATCTTTTTTGTCTTCGGCATTTTCTTCTTTGTCTTTCGTGAAGGCGCAGGCCTGTTGCTGAGCGGACGTTTTGATGTCGGCCAGTTTTTGACGAGCATTGAATGGTATCCTACTTCGCAAACCCACATTCGTTATGGCGCGTTGGCGCTAATTGTCGGGACGTTGAGCGTGACCATGTTGGCGATGATTCTTGCGGTTCCTTTTGGGGTGGGAACAGCGATTTTTGTTTCAGAGTTTTGTCAGCCACGGCGCAAAGAATCGCTCAAGATTGTCATTGAATTGCTGGCCGCGATCCCGTCCGTCGTGTGGGGCTTCATTGGTTTGACGATGATGAATACGCTGATTATCCGGCTTTTTGATGCGCCTATCGGATTGAACGTCCTGAACGGCGGACTCATCCTCGCATTGATGAGTGTGCCGATCATTGTTTCGATTGGCGAAGATGCGCTGAAAGCTGTGCCGGATTCTTACCGCGAGGCCGCTTTGGCGCTGGGCGCAACCCGTTGGCAGATGATTTACCGTGTGTTGTTGCCCGCCGCGAAAAACGGTTTGCTCGCCGCCGTGTTGCTGGGCATTGGGCGCGCGGTGGGCGAAACGATGGCGGTGCTGATGGCGACCGGGCATTCGGTTAGGATTCCAGGCAGCGTGCTTGATCCAGTCCGTACGTTGACGGCAACGATTGCCGCCGAATTGGGCGAAGCGCCCGTGCGCTCCGATCATTATCAAGTGCTCTTCATCATTGGCATTTTGTTGTTTTCGATTACGTTCGCCATCAACCTCTGTGCGGATTTGATTGTGCGCGGCATCCGAGGCAAAGCATGAAAGCGGATTGGCAAACTACCCCTATCCAAACAGCCGCTGCACAATTCACGAAAACCGATTTTGTGCGCAAAAAAGAGCGCCGCGAACACTGGGCAAAAGCGATTTTCTTGGCGATGGCATTGTTGATGATCGTGCCGCTGGTGCTGATTGTCGGTTATTTGCTGTACCGCGCGCTGCCCATCTTATCCTTTGATTTCCTCTTCAATATTCCCTCGCGCGGAATGCGCGCCGGAGGCATCTGGCCCGCGTTGCTCGGCACAATTTATTTGGTGTTCATCTCGCTCGCGGTGGCAACGCCGATTGGCGTCTTGGCAGCGGTCTACCTCAACGAATACGCTGGCGACAACTGGTTCACGCGCACCGTGAATCTGGCCGTTGTCAACTTGGCCGGCGTGCCGAGCATTGTGCATGCGCTCTTTGGCTTAGGCGCGTTCGTCGTCTTTGCGCGGATGGGACGCTCCATTTTAGCCGCTTCGTTAACGCTCGCGATTATGACGTTGCCCGTGATTATCGCGAGCACCAAAGAAGCTTTAGCCGCCGTGCCGCGCACGTTTCGTGAAGCGTGTTGGAACGTAGGCGCGACCCGTTGGCAAACGATTCGCCATATCGTGTTGCCCAATTCGATCAGCGGTATTTTGACGGGCGTGATTCTGCAAGTTTCACGCACCGCAGGCGAGACTGCGCCCGTGATGTTTACGGGCGCGGTTTTTTATAAAGCCATCGCGCCAGGCGATCCATTTGCGTACGGCTTGTTGGATCAATGTATGGCGCTTTCGATGCACCTCTTTACGGTCTCGACGCAAGTTCCTGATGTCGCCGAAGCTTTGCCCTATGGCACAGCAGTCGTGTTGTTGGGAACCGTGCTGATGGTCAACGCACTGGCGATTGCCTTCCGCGTGTATTTGCGGGCGCGCAAAAAATGGTGATGAAGAAAATCGAAGTTTCCAATTTGCACCTGACCTACGATGGCCGCGCGGCTCTCAAAGGGATTTCGTTCGTTGCCTATCAGCACGAAATCCTCGCCGTCATCGGCCCCGCGCAATCGGGCAAAACCAGTTTGCTCAAAGCTCTCAACCGCACGCTCGAATACACTGCCAGCGCGCAGGTCAGCGGCACGATCAAGGTAGACGGCGAAGATGTGCAGCGTGTCAAAAGTGTCTATGCGTTGCGCCGCAAGATTGGGATGGTTGCGCCGCTGCCCGTTGGTTTGCCAATGACGATTTATGACAACGTCGCGTTTGCGCCGCGTATGGCAGGAATGCGCGCCAAAGCACAACTCGATAAATTGGTCGAGCGTTGTTTGCGCCAGGCGGCGTTGTGGGACGAGGTGAAAGATCGGCTGAACACGCTCGGCACAAAACTTTCCGGCGGCCAGCAACAACGCTTGACGATTGCGCGCGCGCTTTCGCACGAGCCGGAGATTTTGTGTTTGGATGAGTTCTCGATTGCGATTGACCCGGTGACGACGATGCGCATTGAAGAAGTCCTGAAAGAATTGCGCTCGCAAATCACCATCATCCTCGTGACGAACCTGACGCAACAGGCGCGGCGACTGGCGGATCGCACGATGTTTCTTTGGAACGGCGAGATCATCGAACACAACACGAACGACGTGATCTTTTCTGAACAACCGGCGGATCGCAGAACATACGAATACGTGCAAGGAATCTTCGGATGACGCCTTCACTTGAACACAGCATTCAGACGCGCGACTTGAATCTTTGGTACGGCGATTTTCAGGCACTACACAACGTTTCACTCAACGTGCGTCACGGGCAGATCACCTCGCTCATCGGCCCGTCCGGCTGCGGCAAAACCACCTTGCTGCGTTGCTTCAATCGCATCAACGAACGCTACGGCTACGTCACGACGCAGGGCGAAATCAAAGTGCTGGGCAAGAATATTTATGACGCGGATGTGTCGTTGATTGAACTGCGCAAAGCCGTCGGGATGGTTTTTCAGCGCCCCAATCCGCTGCCGCTTTCGGTGTATGAAAACATTGTCTTCGGCCTGCGTTTGCACAACGAACGCTCAACCCTGCGCAAAACCGATCTCGACCACGCCGTCGAATCCGCATTGACTGAGGTTGGGTTGTGGAAAGACTTGGCAGGCAAGTTGAAAGCGGATGCCTCGACCTTGCAACTCGAACAACAACAGAAACTCTGCATCGCACGATTGCTCCCGCTGAAACCCGACGTGATCCTGATGGACGAACCGTGTTCGGCGTTGGATGTCGAAGGTACGCGCGCAATTGAAGAGTTGATGTTTCGCTTGAAAGGCCGCTACACGATTTTGATTGTGACGCACAATATGGCGCAGGCACGGCGCGCGAGCGACGAATGCGTGTTTATGTTGCTCGGTGAATTGATCGAGCACGGCAGCACGGAAGACCTCTTCCAACATCCGCAAAATCCCAAGACGGCTGAATATCTCGAAGGCCGCTTTGGTTGAATCTTCCAGCAAAAAAGGGCAGTCGGAAAACTGCCCTATCAAACATCAAATCCAACTACTAAACAGAAAGCTCATCAGAATTGCAGTCGCACGGCGAATTGCCCAACGCGATTGCCGCCCGCATCAGCACCGCGCGCGCTGGTAATCACGCCGAACGAAGCGTTGGAAATATTCGTCCCCGGATCAGCGAGATTCGGATGATTCGGCAGATTCGTGAACGTGCCTTCAAACTTCAAGCCGAGTCGTTCCGTCAAACGGAAGTTCTTCGCCAAGCCCATCGAAAGATTGATGACGCCGGGGCCAACCAGAATGCCAGCGCCTGCGGAGCCAAAACGTCCAATCGGCGCAATCTGCGCGCAGTTGAATTGATTCGCTTGCCCAACCGTTCCACCCGGACAAACAAAGGCTGAACGATCAAACCAGCGATCTGCCGTTGGGTTCGAGAGATTGCCCGTTTGCCCGGCAATTAAATCGGGACGCTGGCTGCCGCGCGATGGCCCATTCGTGCCGGAAGGATCACCGGAACCAACGGTCGGCGTCAGGAACGTGCCGCTTTGCACGAGCAAGATGCTGCTCAATTGCCAGCCGCCAAGCGCCGCATTGACGAAGGGATTCCAGTCGCTGCCGATGGCGCGGCCTTTGCCAAAAGGCAATTCCCACAACGTCGTCGTGATCCAGCGATGACGACGATTGAAGCCGACGTTGCCGCGATCTCCGCGCCGATTGAGTGAGTTCGTCACGCGCCCGCCGCCGTTTTCCGCTGAAAAACCGGGCGAGGCTGGCCCCATCGCGTCGGACAAATTCTTCGACCAGGTGTACGCGCTGTTGAAGGTCAAACCGTTTTTCAGTCGCCGCTGCACTTCGACTTGCAGCGCGTTGTAGATGCTGTTCGCGCCTGTGTCGCGGCTGTAGATGATGTTCCAATTCGGAAATGGGCGATCTGTCAACGGTCGCTGCGCAAACGGCGTCGTGCTCGGCAGCGGCTGATTCAAGTCCGGCGCAAACGGCAAATGCACGCCGCGCATGCCGATGTACGAAACGCGCAAGCCCGTGTCCCAACCAATCTCGCGCTCAACCGTCAAATTCCACTGCATCGAGTACGGATCAAGAAAGCGGTCGTGATTCGCCGTGCGAAAATCTACTGTGCCCAATGCCGAAGCGCGCGCTGCGCCCGTGCGCGTGTTCGGCCACGCATACGCCGGGCCAGTCGCGGTTTGCGAGTTGACGAATTCGCGCACATCCGAACTCGTCGAAGCCGTCAGCGAATAAAACACGCTGCCCAGAATCGTCATCGTGTAAATGCCAAAGCCGCCGCGCACAACCGTCTTGCCGTCATCAAACGGACGATACGCAAAGCCAAAACGCGGGTTGAAATTCATCTTGTCGGTGAAGCGCAAGCCTTCCGGGAAACCCGCTTCGCTCGCGGTCAGCACTGGTGTGCAAGGAACGCCGAGCGACGAATTCGGCGCAGGGCAGGCATTGATCGCAGTCAGGAACGATTGCGGCGTGATAGCACGCGCTTTCGGATCAGTGGGAATAATCACGCGACCCGTGCGGGCAACGTTGCGGTCAAAGTTGCCGATGTTGAAGTTCGTGTCCTGAAACGGCGGATGCAATTCATACCGCAAGCCGTATTCGAGCGTCAGTTTCTGATTCACCTTGAAGCTGTCCTGCGCGTAAAAGTGATAGTGATTCGCCACGCCCTTCACGTCCACGTTGACGACCGCAATCGTTGTCGAAGCAGGCAAGCCTAACAAAAAGTCAGCGAAATCATTGCCCGTAAAAATGCCGCGAAAATTATGCACGCCCGCATCATCGCCGCTCGTAAAGCTGGTCACATCGTTCGTGCCCAAGCGGCGATAATCCACACCGAACTTGAAGGTGTGGCGGCCCCAATTCCACGTCGTGTTGTTGTTGAATTGATAGAGCGACGATTCGACTTTGCTGCGATTGCTGCCCAGGTTCGTGGTGATGCCGCTGAACGTGATGTTCGGCAATACGTCCTGCCGCAAATTGCCCAAGCCCTGCAAGCCCAAACCATTCGTGAACGCGACCGTGTCATACGGCAACGTCGAGCCGCTGTCACGATAGGTACGCCCAAAGCGGAACTCATTCAGCAACGATGATGTGATGGTGTAGTTGTGTGAGATAACCAGATTGCGATTGCGCTCGAAGCCGTTGCGCGATGGCAAGCCCAAACTCTGCGGCGCAGTTTCGTCAACGTTCTTCCACGTGAAGCGCCCGAAGATGGATTGATTGCTCGTCAGGTTGTGATCCACGCGAACGTCATATTGATTCGATTCAATTGGCGCGGCGCGATTGATGCGGAAGTTGCCGACCGTCGCATTAAAATTTGGCAGCGGATAGAGTTCGAGAATCTTTTTGGCAGCGGGCGCAATGCGGCTGTCGGGAATCGTGTTGTTGGCAAAGTTCTGATTGTTATTGAACGGATCACGGATCGCGCTGGTGAACACGCCGCGCCGCAAATCTGTGGTCGGAACCGTGTTCGTGATTGTCGTCGCGCGGCGGAATTGCATGCCTTCGTACGCGCCGAGAAAGAACGTTTTGTTTTTGAAAATCGGGCCGCTGAACGTGCCGCCGAAGGTGTTGGCAACTTTGCCCGGCTTGCTCGGTGCGCCGAATGGTTTCGCATCAAGTGCCGCGTTTTGATGGTAGTTGAAGGCCGCGCCGTGAAAGTCGTTCGTGCCGCCTTTCGAGGTCGTCGTGATGTCGGCGACTTGGCCGTATTCGGCGTTGTTGCCGACGGCTTGCACCTTCATTTCGCTGATGGATTCGGCGGACGGGAAGTTATCGCGTTGCGGGCCGTTGCTGCGAATGTTGACGGTCGAAATGCCATCTACGGAAACTTCGGTTTGATGCGGCAGCGCGCCTTGAATCGAGAAGCCAAAGCCGTTGTCCGATTGCACGCCGGGCAAGGCCGCCAACAAACGATACGGACTGGTCGAACCCGCGCCGCGATAATTGGCAGGCAGGTTCAGAACTTTTTGCGCATCAAGGCTGGAAGAGATGGTTTGCGTTTCCGTATTGATGACGGCTGCGCCGCCTTGAATCGTGACCGTTTCGCCGACTTGTCCAACCTGCATCGCGGCGTCCACGCGCAAGACCTGTCGCGCGTCCAAGACCAAATCGGTTTGCGTGAATTGCTTGAAGCCGGTGCTTTGAATATTGATGGTGTAGCGTCCGGCCAGCAGATTCGGGATTTCATAATTGCCCTGCGCATCGGTCACGACTTCGCGCGATGCGCTTTGGTCTTGGTTCGTGATCTTGACGGTTGCGTTGGCGACGACTGCGCCACTCGTGTCGGTGACAGTTCCGCGCACTGTACCAAAGATAGATTGCGCGGCAAGGCTCGCGGGAAGACATAATAAAAACGCTGCGATCAGCAAATACCTCATAGCGGTCTCCTTGTTGGAAAGCGAAAAAAGTGAAGAGAATTTCGTGAAGAGAGAGCCTAGTGGCAGGATGTAAAATCGGTTTGAGTCGCTTGCTAAGTTTGCGTCATATCCATCCTAAAGCCGTATTAGCGCGGCTGTCAGCGAGCGCGCCAAACAAGCTGCCAATGGACTTAACACAACGGTAAAGCTGAATTGATGAGTAATTAACACCGCCGCTTTACTCTTTCTGCTTACGTTCTATCTTCACCCAATCTTTTCATCTCAACAGGAGGTTCACTGTGCTTCACAGAGGTATCTGTTTCCTGGCGGCGCTCGTGTGTGCGAGCGGCGTCTTTTGCAACTCAACCAGCTTGGCCCAACCCGGCGCTCGTGCCAGAGAGGTGCGTTTTGAACGGCTGCTCAACTTCAAAGTGAATGGCGCGGTCGCAGAAATTGTGGCCGCAACACCCAACGGCAGAAATTTGCTCTACACCAATGCGACTGACAAAAAAGTTGGCATCATTGACATCAGCAACCCCGCGCAGCCGCGCGAGTACATCAGCGTCAACCTGAACGGCGAGCCGACTTCGATTGCGGTCACACCCGATGGACGCTGGGCATTGGCAGCAGTCGCAGCGAACAATTCGCATCTAGCCGTCATCAGTTTGCCGGATGGCGAAATCAACACGATCATTCCGTTGAGCGGTCAGCCGGATTCGATTGCGATCAGTCCGAACGGGCGTTACGCCGCCATTGCGATTGAAAACGAACGCGACGAATCGCTCAACAGCGGACGGATGCCGCAAGCGCCAGCAGGCTTTTTGACCATCGTGGATTTGGTCGGGCAACCGCAGCGTTGGCGCACACGCGATGTTTCGCTGCTCGGCCTAAACATGCGCTTTGCTGCCGATCCCGAACCGGAATATGTGACCATCAATCGCTTCAACGAAGTCGCCGTTACGCTGCAAGAGAACAATCACATCGTCATCGTGGACTTGCCGACCGGGCGCATCAAACGCGATTTTCCCGCCGGAACGTCCACGCACGCGGCAGACCTGCGTCGCAACAATGACATTGCCTTGACCGATATGCTGATTGATGCGCCGCGCGAACCCGATGCGATTGTGTGGACGCCGCGCGGCAATCTGCTGACGGCGAATGAAGGTGATTACACAGTGGATTTGGCGACGGGCCGATTCGCGGGCGGACGCGACTTCACGATCTTTGCGGCGAACGGCAATCTGGTGTATGAACCCGGCGCAGATGTCGAACTGGAAGCGATCAAACATGGGCATTACCCCGACGCGCGTTCCGCCGCGAAAGGCATCGAACTGGAAGGCGCAGCGGTCGGCACGTACAACGGACAAAGCCTCGCGTTCATCGGTTCGGAGCGCGGCAATTTTGTCGCGGTCTACAATATCAACAACGAATGGCAACCGCGCTTTGTGCAACTGTTGCCAACGGGGATTTCGCCTGAGGGTTTGCTGGCAATTCCGCAACGTGGATTGTTCGTTACAGCGAATGAAGTGGACGGCACGATTTCGATTTTTGCCGTGACGCGCGGGATTCCGCCGAGCTATCCGTTCATCGTTTCCAACGGCATTGCGTGGAGCGCCATTTCCGGCTTGTCCGAAGGGCCGGGACGCACGTTTTATGCCGTGCCGGACAGCATCTTTGCGCCGAGCCGCATCTTCACGATGAGTTTGGGCAATCCATTGTTGGGCATACCAACGCGCGTGACTAACGTGCTGACCTTGCCGGGCAACTACGATCTGGAAGGCATTGCGACGCGCCCGGACGGCGGTTGGTGGGTCGTGAGCGAAGGCGCAGGAACCGCCGGAGCGACAACAGCGACGAAGAATTTGTTGCTCCACATCAATCCCAACGGCTCAATTGCGCGCACGGTCGAATTGCCAGCAGCGGTCAACGCCCAACAGGTGCAATTCGGCTTTGAAGGCGTGACGACCAGTTCTGATGGTTCGCAGGTCTATGTCGCCTTCCAACGCGAATGGCGCGACGATCCGGCGCGACTCGTGAAGATTGGACGCTTCACGCCTGCGACCGGCGAATGGCGCTTTTTCCATTATCCGATTGAAGCCGCTGCGACAACGCCGGGCGCGTGGGTTGGCCTCTCGGAAATCACGCGCATTGACGACACGACGTTTGCCATTCTGGAACGCGACAATCAAGCCAATGCGGCAGCACGCATCAAGCGGCTGTACGTGGTTTCGATTGCGGGACTCACGCCTGCGGCAGTGGGCGAACGCCCGCCCGTATTGACGAAAACGCTGCTGCGGGATTTGTGGTTTGAAGATGGCTTCGTGCTGGAAAAAGCGGAAGGAACGCTGCGCTTGCCCAACGGGGATTTCGTTGTCATCAACGACAACGATGGTGTAGGCGAAACGCGCGTGTTTCGCATTCGGCGCGAATGACGAATCGGGAACACCAAAAGGGAAAAGGAAGCCTCACTTCCTTTTCCCCTTTTCCTCCATCAGCGTGCAGATACGCAAGACCTCATCGCCCGCCTCGTTGGCCGCCTTGCCGATCCCACCCCTCGTAGATACCGATTGTGGCTGCACGAGTTCCAGCAGAAACAGGTCAGCATCGGTGAGCGCGCAGCTTTCCGCACAAACCAGACAACGATTGATGGCGCAGAAGATCAAACGGCGCGTTTCGCTATGACAACTGGGACAAATTTGCAGAGTGCTCGGAGCCAGCATCGAAATCTTCAAGAAGTGGATGAGACTCCCAAAAGGAGCAAACAGGGAGTCTCATCGTTCATCAACATTACGAACTTAGTAGTCAAGCTACCGGGTTGGCATTAAGTCCCATTCAGGGGAAACTCAAA
>CAZWAK010000071.1:5352-35026 GCA_964631865.1 uncultured Heliobacteriaceae bacterium | reverse complement strand
GGATTCTGCTGGCGCAAAAACAGATGGGCGATTCGTGGCGCATTGGGATTGACCACGAAGTGAAAACGCCGCTGGTCAGAGCGAGCGTCTTCAAGCTCTCACGCAACCCCATCTTTCTGGGCATGCGCCTCAATCTGTTGGGACTCTTCCTTATTCTGCCTAATGCCGTCACACTCGCTGTGCTGATCTTAGGCGACACGCTGATGCAGATTCAGGTGCGACTGGAGGAGGAATACCTGGGCCGCATGCACGGCCAGGAGTATGAACATTATCGCCGCCAGACGCGCCGTTGGTTGTAGAGCGATTGCTACCCATCACTTTTTTCAGGCGCGAATTTATCTTCTGTTTATCTGGCGCTGGTCATGATGAAAAACGAAAAGCTGAAATGAATTGCCATGCAGAATGAGGAGTTAAGAAACCTGTGCGCATTTTACTGGTCGAAGATGAACAACAGGCGGCGCAAATGCTGGCCAAGGGATTGCGCGAGCAGGCGTATGCGGTAGATGTGGCCGCTGATGGCGAAGCGGCGTTGTATCAGACGGGCATCAATGATTACGACCTGATTATCCTCGACGTGATGCTGCCGCTGAAGGATGGATTTACGGTGTGCCGTGACTTGCGTGCGGCTGCTTCGGCGGTTCCGGTGCTGATGCTGACGGCGCGTGATGGGGTACAGGATCGCATCGCTGGATTAGATACAGGCGCAGACGATTATCTGGTCAAGCCGTTTGATTTTCATGAACTGCTGGCGCGGGTGCGGGCGCTGCTCAGGCGTGGCCCAGCGCTTCAACCGATGCAACTCATGGTGGCCGATCTGACCATTGAGACGCGATCACGCCTTGTCCGGCGTGGCGGCAAACCGATTGACTTGACGGCGAAGGAATACGCGCTGCTGGAATACCTCGCCCGGCGCGCGGATGAGGTCATCACACGCACAGACATTGCCGAACATGTTTGGGATGAAACTTTTGATCCCTTTTCCAATTTGATTGAAGTCTATATCCAACGCCTGCGCCGCAAAGTGGATGAAGGCCACCTGCTGAAGCTGATTCGCACGTTGCGCGGCGAAGGCTATCGGCTGACTGCTGGAGAGGAGGACGAGGTTGCTTGATTCGGTGCGTACACGTTTGACGCTGTGGTATGTAGGCGTGCTGGCGCTCGTCCTGCTTGGCTTCAGCACGGGCGTCTATGCGTTGCTGGCGCGTAACCTGCATCAGCGGCTTGAGGCGGGGCTGCGCGGGACGACGGAAGCCATTGCTGCCATGATCGAACGCGAACGGGCCGAAGGCGAATCGGAAGCGGAGGCGGCAAAGAGCGCGATTGAAGAATTGCATTATCCCCAGCAGGGGCTGGCCGTTTATGATGGGCAGAGCCATCTGCTGGCGGCCAAACCAGCGGTCAGCGGCGTAGACGCTCCGCCACCACCTGGAAATCTCAATATCTCAAGCCAGATCACTTATCGGACATTTCCAACCGATCAGAAAAATAATGATGACGGAATACGCATCGCCATGCAGCGTGTGTATCTGACGGCTGCTCGCAACGAATACATTATCGTTGTTGCGCAACCGCTGGAAAGCATTGCGGAAGAGTTGGAACAGTTGCGGGAAATCTTTTATCTCGCTGTGCCGCTGGCATTACTGGTCGCAGGGCTGGGCGGATGGCTATTGGCGCGAAAATCGCTCGCGCCGGTCGTCGAAATGTCAGAACAGGCGCGCCGCATCGGGGCAGAAAACCTCAGCAACCGTCTGCCCGTTGCCAACCCGCGCGATGAACTCGGACAACTGGCAGCCACGTTCAATGAACTGCTAGGTCGGCTGCACAATTCCTTTGACCAACAGCGGCAGTTTATGGCGGATGCCTCCCATGAATTGCGCACACCGTTGTACGTGATCCGCACCGCCGCTGAAGTCACGCTGGAACAGCCACGCCGCCAGGAAAACGAATACCGTGATGCACTGCTTATGGTTGAGGCGCAGACGCAGCGGCTGACGCGAATCGTGGAAGATATGTTTACGCTCGCGCGCGCTGATTCTGGACACCGTGAATTACAGGTGACGGATTTCTACCTGGATGAATTGCTGGCCGAAACGGTGCAGGCGGCGCGCGTGCTGGCCGAACGCAAGGGCGTCGGCGTCGAACTAAAGGCCGCCGAAGCGCCGTACCGGGGCGACGAGGGATTGCTGCGACAGATGCTGCTCAACCTGCTCGACAATGCGATCAAATACACCCATCCCGGCGGCATAGTCAACATCAGCCTTGAGACATCCAGTTCTGCGCTGGAAATCATCGTCGCCGACACAGGCACAGGAATTTCCCCCGAAGCCCAGCTACACATCTTTGAGCGTTTCTACCGTGTGGATAAGGCGCGGTCACGATTTGAGAACGGCAACGGCAGCGGGGCCGGACTTGGCTTAGCTATTGCGCGATGGGTCGCTGAGGCACACAACGGCAGCCTCACTCTGCGCCGCTCGGACGGGCGTGGCAGTGTCTTCACCATCTCACTTCCTCGCCCCCCTAGAAATCATACCTAATCATCAGCAAAGGATTTATCCGCTGTTTATCTTTCTAATGGTACGTTCGTAGCGAAGCGTGGAGAAGCCGCGCTTTGCGTCAATGCAGAGGGAAACTTATGATGAAGAAACAAACTGGATTTATCGTCCTGCTCGCCCTGACAGTAATTGGTGCTGTATCACTACTTTTTTGGTTTCCTAAATCGAGTACGGGTAGTCAGTCCAAGGCAGTAATGGAATTGCCGCCAACGGGCGCGGCTCCGAAAGGGGCATATCGCTTTGTCGCTTTCGGTGACATGGGAACTGGGGATAATGAACAATTCAACGTCGCCCGCCGCATGACGGCCTTCCACGATGCCCACCCTTACGATGCCGTCCTGATGCTCGGCGATAACATCTATCCTGACGGCAACCTGGTCGGTCTGCCAAATAAGTTTGAGAAGCCCTACAGTGATTTGCTCAGGCGTGGCGTGAAATTTTATGCGGTACTGGGCAATCACGACGTTATTAGAGGGCGCAACGCTGAGGTGAATTACCCGCTATTCAATATGGGCGGACGCGCTTGGTACTCATTTACGAAAGGGGGCGGCCTGATTGAGTTCTTCGCGCTGGACTCCACTGACCTGTCGGAAGCGCAACTGAAATGGTTGACCGATGCACTATCGAAATCGGCGGCGCGCTGGAAAATCGCTTTCTTTCATCACCCGATTTACTCCTCCGGCAGGCGGCACGGCTCAGACCTGAAACTTCGCAGGATGCTTGAACCGCTCTTTGTGCGCTACGGCGTTGCCGCCGTGTTCTCTGGCCATGATCATATCTACGAACGCACGAAGCCGCAGCAGGGCGTCCAATATTTCGTCTCTGGCACAGGCGGTAAGCTGCGGCGCGGGAACATTAACCGCCGCAGCCCATTCTTCGCCGCCGGGAACGACGAAGTGAACAGCTTTATGTACGTTGAGGTGTCGCCTGATAAATTCTCATTCTGGTCGGTGAGTGCAGCAGGTGATCTTGTTGACGGGGGGAGCTTAGCCCACACTCTGGCGCGGTAAGCAACTCTTTCTCTCGACCTCCTCAGGGGATTTCTTTGTTGCCGCGAAGAATTTAGAACAGACGATCAGCAATATTGAGAGGTTTGACTTATGGGTTGGTTAGGGTACGCACTCTTCTCCGCTTTATTCGCCGGGCTGGTGGCGATCTTTGGCAAGGTTGGGATGCGCGATGTGGACAGCATCTTAGGGACGGCGTCAAGGGCTGTAGTAATGGCCGTCGCCTTGCTCTTACTCGTCGTCGCACGCCAACAGTCCATCAGCTTCCGGCAGATTCCGACAGGGGGCTGGTTGTTCATCCTACTTGCGGGACTAGCGGGGGCGGCCTCATGGCTCTGCTACTTCCGCGCCCTCGAACTTGGAGACGCCGCTCGGGTCGCGTCTGTTGACCGCCTGAGCATGCTGGTAACAATTCTTTTCGCCGTGACCTTTCTTGGTGAGAGGCTTTCGACGGCAGCCGCCGTTGGTGCGCTATTGATTTTGGCTGGGGCGATTCTGATTGCCTGTGGCTGACTACTACTCCCGGCAAGTTCTCACCGTTTATCTTCTGTTTATGATGTACTGGCTAAAATCGTTCCAAATTCGCAGCCGACTGAGGTCAGCGGCTGAAACAACCATCTAACTTAAAGGAGCAAAAACATGCGTCGCAACCGATTCGTTTTAATTATGGGAGCCGTCCTCACGGCTGTTCTGCTGACCGCTTTCCTGGCCTTCGCGCAGAGCAAAGAGAAAAAAGTGAAGCTGAAAGACCTGCCCGCAGCGGTGCAGAAGACCGTCGAGGAGCAGAGCCGAGGGGCGAAGCTTCGGGGTCTTGCCGAAGAAACCGCCGATGGCAAAACCGTCTACGAAGTCGAACTGACCGTCAATGGTCACAGCAAAGATATGCTGATTGATCCGTCCGGTACAGTCGTAGAGGTTGAGGAAGAAGTCGCGCTCAACGCAGTGCCAGCGGCGGTGCAGACTGCGCTTGCATCACAAGCCGGCAAAGGAAAGATTCACAAAGTCGAAGCAATCACCAAAGGCGGCACGCTGGTGTATTACGAAGCTGCCGTGAAAGCGGGCCGAAAGACCACTGAGGTCAAGGTCAGCCCGGAAGGAACACTGGTCAAATAAGCACGCAACCCGGGCCGGCGCGATGGCAGACCAATCATTCGCGCCGGCCTTCCTTCCACAGGTTTTTACTAATGAAAGCAACTCAACCAGACATCATCAAGCTCTCGTGCTTGCTGTTGGCCTTGCTGCTCTTGCAGGTCAGTGACTATGCGCAGGCAAAAAAAAAGCAGACACCGACACCGACACTGATAGAACAAATTACCGGGCATACGGCTCATCTTCCTGATCGTCAATTGCGTTTCGCCTTACCCGAGGGCGTAATGCTGGACGACGGGTTATCAGAAGATGAAGCCGTAGCAGTTGCCCTCTGGAATAACGCGCAGTTGCATACCGATCTGGCGGCGCTGGGGCTGGCGCGCGCGGATCTGTTGGACGCCGGATTGTTGCGGAATCCGATTCTGCAAATCGTGTTGCCGCTGGGGCCGTATCGCCAGTTCGAGAGCCTGCTCAACTTTCCGTTTGAAGTCTTCTGGCAAAGGCGCAAACGGGTAGCAGCCGCTTCCGCCGAACTGGAACGCGTCGCCGTCAGTCTGGAACAGAACGCGCTCAACCTGATGCGTGATGTGCGCCTGACCTACATTGATCTGTGGTTGGTTGGACAACGCGCACGACTTGCTGAGGAGGCCGTCCGAGTGCGAGGGCAGATTGTCCGGCTGACGAATGTGCGGTTGCGGGTCGGGGATATTGGCGATATCGAAGCCACCGCCGCGCGGCTGGATGAAAGCCTCGCGGTGGAACAGGTTGTGCGCTTGCGCCGTGAGGTCGCCATCGCGCAAAACCGCTTACGGCAATGGCTGGGAATGAATGCGGAAATGCAGTTCACACTGAGTGACACGAAGGTTGATCCGGTCGTTATTCAGGCTGCGCTCAAATCAGACAAGTCATTCTCGCCGGATGAATTGCTCAAACTAGCGATTGCCTCACGCCCGGATTTGCGCGCGGCGGAACTCGCAATGGAAGGGGCGGCAAAACGTGCGAAGTGGGAACAGTCGCGCATTGCTACGCTGGCAGGCTTACTGAACTTCAAGCAAGGCGAAGGGGTAGGCTTTTCGCCGCGTCCGGGACTGCTGGCTGAGCTGCCGATTTTCAATCGCAATCAGGGCGGGATTGCCCGCGCAGATGCTGAGGTCGAACGCGCCGCGTGGCAGTATTTGGCGGTACAGCAGCGCATCGCGGGCGAAGTGCAGGAGGCATTCAATCAGTACCAGCAAGCGCGTGAATCGCTGACTATCTGGCAGACGCAAGTTATGTCACAAGCCGCCGAAAACGCGCGCTTGTCGGAACGCGCCTTCAACCAAGGAGATCAGTCTTATTTGTTTGTGCTGGATGCAGTGCGCCGCGTCGTGGACGTGCGTGTCCGCGAAGTGGAATTGCGCGCCGATTTGCAACGCGCCGCCGCACAACTGGCTCGCAGCATCGGGCAGAAGGTCGAGAGAATTTCCCATGCAAAACCCTAGCAACTACTCTATCGTGTGCGGCTTTCTGCTGCTGATTTCTCTGGCGTGGTTCTCCGGCTGTTCCGCGCCAAAGGCCGCACCGCCCAAACTGGCAGCGCCTGCCAAAGTCGAGCACGCGGTCAAGGAAGCAGACCTCGCTACGATCAAATTGACACCCGAAGCGGAAAAGCGGCTGGGCATTGCAACTGTAGCCATTGAATTGCGCGATGTGCCGCGCACGCTCGATGTCAGCGGTGAAATCGTCACCCCACAGGGGCAGACCATGATTGTTTCTGCGCCGATGGCAGGCACGTTACAGGCTGCACAAAATCGTACACCTGCGGTGGGGCAGGTTGTGCAGAAAGGTCAGACGCTGTTCCGGCTGACGCCCTTCCTCGCGCCTGAACGTGATTTGCGGGTACAGATTGAACGCGATATTGCCTCGCTGACGGAGCGTGTGGCCGGAATCCGGCAGCGCAAGGAACGCGCCGAGTTACTGGCGCAGGAAAAAGCGGGCAGCGTGCGCGCGGTCGAAGAGGCGCAAACGGAACTCGCTGTGGCCGAAGCGGAATTGAAAGGCGCGAGGGAACGTCTGGCGCGCTTTGACAAGGATGCGCTCAATTCAGATTTCAGCGTTGCCATCACTGCGCCACTCAGCGGCGTGATTCAAAAAGTCAGCGTCAGCGCAGGCGATGCGATAGCGGGAGGCACAACCTTGCTGGAAATCAGCAATCAGGCAACCGTCTGGATTCGCGTACCGGTGTATGTTGGCGATCTGCCCCAACTCGTGCGTGGACAGTCGGCGCACATTCGCAATCTCAGCAGCGAACCGGGCACAACCATCCGAATGGCACGTCCGGTCAATGCGCCGCCCACCGCAGATGCAACGGCGGCGACCGCCGATTTATATTTTGCCTTGCCCAACTCGGACGGAGCGCTGAGGCCGGGACAGCGCGTCGGCGTGACGCTGGCGCTGCGTTCGCAGGAACAGAGCTTAGTTATCCCCTGGTCAGCCGTGCTGCACGATGTACAGGGCGGCGCGTGGGTCTATGAAAACACCGCGCCACAAACGTTCGTGCGGCGTCCGGTAGAAGTAAAACGTGTCAGCGGCGCAGCGGCTGTGCTGAGCCGCGCACCAGCGCCGGGAGCAAAGATCGTCACAGTCGGCGCGACGGAATTGTTCGGCACAGAATTCGGCGCAGGCAAATAGCACGAACCATCAACGCATGCTCAAATCACTCGTCTCCACTTCACTAAAACTGCGCGGCATCGTCGTTATTATCGCCGTGATTTTGCTGGTTGTCGGCATCAGGACATTGCCCAGCACACAACTCGATGTCTTCCCGGAATTTGCGCCGCCCCTCGTGGAAATTCAGACGGAAGCGCCGGGCTTGTCCACCACCGAAGTTGAAAGCCTGATCAGCACGCCGATTGAAAATTCACTGAACGGATTGACGGATCTGAAAACACTGCGCTCGAAATCTGTGTTGGGGCTGTCTTCCGTCGTGCTGATTTTCAATGCGGGAACGAACCTGATGACCGCACGGCAATTGGTGCAGGAACGACTCGCGTTGGCAGCAAGCCGATTGCCCACCGTAGCCAAACCGCCGGTGATTCTCTCGCCGCTCTCTTCCACCAGTCGCGTCTTGAAAATTGGTCTCTCATCAAAAACGCTTTCCCAAATGGAAATGACCGATCTGGCACGCTGGACGATTCGCCCGCGACTGATGGCCGTGCCGGGCGTAGCGAACGTGGCGATCTGGGGCGAACGCGACCGCCAGTTTCAGGTGATGGTTGATCCCGACCGTTTGCGCAATCACAACGTCACGTTGGATGCCGTCATTAAAGCCACGAAAGATGCGGTCACGCCGGAAACAGGCGGTTTCATTGACACGCCGAATCAGCGCCTTTCCGTAACAAACATTCAGCCCGTGACTGCGCCGAGCGACCTCGCAGCGATTCCAATTGCGACCACTCGTAAGGCGAACTCGATCAATGCAAATGGCTTCACCCCATCGCTCACTCTGGGCAATGTGGCAGAGGTGCGCGAAGGTTTTCCTGCGCCGATTGGTGATGCTGTCATCAATGACAAACCGGGCTTGTTGCTGATCGTGGAAAAACAGCCGCAAGGCAATACGTTGGACGTGACGCGCCAGGTCGAAGCGGCGCTCAATGATTTAAGGCCGGGACTGAAAGACATCGAAGTGGACTCCACCATTTTTCGTCCCGCCACCTTTATCGAAATGGCGCTCAGCAATCTCAACAAGGCGTTGCTGATTGGCTGTGTGCTGGTGGTCGTGGTGCTGGCGCTGTTTCTCTTTGACTGGCGCACCGCGTTCATCAGCCTGACGGCGATTCCGCTTTCACTCGTAGCGGCAGGGCTGGCGTTGCATTACACGAATAGCACAGTCAACACGATGGTGCTGGCCGGGCTGATTCTGGCGCTTGGGGAAGTCGTAGACGATGCCATCATTGATGTCGAGAACATTCAGCGCAGGCTGAAACTGAATCGCGCGGCGGGCAATCCCGAATCCGCTTTCTCGGTTGTCTTAAAAGCTTCGCTCGAAGTGCGCAGCGCGATTGTGTACGCGACGATGATTGTCGTGCTCGTCTTCCTGCCGATTTTCTTTCTTGATGGATTGGCGGGATCGTTCTTCCGTCCGCTGGCCGTATCGTATGTCTTAGCCGTGCTGGCGTCGCTGGCGGTGGCGCTCACGCTGACGCCCGCGCTGTCGTTGATCCTGCTGCCGCGCGCTGCCGTCACAGAGCGCGAATCGCCCGTGACGAAAATTTTGCTGCGCGCTTACCGCGCCGTTTTGCCACACATCGTCCATCGCACACGCCTTGCCATTGCGACGATGCTCATCATTTTCCTTGCAGCGGCAGCAACCGTTCCTTATCTGGGCGAAGAGTTTTTTCCCGAATTTAAGGAAACGGATTTTCTGATGCACTGGGTGGGCAAGCCCGGAACATCGCTTGAGGCCATGACGCGCAGTGTCATCGTCGTCAGCAAAGAGCTACGCGCAATTCCCGGCGTGCGCAATTTCGGCTCGCACATCGGACGCGCCGAAGTTGCCGATGAAGTGGTTGGCCCGAACTTCACCGAACTGTGGATCAGCATTGACCCGAACGTGGATTACGACCAAACCGTCAAGCACATCAATGATGTGGTGAACGGCTATCCGGGCTTGTTCCGCGATGTGCTGACCTATCTGAAGGAACGCACGAAGGAAGTCCTGACCGGGACGGGCGCGAGCATCGTCGTTCGTATCTATGGCGCAAACCTTGATGTCTTGCGCGCGAAAGCGGCGGAGATTCAGGAGGCGATGAGTAAAGTACCGGGCGTGACGAATCTCAAGCTGGAACAACAGGTACTCGTGCCACAGATTGAAGCGCGCACCAAACCGGAAGCCTTGGCGCGGTTCGGGCTGACACCGGGCGATGTGCGGCGCGCAATGGCGACGTTTATCAAGGGGCTGAAAGTGGGCGAAGTCTACGACGAACAGAAAGCCTATGACGTGGTAGTGTGGGGCAGTGACCGCGTGCGCACCGATCTGGAAGCCTTGCGCGCCATTCAGATCAACGTACCGACGGGCGGCGAAGTGCGGCTCGGCGATGTGGTGGAATTGCGCATTGCGCCGACACCAAACCTGGTGCAGCACGAAAACAATTCGCGTCGTCTGGATGTGACCTGCGATGTCAGCGGGCGTGATCTGGGCAGCACCGCGCGTGAGATCGAAGCGAAGGTGCGCGCGTTGAATTTTGAGCGCGGCTATCACCCAGAATTTCTTGGCGAATTTGCGGCGCGGCAGGAATCGCGCAATCGTCTGTTGGCGCTCGCGGGCTTGTCATTATTGGGCATCCTGATGCTGCTCTATGCCGATTTCAAATCGTTGCGGCTGACGCTGCTGGTGTTTCTGACCTTTCTTTTTGCCCTGGTGGGCGGCGTGGCCGGAGCGTTTGCCAGCGGTGGCGTGTTATCGCTTGGCTCTTTGATTGGCTTTATCACGGTGCTGGGCATCGCCGCGCGCAACGGCATCATGCTGGTCAGTCATTATCGGCATCTCGAAGTCGAAGAGGGGCAGCCCTTTGATCTGAACCTGATTCTGCGCGGCGCACAGGAACGACTGGCTCCAATTTTGATGACTGCCTCCGTGACAGCACTGGCGCTGGTGCCGATTGCGCTGGGCGGCAGGAAACCTGGTCAGGAAATTGAATATCCAATGGCTGCCGTGATTCTCGGCGGGTTGGTTACCTCCACACTGCTCAATTTGTTTCTGCTACCGGCGCTGTACTGGCGCTTTGGCAAAAGAGCCTCACAGGAAGGAACCGAATGAAGAATACAGAAAGAATCTTACCCCCATCCCGACTTGCTATATTGCTGCTGGTGATCGTTGGATCGTTGCAGGTTTACGCACAGCAGCGGGAAGCACCGGAAGCGGAAAAACGCACTGCGCAAACAGCGCAAACCTCCTCCCCGACAGCGATTGATCGGCGTGTGCGCGTGAAGCAATTGGAGAAAAACTTTTTCCGTGATCTGGCACACGATCAGAAAGTGATCTGGACAAGTCCCTTCCGCTTGCAATCCAACCACTGGAAATGGGGGCTGCCGCTGGTGGGCGGGACAACGGCCCTGCTTGCTTCTGACAAAGGAACAACACACGAAGTCAATGAATTGGTAGCTGGCAGCCCGACCAGTCTGCGCGCCAGTCGCTGGACATCGCGTGTGGGCGGGGCTGCCGCAAACTTCGGAACTGCCGGAGCGATTTACTTAGCTGGCCGCTGGACGAAGAATGATCGCCTGCGCGAGACGGGGCTGCTGGCAACGGAGGCTGTCATTCACGCCGGGATTGTGGTCAACTCCATCAAAATCGCAACCAATCGGCAGCGCCCGGAGCAGGGCGATGGCAAGGGCCGCTTCTGGGCAGGCGGCAAATCCTTTCCTTCCGGGCACGCCGGAATGAGCTTTGCGCTGGCGACCGTCGTGGCGCAGGAGTATCGGGACAAACCGCTAGTGCGCTGGGGCGCGTATGGGTTGGCAGCCGCCGTAAGTGCCTCACGAGTGACGGGACTCAAACATCATCCCTCGGATGTGGTGATTGGTGGATTGATTGGCTATGGCATCGGCAGATACGTCTGGCGTTCGCATCAGCCCCGCAATGTTACGGGTGCTATGAAAGCGGAACGCCAGCCAGCCACTTGGCGACCTGTGATCGCACCGCAGATCAGCCGCGCGGCGGGGATGTATGGCCTGACGATGACGTGGAGCTTCTGAAAGAAGAAAACGCTACTTCATCAAGCAAAATTAGCGGCGAAACTGTAACTAAAGAATTTGCCTATCCTGCGCATTCAGTTCTTCTGCCTGAATTGGGTTTCCCTTAGATTACGAGGAAGGCTTTTGCCGTAGATCAGTCAATTGGAACCTATATGCTGACTTATTTGGTATAGGTGGCATAACGTCATTTGCTGACGTGAATAGATGGCAATACGCCATTCCCTTCTTCCCAGAAAAAGGTTTCTCCTCATCAGATTGCACCGCCAGTCAAGGCTTTGCCAGCTTAACGGTTTTACGCTAATGCGGCATCAGGTTTGCATAATCGAATAACCGACTTTCAATGCGCGACAGCAGAGAAACCAGATGCAGAACACAAGGCAACGCCTGCAACACATCGCCGGAATCGTTACTATCATCGCTCTCGCGGCGGCAATGGGGATGTTTGTGACGTGGCGCGTACCGGGTTTGCAGGCGCAGGCACAGGATAGTTTGATGCGGATGCGGGGCTTACTCGCTCCGCCAGATGACATCGTCATCATCGCAATTGATGAGGCGAGTATTGCCCGCTTCGGACGCTTTCCCTGGACGCGGTCGCTGATGGCGCAGGCCATAGACAGGATCAACGCGGCGCAACCTAGGGTCATCACGTTGAATGTACTGTACAGCGATACGAGCAATCCGTCGGATGATGCGGCGCTGGCGGCAGCCGTTGCGCGGGCCGGAAACGTAGTGGTGGCAGCACAACTCGTCAACGAAGACACGATGACAGTGGCGCGACGCGCTGTCTGGCTCAAACCACTGTCAGTGATTGAACAGGCCGCCGGTGGGGTCGGACATAATGGCGTGATGACGGATTTTGATGGAGTTGCGCGGGCAATTTTGCTGCGGCAGATGGACGATGAAGCAAAGGCACATTGGGCGCTCGCGGTGGAAACGGTGCGCGTCGGCGATGGCACTGCCGAAACGGAGGTGCGTGATGCGGGGGGTGGCGTGCGCGTGGGAAAGCGGCTGATCCCGGTCGAAGCGGCTGCCCCTACTATGATTGCGTCTGCGCAGCAGAATGAATCTGCACAAGAAATCATTCGTGCAGATCGGATGACGCTTGATTATCTCGGCCCGGCAGGCGCATTCAGCGCGCACACCTACAGTATCGCGGATCTTCTTGATGGACGAATCGCGCCAGCGGAACTGCACGGGAAATACGTGCTGATTGGCGCGACAGCGGCCTCGCTCGGCGAGCGTCTGGCCTCACCATTTGCCCGGCAAGAGAGTGCAGACAGCGACCAGCACGCACAATTTATGCCGGGGGTCGAAGTGCTGGCGAATTCAGTGAACACGATTCTGCGCGCGCGATTCCACTCGGCTCCCCCGGATTGGATCGCGGTTTTGTGCGCCGCCCTGATCGGGGCATCAGTGCTGAGCGTACTGACACTCGCGCAGGGGCGCGGCGGGTTGCCAATGGCGCTCGCCGCGCTGACCGGATTGTTAGCCCTGATACTGATTGCCTCATACATCACTTACACACATTGGTTGATCGTGCCGCCGCTCGTGCCGATGCTGGTGGCGTTCACGACTGCGACTCCGCTAACACTGCTGCGTCGCAATCTGGCGGCCAGCGCCAATCTGGATGAGCGCATTGCTGAACTCACACAGGCCGGGAGCCTGATTGCTCCTTTCCTGCCGACTGAAGCAGCCGCCGCTCAATCAGAGACGGCGGCGGCGTTGATTGCACAACTCACAGAGGCAAGCGCCGTAGCTATTTTTGTGCGCCGCACCTCCGGCCCGGCAAAAAACGATTATCAGATGATCTCCAGTTATGGCGAAGCTCTCGTGCAAACCAGCGCGATTGACGACAATCGGTTCATCTCACTGGCGCAGATGTCCGGCGGTTCGGTAGTCGAAGCACTGATGACAGACGACGCGCCGTTGTTTTCTGCTGCTTTCTCTACTATTCCTGCGCCCGCCCTGCCACAGCGCGTGTTAACGCTGCGACTGGGTCAAGCGGATGATCCGACCGGCGCGCTGGTGGTGGCCTGTTCCGCCCAGCAGCCGCCTGCGCCGAACACATTGCGCGTTTGTCTGGAAATTGCTGCGAGCCAGGTTGCAGGAATGAGCAGTACAGCGAACACCCGCCGATCATCCTTGCGCTGGCTGCGGCTGCCACAAGGCTGGGCCGAAAAGATTGGCGCACTGGCCAGATTGCAACGAACGCAGATCAAACGGTCACTTTTTGTAGATCGGGCGCTGCATTCCGGTACGGACGGTTTGATCATCGCCGGAGTTGACGGGCAGATTTCCTTTGCCAATCCGAGCGCCGCCACAATTTTCAACCGCAGTCAGCAGGCGATGCGGCGCGGCAATCTGTTTGCGCTCATCAGCGGCAATAAGGCGACGCCTGAACTACGCGCCATGCTTGTGCGCCTGCTGCTTGAACGCGCTGCTGTCGAACGCGAAATTGCGATGGGAGAAGCGCCAGTGAAATTTTATCTGCTGCGGCTCGCGGCGATTTGTGAGGATGAGACCAGCACGGGTTCGATGAGCGGAATTATTGCCACGCTCTCCGACATCACACGGCAGCGCGAATTGCAGCAGATGAAAAACGATGTGATGGCGCTGGTGACGCACGAACTGCGCACACCGCTGACGGCCATTCAGGGGATGAGCGAAGTGCTGGCGCAATACGAGATGAAACCGGAAGAACAGCACGAAATGTTCCGGGCCATCAATGACGAGGCAAAACGACTGGCGCGTATGATTGAAGAATACCTTGATATTACGCGCATCGAAGCGGGCGCACGGCGACTTCATTTGACTTCGGTGCGGGTGGAAAAGCTGCTGGAAGGAGTGTTGCTGACGCTCAGGCCAGTCGCCGCACAGCGTCGGATCAGCTTCATCAGTCGCATCGCCCCCGATCTTCCGGCGCTGCTGGTAGATAGTGATTTGCTGACGCGCGCGGTGACGAATCTGCTTTCCAACGCGGTCAAATACAGCCCGGCTGAAACAGAGATTACGATCAAGGCACACGCTGATGAACAGGCGTTCTGGATTGAAATTGCTGACCAGGGTTACGGCATTCCTACCGCTGATCGGGAACGCATCTTTGAGAAATTCCATCGCGTCGCGCGCCCGGAAGATGCGGATGTCCGGGGTACAGGGCTGGGGCTGGCCTTCGTGCGTGAGATTGCCGAACTGCACGGGGGGCGCATCACGGTCGAAAGCCAAGTCGGCAGCGGGTCAACCTTTTCGCTGCGCCTGCCCTTGCGGAAGCCGATGACGGCGACGGAATGAGCAATATCTGAAGTCAGAAGTCGCCCGGGGCAAGCCGCGTTTAGCTTGTGTTTATGCGGCAGGACTGACAATCGCCCGAAGCGATTAGACCCGCGAGACGAGGATTCATTATGACAGAACCGCTGCACCTCCTTGTGGTAGACGATGAGCCTTCCATTCGGCACATGTTACAAACGGTGCTGAAGCTCAACGGGTATCGTGTCACGACGGCGCGCACCGGGCGCGAAGCGTTAGCTCTGACACAAACGATCAAATTCGATGGCATCATCAGCGATGTCTACATGCCCGATGGGGATGGCTTGGAAGTCGTGCGTGCGTTGCGCTCGATCAGCCGGACAATGCCAATCATTCTGATGACGGCGCAGGGATCGCTTGATCTGGCGGTGCGCGCCGTAGCCGAAGGGGCAAGCGATTTCATCGCCAAACCCTTTGAGATGGCGGCGATGATGGCATTGGTCAAACGGTATCTTGCTGCACAACACGAAGCTAAAAACGCAACGCCGGATAGCGAGACGCTGGCACAAGAGTTTTCTCGTTCCGGCTTGATTGGACGCAGCCCCGCGATGGTCAAAGTCTACAAGCTGATCGCACACGCGGCGCGCACAGACGCGACGGTGCTGGTGACAGGAGAATCCGGCACCGGCAAGGAACTCGTGGCGCGCGCGATCCATGATTTCAGCGCCAGAAGCAAGAAACCATTTTTGGCTGTCAACTGTTCGGGGCTGACGGACACGCTGCTGGAAGCGGAACTATTCGGACATACCAAAGGTTCGTTCACTGGTGCGATGGCTGATCGCGCGGGGCTGTTTGAAACGGCCGATGGCGGGACGCTTTTTCTGGATGAACTCGCCTCGACGAGCGCGGCATTTCAGGCCAGCCTGTTGCGCGTGTTGCAATCGGGCGAAGTGCGGCGCGTCGGCTCGACCCAGACCCGCCGCTTCAACGTGCGCGTGATCGGTGCGAGCAATGCGCCGCTGGATGAACTGGCACAGGCTGGTGTCTTTCGCGCCGACCTCTACTACCGACTGAGCGTGCTGACAATTGACCTGCCGCCGCTGCGGGATCGTGCCGGTGACATTGAATTACTGGCGCGTTATTTCCTGCAACCAGCCGGAAATGATTCATCCCATGACTTTCAACTATCATTCCGACTCACACAGGAAGCGGCAGCCGTATTACAAGCATATACTTATCCCGGTAACGTCCGCGAATTGCAAAACGCGCTGACACGCGCGATGGTGCTGAGTGCGGACGGTATCATTACGCTTGACTGTCTGCCCCCGCGAATGATTGTTGCTGAAACTCTCGCCGCCGATTCGGAAGCGGAAGCAAATCAACCACAGGATGACGTGCGTGCGTTGGTTGCCGATCATCCAACGCTGGCCGAACTGCAACGCCGCTATGTTGAATTCATCCTCAACGAAGTCGGCGGGCATCGTCGCCGCGCGGCAGAAAAGCTGGGGGTCAATCTGCGCACGATTTATCGCCTGCTGGAACGCTATCAACTCAGCGCCGTGGACGATGAAGACGAAGCCGCAACTGCTAATGACCACGACGATGCCGTTGCCCCTGAACAGGACGACCACTTTTGAGACGATCACGATTTATTACGACTGTGTTCCTTTTGCGCATCACGACGTTGACGCTGCTGTTGCTATTGGTCGGGCAATGGTTGCGCGTCGAGGGGCAGGCACAGACAACAGTCGAAGCCCGCGTCGCCAGCATCAGCGGCGGGACAGCGCAGCATATCAATACGCGTGGCAGCTTCGCGCTTCGCGCTCGTGATCCGCTCATGCCGGGTGATGTCGTTGACACGCGCGGCGGCGGGCGCGTGTTGATTGAATTGACCGATGGCAGTGTCGTCATCGTGCAACCGAATTCACAAGTAATTCTCAAGGACTATCGCGCGGCCTCGTCACTGCGCGAACTCTTTGAAATCACGATGGGGCGAGTGCGCGTCAAGATCAATCACTTCGGCGGGCGACCAAATCCCTATCGCGTCAATAGCCCTTCGGCCTCGATTTCCGTGCGCGGCACCGAATTCAGCGTGATCGTCCAAGGAACGGAAACGCGCGTCATCGTGTACGAAGGGTTGGTTGAAGTTGCCAGTCTGAGCGATCCGCGCCAGCGAACGCTGGTGGAACCGGGACGCGGCGTGATCGTGCGCCCCTTCGCCGCGCTTCAGCTTTTCATTGCTCGCGCGAACAGTGATCCGGGCGAACGCGATGACAACCGTCAGGACAGCAGGCAACACAACGGGCAGGCTGGGCAGCAGCAAAGTGGTACGCAAAACGCAGGCAGTCAAGGCGGCGAAGAGAGCGCACGCGGGGCAACGGGCAGCTATGAACGTTACACCGACAGCCTAACCGAACCCGGCGAAACGCCGCCGTTCGCGCGTTTCACGGCCTTTCCTGACGCTCATCTCGACAGTCTGGAAAACCCTGCCTACGCCACAGAATTCAAAACCGGTGAAGGGCGCATCTTCCTATTGCCCTCGTTCGGCGGCAGGAATGACCGGCGCGAGAGCCTGCCCATTTTCGGCTCCAGCGTGGGCGGGCCGGTGGATTATGGATTGCTCTTTCAACATTCGCTCTTTCTCCCGCTGCCGCGCTTGCGTGCCACCGTCGGTGGCAGTTTGACCGCCACCCGTAGCGGGCTTCAGGCATTTTCGCTGGATGAAGGAGCCACGCTGACTGCGCCCGGTTTTCCTCCCGGCACACTGGGCACGTCGGCCTTGACCAGCGGGACAACGAATATCTCCCTCGCTGGCTCGTTGCTGGCGGCGCGGCAGTTCGGCAGCGCAGGCCGCACCAGCCTCGGCGTTGGGCTGGATTTTACGAGCGGGCACAGCTCACTGCTCAGTCTCCTCTCGCAGTCGAATGCTGCCGGATTGACCATCAGCGAGCGACTGGAATCGCGTTCGCATATTGCGCGCTACGGTCTCCGCTTTGGCCTCATGCACGAATTCAAGCGGGGCGACAAGCTGGGAATTTATTATCGCTATGGCCTGGTGTCAGCCGATGATCGTGACCGCGCCCATACACTGAGTAGCACGCCGCTCGGATTGAATGCGACGCGCATCACCGGGCATTCGTCCGAGATCGCGTTGCGGCTGCGTGGCCCAATAACCTCGAAACTGTTTTACGGCGTAGAGAGTTCTGTGCTGCGGGAGCGGCTGAACGAACGGCTCCAGCCCGCTAACGGTGTAGTTGAAACTGACCGCGAACGCATCACGCGCACGGTCGTTAGCGCAGGACTCGGATATGCGCCGCGTGCGCGCCTTTTCCTGAGCGCCGATGTCGCGGGCGGAACGGCGCGCGTCAGCGACCTGCTGAAAACCGAGGCCACGCAAACCCTGCTGGAAGACAAACAACAGCGCGTGAATTTTTGGTCAGCACACGCGGCGGTACAGGCCGATGTCTGGAAGAAGTTATTTGTCAGCGGCTCGCTGCTGGCGCTGCGTCAACAGCGCAGTATTGTCTCTCTCTCGCTTCCGAATCCGCTGGCAGATTTTAATACGCGCGAGAGTTTTACAACTTACTATTCTGATTTCGGCGTTGGCTGGCGCTTCACGCCCAGTTTTATTGCGCAGTACGTCTACTCGACTGATTACGGTCGCACCGCACCGAGCCATATTCTGATGCTGCGCTACACCTTTAATTTCGGCGGCAAATAACCCCGCCGCAAAGATGACGAAGCGCCACTCGTTCTCTTTGCCAAAGCTGACAGCACGCCATCTTTCCCGCCTTTGACAGCAGCCCGCCGCTTCCACGCAATCGCTACAACCCCAATATTTACAGGCACGCGCAACGAATAGCGCCCTCCGGCGTGGTGTGGCATGAGGCTTGCCCTACTCTAGTGCATCGCCCGTCTTCGTGAGGGGTGAAGGGCGATGTTTTAATACGGAGGAAGCAGCAATAACTTCCTCCGTAAACAACAACAATCAATTTATAAAGGAGTACAGGCAATGACTGGGAAGATTATCTCAAGAATATCCATTTGGCTGATGCTGACTGCACTGGTGGCGCTGCCAATTTTGGCTCGCACCAACCGCGTAGAAGATGACCGCGAACACAATGGGCCATCGGTGTCAGGCACGGTGTCTGATGTCGCGGGTTCGACTATCAAAATTCTGAATGGGCTGGTCACGGTAGATGCGAGTACCGCCGCGATTGTCAGCGAACATAACAATCGCCTGCTGACGCTGGCTGACATCAAGGTCGGGACGATGATTGAAGTCTCCGGCAATGCAGGCGTAGGCAAAATCCTCGCCACCAGGATTCAGGTACGCGGGCCAAAATCTGATGGCCAGCTTCAGGGCGCGATTGAAAGCGTAGATACGACCAACAAGACCATCACCGTACTCGGCAACGTCATCTCGCTTGATGCTTCGACCGTTTACGAAGGCGATAACGGTGTGGCACTGAATGCCGCCAGTCTCACGGTTGGCAAAGTGGTAGAGGTCGAAGTCGCCGTCTTCCAGAACAAACTCATCGCTACTCGTGTGTCGCTTGATGGCGGCGATTCCAATGACAGATCGGATGACAGATCAGAGAACTAAAGAAGCCGCTCTGTAGCTACGATTTCCAGCGCAACGGATACAGGCGAGACCTGAAGCAAAAGGGGGCTGAGTCTTTCTGCCCGTTGCGCCGGATTTTATTTATCAGTCTGTGATGCAGACAAAGAAAGTAACACCGGAATTATTTATGACTACGCAATATCGCCAATTTGCCCTCTCTCTCTCCCTCGGTTTTATGATTGCTTTTGGCGCAGTGACTGCTGCGATGGCACAGACCAGTGCGACGGATCGTGCCGGAACAATAGATGTGACCGTCTTCGCTGGAACCTCGGCAGCAACAGGAAAAGAAAATGACCAAAGCTTCAGCCTCAAAGCGAAGAGCGGTTCTCCGTTCGGCGGGCGCATCGCCTACAACTTTACCAACCATCACGCGGTTGAATTCACCGTCGCCAATCCGCTTTCGTTCTATGGAAACTATCTCTATCACTTCTCTCCTATCAGATCGAAATTCGTACCGTACCTGACGGCTGGGGTTGGTGGCGGACGCTATCAGGTTGAACTGGATGATTCCACCGGCACACCTGCAAATCTCAATACGAAGGACACCGGGCCGGATCGTCGCGTGACGGCTTTCACCGGGAATTTTGGTGGCGGCGTGAAGTATCGGCTGACAGATCGTTGGGCGTTGCGCTTTGACGCGCGTGATGTAGTCGGACGCTACAAAGCGAGTTTTGCGAATGTCGTCGGTGCGCCGAACGGAATCGTCAAGGGGCAGGAACGGCTCAATGATTTGCAACTGACCGGCGGCATCGTCTTCACGTTCGGCAAAAAGTAAGTGGATGAAAAAAAATCTTCAGAAAACCCGATTACGATTTATGCACAGACTTCAAGTGGCAAGTTTTACTATCGTCGCGCTAGTCATACTTGGTTCCCTGGCGGCGCAGGCACAGCCGCCCACACGATCAAGTCAGGTGCGCATCACAGTTCACGATCAGGCGAGCACCCCCCTGGAAGCTGTGCGCGTCGTGATGCGTCATCTTGATGCTGAGACCGAACAGCAAACGAGCAAAGATGGCAAAGTTGCCTTCACGGATGTCGCGCCCGGCGATTACAGCTTTACGTTCAGCAAAGAGGGCTATGAAACGCTGACGGAGAGAAGTATCCAGATCAAGCCTGCCGCTACCCTGGAGTTTGACGAAACCCTGCCGCCCAAAGTCGTTGTCAAGGATTCCGTCAATATCAGCGCCACCGCCGACAACTCCGCCGAGCCGAACGCATCGCCTGCAACCGAGTTGCAGCGCACGCAGGTCAAAAATCTGCCAAATAAGCCCGCGACAGTGGCTGATGTATTGCCGTTGGTTCCCGGCGTAGTTCGTTCGCCGCAGGGCGAATTGACGATTGCGGGCAGCGGCGAACATCGCAGCGCATTCCTGGTCAATTCCGCTGACGTGACCGATCCGGCAACCGGACAGTTCGGACTGACCGTCCCGATTGACAGCGTCGAGACGATCAATGTCTTCAAGACGCCGTACCTGGCACAGTACGGGCGTTTCACGGCAGGCGTGGTTTCGGTCGAGACGCGGCGCGGCGGCGACAAGTGGCATTTTGAAATCAACGACCCGTTGCCCGTCTTCCGCGTTCGCAGCCGACAATTGCGCGGGCTGCGAGAGATGTCGCCGCGCCTCGTCTTCAACGGCCCGCTCATCGCCAATCGCCTTTTCCTGTCGGAAGGCTTCGAGTACGTCCTGGAGAAGCGACCCGTGCGGACGTTGTCATTCCCCCGCAACGAGTCGAAGCAGGAGTCGTTCAATTCCTTCACGCAACTCGATTACATCGTGTCACCGACGCAGACGCTGACCGGAACTTTTCACGTCGCACCGCAACACCGCAACTTCGTCAATCTGGATTTTTTCAACCCGCAGCCGGTCACGCCGAGCTTCCGCGCTCGCGATTACACCGGCACGGTCATTGACCGATTGACGTTGGGCAGCAATTTGCTCGAAAGCACGGTGGGGATCAGACGCTCAACTGTCGGCGTGGGCGCACAGGGTTCAGCCGAAATGTTGCTGACGCCGACGGGCAATCGCGGCAATTACTTTAGTTCGCAGGATCGCCGCGCTTCGCGGATTGAATGGCTGGAGACTCTTTCAGTTCATCCGCTCAACGCAGCGGGCGCGCACAACCTCAAGTTCGGAACAACTATCGCGCGGACGACCGACCGGGGAGATTCCGACGCGCGCCCGATCAGCATTCTTGATGCGGCGGGGCGGCTCGTGCAGCGGATCGAGTTTGCGGGCGACCAGACGTTCAATCGCCACGACCTCGAAACCGGAGCCTTCGGTCAGGATCACTGGGTAGTTACTCCCAAACTCGCCTTCGATGCAGGAGTCAGGTTTGAACGGCAAGGGATCACCGGCACTTCGCGGTTTGCGCCGCGCATCGGCTTTGCCTGGACGCCGTTTGCCCATCAGCAGACAGTCATTCGCGGCGGTGTGGGCGTCTTCTACGACCGCGTGCCGCTGAGTATTTACGCCTTTGACCGTTACCCGGAGCAGGTGGTTACGAAGTACGCGCCCGATGGAACCATCGTGGATGGGCCGCGCCGCTTCGCCAACATCACCGATCAAGCCGCGGCCAGCCGCTTCCCGTTCATTCGTCGCCGTAGCAAGGCCGGAAACTTCGCGCCCTACAGCACGACCTGGAACCTTGAACTCGAGCACTCCTTCTCGAACATTCTGCGCCTGCGCGCCAATTATCTTTCGAGCAATTCTTCCGGCATACCGATTGTCACGCCCGGCGTGGTGCAAGGGCGCGACGCACTTATTCTGGGCGGCGGCGGCAAGTCGAGCTACCGCCAGTTGGAACTGACTGCGCGTTTGTCGTGGAAAGAAGGTCAGGAGATGTTTGTCTCTTACGTCCGCAGCCGTACCAATGGCGACATCAACGAGTTCAGCCGCTATCTCAGCAACTTTCCCTCGCCTGTCGTGCGCCCGAATCAATCCGCCAATTTGCCCGGCGATCTGCCGAATCGCTTTCTTGCCTGGGGCACGCTGAAGCTGCCCTTGCAGATGCAGTTTTCACCGATGGTCGAATATCGCTCCGGCTTTCCTTACACCGTGACCGATGTCGCGCGGAATTACGTCGGGACGCCGAATAAGCAGCGCTTTCCGAAGTTTTTCTCGTTCGACGCGCGCATCTCGAAGGATTTCAAAGTGAATGACAAATACTCGCTGCGCTTTGCGCTGAGCGGGTTCAACCTGACCAATCACTTCAACGCGCTGGACGTGCATGCGAATACCGCCGACCCACAGTTTGGCGCGTTCTTTGGCAACTACAAACGACGATTCCGGGTTGATTTCGATGTGATCTTTTAAAGATCAGAGGAGTGCTCGACATGCAAAATTCAATTTCACAACTCGCGCAGTTATGGCCGCCCTTCAGTAAACCTGTTGTCCTGTCTGAGGCAATAGAATCAGCCGCGAAACCGCGTGCGGCTGCCAGGTCGCAAGAGCGCGCTGCCGCCGCCGGAATCGTGCTTCAGCATGGACATTCGTCGCTCGATTATTTCAAGCTCTGGCCGGACAAATCATATTACTTTTCAGCTTCTGGGAAATGCTTCCTGGCTTATCGCCGGAGCGGCAATTGCGTGGTGGTGCTGGCCGATCCGGTCGGGCCGCCGGAAGAGATTGAGCCAACAATACGCAGCTTCATGAAAATGTGTGCGAACCAGCACTGGAGCCTCGCCTTTCATCAAACCACGCCCGATTTTTTGCCCGTTTATCACAGTCTCGGCTTTCACCAATTGAAGCTCGGCGATGAAGCCATTGTGGATTTGGCGCGGTTCAATCTGGACGGCAAATGCATGAAGAAATTCCGGCACACGATCAATCAATTGGAAAAATCCGGCGTTCAGTTCGTCCGCTATGATGCGCCGCTGTCCGCTGAGGTTCTGGCGCAAGCCAAAGAAGTTTCAGATCAATGGTTGCAACTGCCTGGCCGCCGCGAACGTGGCTTTACGCTCGGGCTGTTTGATGTGGATTACCTGCGTTCCACGCCAATCCTTGCCGCAGTGGATGCGGGCGGTCGCCTGCTCGCCTTCGTCAACCTTATCCCGTCATTTTGTTCCGGCGAGGCGACGGTTGATCTGATGCGGTATCGAACCGATGCGCCGAACGCGATCATGGATTATCTCATCGTCAAGCTTCTGCTGGATTGCAAAGCGCGGGGCTTTTCGCGCTTCACTCTCGGCATGGCTCCGATGGCCGGGTTTCAGGAGCACGAAACGGCTTCGGCGGGCGAGCGTGTTTTGCACTACTTCTGTCAGCGGACAAATTTTCTCTTTAGCTTTACCGGCCTCCGGCAACACAAAGCGAAATACGCTGACCGCTGGGAGCCGCGCTACTTGATTTATCGGCACGCCTTTCAGCTACCCAGTCTGGCACGTGCGCTCAGCCGGATTACCGAACTCAATAATCAGGAGTCTCTTTATGATCTTACTTCGTTCCTTAATGAATCGTTGGTTTGTTGCTCTGTTCCTCGCGACAGTCTTATCGCTGAGCGCGTCCGCACAGTCGCCTAAGCCCGGTAAGAATACCGTCGTGATTCGCGGGCAGGAGCAAGCGATCCATTTTTACCCGGCGAGAAGAAAGGCCGATGCGGCACCACCTCGCAAGGTCTTATTTATTCCCGGCGATGGCGGCTGGCGCGGCCTTGCCATCACGACAGCGGTGAATATAGCGTCGTGGGGATTCGATGTTTATGGGCTGGACACGCGCATTTACCTGTCGAGCTTCACCGGCAAGACGACGCTCAAAGAGACAGAAATCATGAGCGACCTGGCGCAGATGGCGAAATGGATGGTCGGCAATGCAAACGAGCGCGTGACGTTGATGGGCTGGTCGCAAGGCGCGGGGATGGGATTGCTTGGCGTCGCGCCGCCGGAGAACAAGAAGGTCTTCAACAGCTTGCTCGCTTTTGGCATGCCGGATTCGGCAGTGCTGGGCTGGCGATGGTCAGACACCTTGTCTACGCTGGCCGGGGGAGAGGCGGACGAGCCTGGTTTTCAGACTGCTCCCTATTTCGCACGCATTGCCCCGCTGCCGTTCGTCATGATTCAGGCGAGCAACGATGGCTATCTTTCGCTGGACGCGGCAAAAAACTTTTCGCCCAGGCCAAAGAACCCAGGCGGATGGCAGTAGTTGAAGCGAACGAACATAAATTCAGCGGCAATACGGATGGCTTTTTCCGCGAGTTGCGCGAGGGGTTGCAATGGATCAGCAAGTCAGCCCGATGAACGGCGTATACGCCGCTACCATTGCCCCGGCTGATAAAAAAGCTCCTACGCAATGGTTCAAGAAATTGCCGGGTTATCTGATCGCCGCGGAGCTAATCTGAATATTTCCATCCACCCTCTATTCGAGACAACTTATGCTTGCCGATAGTCCCCAAACTTCCCGTTCTCTCTCAATCATCATTCCGCTTTACAATGAAGAAGAGAACGTCGAGCCGCTGATCGCCGCCATCTTCAACGTGTTGTCGGCAAGCCGGAACTTCCTGGAACTTGTGCTGGTGGACGATGGTAGCCGCGACCGCACGGCAGAGATCGTATGCCAAATCGCTGCTTACGACCCACGCATCCGACTGCTCCGACACGTAAGGAATCGTGGATTGGGGGCAGCAATTCGCACCGGTCTGGCTGCTTCCACCGGAGACCTGATCCTCTATACCGATGCTGATCTCCCCTTCGACTTCAATCTCATCCCTCACTTGTTGGAACGCGCAACAGAAAAAAATATTGTCATTGGTTATCGTGCGAGTCGCAGCGAAGGCGTCCGGCGCTGGTTGCTTTCGGCTGGTTATAACTTGCTTTGCCGCCTTTTGTTTGGTCTGCGGGTACGCGATGTTAATTTTGCCTGCAAGCTCTTGCCTGGCGCATTGGCACGCAGCATGAAACTCAGCGCCGAAGGCTCCTTCATTGATGCAGAGATACTGCTCGAAAGCCGCCGCTTGGGCTTGGAAGTCATTGAATTTCCGCTCACCTACTTTCCGCGCACGCGAGGACAATCAACGCTGTCACGCCCACAGGTCGTTATTGGCATTCTCAGAGAGATGATCCAATATGCTCGACAGAAAAAGAGCGTCTCTTCTGCCCTCACTGAAGAGTCTGATCTGCAACCCTGAGAATTCGGTTGAAGCCGCTATTATAGGGGCGTTGATGGCAAACGCAGTCTGAATGTTATACCCACTCACCACTTTTATAGTGTAATACCATAGTGCCGCCTGCACTGGTTAAGAGAACGACAATTCTTTCGCCATCAGTGTTCTTGAGATAGACCCAGTTCAAAACACCTGGCTCTACATTGGGCAACCCCTTCGCATTGAAAGCAATGATGCACTGATTAGATAAAGGCTGAACGGGAAAAGAAATTGTGATTTTAGGATCAAGTTGCTGACTGGGAAGAGATGGTGGATTCACCGTAGCCTTTTGGATGGCTTCAGGAGCAGCGATGTTATCCGTCAATGCCTCGAATTGCACCCCATTCGGTAATGCAACCATTTGATTGTTATGGATAATTGAATGGCTGCTTTGGTCAAAAGCGATGACATAGCTTTGGTTAATTCGGAGCGCCTGCATTTTGGCCACTTGGAAGGTTTGGACGATTTGCTGTGCGGCTGAGCGGAGACGATATGACCGATTGGCTTTCAGCAGATTTGGGGTCGCAATAGCCACAATAATCAGAATCAAGACTGTGATCATTGCAATCTCTACCAGCGTGAATCCACTTTCTTTGTTCATTCTTTGCCACACATTTTCTGCCGCCGCTTGTTTTTACTTGCTCTTTCATTACCCACCGTTTACTTGAATCTTTTCATTCTCCCTTAGCCTTCTTCGGCAAGTTCCTTGAGAGTATCTTTGCATGACAATTTTTCAAATTCTTGATAGTTATGTGATGACAACTGAGTTTTCACAGCCAAGGTTCAAATTATTAGTTGCAAAAATACTTCTGCAAATTAGCCATTCAAAGGTATGGTCTCTGTGAACCTGTGTCAGATAGGCAGCAGCCGGGCCATGATGAGTTGCAACACGCCACAGCCGAGAATAATCAGTACCGGATTGACTCGCACGCGCAACAACAAGAGAAATGCCAACACTGCTATGCCGTAACTGAGTGTTGAGTGCAAGCCTGTGCGCGCCAGACTCACGCCCGCTGCTGCAATCATGCCGACGACTGCCGGGGCGACGCCGGACAGAAACGCCTGCACCTGATGATTCGCGCGGAAATGATCCAGCCAGGTTCCGGCTACTACCGTCATCACGAAGGCAGGCAGAAACGCGGCAATCGTGGCGGCGACGGCTCCTGCCAGCCCGGCTACTTTCCAGCCGATGAACGTCGCCGTAATCAGCACCGGCCCCGGCGTGATCTGGCCGAACGTCATGCCGTCAGCAAACGCCTGCGGGGTTAGCCAGTGGCGTGTGTCAACGATTTCCATTTCGAGATGCGGAATCATCACAAATCCGCCGCCGAAGGTCACAGCGCCGGCGCGCAAAAAAATCACGACGAGTTGCCAGAGCGCGGCGAAGTTCGCCAGCAGCGGTAGCGCCAGCAGCGGCCACGCCAGCAAGCGCAGTTTCGTGGAAGGTTTTTCAGCCGTTGATTGAGACGGAGATGGCTGGTCGCCTTCGACTGGTTCGTGGTTATGCGCTTCCGGCCACGCCGATAGGACGTGACTGTTGGCGGAGAAATCGCTTCTTCTGGCTACGATTTCGGCAGCGCGGCGGCGCGCGTGTTGCGCAACGATTGCGACGCGGGCGGTTCTTTGGAGGCTTGCCTGCGAGTCGAAACCCAACTGATGGAGCGCGCCCGTCTTGAAGGACTGAATGAGAATGCCGGTGATTCCTGCCAGCAATACTACCTCCACCACAGATGCTCCGGTGAAGATCAACAGAATGGCCGTGATTAAGCCCAGCGCCAGATGCCACTGCCGAGTGATCGCGGTTTTGGCGAGGCGTATCGTTGTCGCGGCAATCAATCCGACCACCGCCGCATTCAGCCCCTGAAAAATGCTTTGAATTTCCGTCAGGTGCTGAAGCTGATGATGGACGACCGTCAATCCGATCATCATCAGAAAAGACGGCAAAATGAAAGCGACCACGGACACCACTGCGCCGCGCAGCCCTGCCAGCCGCAAACCGATGTAGGTGATGGCATTCGCTGCATTGGCTCCCGGCAGGCTCTGTGCGAGCGAGACGGCATCCAGAAATTCTTCTTCCGACAGCCACTGGCGTTCACTCACGACCAGGCTGCGAATTTGCGCTATGACCGCAATGCCGCCGCCGAATCCGGTAAAGCCGAGTTTGAGAAAGACCCATCCCAACGAACGCAAGCTGGCGTTCGTCTCACGCTCCTGGGTCAAGCGGGTGATCTCTTCGCGCAGTTGACGCAGGCTTTTCATTGGCCCTTCCTCTTCCGCCGGCGCTGGCGTTGCGATGGTGGGATGGAGGAAAGTTGTTGCTCCTGTTGCTGCTCCCGAATGAATTCAAGTGTGGCGACGCGCTGCGGTCCGTGCAGTTCTTTTTCAAGCAGGCGTAGTCCGACAACTACCAGATCGCGGTGATGAACCGTCGTCTCGTCCGACTGCTTTGAGCGCAACACTTCGAGCCAGAGATGATGCAGCAGGGCGACATCCTCGTCCGTCAATTGCGGCGGATGCGCGCCGAGTGAAAATGTCTCTGACTGCCCGTTGGCGTCAATAACTTCAAGCACAATCAGCCGATGGTCGCTGCCGGGAATCTGTTCCCACACCGCGTCGAGACGCCTCCGCTGCTCTTCCGGGGTCAGCACGGAAGACCTGCCTGCGATAATCCGCGCCGCTTCCAGGCGAAAAGCTGCGTTGGCAATACCCTGAAACAGATCGGTTGAAGGCGCGACCATCAGGTTGACGTGTTTCCCCTGCTTCTCAGCCACGGCGACCACGCTGGTGAAAAGTTGCTGCTCATATTTCGTAAACAACTCGTCTTCGTAAAAACTCTCCGTGCCTGCCGGGCCTTTATGCACTTTGATCATCAACGCCACAACGTCCTGTCGCGCCGTATCAATCCGGCTCAGGGCTTCTTCCAAATGGCGCAGCTTCCTGTGGTCTCGCACGACGATCAATGCGCAACCGGGGCGCACGGCTGCGGTTGCCGCGTTAATGGTTTCCTGCGGGACGAGTTGAAACTGATCGAGATGTTCCTGCTGTTCCGTTACCCGGCGCGCGCGCCGTTCCGAAAAGGTGAAGAGCGCGAAGAAAACCGCCGTGAAAATCAGCCCCGAAATCGTGGCGACTTGTTTGGTGAACAGGTTGATGATCGCAATGGCGAACAGCGCCAGCGTAATTAGGCCGAGGCCGAAGGGAATCTCCCGCCTGCCCAACCGCAGGTTGAACGGCACGCGCCAGACGCGCTCGCCCGGCTCGGTAAAACGCAAGACCAGCACTCCGAGCGCCTTGAACGCGAAGCTCCAGACCACGCCGAAAGCATAGGCTTCGCCCAGCACATAAACGCGACCGCCGCTGATGAGGATCGTGGCGATTTGCAGGATGACCACTAGATTGATTAGGCGATACGTCGTGCCGAAGCGAGCGTGCGGCGCGCGGAACCAATCGCTCAGCACGCCGTCTTCGCTGACGCGGTTGAGGACGCCGTTCGAGCCGACAATGGCCGTGTTGACCGCGCCCGCCAGAATCAGAAAGCCGACAAAGACTACGAACGCTTGCAACAGCAGCTTCAGCGGAATCGGCCCCACCACATACATCGCCAATCCACCAATCAGATTGTCGAAGTAGTGCGGTCGCACGCTGTCGGGAATCAGCATCACGGCGAAGAACGAAACCAGCGAAGTGAAGACCAGACTGTAAACAAAGATCACCAGCCCGGCGCGGCGTAAGTTTTTGTTCTTAGGATATTCGATTTCACGATTGACCTGCGCCAGCGATTCTTCGCCCGACATCGCCAGAATCGAATGGCCGAAGCCGACCAGTATCGCTATTGGCGTGATGAGGTGCAGTCCCTGCAACCAGCCAAGCGACTGATCGCCAAAATGAATGCTGGCGCTGGTCGGCAACGGCGGAAACTGAGCGCCGCGCACCAGCGCAGTTACGACACACCAGACGATCACGATTACCACCATGACGGTCGTGATTTGCATGATTCGCAGCGCACGCTCCGACGATTCGTGCAACCCCCGAATGTTCTGCCGCCAGAAGTAGATTGTGATCGCCAGCGCCAGACTGACGGAGATCAAATTCATCTCCCCTGCCGAAAGCCCGCCCCAACCGGCGTGATGCAATGTGTCGCTGATGAGTCCGGCCAGATATTGCCCCGCCGACACGCCGGAAATCGGGCCGGTCAAAACGTAGTCGAACATCAGGGCTGAGACGGAGAGCTTCGCCATCGTGCCGCCCATCGCTTCTTTCACGACGCGATAGACGCCGCCGCGCGTGAA
>CAZWAK010000071.1:0-5252 GCA_964631865.1 uncultured Heliobacteriaceae bacterium | reverse complement strand
CCATCGTGCCGCCCATCGCTTCTTTCACGACGCGATAGACGCCGCCGCGCGTGAACATCCCGCAGGATTCGACGTACACGGCGCGCACCGCATAAGAGAAGAGCATCACTCCGAGGATGAACCAGGGCGCGGATTTGCCCATCGCTTCTTCGGCAATACCGCCGACGTAGTAGGCCGATGAAGCGAGGTCATTCAGAACTATCGCAGCGGCTCGCCAGAACGAGATGAATGAAAGCAGCACTGTGGTGGCAACCACTACTTGTGTCTTACGGGTATCTGTCATATTCAATCCGAGCTACAAGCGTATTTGAGCATAAAGAATTCACTGACCAGCATCCTGAGTACCTGTCGTCCGGCGACGGCGTCTCAGCAGCAGCGTAATTGCTATCGCCAGCGCTGCAATGAGTGCGATTATTAAACCAATGCGACCCAGCCAGCGTTCGAGCAACATCCAGCTATGCCCGAAGAAATATCCAAGCAGAGAAATAGTGATTGACCAGAGAACCGCCCCGGCGCAGTTATAGAGCGCAAAGCTTCCCCACCGCATCCGGGCCGCTCCGGCCAGCAGCGCCGCTACGACGCGCAACCCGGTGATGAAGCGCGCGATCAGAATCGTCTTCGCCCCATGCCGCCTGAAGTATCCATCGAAGCGCGACAGCCGCGCTGGCGTTAGCCGCAGGATGCGTCCGTAACGTTCCAGCATGGCGCGTCCCATCCGTCGTCCGGCAAAATATCCGATGTTGTCGCCCAGCACCGCTGCACAAGCCGCTATGAGCATCATCAGCGGCAAGTGGAAGTGTCCCTGAGCAGCAAAAAAGCCAGCGGCCAGCAAGACGGTTTCGCCGGGCACGGGTACGCCCGCATTTTCCAGCAGCACCCCCAGGAAGACGACCCAGTAACCGTAACGGGTAAAGTATGCGAAGAGATCGTGCAGCATCGTTGGTTCAAATTTCAGGTGACTGTGACCTCATAATTTTGGCCTTCCCACCGCTCGCCTTCTAACCAGAAGAAAGTGAAGCTGACCACGATTCCCACCTTCAAACCAGCGGTTGGCAGGTCAGCGAAATGGACGCCCAAGCCCTTATCCTGCGTCTCCGTATCGTTGTAACTGTGCCAGCCGTCAAGGCTCCAACGCAGGCGGGCGGGAACTCTGGTTTCGATTCGCAACACCTTTCCGGCAGGAATGCCGCGGCATTTGTGGTTAAAGCGCCAGATCGAACGGTCGGAAGTCACGCGCTGCTGCTGATAACGCCGGACCGTTTGCGGCGGCAGATCGAAGACGCTTCCATCGCGCAACGAGCGCACCAGCTTGATGTATTCCGCGTGCGCCCAGACCAGCGGCATGGCGGAGCCTGACGGATGTCCATTGAACAACTCCAACTGCGGGATGTCCGGCGCATCCCAGACCTGCTCCGGGATCAGCCCGCCGGGGCTGGCTTGCGCTTCCATCACGTGCAGCAATCGCTCGGCCTCGGCGTGATTTCCGGCCAGGAGTTCATAATGCGCCCGTTCCCCCGCCAGCAACGGCCAGCCGCGCCCAATGCCCGTGCCGTCAAAGGGGCTGCCGTCTTCGTGTTCGCCGTAGCCGTCTTCGTTGTAGCGATGCCAGACTGGGCCGGTCGCCGTCTCCGTTTTGAGCAGCGCATCAATGACTTTGACGGTATTGACGATGCGTGGATTGTCAGGAGCGCGTAATCCGAAGCGCACCAATGCCAATGCGTCGGGGCTGACGATGTGGCTGACTGGCGCGTTGCTGTCTTCCGGCAAGCGATTTTTGATCGGCACGAAACCACTCGCCGGAGACGAAGCGAATTCAGTTTCGAGCGGCGCAATGCGCACGTAATAACCTTCGACTTTGAGTTGTTGCGCCAGGTCGGTGTCAGTGACGTAAGTCCACTGTTCAATGTGATCATTCCAGATGTCAGCCGTCTGCCGCAGGTATTCGGCGGAGTCCTTTTCGCCTGCCTGCTCGAAGAAGTCTGCCGCTGCCAGCAAGGCCGCAACCTCAACGGCAAGCGTGAAGGGCGAAAAGCCGCCGTCCTCTTCCCAGCGATCCTGCTGCGTAGCCGGGCCATAGGAAACCAGATAGCCTGCCGCGCGGCGCACCAGCGGCCAGGGATCAAGCCCATTGAGCGCGTCCGAGCGGCGCAACAAATCCGCCAGCAAAATCGGAAAGGCCGTCTCATCCATCTGAATGCCGTTCCAGTAAAATGTTCCGTCCAGCCACATATTTTGCGGCCAATGTCCGTCGGCCTCCTGCGTACACATCAGGTAAAAAAGCGTCTGTCGCGCGCTGCTTATGTCGCCCGCCGCCAGCAAGCCCCCGGCGCTTTCGACCAGATCGCGCGGCCAGACCAGATGGTAGCCGCCGAGGTCTTCATCGCCCTTCGCCATGCCCCAGGGAATCGAGAGGCTGGCGATCATCGCGCCCGGAAAGGTCGTCGCTTCGTGTGTTTTCAGAACCGCCGTGCTGACGCGGTAAGGATCGAAGCCGCTGGCATTGACTTTGCCGAGATCAAGACAGCGCGCCTGATAGTCTTGCCATCCCTGCACATATTCGCTCGTGATCTGATCGAAATCGCGTAACAAGGCGGCGCGTGCAATCTGCCCGGCTTCGTTCGCGCTGTTGCCGAAAGCGAGCGCCAGAGTGAAGCTGCCGTTGCCTTCCGCCAGGTTGATTTCTCCGGTCAAGGCGATATTCCCATTGGTCGCGCGCGCATAAGTATTGACCAGCCGCTTGTGGGTATGGAGTTCCTGCCAGCCGTCGCTCGTACCGGCGTAGCCACAGCTCAGCGCGGCGAAGGGAACCGAACACGCCAGCGCCAGAAAGAGTCCGGCGCGCTGTGTGAACAACATCGGAATGCCTTTGTACTCGCCGGCCCAGCCGTCATTGCCGTATCCACAATTACCGATGTGTGGCGAGAGCAGCGCAAACAGATGATAGTCAGCGAGTGTTCCCGTGAGCGGCTCGAAGGTGACGTGCTGCAACAAAGCATCGCGTTGCGGATCGGTGAGGATGGTTTTGCTCAGACGATAACGTCCTGCGCCACAGATATTCGTCAGGCAGTAGCCCGGCACGCCCTGCGCCAGCGGCTCAATCCGGCTGACAGTGTGTCGCTTTTCCTCGGAAAAGAAAGCTTCGCCATCAGTCACGATGAAACCGAGATCGCGCGTATTCGCCTGATCCAGACGCGGGTAATAAACTTCATTCACGATGCCGTGCGAGAGCGTGAACCAGAGGCGGCTCTCGTCGCGGACGGCTGTCCCGACGCCGCTTTTGGCGCTCGAAGTCCAGCGCGGCGCAATGCCAGGCGCGCCGGGAGCTAAATCATTTTTTGTTACCATGTGGTTACTCTCCTGACCTTGACACTCTATTGCCGACTACGGGGTTGGTTGCGTGATGGGGCTGCCGAATGGCCCGGAACGAATTTCGGTATGGCGAATTTCACCCCCCAAATGTGCCGTCCATCCCATCAGACCGCTTCCCACCAGCGCGAGCAGCAGCACCGAGAGCAGCACCCAGCGTGGCAGTTCCTGTTCCCGCCGCGAGCGCCACAACCCGAACAATGCAATCACTCCCAGCAAGCCAATGACGAGAGCGGAAATCAGCGCCGCATCCTGATGGCTTTCAATAAATGATTTTGAAATTTCGGGTATGGTCTTCAGGACTTCCTCCGTCGGTTCGCCAGTAAGATAGGCTGGGAGCGTTAGCACCGCTGTCAGTACGAAGATTTCCAGACTGACATGTCGCAGGGCGTCACTTTTTCGCCACTGCGCCAGCAGCAACATGAACAGTCCGAAAAGTGTGCCGAAGACGGGCAGGTGATTAAGAATGAGGTGTAAATACGGGTAATTCATGTCGTTTTGTCTCCTGTTATTGTTACGCTCTTGTTTACTTTCATCACGCGGCGCACGATGAACTGGAAGAATAGAAAAACAACTACGCTTAAAATCAGCGCACCGAGCAACCAAAGTTCCAGGCGTCTGACCTCGCCGACCAATAACATTGCGCGATTGCTCAACCACCACCCGAGTGGGATCAGCACAATCGCCCAGACCAGGCAACCCAGCAGATCAATGAGCGCGAATCGGCGGAAAGATAATCCGCGCATGCCCCAGAAAATGCTGCTCGCCAGGCGTGCGCCGAAAATGAATCGCGCCAGCACAAGCTCCCAGGCTCCGTAGCGCGCCGCCAGCCGATCTGCTAACGGCGCAGCGCGTTGATATGACTTGCTGTCGCGAAGCCTTGCGCTGCCGTTGCGTGCCAGCCAGTACCAGAAACAATCTCCGGCAAACGCCCCCAACGTTCCGGCAACTATCGCTGTGGGCAGGTTCAACAGGCCGAGATGGACAACGACTCCAGCAAGAATGAAGGTCAGGTCCCCTTCGACCGCACCACCGATGAAGACCGCAAGTAATCCATACCTGATAAGCAGAGTTTCCATTCATCTTAATGCTTGACCATATGTGTTCCTTAACCTAGCGCCACACGCGGACGCCCGCCACGAAGCGTAACTGTCTGGGATCACCACCATCCTGCCGCACCAGGTCGGCGGTGCCGAAGAAACTGCGGCCATAAGAAATGCCCACGTAAGGCCCAAATTTGCGCCGGATTTCGTAACGCAAGCGCAAGCCCGCCTCAATGTTGTTCAGACCTCTGCCAGTTGTGAACCGCTCGACCCGCTGCGCCGCCGCATTGGCTTCAACGCGCCCCTGAAGAATCCAGCGCTGGTTCAGCAGATAATCTCTGGTTAGCGTAACCCGCCCCGAAACATGCCCCTGGTGACTGATGAAGAGTGATGACTCAAACTCATAACGATAAGGGACAAGTCCGTTCAACCCAATTACTACATGTGGACGAGTAACATTAACCCCGCGAAAGCTCTGTGTCTCAACACGGAGGCCAACCTGGAAGTCGTAATATCTTTTGACAAAGCGACCGTAGAGCAGTTGTAGATCTATGTCATAGTCGGCCTTCAACGCTGTATTGCGCTCGCCCTCACTTTTGAACCAGAAGCGGTTGTAATCGCCGCCGCGCCAGCCCGTGATATCCCACCGAAAGTCGCCACCTTTCTGGTTTGGGCGGTACTCCAACACGTCGGCGAGCACGAAGGTTTGCTTCATTTCGTCATCCACCGGGCTGGGCCAATCCTTCCCTGGCGACACATTGGTCTGCCCTCCGCCATGCCCGCCGTGTTGGCCGCCCTGCTGGTTGGATGACGCGGTCGGAGCGGGCGTGGGAGTCGCGCTCG
>CAZWAK010000070.1:0-35250 GCA_964631865.1 uncultured Heliobacteriaceae bacterium | reverse complement strand
CAATGTATTTCAGGATCACCAACCATTCCGGCGTGAGGATCGGCAAACCTTGTTCCGTCACAATCGCATCGCGCAACGCATTGACATAAAACTCGCGGAAGAAATCATCGCGCACAATCCAATCCACAGCAAGCAAGCGTTCGCCGACTTGCACTTGATACGTTGCGCCGCCAAAGCTCAGTTGCTCGGTCGCCAATAAATTCAGTAGCTCCGACGCGACCAGATCAACGTCTTTGGTGGCGCGCGTGAAGCCGTACAGATGCAGCGCCAAGCCGCCCGCCAACGCATACGCGACGCCTTGGGCTTGGGCTTGCGCCGCGATAATCGCCACTGCGTCCAAACCTTGCTGCGTCGAGATGGATTGGCTTTCGGGCGCGGATTGACGACGCAATCGTTCCAGAATTTCGGGACGAATTGGCGTTGGCGAATTGCTCATTTGAGACCTTTTATTCTTCCTTTTTTATTCTTCCTTTTTCATTCTTCCTTTTTCATTCTTTTTCGAGGTAAATGAATTCTGCATCTTCCTTCGTCGGACAATGAAGAAGGAAGAATGAAAAAGGAAGAATTGCGCCTCACACTTTGACCTCTTTCCACTTGCCACGCCGGAACAACAACATCGCAATCACGGCCATCGTCCCGTCGCAAATCGTCACCGACCAGAAGACGCCGTTGACGCCCAGGCGAGTGTGATGCGACAGCCAATAGGCCAGCGGAATCTGCATCAGCCAGAAGCAGACAACGTTGATGAGCGTGGGCGTGTACGTGTCGCCCGCGCCGTTGAATGACGCGGTAATCACCATCCCCCAGGCATAAAACACATAGCCGTAACTGAGGATGCGCAACGCCGCGACACCGTACGGAACGACGGATTTGTCAGTCGTAAAGATGCCAATCATCCCTTCGGTGAACAAGACAAACACCACCGTCACGATCATCATAAACACCATGTTCGCCAGCCCCGTCAGCCACACCGCTTTTTCCGCGCGCTCCGGTTTCTTTGCGCCGAGGTTCTGCCCGACCAATGTCGCCGCCGCATTGCTCATGCCCCAGGCCGGCAAAATGGCAAAGATGATGATGCGAATGGCGACGGTGTAGCCCGCAATCGCGCCGCTGCCAAAGTTCGACACGAAGCGCATCATCGCAATCCAGCTTGAGGTGGCGAGGAAATTTTGCAGCATCACGCCGAACGACAAGCGCAAGAGTTTCCACATCAGCGGGAAATCCGGCTTGCATTGCGCCCATTCAATTTTGATGCGCCCTTTGCCACCGAACAACAACCAGAATTGATACGCGATGCCCGCGCAACGCCCAATCGTCGTGGCAACCGCTGAACCCGTCACGCCCCATTCGGGAAACGGTCCCAATCCGAAGATAAAACAAGGATCAAGAATGAAGTTGACGATGTTCGCCATCCACAATGACCGCATTGCAATCGAAGCGTCTCCTGCCCCGCGAAAGATAGCGTTGTTGATGAACAATAACATCACCGTCACGTTGCCCGCGAAGATGATTTGCCCATAGCCTTTGCCGATGCCAATAACTTCCGAGTGCGCGCCCATCAACTGAAACACGACGGGCATAAAAAACAAGCCGACAATCGCCAACGGTAACGAAGTCAAAATACCGAGCCAGATGCCCTGCGCACCCGCGTGTGCAGCTTCTGGCAAATTCTGCTCACCGACACGACGCGCGACCGTTGCCGTCACCGCCATTGCCAACCCCATTCCAATCGTGAACACCAGTGTCAACAACGATTCTGTCAAGCCCACGATGGCAAGGGCTTCAGTGATGTTGTTGCTCATGTGCGAGATGTAAAAAATATTGACGACCGCGAACAGCGATTCGAGCGCCAATTCCAACACCATCGGCACGGCGAGCAAAAAGATCGCGCGCCCGATGCTCCCCTCAGTGAAATCGTGATGCGTGCCGCGTAAGGCTTCTTTGATTGTTGCCCAAGTGCCGGGCGTTGAGAGTGGTGAGGCTTCGCTTGCCTCCAAAGCGACCGTTTCTTGCGAATTACTCATGCAGATTCCTTTACCAGAGATAGCGTCCGGCTTCGATCAGCGTGTCAGCAATCGTGCGACGAGCGGCTTTCGTGTTGATCGGCGCAAGCCAATGCAAGTGTGCCAGCGCATCTAAGAATTGGTTTTCAGCGCCTTCGTCTACAAGCGTCGCGTGCAGCAAACGAGTATTCGTCGCTACACGTTCCGCTGCGTCGCAGGCATAAATCCGCGCCAGTTCCAATTGCACACAACATTGGTCTTCGCCGCGCGTGGCAATCAGTTTGGCCGTGCGGAGCATTACGCTTTCGATGGCATAAACGTCTATCAGCGTGTCAGCCAAGAGGCCTAACACTTCTTGTTCTTCGTTGATCTGATCACCGTAATTCAGTGATGCAGCCTGGAGGCAAAGGAGAGCTGCGTTCTTCGTTACAGCAAGTTGCGACTCAAGGTACGCAAGCCCCGGCAGTTTAGTTGCAGGAACTTCATTTGGCAATTGCGCGAGAAGCTTTGTTGCGGTTTCTTGCAGCGGCAATTCGCCTTTCGCCGCCGCTTTCAGCAAGCGCGTCGTGATGATCGTGCGATTGATTTCGTTCGTGCCCTCGTAAATGCGCGTGATGCGTGCGTCCCGATACGCTTGTTCGGCGGGAAACTCTTTCGAGTAGCCGTAGCCACCATACACCTGCACGGTTTCATCCACGACATAGCCGAGCGATTCGCTCGACCAAACCTTGATGATCGAACATTCGACCGCGTATTGCTCAATCGCCTTCAGCACTTGCATCGTGTCGTTTTGATCAATGGATTCCAGCGTTTCGTCCACCATTCCCAACGTGCGCCAGACCATCGCATCGCCGACGTAACATCGCACAGCCATTTCGGCGAGCTTGCGTTTGATAAGCCCGAAGCTCGCAATCGGACGCCCGAATTGATGGCGGTCGCGCGAATAACTAATCGCATTGTTGAGCGCGGCTTTCGCTTGTCCGAGATTCCGCGTGCCGAGTTTCAGGCGACCGAGGTTGAGGATATTGAACGCGACAACATGGCCTTTGCCGATTTCGCCGAGGACGTTTTCGATGGGCACACGCACATTGTCCAGGATAAGCGCGGTCGTCGAACTGCCATCCAGTCCGAGCTTCCGTTCTTCCGGCGCGCTCACGACGCCCATTGCACGCTCGACGAGGAACGCTGTGAACTTCTCGCCATCCACTTTGGCAAAGATCGTGAAGACATCCGCGATGCCGCCATTCGTGATCCACATCTTGCGCCCGTTGAGAATGTAATGCTTGCCGTCTTCGCTCAACGTCGCTTTGGTTTTCGCCGCGAGCGCATCGGAGCCGGATTCGGTTTCGGTCAAGCAATACGCTGCCACCCATTCGCCCGTCGCCAATTTCGGCAGATACTTCGCGCGTTGTTCTTCCGTCCCAAAATACACCAGCGGCAACATCCCAATCGTCGTATGCGCGCCGAGACTTGCGCCAAATGAAGGCAACAACGAAATCTGTTCGCCCACGTATGCCGAACTGACTTTGTCCAGCCCCAAGCCGCCATACGCTTCGGGTATGTCAATCCGCAGCAAATCTAATTCGCCTGCCGCGAGCAACAACTCGCGCGTGACCGGCCAGTCTTTGCCGTAAATGGCTTCGGCGCGCGGCAAGACTTCGCGGCGCATGAATTCTTCGGCGACTTGCCCAATCATTTGCTGCGCTTTGCTGATGTCTTCGCGCGTGAAGGTTTGCGCGGGGGAGGCTTGCGTGAAAAGAAATTGACTGCCGTGACTCATAACATTGCCGTAGGTTCAATTTTGTCCGAATAACGTGACGACGATTTGCCGCGCGCCGCCGTGCTCGCGGTGCTCGCCCAGATAAATTCCCTGCCACGTCCCCAACAACAATTGGCCGCGCCCGACCGGAATCAACAACCCGCTGCCGAGCAACGAAGCTTTGATGTGGGCTGGCATATCGTCCGCGCCTTCCAACGTATGCTCATAATGCGGCGCGTCTTCGGGAATAAGTTCGTTCAGGTGTCGTTCCAAATCGCCGCGCACGTCGGGGCTGACGTTTTCATTGATGGTGAGCGAAGCCGAGGTGTGCTGAATGAACAGATGCAGGAAGCCGATTTCGAGGTCGCGCAGGTTGGGCAACTGTTCGAGGATTTCGCGCGTGACAACGTGAAAGCCGCGCGAGCGTGGTTTGAGCGTGATGATTTTTTGTGACCAGTGCATGCGTCTGAACTGTCTATGTTGATCGCCTTCTGTGCCAAACGGGCGAACAACATTATGATTCATTCCAGACGCAACGCAATAGCCATCCAAATAAATAAGACCGGGAGAACTTCCTCAGAAACTCTCCCGGTCTTGCGTAGCCAGATCGCAAACTACATCAAGGTAGATTGATCGTTAAGTCCTTATTATTAAAGCCAAATTGGATGCGCTTGCGGGTGCGCAAGGCTTTGGCCGCCGTTTGCGAGAGCGAGGTTACGAGCAGCGGCATGGCAATCGTCGCATCGCAATGCACCGTGACGTGGCGCGCGTTCTTGGAAATCTGTCCGAAGGTGTTGGCTTGATCGAAGTCCGCGCCCGAATAGCTGCCGTAGTGCTCGGTTTCGGTCGTGATCTGCACCGCGTATTTATGCCCGCGCACCGATGAATTCAACATTCCAGCCGCCGCTTCGCTTTGCGAAATGAAGCTCTTGGGCGTGCCACCGCCAAAGAAAATCACGCCGGTCGAACGCGCTTTGGAAACGATTTGCGCCATATCCACAACGTCTTGAATCACATCGAACTGAAAGGGATTTTTCTTCTCGACGCGACTGATACCGATAGAGATGCCGAACGCGCTGTCAGCAATCGCCGGGCAAAACACCGGCACACGCGACTTGAAAGCCGACGTCAGAATGCCGTCTTCTGTGGCGATTTCGCTCAACTCGCGTCCGAGCAAATGAATGAATTCGCGGGTCGAATAGGCGTGGGAATTTTCGAGTTGTTGCGCAAAACCGCCGATCCATTCATTCGCTTCGCGGAATTCCTCTTCCGAAGCGAACGTGTCGTAAATGCGATCTACGGCTTGTTCCTGCAATTGCGTGCCGTCCATCCGGGCATCGCCGAGATAATGATGACGACCGAGCGTTTCGTGCAGATCATGAAAAAGCGTTGCGCCGGTCGTGACCAACACATCTACAAACCGATTCTTGATCAAATATGCCACTAGTCGCCGCATCCCCGCTGGCACGAGCGCGCCGCTCATCCCCATCATCACCACCGCATTTTCCGACAGCATTTGTAACCAAAGTTGGTGTGCCACCGCCAGGTTCCGCCCCTGAAAGGAGATATGCTCCATTTTTTCCAGTAAGCCCGGAACACTGCGGTCACGGTCTACATTGAGCGGCACGGTCGGTTTCGTTAAGTATTTTGCCCCTTTGATTCTTCTTAGCATTGTGTCTATTGCTGAACTTCACAGAGTAGACAGTAGACGGTAGACAGTAGACAGTAGTTTTTACCTACCGACTACCGACTACTGTCTACCGTCTACCGTTCGCATCAAGGTACGTGTAGCTGTTGTAATAAGAGTCGTACTCTTGAAACAACTGCTCCGCGCCCTCTTCGGTCAGCTTTCCTTTCTTAATCTGACGATTCAGCAAGTTGCGGAATGCGTCTTGTAAAAAGTCTTTCTCGTACTTGGCGAACGACAGCATTTCGCCCAGCGGTGAACCGGGGATGATCCGGCTGATGTGATATTCGCCGTTCCCGTCAATCAGCACATGCGCTTCGTTGGTCGTGCCGAACAGGTTATGGAAATTGCCCATCACTTCCTGATACGCGCCCACCAGCATCATGCCCAGATAATACGGCTCATTGGGTTTGAGGTCGTGAACCTCCAGCACTTCTTTGACATCGTGGAGATCAACGAATTTGTCCACTACGCCGTCGGAATCGCAGGTAATATCCACGAGCGTGGCGGAATCGGTTGGCGTTTCATTCAGCCGATGAATCGGGACGATGGGGAACAACTGGTCAATCGCCCAATGGTCGGGCAGCGAACGAAACACCGAGAAGTTACAGAGATATTTCGCCGATAATAGCTTGCGCAAATCGTCGAACTCTTCGGATTGATACCCGGCTAACTTAGCGAAGTTATTCGCCTTGTCACAAACTTCCCAAAATAATACTTCACCCTTCGCACGATGCTCTAAGTTGATATAACCCAGATCGAAGAGCGTGAACAATTCTTCTTTGTGTTCGAGCGCGTCGTGATAATACTCCAAAAAGTTTTTGGAGTTCATCGTTTTGTACAAATCGTGCAATTCGTTGACGACTTGCGGCTCGTTGTCGGTCAAGGTGATGGTCTTGATGCCCTGCACGGTTTCGATTTCGTCCACGATGTTCGTAATCAAAATCGCGTGATAGGCCACGAGCACGCGCCCCGATTCCGTGATGATGTTCGGCTCCGGCACGCTTTCTTCCTGGCACACGGATTTGATCGTGTAGACCACGTCGTTGGCAAATTCCTGCAAGGTGTAATTCGCCGATGATTCAAAGCTCGTTTTGCTGCCGTCGTAATCCACGCCAGCCCCGCCGCCAACATTGAGATGATCCACGTCAATGCCCATCTTGCGAATCTTGGAATAGACGCGCGCGGCTTCTTTGACGCCAGCTTTGACGCGCTTGATCTGCGTGATTTGCGAGCCGATGTGGAAATGCATGACGCGCAGTTGATCCAGCATCCCGGCATCGCGCAGCGCCTTGATCGCCGTCAACAATTCGCTCGTCGTCAGCCCGAATTTCGATTGCTCGCCGCCCGATTTTTCCCAACGTCCCGAACCGCGCGAATAGAGTCGCACGCGCATGCCGAGCATCGGTTTGATCCCGGATTTTTGCGTGCGTTCGATGACTTTGGGCAATTCGTTGAGCTTCTCGATGACGATGACGACGTTTTTGCCGAGTTGCGTGCCAACGTAAGCGAGGTCAATAAAACTATCATCCTTGAAGCCGTTGCAGACGAGCAAAGAATTTTCGGCTTGTTCAAGCGCCAGCCCGGCATAGAGTTCCGCTTTGCTACCGCATTCGAGGCCGTAGTTATGCTTCGAGCCTTCTTCGATGTAGGCTTCGATCACCTGCCGTCGCTGATTGACCTTCATCGGAAAAACGGCCAGATGCTCACCTTTGTAATCGAATTCCTTCATCGCCGCCGTGAAGGATTGGTTCATGACGCGGACTTGATTGGCAAAAATTTGCGGAAAGCGGAGCAGAACCGGCAGTTGCACCCGCCGCTTGAGAAGTTCGTCCACTAATCCTTTCACGTCCACACCGTGCGGCACGTTGTCGGAAGGATGAACGACCAGATGACCTTTGGAATTTACGCTGAAATAGCCAGCGCCCCAGTTTTCGATGCCATAAGTTTGGGCAATCTCCGCAATGGCCGATTTCATCTTTTACTCTTGTATTCCTCCGTAGGCAGGGTAAAGCCGATAGCTTTTGTACGCAGGTTCGCTCATTCCAAATGAACCCACGCGGTAATTGGGGCATTTCGCAAGGCTTCCGTTAGAGGTGTATGTGCCGCGATTTGCAGGTAACAAGGCTGGGAATTTAGCAGATTGACTGAGGGCTGTCAAAAATTATTTTTGGCTGCTCAACGAGCCGACACGCGCGCCGCTAAAGCCAACCGCAGCGGACAATTAACCGGCTCTCAACAGGCTTCGATCATTTCTCCACGAGCGCGTCCCGGACTTGCGCCAATTCCTCCTGATGCCAGCGGCGGCGGATTTCCAGAACTTCCTCGGTCAGCGTCTGCAATGGCGCGCGGATAGATTCGCCCGCCAACTTGAGCGGCCCCGGATACCGCTCCGGCACAGCCAGCGGACCTGCCGCTTCACGATCCATCGCAGGCACGCGCGTGACCATTTCGTAGACACGAAATTCTGCCGCACCAGGATTCAATTTTACCCACTTGAGCAAACGCGCCGTGTCGGCATCGCATTCGGCAATTGCATTGAGCAACGCGCTACAGACGAAGCTCGTGCAAAAGACATTTTTCTTCAGACAGCCCTGCGCGCCCAGATGCCGACACATCGGCGGACAGCAACCCGTCCCCTGTTCGTGACAACGCCGACAGATTTCGCCCGCGCCGCTCTCGGCCCAAAAGCGATCCATCGCGGCGATGAGTTCGTCACGTGTGAGCTGGTTGTGCGTGGGGTAGTTGGGATTTCGCAGTTGTGCCGAGCGCGCCGCTCGAATGGCCGTCCGTTCGCGGCGCGCGCATTTTACACAGAGCCAGAGTTGTCCCGGCTCTACGGGTTCACCGACCAACGTGAAAAAATACAATTCATACAGCCGCGCGTTGTCTGCGCCACAGGTTTGACAAGACTGGGGATGTTCCGGATTCATCATTGCAGTTGTTTCAAGTCTCTCACGAAGGAAGGTATGATGCCTTCGTTCAAGGAGGTCGTATGAATTTAGCGCACTCGGTTCCACTCCTGCAAAACCTGCCCGCCACCTTGTCGCGACAAGACGCAATTGGCATCGAATTGGATCAAGGTGTGCTGCTCTTGTTGCGCAGCACGGCTTAGCTCAAGTTGTGCGCGCGCAGAATGCCGCGCAGATCGCCTTTGACCAGCGTGATGTCGGCGCTCTCGATGGCGACATCCGTGCCCGTGCCCTTGGCGATGCCGACATCGGCTTGCGCGAGCGCAGGCGCATCGTTGATGTCGTCGCCCGCCATCGCGACGATGCGAGCTTGAGGTTGCAACCGTCGTACCGCTTCCGATTTCTGATTCGGCAAAACATCCGCGACAACCTCACCCAGCCCTAGTCTCTGCGCTACAACATTGGCAGTCGTGCGGTTGTCGCCGGTCAGCATGACCAGTTGCAGACCATCCTGATGCAAAGCCCGAATCGCTTCGGCAGTGGTTTCGGGTCTGCCACGCCAAGCAAGCCTGCTGTTGGTTGGTTGATGGCTACCAACATCACCGTTTGCCCCTCCTGTCGCAACGCTTCGGCTTGTGTTTGCAAGGCGCTCACATCAATCCCCAATTCCTCAAACAACCGCATCTTGCCGAGCGCGACCTCCGCATTCTCAACCACGCCTGTCACGCCTTTGCCCGTGAGTGAGCGAAGCTAAGCGGTGACAGCCTCTGCGATGCGCCGTCCGTTGAAAGTGGCGACAAACCCGGCGGCATCAAATGCGGCGCTCACGCACGCGCGCCGCACGTCGAGCGGCAATTGATCCTGCCAGCGCCCCAACTCAAACCAGCTTTCCATCTGCTTCCAGCGCCGCCGCAAACTGGCTTGGACTTGCGTCGCTGTGAATTCCAGTTGCCCGGTCGGCACCGTGCCTTTGACGGCCACATACAAATCGTTGTAATCCTCGACGCGCACGCAATAGAGCGTTTCCAGCACGTCGCCCAAGATCAAGCCATAGGCATCGCCCGCACAATGAAACACCCATGTGACCGGCTGTGGTGGTGCTTCTTCCGCATCAACATCCGACACGATTGCCAAGTCGGCAGGATCGTTCGCTTGCGGTGCGCCGAGCCTTTGGGCGACGGCTTGCGCGAGCGCCGGAGCCATCGAAAGCCCAGCGGAACGCAGTTGCGGCGGACGTGCACCATTAGCCTGCGACGCGGCGCGCACCATCAATTTGCGCCCGGAAATGCGGGCCGATTGTCGCGCCTGCCCACCGAATAAAAATGTGCCGCCGGGTTTCACCGCGCGTTCGATTGCGCCGAGCTTGCGCCCCGTTTCTTCGTCAATCACCTCAATCGTGACGCGCGTGAGGTCGGCGAGGTTAGTGTAAATCGCGCGCTGCTCAAACAACTCGCTCCACGCCGCGCCGGGCTTGAGCAAGCGTGAATCCGTTGCGGTGAAATAATTCTTCGCGGTCAGATGTTCGATGATTTGCTCGTAGTGAACTTTCGTGAGCAGCGGCGTGCCGTCCAACGCGGCGAACAACTCGAACGCGCTGTCGGGATCAAGCTCGCCATACTTCGTTTGCTTGAGATACGAACAAAGCTGCTGCACGACAATCGAAGGGCGAAAGAAGTATGGTGATGATGCAGTGATTTCTCCGGCTTGTGCGGCGGCAATGAAAATCTCAAACAACGCGCGTTCGGTTTCGTTGCGATAACAGCAGACGACCGAAGTCCGTGCCGTGCGCCGATTGCCACGTCCGATGCGTTGCAGAAAGGCGCTCAAATTGCCGGGCGCACCGAGCAGCACAATCAAATCCACATCGCCGATGTCAATGCCGAGTTCGAGCGTCGAAGTGGCAAAGCACAACGCGACTTCGGATTGGGCAAATTGCGTTTCGGCGTGGCGACGGACTTTGGCATCAAGACTCGCGTGATGCACAAAGACGCGGTCACTGAACGGCGTGCCGTCGCGCAGCTCAAACGCCCACTGCTCGCATTCGGCGCGGCTCTGACAAAACGCGAGCACCTTCTTGACGCCGCGCGCTTTGAGTTCGGCAAAGCGCGAATCCACTGTGACAACGCTTTCGAGTGCAAGCAATTCAGCAGCGAGCGCGCGTTGCCCAGCGACTTGAATGACAAGCGGGTCATTGAAATAGCGCGCGGCAACGGCTGCCGGATCGTGAATTGTGGCTGAGAGCGCGCAGTATTGCATCGCGTCGTTCGTGATGTCGCCGCACGATAAAGCATAGCGTTTGAGCCGTCGCAAGCGATTCAGCAAAATGCGCAATTGATCGCCGCGCGGCGTGCTGTCGAAGATATGCAATTCATCAATCACGACCGCGCGAATGTCTTTGAGCAAACGCGGATGATTGGCGAGCAGCGAATCGAACGACTCCGGCGTCGTGATGAGCAACGCGGGCGGACGCGCCGAATTCAACGCCGCGTCATCGCCCGTTTTGACCTGCACGCTGAGCGCGAGTTTTTCGAGCGGTTGTTGCAAACGGCGCACGAGATCACGAGCCAATGCCCGTGTTGGCAGGATGTACAGAATCGAAAGCTGACGCGATGGTTTGGGATTTTGTTTGAGAGTTTCGAGGAGAGGAGCCAGCGCCGCTTCAGTTTTGCCGCTCGCCGTCGCAGAGACAAGTACGCAATTGTGGCCTTCAAGGAGCGGCGGAATAGCTTGGACTTGAATCTCGGTAAAGCGACCGAACCGCGCAAACAGGGCGTCCCATGTGTGCGGCAAGCGGTCTTTCAACTGCCGTTGCTGCGCATGTTTGTCGTTCATTGTTTTTGGGCTTTGATGGCTTCGCCCAATCGTTTGCGCAAGGCGACAGCATCCTGGATTTCATTGAACTCCAGACAGAGTTGCTACAACACGGCGACATCACGGAGTTGCGCAACCTTCTTGGCGACCTTTGCCGTGGGAAAGCGCCGCGCAATGTGCTGACGCAGCATGTCCCGCGCAAATTCCAGTTGCGCCTGGGCCACTTCGAGTTGCGCTTCCGCGCGTACTTCCGCGCGTGCTTCCGCGAGTGCTTCTTTGGCAAAGTATTGATAGAAACTTGAGTCTTTTAGCTTTTCTAATGGAATCATACGATCTCTCCCTAACAAATCTAACAATGCTTCTGGATTGTAGCGCAGACCGCCTAATACCAAAAAGTAAAAGCTCAAGTCATTGCGGTTTCGCTCATCCGCAACTCGTTTGAGCCTTTTGACGCTGGCTTCCAAATCGCCTTTCTCCGCTTGCATCAGAGGAATGAACGGTAATAAATGATCGCGCTTCAATTTGAGCGCGTGGGAGGCAAGTATTTGGGAGAGGCGGATGATTTGATAATGCACGGTGATTTGCACATCTCCGGCATCAATCCGCCCCAGATTCGTTGGGCGTTTCGGCAAACCGCGATCCGTCAGCAACAGCACATAACAACTCACCGGCAGCCGGTATTTCATCCACTCACGCGCACCATAATTCGCCATCCGACCGGGCATAATATTTTTGTACCAGCTTTCCGCCTCGATGTGGATGATGCGTTCGCCTTTGGTCGAGACCACACGATAAGGCTTGATCGGGCAACTTGGTCGAAACCCGCAATTCACATGGCAGCGGCGTAATCTCCACTTGCTCGCCCGGCACAATCTCACCAATCAGCAATTACAAGGCTTCGGCATCCTGCTCGGCCAACATCTTGAAAGCATCGTCATACGACTTATCTTGCGGAGCTTTTTTCATGTCAGCCTCCCCAGCATCACCTTTCGCAACTCGCCCACCGCCTGCGTCGCGCTGTAATCCGCGTGCGCAAAACACAAATCATAAATCTCCGTCGCCAATCGAATCGTCTGTCGCAAATTGATGAGCCGCCCTTCCAAACATTCCAGCAAGCCGTTCGACACGTCCAGAAACTGCTCGCTGCGGTCATAGCCATACGCCTGCCGATGCAGCACGTACAACCGCGCCATCAAATCGTCCAACGCCGCCGCGTCCAAACTCGCGGTCAACTGAATGATCTGATCGTGGTGCAGCCAGCGTTGATAATCAAACGTGCTGGCCGAAGGCGTGACAGCGAACATCACGAGCAATTGGCTGCGCTCCTGAAAACGAAACGGGGTCGCGTTGGTGTGATGTTGCAACTGCGCTTCGCTCAGCTTGCAATCGGCGCGTGACGCCAGCGCCGTGTACATCAACGCGCGAAAGAAATTGTCGGCGCGTTCCTGCCCGCGTTCGTTGAGCAAACTGTAATGCTCCGATTCGTCGAGCAACAACGCCAAGCCGGCATAGCCCGCCTGCTCGGCGATCCAGCCCAAGCCGCTGAGCAAGTAGCAATACTGATCCGCCGACGTCGTCATCATCGAAAGCGCGCGCAGCGGGAATTCCTTTTGCTTCGCGGGCATCGCCTTGCGCACGGCGCTGATGTACACCTTCTCGCCGGAAATCCAATCGAGCAACGAATCCAACGCTTCGCCCGGCTTTTCGCGCAGCAGCGAATAGTTGTAGAGCGCGGCGCTGAACTCCGTGCCCTTGATCTTTTCCATGAGCGGGGCAAAGACGTGCGCATCGCTCAGCACCCTGTCAAATAAGGGCGTGAGCGTTCCCGTGTCGGACGAATCAGGGTAGCGCAGGTTGCGAATCAGCGAGTTGTAAATGCGTTGCGGACGATTCGGCGGCACTTCGCGCAGGTCGAGACTGGTTTGCGCGACGAGAAAGTTTTGCTCCAACGCTTCTTGCGCAGCGAGTTCAAAGAAGTGACTTTTGCCTTGCCCGTATTCGCCGAGAATCACGCGCACATCGCCGCCTTGTTGAGAGACAGCATCAAACGCGCGATGCAGGCTGGCACGTTCTGCATCGAGTCCTGCGCTCAACTCCTTAATTCGTTTGTGTGGCACGACGCCATAGCGCAAGGCTTCAATTGTGCGACGCGCGGCGATGCGTTGTTCCTGTTCGGGCGTGCGGACGACTTCGACGCGCGGCTGAATGATGGGACGCGGCGGTGCAGTGGTTTTCGCCGCTTCGATCACGGTCAGCATATTTGCCTGCACGACCGCGCGAATGCCGTTTTCAAAACGCACGGTCGCATCACGCCCCGCATTCCGAAGCTCCAGCACGTGCCCGCGTCCAAAGACCGGATGAGTAACGATTGCTCCAACCATATCAATACTCCCCGCCTTGAGAACGACCGAGTTGTTCGGTGACGCCGCGCACGACGCTTTGTACGTTGTCGGGTTCGTAGATTCGTTCGCCATCCGCGCGTTGTTCCGCCAGCATATCAATCAATGACTTCACAAAATGCCTGCGATGACTTGTCGAAAGCAGCGAGCCGCAGGTGTCGGCCAATTGCACGATGTTTTGTTTTTGCAGTTCGTGATTGAATTGCAGGTTGTACGCCTGCTCGAACACGCTCAGCAATTTTTCGCCGATCAAGCGCAGCAACTCTTCGCCGGGATAATCCAATTGATCCAAACTGATTTGCACGCTGAAGGGATTCTTGCGCGAGAATTTGACTTTGGAACTGATGCGCTGGCTCAGGGCTTCGTATTGCGGCGCGATGTTCGTGACGAAATACGGCGGCACGGCGTAAACAAACAACGTTGCGGGCAAGCTCTCGCCGGCGCAGCGATCAATCACTTCGCGCAGGTTGTCGCACGCGACTTTTTCGGTCTTCGATGAACCGATACTGACCATCCGGTCGCCTTCATCAAACAGCAACACGAGTCCCGCGTAGCCAAGTTCATGCACCATCTGCGCGACCGAGCGCAGCATCTTGAACGCGACGCTGCGATCAATGCGCTCGGTGATGCTGAAGGCGCGCACGTCTTTCAGCGCGACGCTTTCACCCCGCATCCACGCGCCGATGTTGCGTTTCGCTTGCTCGTTTTCTTCGGCGACGGCCTTCATAAAAAAGTACACCGCGTGCCGAAACGACGGGCTTTCAATCTTGTAGCGCAGGATCGAATCGAGCCACAACTCCACCCGTTTATCCAAGCCCATGCTGGTCATCGTCGTCTCGATGCCGAGCTTGCGCATTGTCGTGTAAAAATGATTTTCGAGAAACGCTTCGAGGCCTTGTGTGTCGGCGATGTTGGCGTCGGGGCTGTGAAAAATCAGGTTGCTGATGACGGCTTGATAGACTTTCAGTTGATTGTCATACGGGCATTCTTTCGGGCTGAGTTCGGTGCGGCTGACAACGTAGCCGTTGTCCCACGCGATGTCGCGCAGGCGATACAAAAAGTGCGATTTGCCGCTGCCGTATTCACCCACGACCAGCTTGAAGCTGGAACCGCCATCGCGCAAATAGCCCTGTAAATACTCGCTTTCGAGCGTGCCGAGCACCGAATCCATTCCGACCGTGTACGCTTCCAACCCGCGCGTCGGCGGAATCCCCGATTCGCCCAGCTTGCGAATGATGTGCTGTGCTTCTGGTGGTGTGAGTTGCATAGTTTCTCCTGGAGTAGGTAGACAGTAGACGGTAGACAGTAGACGGTAGAGAGTTCTGTGCCGTCTACCGTCTACCGTCTACCGTCTACCGTCTACTTCCCAAAATACAAATCCTTAATGAACGCGCCTTCGTTCGCGCCAGTGGCGAGGAACATGGCTTTGGTGGAATCGGACGTAGTGTCAATCGTGGCAGTGCCGAGGTTCAGATGCAGACCGTTATGCACCATCTTTTTGCTCTGGCGCAGTTGCAGCATGTCGTAGGCAAAATGCGTTTTCGGATAATCCACAAAGCGGCCTTTGTTCGGGTCGCGGCGAAAGCCGAGCGGTTGGCGCACGATCACCAACTCGCGGAACACATCCACGATGCTCGCGCGAAAGCCCATCGCTTTGTCTTGCAGTTTGACGACGCGGACGTAAGCTTCAAACAATTCGGCGAGCAATTCCTGGTGATCCACTTTGCGTTCGCAGATTTCCTTGCGCGCCTTTTGATAGGCTGTTACGACTTTCTCGACATCGAGCTTGACGGGCTTGGTGACGGGCTGGCGCGAAAACGTCATCGTCACTTGTTTCTTGCGCAGGTCGGGTTTGATGACGAAGAGTTCGGCAATCAAGGTGTCGGGCGGCCCGTCGAGTTTGATGCCAATGTCCTTGAAGCCCTCGCGCAGGTCGCGGGCGAACGTGAATTCGAGTTCGGCTAAATTTTCATCGGCGACGGTGCGCACTTGCTGAATGAGTTTGTTGTAGTTGCTTGGCAACGACAATTCGTCCGACGGTTGTTCGAGCAAGGCGGTGGCTTCGTGCAGGGCGACGGCGTTTTTGTGCGCGTCTTTGAGCGCGCGTTGGGCTTGATCGAGCGATTTGATGAGGGCTTGACGTGACTTTACTTCTCCGGCGAGTTGGCGACGCACTTCGGCTAAGCCGGTGGTCAGGGCGGAAACATCCGCAGCTTCACTCATTGTTCAATTCTCCTTGTTGGTGGTTGTAATCAGGATACGACGGGTCAGTCTAAACTGCGGACGGCAAAATGCGCAAATCGAAATCGTGATGGGAAGGCGGAAAATTGGATGCGATCCCCAATGGCTGAAAAGCGAGGCGTCAATTCGTGACCGACGCTTCAATCGTACTGATGGCAGTTGTCCGATAAGCGAGGCGACCCTTGCGCGCGCAAAGCGTATGGAGTGCGACGGTCTCGACGTCGCACTCCATACGCTTCGCGCTCGCAAGTCTCTGTATCCGTTACCCTGCTTATCTACAACCAACCGTCCTAACTGAATCAGTGCCACTGATGCTCTGCCCGCCGAAAGTCTGCCCGGTCAGCGATGCCGAGGTGGCCCCGCACACGATGCCAGCGGCTTGGGTTCTAAAATGAAGTACCAAGTCGAGATCACCATCTCCGTCCACATCCTCGAGATGACCTCGTCCGTGAGCTTCGGTTGCTCCATTTGGACCAAACTTAACGGACATCGGATTCACGGTGGTGGCATCGAAGGCAGCAGTAGTTAGGATAGCTACAGGAACAACTCCATTGTTACGAGGATTGACGCTGTTGGGGAAGCTGCCGGGGTTAATGTCAATCGCGACCGTTGTCGCCAACGATGCGATACGGACGAATTCAATATCAGCGGTTACGTTACCACCGCTCGTGCTGATGTCACCAAAGACGGCTTCGAGTGTTAGGGTATTGGGGCGCGTCAATACTCCCTGTGCAATCTGAACGCCATCTACAAATAAAGTAGCCTGAGTATCATTCTGGACAACGAGTTTGTAGGTATGAAAAATGGAGCCATCCAACGAGAATAGAAAACAGGGAGCATTGCTGGGTGTGGGACTAAAGCCAGAGAGATAGAGGTTAGGCTGCGTTACGGTAATGTCAGAGTCGTAGCTTCCTCGCACTTCTATGCCAGCTCCAAGTAGTCCTCCAAAACAACTACGAAATGAATTGGGGGCAATGGCTCGCATGCGAATCTCATATTCGTAATTGGCAGGATCAATGCTGGCTGTGGATATACGCCAGTAAGCCAACGTGTCATTCGAGCCGACCCCGCCGAAGGGCACGGTGTTCAGGTGTAGTATGCCCCCAGAGACCGATGCGGCATGTGATTCCGAGAGCGGCTGCTGAAACTGATCCTGCCCTATGAACGTCCATCCTTTGGCCGATGGCAATAAGCCATCCGTAAAGTCCAGGATGATCTCCTGAGCCTTAATTTCCTGCGTACCCCATCCCCCAAACAATGACAAAAGGCTCGCCAGAACAGTAATTTTCCATAGTTTGCCTGTGTGTATCATGATGATCTCCTTGATGATTTCTTCGTTGTTGCCCACGGCTGAGGACAGTGGTAAATTGCAGACCGCGTCAACAGTCCGACAATTCAACACACCGCCATCAGCCGTTTTTGTGGTTCATCTGCGGCATGCGTTTTTTGCTGCGAAAAAGTGCGGGGGCACGCAAATATTTTTTTTCGCCTGTTGGTCGAGGCAGTGTCTCGGCAACAGGGCGCTGCCATAGAATTCAAGAAAATGTTTCTTGGTTTTTGTCCCGGAGGGACGCACGAAAATAGCCCGGGAATTGATTGCCGGGAACTCGGGGAGAGGTTCCGCCAGTCCCGGAGGGACGGCTGAAGCCCTTGATTTTATTGACGCTCAGTCGTCCCTCCGGGACTTGGGCGCATGATTTCTTTTCCCACCGATGAATCGCTGGGCTATTTTCGTGCGTCCCTCCGGGACGAAATTCGGAACTTGCTTGATTTCTTTACAATCCCGCAACTTTATCTACGACATCTCGCTACGGAGGTCATTGCGCGATGAACAACCAATCTTCAGAGAATGTGACGGCGCTGCTGCGGCGTTGGCGGGACGGCGATCAGGAGGCGTATCAGCTACTCTACCCGCTGGTCTACGACGAATTGAAGCGACAGGCGCATCATTACCTGCGGCGCGAACGGAACGGGCATACGCTGCAAACGACAGACCTTGTTCACGAGGTCTATCTGCAATTGTGCGCGGACGAACAGGCGGAGATATTGGATCGCGCCAGCTTCTTCGGTTTTGCGGCGGCGGTGATGCGGCGGGTGTTGGTAGAATGGGCGCGGCGACGGAATCGCGCCAAACGCAGCGGGGCTGGCACGCGCGTGACGTTTGACGAAGCAATCAACCTCACGCCCGACCAGCACGGCGAGATTGTGGCGCTCGATGATGCCTTGCAGGCGTTGGAGCAATTCAATGCGCATCAGAGCCGCATCGTCGAGTTGCGCTATTTCGGCGGCTTGACCGTCAAAGAAACGGCTGATGTGTTGGGCGTTTCCGTTGACCACGTGAATCGCCAATGGCGGTCGGCGCGGCTGTGGTTGTATCGGGAATTGAATCAGAGAACGTAACAGGTCAAGCCCTTGACCGCTGACGCGGCCAAGAGGGCGGCTAGTGCAAAAGCAAGCGACCTATAGTGAGAGGCTTTTTCACCGCAGAGACGCGGAGAAATCGCAGAGCTACGCGGAGAACTCTCTGTGAGCCTCTGCGCCACCTCTGCGCCTCTGCGGTGAAAAACGCTTCACAATATTTGCCCTAATTACCAAAGGACAAGCTATGGATCAGCAACGATGGCAACAGATTGAAGCGTTGTTCCAACGAGCCTGCGAAATCGCGCCCGATCAACGCGCAACGATGCTGGCACAAGCTTGTGACGGCGATGTGGAATTGCGCCGCGAGGTGGAAGCCTTGCTCAAAGATGAATCCCGCATCAAAAGCTTTCTCAAAGAACCCGCCATCGCGCGCGTTGCTACAGAGTTTGCTGCGGCGGAATCCTTGCGCGGGCAGCGCATCGGGCATTACGAAATTCGCGCGCTGTTGGGGCAAGGCGGAATGGGCGCAGTGTGGAAGGCGTGGGATGACAAGCTCAAACGCGAAGTGGCCATCAAAATTCTGCCGCAGGAGTTTGCCGCCGACCCGGAACGCATCGCGCGGTTTCAGCAAGAAGCGCGCGCCGCTTCCGCCCTCAAGCATCCGAATATCATCACAATTCACGAAGTCGGACAGGTGACGATGCCGCACGGCGAACTCTATTTCATCGTCACCGAATTCATCGCAGGCCAGACCCTGCGCGAATATCTCGCCCAACCCAACCGAAGCTGGCGTGACGCCGTGCGCATTGCTACGCAAATCGCCAGCGCGCTCACTGCCGCCCACGCCGCCGACCTCATCCACCGCGACATCAAGCCCGAAAACATTATGGTGCAGCCCGGTGGACAGGTGAAGGTGTTGGACTTCGGCATCGCAAAGGGATTGCGGAATGCGGAATTCGGAATGCGGATTGAAGAAACCGAGCGGGCGTTAGCGCAAGCACTACAGAACAATCCGCAATCCGCAATCCCCAATCCGCAATGGACGGCTCCCGGCGCAAGGCTCGGCACGATTCGGTATATGTCGCCGGAGCAGGCGCGCGGGGAAACGTTGGATGCGCGCACGGACATCTTTTCGCTCGGCGTGGTGCTGTATGAACTGCTCACCGGGCAGCGGCCTTATGGGAAGGTGCAGGAAGACGAGATGATGCGACAGTTGATGGACGCGCGCGAGATTGCACCGGTCAGCACGCTGTTGCCGAACATCCCTGCCGCGCTGGATCGCATCGTCACACGGGCGCTCAAGAAACATCGTGACGACCGCTATGCGACGGCCAGCGAGATGCTGAGCGATTTGCAGCAATTGCGCATCAACCGCGAAGAAAAGGGGCTGCAACGCTTGCGCACACAAAGCGCGAATCAGATGTTGACGCAGTTCGTCGTGCGCTACGACGAAGACAACATGACGCGCATCCCACTCGGCGGGTTGTGGACGATTGGGCGCTTTGCGGATTTGCCGCGCGGCAGGCTGGAACGCGAACTGCTCAGCAAAAGCCGCTGGAGCGTGTTGCGACGGTTGGGCGGATTGGCGCTCGTGATTGCGGTAATCACGATGGCGATAGCTGCGAAGCTGTCCATTACAGAAACGTGGGAAGAGCAAGTGCTGCGTGACGGGCATACGGCGGCAGTGCGGCGTGCGGTCTTTTCGCCGGATGGACGGCTGCTGGTTTCGGTGGGCGAAGACAAGCAGGTGATCGTCTGGGACTTTGAAAAGCGCGAGCGGCTGGCGACCTTCAACGATCACACCGACTGGGTGGCGGCAGTCGCGTTCTCGCCGGACGGGAAATGGTTTGCGACAGCGAGTGCGGACAAGACAGTGATCGTGTGGGATGCGGTCAAACTACAGAAGGAGACAGTGCTGCGCGGGCATCGCGGCAAAGTCGTTAGTGTAGCGTTTTCACCAGATGGTCAGGTGCTGGTCACATCCGATGCTTATGACCAACTACATGATCGCGCCACGTGGCTCTGGCGTGTGCCAGGCTGGGAGATTGTTACACAGATTCCGCTTGGCAGTACCGAGGCAAATTCGCTTCTGATTACTGCTGGCAGCAAACAGCTTATCTTTCCCCGCAAATACATGCCAAATACCTGGGACGTGGCGACCGGGCAGCCATTGGGCAATCAGTTCGATCCGGACTGGGACAGCAACAACGCCGCGTTCTCGCCTGATGGCGCATTGCTGGTCGGCGTAACCGGCCCTGGCGAAGTTATCTTTGTTGATTTCAAACGACGGCGATTGCTCGACCGCTTTAAAGCGCATCAGGACAACGGGCGCGCGGTCGCCATTTCCCCCGATGGGCGGCTGGTGGCGACGGGCGCGGAAAACATCATCCTGTGGGACGCAGCGACGCGGCGGAAGATTACGACGATTGATTATCCGTCCATTGTTTGGAGCGCGGCGTTTTCGCCCGACGGGCAGTGGCTGGTTTCGACGCACGGCGACGGCGGAATTCGGGTCTGGGACGTGACGGAGCGGCAACGCGCCATCGGCTTCAACGAACACAACGGCCCGGTGCGCGCCGTCGCGTGGTCGCACGATGGCAAACGGTTTGCATCGGCGGGCGAGGATCGTTCGGTGATGATCTGGAACGCCGAAAGCGGACGCCGAGAGATGTTATTCTCCGGTCATCCTACGCGGGTCGTGGGCGTGGCCTTCGCGCCGGACGGCAACACGCTGGCTTCCGTTGACCGAGACGGAACGGTGATTGTCTGGGAACTGGCACAGCGCCGGAAACTGCTGCAATTCAAGCATCAGTTGAAAGAAGCTGCGAATGCCAATTGTCTAGCGATTTCGCCTGATGGTCGTGTGATAGCGACTTCACACGGCGTTTACGAAAGCGCCACCGGGCGGCAACTCATGGATTTTCAGCGCAGCAATAATTGGCTTATCTCAAACGCGATTTATGGCCTGGCCTTCTCCGCCGATGGCACGCGGTTGACTACCGCCAATGCGTATGGCCGTCCCGTCGTGCTCGACACCGCGACGTGGAGCCTGCTCGAAAAGGCCGACTTCAGCCCGCGCCAGTTCATCAGCATAAGCTTTGCGCCGGACGGCAAACAACTGGTGACGGGCGAGGACGGTGGCCTCGTGCAGGTGTGGACAGCGCAGCCGCTGCGCCCGACGGAAGTCCTGGGCAAACACGACGCGCGCATCAAGTCGGTCGCCTTCTCGCGGGACGGCACGCAGGTCGTTTCGGCAGGCGATGACAAAACGATTGCGCTGTGGGAGGTCGGCAGCCGCCGCCTCGTCACGCGCATCGGGCTGCACATTTCGCCCGTGTATGCCGTCGCGTTTTCGCCCGATGGCCAGCAGCTTGTCTCCGGCGAACACGACCACTCTGTGCGACTCTACACGCGACGACGGAGTTTGTGGGGTTGGCGGTGGGAATGAAAAGGATTTAGCAGAAACTGAAGCTGAGGCGCAATTTCCGGCCAGCTTGAGCGAAATGTGCGCCGCGATGGTTTCTATCATCCGGCATGCGTGCTCCGTAAAATGTCCGTACAGGTTGTGAATCGTGAATGAAGGCAGTAGATTATGGCTTCCACGAAGTTTCATCAACGTGGCAGAGATTATGGCAATCACAATTTCAAGCTTTCATCACGCGGGCGTTCTCGTCACGGACATCGAGCGCGCGGCAGCGTTTTACGAAACGGTCTTCGGCTTCCCCACGCTCGAACGCCCGGATTTTGGCTTTCCGGGACGCTGGTACGATTTGGGCAACGGACTCCAACTTCATCTGATGAGTACGGAAAACTTGCCCGCGCACACGACCGACAATCCGAAGTTTGACCGGCATATCGCGCTCGCGGTTCCCGATGTGGAACAAACCGCCGCGCAACTCACACAGCTTGGGGTTGCCTTTGCCAGAGGCAGCGGGCGCGGGGGCGCGGCTCAACTTTTCCTGCGCGACCCCGACGGCAATATGATTGAACTGCGCTGAGTGTATTTTGAAATCCGACATATTCATTCTGCATTCTCCATTCTCCATTCTTTGACCGGGAGAATTCAGGCTCACTCTTTTACTGTTCAGGAATTGAGAGTTGAGAATGTTTGTTCTCCAATTTTTTATAGAAAGTTTTGTTTCCAACCAATGACCAAACCTGAAGCTTATCGCCGCATCGCGTCGCTCAAAACGGCGGACGAATTTGCCGCGTATCTTGCTCAACTCAACATCACGTTAGAGTTCGACCGCGAATTGCTGTCGGGCGCGCAATCGCCGCTCGGGCAAACCTATCAACTCGATGACTTCACGATTGGCAATCGCTTTTGCATCCTGCCGATGGAAGGGTGGGACGGGACGGACGACGGCAGGCCATCCGAATTGACGACGCGGCGCTGGCAACATTTTGGCGAGAGCGGCGCGAAGTTGATTTGGGGCGGCGAAGCGGTCGCCGTGCGCCACGATGGCCGCGCCAACCCGAATCAATTGCGGCTCAATGCAGATACGGCTGGTGCGATTGCACAACTGCGCGAGACGTTGGTGAACGCGCATCAAACGCGCTATGGCAAGACAGATGATTTGCTCGTTGGTTTGCAGCTTACGCATTCCGGTCGTTTCGCACGTCCGAACAGCAAAGCGAAACTCGAACCGCGTATCCTCTATCGCCATCCGGTGCTCGATCCAAAATTCGGCATTACCTCCGATGACGTTGTTTTTACCGATGCCGAAATCGAAACCTTGATTGCAGACTTTGTCGCCGCAGCAGTGCGCGCGCAACAAGCGGGCTATCAATTCGTAGACCTCAAGCATTGTCACGGCTATCTCGGGCACGAATTTTTGAGCGCGCGCACACGCCCCGGCAACTACGGCGGGAGCTTTGAAAACCGCACGCGGTTCCTGCGCGAAATCGTCGCTGGAATTCGCCGCGATGCGCCAGGTTTGTTGATTGGCGTGCGGCTGAGCGCGTTTGATTTCATTCCGTACCGCAAAGGCGCAGACCAACGCGGCGAGCCGGAATCGTTTGCAGGCGAATACAACTTTGCGTTTGGCGCGAATCCCGCGAATCCGCTCGAAATAGATTTGACCGAAGCCCATCAATTTCTTGCCCTGCTCGAAGAACTCAACATCAAGCTCGTGTGCATCACCGCCGGCAGCCCGTATTACATTCCGCACATTCAACGCCCCGCGTTGTTTCCGCCATCGGATGGCTATTTGCCGCCCGAAGACCCATTGGTCGGCGTCGCGCGCTTGCTGCACGCCACGAGTGCATTGAAGCAGCAGTTTCCGCATCTCGCCATCGCGGGCACGGGCTACAGTTATTTGCAGGAATGGTTGCCGCACGTGGCACAGCATTTCGTGCGCACGGGGCAAGTGGATTTTGTCGGGTTAGGGCGATTGGTGCTGTCGTATCACGATTTACCGGACGATGTGTTGCAAGGCCGCGCGTTGCAAGCCAAACGGTTGTGTCGCACGTTCAGCGATTGCACGACGGGGCCGCGCAATGGTCTTGTGTCCGGCTGTTACCCGCTCGATTCCGTGTACAAAACGCATCCCCACGCCGAACAACTGAAAGTTATCAAACAAGCGATCAAACCTGGGTAGGAAGTTGAGCGACCGTTGGCATGAAACCTGAAATGCGCATTGAAAATATAGACTCGCTTGACTCCGCCGCATCCCACCAAGCAACGCTTTCACCACCGACCGGCGGACGGTATTTTCGCTTTGTCCGCGCGACCTGTGCGTTTGTGTTTCGGTTATATTTTCGGCTGGAATTTCACGGCTTTGAGAACGTCCCCAAACGCGGCCCGTTTATTGTTTCGCCCAATCATCAAAGCTATCTCGATCCGTTTTGGGTCTCGATTCCCTTCCCCTATCCGCTGCGCTATATGACCTGGGATCGGTTTATTTACATGCCCATCATAGGCCATTTCATCCGCACGTTAGGCGCGTATCCGGTGAAGCTGGAAAAAAGTGATCGCGCGGCGTTGCGCTTGTCGCTGGAGCACTTGAAACAAGGCGGCGCGTTGATGATTTTCCCCGAAGGCGGACGCACGCGCACCGGACACGTGATGCCGTTCAAACCGGGCGTGATTCGTTTGGCGCTCGAAACCCAAGCGCCTATCGTGCCGGTCACAGTCGTCGGCGGCTATGAGGCCTACAACCCGCATCATTGGCTGCCGCGCCCGCGCAAAGTGCAAGTGATCTTTCATCCGCCCCTTACGCTGCCCACTCGTTTGGACAAAGACCAGATCAAGCTGTGTCTGACCGAACAAGCGGCGCGACTGCAAGCCATCGTGGAATCGGGCTTGCCCAAATCGTAAGCACTCCCGCAAGAATTTCGCGGGATAAAGACGTAGGGCGAGTTGCTAAATCGCGTATGTTTTCCATCATCTCCGCGATTTAGCAACTCGCGCTACACCTTAGAAGTTATTTGAAAAGTTGAGTCGGTCAGGGTGTCGGGTAGATTTTGGGGTATGAAGCACAAAACCTATCGCACTAACACCATCAACCGGGAATGGGATTGTATCAAACATGAATTTCCGCCCGCAAAACCCGGCGGGCGCAAACGCACGACCGATTTGCGCCAGGTCGTGGATGCCGCGATATTCTTACGGTGACAGAAAAATACAGCCGGGGAAATACCGCAAAACTTAGATCGGATTTCAATTGCGTGTAAGGGACGTGAAGCGTTTGGAGTGCGACGGTCTCGACGTCGCTTTCGTCGTGCGAAGGATGAAAAAGCTACGTCGAGCCGCAGCACTCCAAACGCTTCGCGCTCCACCCATCCGTACACGCATTTGCAAACCGATCTAATTTACAGTGTATTGATGCTGATCGTGAAATTCCGGCTGGCCACAGTCCACCATCAGATCGGTGACAGAGGGTTCCTCCGTTGTGTCGGCAATTGTACTCGAAGACCGACAAGTCATACGACCATGCTGGCGCTTTGTTATGCAAGCAACGACGGAATGACATGCCCATGCACATCAGTTAAGCGGCGCTGGATGCCGTTGTGATAGAACGTCAGCTTCTCGTGATTGAGACCGAGCAGATGCAGGATTGTCGCGTGAATGTCGTAGACTTGTGTGGGATTGTTTCGATCCTGCGGCTTGTAGCCGAACTCGTCGCTTGCGCCGTACGTCATACCGCCTTTGATGCCGCCGCCGCAGAGCCAATTCGTGAAGCAAAATGGATTGTGGTCGCGCCCCGTGCCGCCCTGGCTCGACGGCATCCGACCGAACTCCGTCGTCCATAAAATCACGGTGTCGTCGAGCAAGCCGCGTTGCTTCAAATCCTGAATGAACGCGGCACAACCGCGCGCCATTCCAACCGCGAGCGGGCCGTGATCCTGTTTGATGTTTTCGTGCGAATCCCAATTGCGGCGCGGAAAGCTGTTGTCGTTGCCGCTCCAGATTTGAATGAAGCGCACGCCGCGTTCGAGCAGTCGTCGGGCGGCCAGGCATTTCTGCGCGAAGTAGAATGTTTCTTCCTCGTCGTTGATTTCTTTCGGCCAGGTTTGCGCGCCACGATCCAGGCCATACAGCTTCAAAACATGTTCCGGCTCGGCTTTCAAATTCAAAGCTTCGGGCGCGGCGAGTTGCATTTTGGCGGCGAGTTCGTAGCTGCGAATGCGACCGTCCAATCGCTGATCGCCCTCGCGCGTAGCAGCGTGTGCGCGATTGATTTCGGCCATCAGCTTTTGCGTCGCGGCTTCGCTTTGGGGCGTGATGTACGTGCCAGATTTGTGCGGGAACAAATCGGCAACGGGTGAAGCTTGCCCCGGATAAATCACCGTGCCGCTGTGCTGCGCAGGCAGAAACGCCGCGTCCCAATTCTTCACGCCGTTGGACGCGAAGCCACGATGATCGGGCAACACGACAAACGTCGGCAGATTGTCGTTCATCGAACCCAAGCCATAGCTCACCCAACATCCCGCGCCCGGAAAGCCAGGCAGCAAAAAGCCGGTGGATTGCAGCAGCGTGGCCGTGCTGTGAACGCCAGACTTGCTGACCATATTGTGAACGAACGCGATATCGTCCACGACTTTGCCGAGCGCGGCGACAGGTGCGCCGAGCAGCTTGCCGCTTTTGCCATACGGCTTGAAGTCCCACACGGGCTTCAGCCACGGGCCGAGGCCGTCCTGAAAGGCTTCGACGTATTCGCCGAAATCGCTCGGTTGTCCGTGACGTTTGATGAGTTCGGGTTTGTAATCGAACAGATCAAGGTGGCTCGCCGCACCGGCCATAAAAAATTGCACGACCCGTTTGGCTTTGGCAGGATGATGCGGGGTTTGCGCCAGCGCGTCGTCCTCATTCAGCAACGCGGCGAGCGCAAGACCGCCAAGACCGCCGCCCGCTTGCCACAGGAATTCGCGGCGTGTCGGCAACGCGCGGGCAGATGAGCGATGAAATGATGACGCAGTGCTCATAACATTCTGCGGTTCGGAACGAGGAAGTAGCGCGATTTGCTAAATCGCGGCAGGCGGCCAGACGAGATGAGCGATTTGACAAATCGCTCTACGTCAGTTCATACGCGCCGCAGTTCCACATTTTGCACGCCCTCGGTCAAGCTCAGTTCGCGCACCAGATCAATGTGCGAGATGTGTTCGCGCAAGCGGATGCTGTAGGTGAAATCGAACGCGCTGCCTTGCTTGGCAGTGGCGGTGGTGCGCAGATCATAAGCGTCCAGATATTTCTCAAACGCGCGTTGCAAGATTTCATCCGGTTCAAAACTCAAGCCCAACCGCACGACCAATTGTAAGCTGGCGTCGCTCGGCATAATCAGCGCAGACTTCGGTCGCATGACCATCGAAGCGATGCCGGTGACGACGATGCCAAGAACGGCGACATCCAAATGTCCCGCGCCCACCGCCATCCCGACAACGACCGCAAAGATGACAAAGACCGTGTCGCGCGTGTCTTGCACGACGGTGCGAAAGCGCACGATGGACAACGCGCCCACCAAACTAAACGCGCGTGCGATGTTGTCGCCAATGACTTGCGTGCTCATTGCAATCACAATCGTCATCAACACCAACGTCGTCAAGAACGTGGCCGCCGGTATGTCATCGCGCCGATGTGTCCAGCGATAAATGCCCGCAACCGTTGCTCCGAGCGCAAAGGCCAGGACGAGGCGCAAGAGCAGCGTCCACAGAGATAGCTCGGCGCTGCTTTGCACGGTTTGCTGCAACCAATCGGGCACGAACGATCCTCCTCCGTAAAGGTAGCGCGATTTGCCAAATCGCGTTACGTTCAGTGTGAATTTTCTTGCTTCAGCGGATTTTCAGACGCGGCGAAACTTGTTTGCGCTTCTTGCTGGGTTTGGCTTTGGGAGACGAACCATTGCCGTTCTGATATTGCTCGACGCGCTTGCTCAAGGTGTTGCGATGAATGCCCAGGGCGAGCGAGGCTTTCGAGAGGTTGTGATTGTGCCGTCCGAGCATCTTCAAAATGAATTGCTTCTCAAACTCCTGCAACGCTTCTTCAAATAAAATCCCACCTTCAATCATTCGTTCAATCAACTGATCCATTTCGTTTTTCATTGGTTGTTCCTTCCCTACTCACCCAAATCCTCGGCCAGTTCTTTTCCGGTAAGTACACGATAAGCTTCCAGATATTTGGCGCTCGTGTTCGTCACGACCTCAGCAGGGAGTTCCGGGGCAGGCGGCGTCTTGTCCCACACAAGCGTCTCTAAATAATCCCGCACGTATTGTTTGTCGAACGAAGGCTGTGCGCCTCCGGGCTGGTATTGCGCTTGCGGCCAGAAGCGCGACGAATCGGGCGTCAGAGCCTCGTCAATCCAAAGCAATGCGCCATCGCGCAGGCCGAATTCAAACTTCGTGTCGCAAATGATGATGCCGCGCGTTTCCGCGTATGCCGCCGCTTCGGAGTAAATTTGCAGGCTCAGTTGTTCAAGCCGCGCGGTGAGGTCTGCGCCGATGACCGCTGCCATTTCGGCGCTTGAAACATTGATGTCGTGGCCTTCTTCGGACTTCGTCGCAGGCGTGAAAATCGGTTGCGGCAGCTTCGCCGATTCGACCAGCCCGGCAGGCAAAGCGTGGCCACAAACTGCGCCCGTGCGCTGATAATCTTTCCAGCCCGAACCGGCCAGATAACCGCGCACGACACATTCAAACGGAACGACGTCCGCCGCGCGCGTGAGCATCGCACGCCCGTCCAGCACGGCTTGCGACGACGGCGAGAGTTGTGCGCGCAAGGCTGTGGGGAAGTCGGACACACGGCTGGCCAAACAGTGATTCGACACAAGATGCGCAAATTTCGTGAACCAGAAGCGGGAAATTTGCGTCAGCACCGCACCTTTTTGCGGGATGGCGTTGGGCAAAATGCAATCAAACGCCGAGATGCGATCTGTGGCGACGAGCAACAGACGGTCATCGTCCACCCGATACACATCGCGCACTTTGCCCCGGCGGGCCAGCGCAAGTTCCGGGATGTCCGAAGCCGTGATGGCAGTTCCTGAAATTGACAAAGCAAACCTCTTTCAAATGGCGACGCGCGGGAAGCTCAACCTCGACCAGAGTGCTGTAAATACTGCTGAAAAACAATCGGGCAACTCGTGAGGTGGGTTGCATTATTGGCAGGTCGGCGGCAGTTGTCAAGGCACGACACGGAGGCTTGGCATCAGCCTCCAACAAAGCTAATTCCCCAGGAACTATTTGATTATTTGCGTACGTGTCTCGGCCTTAAATTCTCGAAAACCCCCAAGTGAACAAGAGCACGACAGCTAAAAAACAAACAATCTGGCATAATACTGCCAACCACAACTTGAGCTTTTGATCGGAGGTAATGGTTTCATGTTCAGACTGCATCAGAATTCTCCCAGTGATGAGGGGGGCGGAAAGAACCCAGCCACGTGGCTGGCAACTCAGTCAATTGCGATTTGTCAGGGAACGACAATGCGTGAGGGTAGGGAGCAATGAATGGGCACTTGAGTGAGGGCTGGTTGGGCTGGCCAGCGTTTTTGATTTGTAAATTCGGGGTCAGTAACTCCTGAACGCGAGAAATCATACGACACCACAGCGGATTTGCCAAAGGCTTGGAAAGGAAATTATCAGATGAAGCTACAAATTTATTTTTTGCTCCTCGTAGGCTTGTGCGTGCCACTTATCGCCCAAGTCCGCGAGTTGCCGTCGCCCGCGAGCAGTTTCAGCGGACAACCGAATCTCACGGTGGCGGCCAACGGGCGCGTCTATTTGAGTTGGATTGATCGTTTGGAGGGAGGCCGCGTGGCATTGCGGTTTGCGACGAAAGAAGCAAACGGCTGGGCCGCGCCGCGCACCGTGGCGGAAGGCACGAACTGGTTTGTGAATTGGGCGGACTTCCCTTCACTGCTCGCGTTGCCGGACGGTTCGCTGGCAGCGCATTGGCTGGCGAAAAGCGGCGCGGGAACGTATGCCTACAACGTACACATCGCGCGTTCGTTCGATGGCGGCAAGACGTGGGGCAAGCCGTTCACGCCCCATCGGGACGGCACGCAAACCGAACACGGCTTTGTGTCGCTGCTGCCTACGGGCAAGAGCACGTTCACGGCGATTTGGTTGGACGGGCGCGCAATGGCGGGCAACAACTCCGATCATAATGCGGGGCACGGGCACGGCACGATGACGTTGCGCGCGGCGACGATTCAACGCGACAACTCGCTCTCGCAAGAAGCATTGATTGATGCGAAAGTGTGCGAATGCTGTCAGACGTCGGCGGCAATGACTTCGCTCGGCCCGGTCGTGGTTTATCGGGATCGTTCGGATCAGGAGATGCGCGACATTTCCATCGTGCGATTGCGCAACGGCCAATGGAGCGCGCCGAAAACGGTGTTTGCAGACGGCTGGCAAATCAATGGTTGCCCCGTGAATGGCCCTGCCGTCGCAGCCGCAGACAAGCGTGTCGCCGTCGCCTGGTTCACGGGCGCGAACAACCAATCGCAAGTCAAGCTCGCGTTCTCGAATGATGCGGGCGAAACGTTCGGCACGCCCGTCGTGATTGACGATGGCAACCCGGCAGGCCGCGTGGACGTGCTGTTGCTGCCAGACGGCAGCGCAATGGTCAGTTGGTTGGAGAAGTTGGAAAATGGCGGCGCAGTGCGGCTTCGCAAGGTGAAGCCCGATGGTTCGCGCGACGCAGCGATCACGATTGCGCCATCGGGCACGGCGCGTTCGAGCGGCTTTCCGCAAATGGTTCGCACCGGGAATTCGCTGGTGTTCGCGTGGGTCAGCAATCGCGTGCTGACGGCGGAGATGTCGTTGCGGTGAGGAGGAGAGATTACGAAACACACGAAAATGACGAAACATACGAAAATGATTTCAGAGCTTTCGTCTGTTTCGTTTTTTCCGTGTGTTTCGTAATCTCAAACCCATTACACGCCGCCATTCGACTTGATGTCGTAGCAGGTCAGCACACCTTGATTGCGCAGGTACAATTTGCCACCTGCGACAACCGGATGCGCCCAACTCGGCCAGCCGGAATCGGCAATCGTGAAGCGGCCTTTCTCTTTGTAGCCGGTCGGCGTGGCTTCGGCTAAGCCTGCTATGTTGTTTTCGCCGAGCAAATACAGATGGCCGTCGGCATACGTCAATGTGCCTTTGCCGACGCTGCGATCCTTCCACATCACTTTGCCCGTCGCAAATTCCATGCACGTCAAAATCTGATTGGAGAAGCCGTACAGATAGCCGTTCACCAACACGACGCCGCCGTGATGGTTCATCATGTCACGGTTGAAATAAACCTCCTGCGCTTTCAATTCACCGCCTTCGGCTTTCAAATCCAACAACGCACAACCCGTATCGTAGGCCGAAGTATAAAAGACTTTGTTGTCGTGAATGATCGGCGTTGTGATGTTGGCCACGCGATTCGCCACGCGATCATAACGCCACATCAGCTTGCCATCGTTGGCGCGCACGCCGACCGCGCCCCGTGAGGTGAAGCTGAAGACCGTCCGCACGCCTTGCACATTCGCTACCATGCTCGAAGCATAACCCGCATCTTCGCTCAATTCTTTGGTCTGCCACACGGTCTTGCCATTGGTTTTGTTGAGCGCAACGATGCCGGCTTCTGCCCCGCCGGGCATCACAATCAGGTTGTTGCCGTCCACCAGCGGCGATTCGCTGATGAGCCATTTGATGTTGCGGCCTTTGAAATCGGTGAGAATGTTGCGCTGCCATACGACCGCACCGTCATTGAATTTCAAGCAGGCGAGATCGCCGTTTTCCGTGAGCACATACACGTTGTTGCCATCAATCGTCGGCGTGCCGCGCGGGCCGTGACCGCGCCCTTCTTTAATCATTGGGCCAAGCGCGCGCACCCAGAGTTGTTTGCCAGTGGCGCGATCCAAAGCGTACACGACACTCTCTGTCCCTTTGGTTCCTTGCACCAACACGCTGTTGCCTTTGATGGCCATTGAGCCATAGCCTGCGCCGATGTCCGAGATCGTCCAAGTAACTTTTGGCCCGCCTTCCGGCCACGCTTTCATTAAGCCAATCTCCGTCGAAAGCCCCGTGCGCTGCGGCCCCTGCCATTGTGGCCAATCCGTCGGGGCGGCGCTGTGGCCAATCGTGGTTTGCGCCAAGGTCAGCGCGAAAAACAAAACAATGCATTTTCTTCGGTTCATAACAGTCCTCAGTGATTGATTCAGGCGGGAACAGGCGGATGCTTGTTCGCCCAGGGTCGTGCCGCTTCCAATTGCGCCGCTAACCGAAACAACGTGGCTTCATCGCCGAAGCGCGCCGTGAAAGGCGAACCCATCGGCAAGCCACTCGCAGTTCCAATAGAGTGGAAACGAAAGCGAAGGCTGTCCGGTTACATTTGTCAGCGGCGTGAACGGGTCGAACTGTGCGGCCATACGCATCTCCTTTGCGGGAAAGCTCGTCACGCCCGTGTCGAGACTTGACAACGTGGCAGGCAGCAAAGTATAAAGCCCTCGAATCAGTTGCCACAAAGATTCTCCTCATAGAACTATCCCCCGCATGTAGGTTGTAACAAAGCTCTTTGAGACGGTAATGAAGGTCTCTATAGACTATTGGAGGTTATGATCGAAGGCGAGGGTTCCTCACGAAACAACGAACTATCGAAAAAGGAGCATACCATGAAGTTAACTGACAAAATCCGGGCTTGGAAAGAGCCTGCTTTCCGCAACAGCCTCACGGAAACCGAACGCCTGCACTTGCAGAATCCGGCAGGAATGATTGAACTGACCGGCACCGCCTTGGATGCGGTAGCCGGCGGATCAGGCAAGAGCAAGAGCAAGGGCAAGAGCAAGGGCAAGGGCAAGGGCAAATCCAGCCGTTCCAGCCGCTCTGGCAAATCCAGCCGTTCCGGCAAGTCCAGCCGTTCGGGCAGGTCCAGCCGTTCGGGTAAATGCTAGTCTCATGTCTGCTTAGACATCGTCACGGCGTGCAGGGGCCCCTGCACGCCGTCTTCGCGCTCGCCTCAACCTGGAACTGCTCAACGCACGTTTTCTTTGCTGCGCCGAAGCGCAGGGGCGTTCCCTTCGCAAGTACCGCGTCCCGATCCCGGCAGGATACGAGACCCCCAAGAATTCATGACTATGCCCCCGACCGATCATCTTGTCTGGTATCGCGCCACCACGCTGAACGAACGATTAGCCGCAGGCCATTCGGGCAGCGTCACCGCAACCGAAGATGACCTCGCGCGATTTCGGCTGCAAAGCTGGAAAACGCAACCTCCCTTCAACGATGAATCGTATTTCGCACAACGGTTGGCGCTCGACGGTTTGACCGAACTGCAATTGCGGCAAATTCTGCGCGAGCCTTTGAAAGCCATACCGAAGCGGTTTTCGCCACCTCCAACGTGGATGGCAGAAGTGATCGCAGCCCTCGCAGAACCCTGCGCGCTCGATCTTCGATCACTTCTTTCCGACAAACTGAACCGCAACCCAACGACCGGGTTCCTGACCGCTGCCGCACCGTTCATCGCGCGAGCTTTGTGGCGCTTTGCGGCAGGAATCGCAGAGCTGACCAAGCACTACGCCGCCTTGCCCTTCGATCCCACGACGATTTCCAAAATTCTCTTCGCGCATTTGCCGCAGCAATTGTTCGAGATGCTGAATCGCACCATGGCGCTGGAATTGAACATCGCGCGGCTCCGCGAAGCGTTGGCAGGCGCGACAGCGGAAGAGCGATTTCAAGACTTCATTGCGCGGCTTGGGCAACCGGACTCTTTGCATTCGTTCTTGCAAGAGTATCCGGTGCTGGCGCGCGCGCTGCACGAACAAACACAACGCTGGGTTAACGTCAGCCTCGAATTTCTCGCGCGTCTCTGCTGTGACTGGGAAGCAATCAAAGTCACGTTTTCACCTGACCGCGAGCCGGGTGAACTAATCGCTGTCAAAGGCGGCATCGCGGACACGCATCGCGGCGGGCAATCGGTCTTGCTGCTGAAATTCAGTTCCGGGTTTCGCCTCGTCTATAAACCGAAGTCGCTCAGTGTAGATGCACATTTTCAGCAGTTGCTGCAATGGCTCAATGCGCGCGGGGCAGAGCCATCGTTTCCGAACTTGACTGTGTTGGAACGCGAATCATACGGCTGGGTCGAGCATGTAAAAGCGCAAGCGTGCGAGACAAAGGAAGAAGTGCAACGCTTCTATCAGCGGCAAGGCGGCTACCTGGCGTTGCTATCGTTGTTGGAAGCCACCGATTTTCATGCGGGCAATCTGATCGCGTGCGGCGAGTTCCCGTTTCTGATTGATCTCGAAGCCCTGTTCCATCCGCGCCGCCGCCGTCTCATTGATTCCCATGCAGCAGACAGACGTGCGCGCCACGCTATTTCGCATTCCGTGCTGCGACTTGGCTTGCTGCCGGAACGTGTGTGGGGCAACAGCGAAAACGACGGCGTAGACACGAGCGGCTTGGGAACGGTGGATGACCAGCTCACGCCGCACGCGCTGCCGCAGTGGGAAGACATTGGCACAGACACCATGCATCTCGCCCGCAAACGCAAGCGCATTCACGCGGACAAGAATCGTCCGCGCCTCGGCGATGAAGCGGTGAATGTGCTGGATTATCGTGATGAAATCCTCGCGGGCTTCGCGGCGATGTATGCATTGCTGCACGCGCAGCGCGAAGAATTGCTGGCTGACAACGGGCCGCTCGCACGCTTTGCCAATGACGATGTCAGCGTGTTTCTGCGTTCGATGCGGACGTATCGGCGGTTGCTGCGCGAGAGTTTTCATCCCGACGTGCTGCGGGATGCGCTCGACCGGGATCGGTTGTTCGATTTGCTGTGGGTCGAAGTCGTGGATGACCCGGATTTGCTCAAAGTGATTTCAGTCGAACGCGCTGATCTGTTGCGCGGCGACATTCCGATGTTTACGGCACGTCCCGCTTCGTGCGATCTCTGGATCAATGGCCATGAACGCCTCACGGATTTCTTTGCTGCGCCGAGTTTGTCCTTTGTGCAGCAGCGTGTGCAGCAACTCAGCCGAGAAGATTACGAACGGCAAGCGTGGTTCATCCGCGCCTCGCTTGCAACGTTGCCGAGGAAAGAAGAACCATCGCTGCCCGCGCCCACACATACAGCAATCACAAGCCGAGAAGCCTTGCACGCCGCCGCGCAAGCCATCGGCGACCGGTTAGAAACCATCGCGCTGCGCGGAACGGATGACGCGACGTGGTTGGGCTTGATGCAGGAGCCGGGCCGCGCGTGGTTTATTGATGCACTCGGCTTTGACCTTGATGCAGGCTTGCCCGGCGTGGCCTTGTTTCTGGCCTATCTCGGCGCGCGGACGAAGCAGGAACGCTACACCGCGCTCGCCGCCGCTGCGCTCACGACGATGCAGCAACAGATGGCAGAGCGGTGCGACGAAGTGACGATGCTTGGCACATTCGATGGCTGGGGTGGCGCGATCTACACGCTGACGCATCTCGGCGTATTGTGGCAACGCGCTGATCTACTCGCCGAAGCCAAAGCCATTGCGGAGCGCGTGCCGGAATGGCTTGCCGAAGACGATGTGTACACCGTGTACGGCGGCGCAGCGGGTTGTATCGCGGCATTGCGCTGTCTCGCGCACGTCGCCCCTTCCGAGCGTGTGACCGCAGCGGCATTGCAATG
>CAZWAK010000069.1:0-36428 GCA_964631865.1 uncultured Heliobacteriaceae bacterium | reverse complement strand
TCAATCTGGTGGCCCCTGTCGTCGGCTGAGCAGGATTTCATTGGTTACAGGGAGCGCGAGAAATGATTAGGGAAGAAAGGTCGATAAACATTACCGATGCGGCGTGGGAAGCGTTGCAGGGCGCGTATGATTTACACCTCCACGTTGTGTCGGATCGTGACGAAATGCGTGCCAGGCAGAAAGGCTTACGGCGCGTCTGCACGATGCGTGATCCGTCGCCAGGTACGGCGTGAACCCAATACAAATTTCAAAGGAATAACCCAGATGAATGATTTCGTAACTTACACAAATGACGGCGAACTGGCCGTCATTACGATCAACAATCCGCCGGTCAACGCGCTCAGTCCCGGCGTACCCGAAGGCATTGCTGCAGGCGTCGAACGCGCGAATGCCGATGCCGCGATCAAAGGCATTGTGCTGATCGGCGGCGGACGCACGTTCATCGCCGGAGCCGACATCAAGGAATTCGGCAAAGTCGTCGCGGGCGAAAAAGAAGAAGGCAGTCTGTTGCCACTGTTGCTCTTGCTCGAAGATTCGGCCAAACCAATCGTCGCCGCGTTGCACGGCTCGGCGTTCGGCGGCGGATTGGAAATCGCGATGGCCTGTCATTATCGCGTCGCTGACAAAGCCGCGCAGGTGGGGCAGCCCGAAGTCAAGCTCGGTATTATTCCCGGCGCAGCGGGTACGCAACGGTTGCCGCGTCTGGCGGGTGTTGAGAAAGCACTTGAGATGTGCGTTTCCGGTGCGCCAGTGAAGGCGAGTGATGCGCTGGCCGCAGGCATTGTGGACGAGTTGATCGAAGGCGATTTGCTGGCAGGCGCGACGGCATTCTTGCGCGAGAAAATTGCAGCCAGCACAACGCATCCGAAAACGCGCGAACCCAACGACAAGCTCGGCGATGAAGTGACGAACGCGCCGCTCTTTGCCGCTGCGCGGGAGAAAGCCAAAAAGACGGCGCGCGGTTTGAATGCGCCGTTCGCCGCGATTGACGCCATCGAAGCCGCGACGAAACTGCCGTTTGACGAAGGCGTACAAGTCGAACGCAGGCTGTTTGAGCAATGTCTTTTCTCCGATCAGGCCAAAGCCTTGATGCACGTCTTTTTCGCCGAACGCGAGGTCGCCAAAATCCCCGGCCTTGCGCCAGAAGCCAAACCGATTGGGATCAAGCAGGCCGCGATCATCGGCGCAGGTACGATGGGCGGCGGCATTGCCATGAATTTCGCCAACGCGGGCGTGCCGGTGTTGCTCAAGGAAACCGAGCAAGCCGCGCTGGATCGCGGCCTCGCGACGATCACGAAAAACTATGCCAACACCGTCAAGAAAGGCCGCCTGACCGAAGAAGCCATGCAGCAGCGGCTGGCTTTGATTACGCCTAGCTTGAGCTACGACGGCTTTGAAAACGCTGATGTCATCATCGAAGCCGTCTTTGAAAACATGGCGTTGAAGAAAGAGATATTCACGGAACTCGACCGCCGCGCGAAACCCGGCGCATTGCTGGCAAGTAATACGTCCTCGCTGAACATTGATGAAATCGCGGCAACGACTGCGCGTCCGGCCTCGGTGATTGGCTTGCATTTTTTCAGTCCGGCGAATGTGATGCGGCTGCTCGAAATCGTGCGCGGTCAGGCGACAAGCGATGAAGCGATTGTCTCGGCCTTCGCGCTCGCCAAGCTGATGAAAAAGGTTGGCGTGCTGGTCGGCAATTGCCACGGCTTCGTCGGCAATCGCATGTTCTTCCAGTACATGCGCGAAGGTCATTTCCTGGTCGAAGAAGGCGCAGCCGTTGAAGCGGTGGACAAAGCCCTTACCGACTTTGGCATGGCGATGGGCATTCTGGCGGTAGACGATATGGCCGGCATTGATGTCGGTGTGAAAGTGAATCAGGAAAATGCCAAACACGAGGTGCCAGGTCGCCGCAAACCGTTAGTCGTAGACAAGCTGTATGCGCTTAGTCGTTACGGGCAAAAGACCGGCGCGGGTTGGTACAAATACGACGAAAACCGTCGCGCGATTCCTGACCCGGAAGTCGCGGCGTTGATTGAAAGCACAGCGAACGAAGCAGGCATCACACGCCGCGCAATCAGCGCACAGGAAATCGTCGAACGCTGTGTTTACGCGCTCATCAACGAAGGCGCGAAGATTTTGGAAGAAGGCTTCGCGTTGCGCGCGAGCGACATTGATATTGTTTACCTGAACGGCTACGGCTTTCCGGCGTGGCGCGGCGGGCCGATGTGGTATGCCGACACGGTCGGCGTGAAGAATGTCTACGACCGCGTTTGTGAATTCCACGCCGCGCACGGCGTGTGGTGGGAACCAGCACCATTACTCAAACAACTGGCAGCAAAGGGCAGCACGTTTGCCGCGTGGGACAAAGCGAAAGGAACGAAAGAATGAATAGCAACGACCTGATTGCGATTGATGTTCACGTCCATTTGGAAACGGAGATGGAAGATAATGAAGCGAACGAGGCGGCGCAAAAATACTTCGGCAAATCGGGCGCGAAGGCCAACCGTTACGAACTGGCGGAATATTATCGTTCGCGCAAAATCGGCTGCGTCATCTTTACCGTAGACGAACGGCTCACCGGACGTCCGCCGATTCCCAACGATGAGATTGCCGCCTTCGCGGCAGAAAACTCTGACATCATGTTTGCTTTTGCGAGCGTTGACCCGACGCGCGGCAGCGAAGCCGTCGCCGAAGCCAAACGGCTGATTGCGGCGGGCGGCATTCGCGGCTTCAAGCTGCATCCGCCATTGCAACAATTTCATCCGAACGACCCGCAGGTTTATCCGTTTTACGAAGTCATCAACGAAGCCAAATTGCCCGTCATCTTTCACACCGGTCACAGCGGCATCGGCACAGGTATGCCCGGCGGCGGCGGCGTGCGCTTGAAATATGGCAACCCGATGGATATTGACGATGTCGCCGTAGACTTCCCCGCTATGCCGATCATCATGGCGCATCCGTCGTTCCCCTGGCAGGACGAAGCCATCTCGGTGTGTCTGCACAAGCCGCAGGTGTACATTGATCTGTCGGGCTGGTCGCCGAAATACTTCTCGCCGACGTTGGTGCAATACGCGAACACGTTACTGAAAACTAAAGTGCTGTTCGGTTCAGATTATCCGCTGATCGCGCCGGATCGCTGGCTGGCGGATTTCGAGAAGATCGCTATCAAAGACGAAGTGCGTCCGCTGATTCTCAAAGAAAATGCCATGCGGCTGTTTGGCCTCCACTGACACCGCAGGAAGGCGCAAAGTCGAAACCCCGTCGAACGTTGTGAAAACGCTAGTGCCACAAGGCCTTTACGTTTGAGGAGGAAAAGCATTAGAGTTGTTGCGGTGAAGGAAAAGAGATAGTGTAGCGGGATGAAACTAAGTATCAAAGAACTGAAAAACGACCGCCAATGGCGCGCCGCCACCGGTCTTGACGAGAAACGATTTCAGAAACTACTGCGCTTATTCAAGGCGAGTTACCTGAGTAAATACGGGTACAGTGTGGGGGCCAGACAAGCCGGCATTGAAGTGACGCCGAGCCTGCAATCGGAAGAAGAATTACTGTACTTCACGCTCTTCAGTTTGAAGTCGGGGTTGACGTACGACTTGCTCGGGGTGGTGTGCGGGATGGACGGCTCGAATGCAAAACGCAATCAAGAGCGAGGATTGACGGTACGGCAAGAGACGTTGGCAGCGGCGGGCTGTGCGCCGAAGCGAGAATTTAAGGATGCCGCCGAATTTGCCGCCTACTTGAAAAAGGAAAAGACGTTGTTGTTGGATGGGACGGAACAACGCATCCAAAGACCGGGCGAGGAGGAGGAGCAAAAAGCGTGTTACTCAGGAAAAAAAATGCCATACGGTGAAAGTGTTGGTCATCAGTAACAAGGGGCGCAGGATTTTGTATGGGAGTAAGAGATGGGTGGGGAAAGTGCCTGACTTCAAGTTACTGAAACGAGAGTTTCCGCCGGAGCAGGAGTGGTTCAAGAACTTCAAGGTCCGAGTGGATTTAGGGTACTTAGGATTCGATCAGGAGTATGAGTGCAAGGCGCTGAGTCTGCCACACAAGAAAGCGAAGAAGCAGGAGTTAAGGGCGGAGCAAAAGCAGGAAAACCGCGTTTTTGCGCAGGAAAGAGTGGAAGTAGAACAAGCGATAGGCGGCTTGAAACGGTATCGGATCTTATCGGATCGGCTGCGTGTGCATAATGTTGACTTGTACGATGACGTCGTGGAAGTCTGCGCCGGGCTATGGAATTTCTATCTAACTCGTTGATTCTAAGTACCTGGGCAAAAATAATCAGGTCTTGCGTCGTAACGCGATTTGGCAAATCGCGGCGGTTTTCAGCCTGAATCCAGCGATTTGCCAAATCGCTTTACACCGGATTATTTCTGCCTACCTATGTAAATCTTACAAGTAACATGGTAGGTGAATGGGAACAATTGTCACCTTAAAAACCGAGCATCAAATACTTGCCTTGCTCTCTCATTTCCGGTACGCCCCGCATTCGTTGTCGTTGATGGTCGTCACCAATTCGAGCGCCAGGCGATAGCTTTGATAGACGTAATGCGGATTCACACGCGCAGGCTGATCGTTTTTGCTATGGTAGATTTTCGGCCAATCCTGCGACATGCCGACAATCGAAATCGCGGGGATTTTTTTGTCTAGGAACGAATTGGAATCGGAACTGGCATTGCCGATGTACACTGGCTCAAATGGCACTTCAATTTTCTTCGCTAATGTCTTGCTCAGTTCGGTCAACTTCTTGCTAGACACGTTCGTCAGCGATTGCGGTGACGTTAAGCCAACGCCGTCCACATTGACCATCGCGCAATATTGGAGCCGGTCTTCTTTCTTGATTTGTTTCGCCATCGCTTTGGAGCCGATCAGGCCTTCTTCTTCTTTACCGAAGCCTACAAACAACAGCGTCTTTTTGAGCTTCACGTCTTTGAGCGTTTTGTAGAGATGCGCGATGGCGACGATGCCTGTCCAATTGTCTGCCGCGCCGCACGAACCATCGCCTGCCAAATCGTAATGCGCGCCGATGATGATTTTCTCGTCCGTCTCGCCGGGCTTGCGCAGCACAATGTTTTCGACATCCTTGAGTTTTTCAATCGTGATGTCCACTGCGGGCGCACCCATCGTCAGAAACAAATCCTTGACGGCTTGCAATCGTTCTTCGTTTTTGCAGGGAACAGAGGTGAAGGCTTCACGAAATTCTTCGGGTTTGGAGAGCACGAGCGTTGAGTGCGAATCGTTGGAACTCGCAGTGAGCGGCAGCAACAGCGACAGCGACAACAAGGCAAATAGAGTTTTCATGCGGGTTCTCTTCTCTGGGGCGATGATCGGTACGGTACAGCGAGCGGTAGCGACGTGATGATTTAACCCGCTCGCTACGGCTCGCGGTACTGCACCTCAGTTTTTATTTCAAGCCGAGAATGCGTTCGGCGTTGGCGTGATAGACCTTGCGCAAAATTTTGTCTGGCAAGCCTAAGCCGTAGATGCGCCAGCGGCCTTGCGGCGGCACACGCGATGGCGCGTAGTCGAAATATTCATCTTCGGTTTCGAGGAAGCGGAAATAGATTTCATACAACTTGTCGCCGAAGATTTGTTGCGGCGTTTCGACGCCTTGCGGCACGGCGTCTGTGCCGAACAGAATGCGGTCTTGATATTTGTCGAAGAACTTGCGCGCCGTGCGTGGTTGTCGCCCCAATTCGCCGATGCGCGCGCCGATTTCGACTGAGGTGTTCGGATATTTGTCCAGCCATTCGCTGACCCACGCGAGGTCTTCGGAATTGCCGACGTGCAGCAGAATGAAATGTGTTTTCGGATGCCGCGCGATGACGCGGAGTCGCGCTTCGTGCAGCTCACGATTGTTCGGAAAATCCTGTCCGTGAAACGACCAATTCGGATGCGCGTTCAGTTCTTCAAAGCGTTCGTTGAAGCGATCAATCGGCAGGAAAAACGCTTCCGGGTCAGAGGTGTGAATCGCTATCGGCATTTTCTGCGCGGCGGCTGTGTCCCACATCGGATCAAAGCGGCGATCATCAATTTTCACAAGCGCGCCGGTCGTGACGTTTTCGCGCAGATACAGGCCGAGCGTCTTCAAAACCTTGATGCCACGCGCGCCCAGCCGTTTCGCGCGTTCGATTTGTTCGGCCTGAAACTGCGGATAATTCGGCTCGACGATTTTGCTGAACCAGGGTTCGGTGAAAACGATGAAACGTTGCGGATGCGGTTTGTGCCACGTGTTCAGACATTCGTCCAGTGCCGCGCCATAACCGCCCGTCAAATTCACCATTGTGCGCACATTCTTGCGATCCATTCCGGCGAGAATTTCTTCGGGCTTGGCGCGCGCCATAGATTTCGGTTCTGCGCCGGACGTGTTCGTAAACGCCAAATGGGTATGAATGTCAATGACGGGAAAGCGCGCTTTGGCGACGAAAGTTTCTTTGACGTGGAGCAGGCTTTTCGGCTCGTAGTCTTTGAGATCGAGCGGTTGCTGCGCACGCGCGAGGCCAACGACGGTGGAAGCGGTCAAGCCTGCGAGCAGTTGTCTGCGGGTGATTTGGTTCATAAGTATTACTCCGTCAACTTCAGGGCCAACGTCAAGCCATCGCCCACCGTCAATTGGCTCGTCATTACGCGCGCATCTTCTGCCAGCTTTTGATTCAGCGCGCGCAACGCGACGGTGTCAGCGTCCTGCACGCTGTCGTCCGCGACTTTGCCGTACCAGAGCGTATTGTCGAAAGCGATCAAGCCGCCCGTGCGCACCAATTGCAATGCGCGTTCGTAATAGGCGTCGTAGTTTTCTTTGTCCGCATCAATGAACGCGAAATCGAACGTACCCGCTTGTCCATCGGCGAGCAGCGCATCAAGCGTTTGCAAAGCAGGTGCAAGGCGCAAATCAATTTTGTGTGCGAGACCCGCTTCCGCCCAATAGCGACGGGCTATCGAAGTCCATTGCTCGCTCACGTCGCACGCGATGATTTGCCCATCATCGGGCAGACCGCGTGCGGTGCAAAGCGAACTGTAGCCTGTAAAGACGCCCACTTCGAGCGTTTTGCGTGCGCCGATGAGTTTCACGAGCAAGGTCATGAATTGCCCCTGATCGGCGGAAATTTGCATGCCGCCTTCGGCGAGTTGCGCGGTTTCCGCACGCAAGCGAATCAGGTAGTCCGGCTCACGCACCGAGGTCTTCAGCAGGTAGGAAAAGATTTGATCGTTGAGTGGCAAATATCCTGTGGACATAGATTCAGTTCCAATGTTTGCGATAGCGTGCCAGCAGTTCTTCCAAAAAGCCTTCGTACGTGAACGAATCCGGCTCGAATTGCGGGCGAATTTTGTTGAGCAACGGCAAGGCCACGCGCCACGCCATCCATTGACGCGGCAGTTCGGGCAAATCGTAACGCCGCCGCAGGAACGCTTCGACGACTTCGATTTCGGCGGGCGTCAGCATGCGAATCTCGCCTTTGAATTCGACCAGCGGCGCAATGCGGCGACGCGCCATATCAAAGCCGTAGCCCGTATCGAAGCTCTCGTCGGTTTCCTCGGCGAACACTTCGTCGAACGACGGCGCTTCTGCCGTGCGTTCTTTGATGACGACTGTGCCCGCGACTAGATCGCCCAGGCGTTTGCTGCGCGCGTTGGCGAAGACAAAGAAAATGCCGATGGAATAAAACGGCGGCGGGAACATATCGGCGATGCGCAGGATGTTGCGCAGCAAAGCTTCGAAGGCATTGAGCGGGCGTCCGTCTTCTTTGATGGCGCGCAGCCGCAGCCAACGTTTGCCGGGCGTCTGCCCGCTCCACACCGCTTCAAAAAACGCGAAATAGCCGAAGATAATGACAAACGTTACGAGACCGACTAACGCCGTGACCCACAAATTCCCACTCGTCACTTTTTCGATGGTAGCGGTCGTGAAGCGATCAATTTCGGTGCTGACGGCGGTGGCGATGAGCGAGACGAGCGTGATGCTTGCGGCTTGAATCGTATGGTCAATCGCGCAGGCCAGAAAGCGATTGCCGAGCGAGGCCAGCGCGAAGTTCAATTCCACGTGTTCCGGCGTTTCGATGATGAGTGTTTCTTCGGCCATAATGATTGCGTGGCGTCATAGTAACGAACAACTTTGCAATCTACAAAGGTGGCTGGTGGTTGGTGGTCGGTGGCCGGTAATGGAATTTCGAGTTTCGAGTTTTCGGTTTTTGACTCACCAGCCACCGACCACCAGCCACCGACCACCAGCCACCGACCACCGAATCGTTTGACTGCACTTTGACGGCCATGTTAGGTTTCGTGTCCATTCGGATGCAGTAGTGAAAAAAACATTTCTCAAAGGTAACAATTACACGTGTCCCACGAGCAACTGCAACGCACCGCATTGAACGAAACGCATCGGCGGCTCGGTGCCAAAATGATTGATTTTGGCGGCTGGGATATGCCCGTGACGTACGCCGGAACCATTGACGAACACATGGCTGTGCGCACGGTTGCTGGGTTGTTCGATGTCTCGCACATGGGCGAGTTGGAAGTGCGCGGGCCGCAGGCGCTTGCTGCCGTGCAGCACGTCACGTCGAATGATGCTTCCAAGTTACAAATCGGGCAGGCGCAATATTCAGCACTGACCACGCCGCAGGGAACTTTCGTAGACGATTTGCTGGTTCATAAACTCAGCGACGACCATTACTTTTTGTGCGTCAATGCGTCGAATACGGACAAGGCTTTTCAGTGGATCGTTGCACACATCAAGGACTTCGACGCCGAAGTCAAAAACACCAGCGGTCAATACACGCAAATTGCTTTGCAAGGCCCGCGCGCGCTCGAAATCTTACAGCCATTCGTCAATGTAGATTTGGCGGCGCTCAAATATTACTGGTTTGCGCGCGGCACGGTAGATGGTGTGCCGGGAATCATTGCGCGTACGGGCTACACGGGCGAGGACGGGTTTGAGTTGTACATTGATCCCGATGCGTCTGTGCAGGTCTGGAATAAGTTGCTGGAAGCGGGCAAACCCGTAGGCTTGCAACCGTGCGGACTGGCGGCGCGCAATACGTTGCGGCTCGAAGCAAAGATGGCGCTTTACGGCAACGACATTGACGACACGACGACCGTCTACGAAGCGGATTTGGGCTGGATCGTGAAATTGCAGAAGGGCGATTTCATTGGCCGCGAGGCGTTGGCGCGGCAAAAAGAGCAGGGTCTCGCGCGCAAGCTCGTCGGCTTTGAAATGACCGAACGGGGCATCGCGCGCGAGCATTATCCGATCTTCATCGCGGGCGAGCAGGTCAGCGCAGTGTCGTCCGGCAGCCCCGCGCCGTTTCTCAAGAAAAACATTGGCCTCGCGTATTTGCCGCTAACGCATACGACCAGCGGCGCACAATTTTCTGTTGATGTCCGGGGCAAACTTGTCACGGCACAAGTCGTTCCGACCCCATTTTACAAGCGCCCGCAATGACGCGGGTTTTTTCAGAACCTACTACAAAAAGGAGCTAGATATGGCAGGGAAATTTGAACTCAAACCCACCGACAGCGGCAAATTCATGTTCAATCTCAAAGCGGGGAATGGACAAGTGATATTGACCAGTCAACTGTACGAAGCCAAAGCCGGGGCCGAAAACGGCATCGCCTCGGTGCGCACCAATGCGGCAGACGACGCGAAATTCGAGCGCCGCAAAGCCGTCAACGGTGAGCCGTACTTTGTGCTGCTGGCGGGCAACGGACAAATCATCGGCAAGAGTGAAATGTATTCCTCCGAAGACGCGATGGAAAACGGCATTGCTTCGGTGAAGACTAATGCTCCAGACGCCGTCGTCGTAGATGCGACCGTGTCATAAACCTGAATTTTCTTATCGCTCAGGCGGCGCAAAAGACGAACGATGTCGCCGTCTGAGCTTTCGCAATCAAACCTCCGAAAGGAACAACCAATGGCAAATTTACCTGAGAATTTAAGCTACACCAAAGACCACGAATGGATTCGTGTGACGGGCGACACGGCGTATGTCGGCATCACCGATTTTGCGCAAAGCTCGCTCGGCGACATCGTTTATGTCGAACTTCCGAAAGTCGGTGACAGCTTTGAACTGAGTGATCCGTTTGGCTCCGTCGAGTCTGTCAAATCCGTCAACGAACTCTTCATTCCCGTCAGCGGCGAAGTGCTGGAAATCAACGAAAATCTGGCCGATGCGCCTGAACTCGTCAACAACGATCCGTACCGCGATGGCTGGATGATCAAAATTAAGATCGTAGACTCGACCGAATTGGACAGCTTGTTGTCCGCTGCCGAATACGAAGACTTCATCAAAGAGCAGGAGTAGCCAGGTTCTGCCCGGCGGCAACCCGTCCGCGCCCGAATTCACGGTGAACCCGGCGCGGATGGCGAGCGCCCGCCCTACTTCACCAAATGATAATTCGTCTGCCGTCGCAGCACCCACGCGATCCTGCCGTCGGCGTCAAGTGCGGCGTCTTCTTCCTGCCCGACAAACAATTCCTGATTGTCCCATTCCGGCACTTTCGTCCGCGCGCCCAACTCAATCGAAAACCACGTATTCGGCAACAACAACACATCGCCGCGACCGGGCACGCCTTCCTGCCGATCCCACAAGCCAATCAGCGGGCCAGCGCCGTGCCCGTGATCGCCGATGGGGTGCGTGTAAAACGTGCCGTTGATTTTTTCAGCTTTCATCGCCGCGATGGCGTCGGCTAAGACTTCGTTGCCGCTGCGACCGGGACGCATGCGTTCGAGCAAAATGTCCTGCATCCGATTCGTGTTGCGCAGGGCTTGTTGAATGCCTGCGGGGGCGTCTTTTTCGCCTTCGCGCAAGACGTACCCCATGTGCTGCGTGTCAGTCGCCAGCCCCATCGCGGTCAAACCGAAATCGCAATGCAACACGTCGCCGCGTTCAATCACGACGGCTGCGTCTTCCGCCAAATTGCTGGGGATGCCGGAGCCTTTGCGTTGTACGCGCACGGTTGTCTGAAACCACGTGCCCAAACCCAAGTCATTGACCTGCTGCCGCATCCACCACACGACATCCTGATTCGTCGTCTTGCCGGGCTTGATGACTTCGTTCGAGAAGGCGCGCGCGATGATCGAATGCACAGTTTCCTGCATCCGTTTGTACGTCGGCAGCATTTCGGGCAAACGCAGGCTGATGTATTCAAGCGGCAGGTTTTCCGCGCGCACAAACCGCGCCACCCATTTCGCGCCGAGCGCCGTTTCCAGCTTCTCGCGTTCGCCTGCGCTCAAGCCATCCGAGAACGCATGCGTGTGCGAAATGTTGACAGCGATGGTGGCGGGATTGCGTTGTTCGATCAGTTTGCGCAACAACGCCCATTGGCCTTCGCCGTACAGTTCGCGGTTTTCGACTTCCGGGTCACGATAAACTTGATACAAGCCGCCATTCGAGCCACCACCGAGCGCGAGTCGTTCAATACCTTGCTCCGGCCCGCGATCAAAAAATACCAGCATTGTGCGACGCCGCGCGGCAAACACCGTCGGTGAAGTCAGCGAACGATAGACCGGGTCTTCGTTGTATTCGCGACAAATCACGAGCCACATTGCCACGCCGTGTCGTCGCATCAAGGTGGGCAAGACGCGCTCCAGCCGCAGCTTCAACCATTGCTGTTGGATGTCGGCTTGCTCGCGCAAGGACGGCACAGGCTTCGGCGTTTGACTGAACACGGGCGAGAGATAGCACAGCAAAAGCAGGCTCAGAAAAAGACGACGCATAAGTTCCTCCTGAGAAAATTTGGGCGCTAGTTTGATACAACAACTGACAACTGACAACTGACAACTGACAACCGCAAATTTGTCTGACCAAATCATCAGATTGGCTTGACAGTTTTGTCCTACGAGCATAACCTTTGCGCCATCAAAAGACACTGACTGACCGATTGTAATTGCAACAAATAATTGCACCCTAGCTGCGCTGGATTATTAACCAATCAATTCCATCAACGAGGTGAAGATATGAAAGTTTTCCGCCGTGCTATGACCTTCTGTTTTCTGCTTGTGCTAGGTGCTACATTCGCCTTTGCGCAAAGTGGTAAAGGCTCGCTCTCGGGGACAGTGACAGATGCCAGTGGCGCGAATGTCATCGGGGCCAAAGTGAGCGCCAAAAATTCCCAAACCGGTGTGACGTTGGAAACCGTCACGACGAGCGCCGGGCTGTACGGGTTTCCGACGCTTGATCCCGGCACCTACACGGTGACGGTTGAGCAATCAGGCTTTAAGAAACTCTCGAAATCCAACGTGATTGTTTCCGTTTCCAATCAGACGAATACAGACATTCAATTGGAAGTCGGCGATCTTTCGCAATCCGTCACCATCACAGAAGATGCCGCGCAATTACAAACCGTGAACAGCGAAATCGGCACGAGTTTTGCGCCGAAAATGTTCCAGGATGTACCGATTTCAGCGGGCGGCATTCGCAACCCGGAAGCTTTCATCGGCTTTCAGCCGGGCGTGGTGAATGGCGCGGGCGCGGAGGGTGGTATCTCCGGCGGCGCGCGTCGTTCCAAAGAAATCCTGATTGATGGCGCGAACGCGACGAATCCCGAATCCGGCGGCGTCGCCTTCAACGGATTGCCTTCGGTGGAATCGTTGCAGGAGTTCCGCCTCATCAACAACACTTTCGCGGCAGAGTACGGTCGCACGGGCGGCGGCATTGAGTCGTTTGTGACTCGTTCCGGCGGCAATCAATTTCACGGGAATGTTTTTAATTTCCATACCTCCAGCGCGCTGAGCGCCGCGCAGTGGGCGACCAAAGCGGGTACGGTTGGTGCGAATCCGGCGCGCAAACCGCCGACCCACGGCAACAACTATGGGATGGCGCTCGGCGGCCCGATTTATCTGCCCAAGAAAGTCTTTGGCCCCATTGGCGGCTACAACGAAAGCAAAGACAAATCGTTCTTCTACTTCACGACCGATAACTTTCGTGCTTCGAGTGCTTCGGCTTCGTTTATCAACGTGCCGACCGTAAAACAACGACAGGGCGATTTTTCCGAGTTGCTGCCCGGTCGCGTCATTTATGATCCGCTGACAGGCCAACCTTTTCCGGGCAATATTATTCCGCAAAATCGCTTTAGCAACGTCAGTCGCAACATCCTCCCGCTGTTGCCGCAACCCACGAATGGAAACTTGCAACAGAATTATTTGGCGACGCGCAGCAGCGTCACCAAACAGGATTCGTGGAGTCTGAAAATCAATCAGAATTTTTCTACCCGGCATCTGTTTAGTTTTTACTACACACGCCAGGATTTAGGCGTCATCGCCGATGGCCCGTTGCCCGCTCCGTTGCTGGGAGCCAATAACAATGCGGTGAGCGCGAATCGCCCCATCTTTATCCGCTTCGGGTACGATTGGATTTTGACGCCTTCGATGAACCTGCATCTGTCGTATGGCATCACGAAGCTGCGCCAATTCTTCGATAATCAAAGCGTTGGTCAGGGCTGGCCGGAACGGCTCGGTCTAAAAGGCGTCGAGGTCGGCGAGGCCAGTGCTTTCCCGGTGGTCAACTTTACCGACGGGCGGTATCAAAATTTGGCCGACACCAACGGCCCCAAAACCAAAGGCACACAATTCAATCTGACCGATCACATTCGCGCTGATTTGAATTGGGTGCGGGGCAACTTTACCTGGAAATTCGGCGGCGATCATCGCTGGATGCGGACGACGGGCGAACGCCTGCCGTCCGGTGCTTTCGATGATGCCGGTGTGCAGGGGATTTTCAATTTTACGAACCTGCAAACAGCATCTTCGACCGCGACCGCGACGACGGGCGATTCTTTTGCCAGCTTCTTGTTGGGCTTGGTAGACAACGCTTCGCGCAACTTCAACGGCCCCGGCGTGACGGCGCGCTTTGGCTATTCTGCGATGTACGGGCAAACCGATTGGCGGGTGCGTCCGAATCTGACGATCAACCTGGGGCTACGGTATGAAATCCCCGTTCCGCGTTCGACTGACCCGGATGCCTTTACCTCCTTCGATCCGAATTTGACTGATCCGCGTTCGGGCTTGAAAGGCGCGTTAGCGTTTGCTGGAACCGGCCCCGGTCGCACGGGCAACCGTCGCTTCGGCAACATTGACTATTCTTCGTGGGGGCCGCGCTTAGGGATGGCTTGGGCGCTGGGACAGAAAACCGTTGTGCGGGCTGGCTATGGTATTTACTATTCGGCAGGCAATGGCTTAACCGGCGGCTTCTGCATTCGTTGCACCAATGGTTTTGCCAACTCGGCAGCCGTGTCGAGACCGTCAGCAACGGGCGCGGCATTGAATTGGGACAATGGGTTTGTGCCGCCGTCAAACTTTATTCCGCCGCCTTCCATCAGCCCGAGCGCAGGCAATGCGTCCGACGATATTTGGTACATCAATCCGCGTTCTGGCACGGCTCCGCGCTTCCAAAACTGGAGCTTGAGCATTCAGCGTGAATTGCCCGGCAAGTTTGTCGCGGAAATTGCCTACATTGGCAATCGCGGCACGCGGCTCTCGGCGAATCACTTCCCGCTGAATCACCTTGATCCGAAATTTTATGCGCTGGGCGATTTGCTCAATCAGCGCATTGATGCTCCGGCGGTGGTCGCCGCAGGCTACCGCGCGCCGTATGCCAACTTCATTGCGGATTGGGGCGCGACCGCCACGCTTGCGCGCGCATTGCGTCCGTACCCGCATATCAACGGGCCGGTCAACGATGAATACAATCCAGTGGGCAGTTCCTGGTATGACTCCATGCAGGTCAAACTGGATCGGCGCTTCGGGAACTTGTTTACTGAAGTCAACTACACTTGGTCAAAGGCATTGACGAATGCCTCTGGTTCGCAAACCAGTGGCGATACGACCAACCGTAATCCGAAGACAACTACGCCCTACAACCCCAGAGTATTGGAACTGGAAAAGAGCCTCCAATACACCGACTATCCGCACATCTTCAATGTGGTGGTGGCGCTGGATTTGCCCTTCGGCGCAGGCAAGAAATTCCTGAGCGGCAATGGTGCATTGGATCGTTTGGTCGGTGGCTGGACGGTTTCCTTTGCGGGGAACTATACATCCGGCGCGCTCATTCTTTTGAATGCGCCGATGACCTATCCGCAATGGGGCGGCTTCCTCTATGGTCGCAAGGAAGTCAACATCGTAGCGGGCAAGCCTATTCTGACGGGCATTAGTCGCCGAGACCTCGATCCGCGCGACATCAGCAAACGTTGGCTCACGCGGGACTTCTTCACCATTCCGGGCACGTACGAACTGGGCAACGCTCCAACGTACAGCAGTCAATTGCGTGATCCCAACAACTACAATGACAACATGGGATTCATCAAACGCACGCGGATAACCGAAACCATTAACTTTGAACTTCGCGCCGAATTCTTCAATATTTTCAACCGCACGAATTTTGGCATTGGCGGCACTCCGCCACGCCCGAACGTGCTGGATACAGGCGCGACGGGCCGCTTCGGTGTGCCAGGAGGGCCGCGTGTGGGCGCGCGCTCTGGTCAAATCGCAGCAAAAATTAACTTCTAACCCAACTATCAGAACTTCACCCAACTCCTGCCTGCCTGTCGCGTTTGTCGGCAGGCAGGCATTTTGTTTTTCAGTTATGCCCCGCAAGAAAGCTACCGCACAGGACAGCGCGTGGAAGGATTTGCTCGACGCACATTTTGAAGAATTCATCGCCTTCTTCACGCGAAGCGTTTGGAGTGCGGTAGCTTGGTACCGCTTTGGTAGGCACGAAAATAAAAGCTACGCCAAGCCGCAGCACTCCAAACGCCTCGCGTCCTTACGGGCGAATTCCTCTTGCCACCCCTTGCCTGGCTCAGCCGCTACGAAGTCAAACGTTGGGGCGGGCGCTTGTTGTTTGAGTTCAATGTCGTGCGCCTCGCCGATTGGCGCGGGCGCGAAGCAGAGTTGCTAGCAAGCGAGAATCCGTTCGCGCTGGTTGTACTGGCGCAATTGAAGATTCTGGAACTCCGCCGCTTACGCAAGCAAAATGACGATTTGTCGAAATATGCTGCGAAACGCGAACTCATCCGGCTGGCATACAAACGGGGTTATGAGCGAAAATACATCGCATCGTTGCTCAGGTTTATTGATTGGATCATGATCTTGCCTGAAGAATTGGAGCAGAAACTGGATCAGGAAACTGAGCAATACAAGGAGGAAAAACCTATGCCATACATAACCAGTTGGGAGCGTCGCGGAGAAAAGCGTGGGCGCTTGGCGCAAGCTCAAATGATGGTAACGACGCAACTGAGCTACAAACTTGGTCAGTTAACAGCAGAAACACAAGCGAAGATCGAACAGCTTCCCGTCGAAAAGCTGCAACGCTTGGGCATCGCATTGCTGAAATTCGCTTCGCCTGCTGACCTCGACAAATGGCTCAAGCGCAATCTGAAACTGACGCCTTCGCAATCCTGAATGACCCTATGAACTGGAAACTTCTCACCCTTGTAGTCTTCGTCGTTGGCGGTGCCGTTGTGCCGCGCCTCGCGGTTGTTTCTGCGCAGCGCAGCATTGATTTTACGCACGACATTCAACCCATCTTCGAGACGCATTGTGTCAGTTGTCACAGCGCGAAGAAAGCGGCAGGGCAATTGCGATTGGACAACAAAGCTGCCGCGCTGAAAGGCGGCATCAGCGGCGCAGTCATCATGCCCGGCAACGCGAACGCCTCGATTTTATTGACGCGCGTGACGGGTTCCGATGGACAAGCGAAAATGCCGCTGGGCAGCGAGCCGCTCAAGCCCGAACAGATTGAATTGCTGCGGCAGTGGATTGCGCAAGGCGCGGTTTGGCCCACTTCTGAAGAATCTCCAATCTCAAATTTGAAATCTGAAATTCCCACGCATTGGGCTTACAAAAAGCCATTGCGTCCCGCGATTCCAACCGTCAAAAATGCTGCGTGGGTGCGCAATCCAATTGACAACTTCATCCTCGCGCGGCTCGAACGAGAAGGCTGGCAACCGTCGCCCGAAGCGTCGAAAGAAACGTTGCTGCGCCGCGTGTACTTCGATTTGATTGGGCTGCCGCCGAGCGTCAAGGAGATTGATGAATTCTTGAGCGACAACGCGCCGAATGCTTACGAAAAGGTAGTAGACAAGCTACTTGCCTCGCAACATTACGGTGAACGTTGGGCGCGTCCCTGGCTCGATCTGGCGCGCTATGCCGATTCCAACGGCTACGAAAAAGACAATCTGCGCACGATGTGGAAGTACCGCGATTGGGTCATCAACGCGCTCAATGCCGACATGCCGTTCGATCAATTCACCATCGAACAACTCGCGGGCGATATGTTGCCGAAGCTTTCAGATGAAAAACGGGCGAAAGACCAATTGATTGCGACCGGTTTTCATCGCAACACGCTCATCAATCAGGAAGGCGGGATTGACCCGGAAGAGGCGCGTTTTGAAGTGCTCGTAGATCGTGTGAACACGACGGCGACCGTGTGGCTTGGCTCGACGCTTGGATGCGCGCAATGCCACAATCACAAGTACGATCCGTTTTCACAGCGCGATTATTACAAGCTCTATGCGTTCTTCAATTCGTCTGAGTGGGAATATGGTTATCAAGGCGAAGGGATGGGCGAAGAGACGCGCTGGGTGAAAGAACCAATCCTTGATTTGCCGACGCCCGAACAGGATGCCAAGCGCAAAGTCATCGAAGCCGAAATCGCCGAACTGCAAACCAAACTCAAAACCTCAACGACAGAACTCGACACCGCGCAAGCCGCGTGGGAACGTGGGATGCGCGATGAAGAAAAGCAATGGACGGTGCTCGAACCCAATGAAATCAAGGCTGTGAGCGGTGCGACGCTGACGAAGCAAGCGGATAAATCTGTTCTCGCTTCGGGCGCGAATCCTGAAGCCGAAACGTACGTCATCACGACGAAGACCGATCTCAAAAACATTACCGCGCTGCGCCTCGAAGCGATGCCCGATCCGAGCTTGCCCAAAGGCGGCCCCGGTCGTGATCCGTACGGCAACTTTTTGCTCACGGGCATCGAAGTCGAAGCCACGCCTGCGAACGGCAAGCCGCAACTCATCGCGTTCAAATCGGCGAGCGTAGACAATCAGGCGAGCCGCATTGAGCCGAAAAAATTCTTCACCCGCGACATGCCGCCGATTGACAAACCAACCGGCTGGTTGGTCAACGCAACTTCGGACACGACGCGCGTCGCTCGCAATGCCGTCTTTATTGCCGAAAAACCATTTGGCTTTCTCGGCGGCACGACGTTGACGGTCAAGCTCAAGCACCTCGGTGGTTCCGTCGGGCAGGGCATTGGCCGCTTCCGCTTGTCCGTGACGACCAGCAAAGAACCAACGACGCTGACGAAGGTTCCGGCGACGCAACGCCCTGTGCTGGCGATGACGGAACGCACCGAAAAGCAGAAGAAGGATTTGGCCTCGCTGCATCGTGCGTTGACGCCGCTGCTGAAAGCCGACCGCGAGCGATTGAGCGCGCTGCAAAAAGAGTTGCGCGATTTGAATATCGTGACCGCGTTGGTGATGGGCGAGAAACCGGGATTTGAAAAGCCGTCTGCGCCGATGCGCGTGCGCGGCAGCTTCCTGAGTCCCGGCGAAAAAGTCTATGCCGATGTGCCCGCGTTCCTGCCGCGTATGTCTGAAGCGTTGCCGTACAACCGCCTCGGTTTGGCGAAATGGTTGGTGAGCGAAGACAATCCGCTGACGGCGCGCGTGACCATCAATCGCTTCTGGGAACAATTTTTCGGACGCGGCCTCGTGCTGACGAGCGAAGACTTCGGCACGCAAGGCGAAGCGCCGTCGCACCCGGAATTGTTGGATTGGCTCGCCGTCGAATTCATGAATGCGGAATTCACGAATGCGGAATTCGGAGTGCGGAATGCGGAATCAAAGCCAACGAAAAAATGGAGCATGAAAATGCTTCATCGTTTGATCGTCATGTCCGCGACTTATCGCCAGTCATCCGACTTCAATCCAAAATCCAAAATCCAAAATCCAAAATTGGAAGACCCGTACAATCGCCTGCTCGCACGCGGCCCGCGCTTTCGATTGGAGGCCGAAATGATTCGAGACTTGGGGTTGACCGCGAGTGGCTTGCTGAGCCGTAAAATCGGGGGCGCGAGCGTGTTTCCGCTGCAACCCGAAGGCGTATGGACGAGTCCATACAGTGCCGAAAAATGGCGCACGAGCGAAGGCGAAGACCGCTATCGGCGCAGCCTCTACACCTTCATTCGTCGCACGGCTCCGTTTCCGCAAATGATGACCTTCGATGGCACGAGCCGCGAAACTTGCACCGTGCGCCGCGTGCGCACAAACACACCGTTGCAAGCCTTGACGATGCTCAACGACGAAGCCGCGATGGACAACGCGCGTGGTTTGGCAATGCGGATGCTGAAAGACGGCGGCACGACGTTGCGAGCGCGCTTGACGTATGGCTTTCGCACGTGTCTGACGCGCAAACCCGAAGCGGCAGAACTGGAACGCTTGCTCGCGTTGTACCAACAGCAAGTCACGAATTTTACATCGCAACCGCAGGCCGCCGCGAAAATCCTCAAAGACAGCAAAGCCGCGAACAAAGCCGAATTCGCGGCGCTGACAATGGTGGCGAATGTGCTGCTGAATTTGGATGAAACGGTGACGAAGGAATAGTCACTGCATCAATCTTTTGCTGCGTGGCGCGATTTGCCAAATCGCGCTACAGCTTCCTGCCGCCTTACTTTCCTGCCGTCATCTTCGTGATGGTTTTAGCAGGCCGTTGCAATGGCTTCATCATAGGGTCTCGGTAAATTTTCCTCGCATCAAGAAAAACTCAGTGTCAGGCATGCCCCTGTCGTACACGATGACCAGAAGTGTGTAGACAAGTGTATGAAGACATCACGCCGCTCGCCGTTTTTTTGCCTGGGACTTGCTTTGTTGCTGCATCTTTGCCCGTCCTTTTCCTGCCCCAATTCTTACGCGCAAACGTTGCGGGAAATGCGGCAACGCCAAAACAATCAAGCTCCCGGCACGCCCACGCGCGAGGCGCAACCGACTGCCGATGAGCCAGCGCAAACCTTGAGTGCCTGGCGCGAGCAACGCAGCAGCAATACGGTTTACCTGAACGAGCTGGAATTGATGACGAAGACGTTGGCACAGGTGCGCGGGCAACGTCAGGAGCACACGCCTGCGCGGCCACTCGTGCTCAAAGGAATCTCGTACAAAAAAGGTCTCGCCGTCACGGCTCCGTTTGAGTCGCGCTACGACTTGGGCGGGCAATTCGCGATGTTTCGCGCGAGCCTCGGCATCGCGGATGGCACGGGCGGGCGCGGCTCGGTGGTGTTTCAAATCTATGCTGACGGTGTTCGCATTTTTGACAGCGGCGTCGTGACCGCCGCGACGTTTACGCGACAGATCGCGCTCAACGTGGTGGGGCGCAAAGAACTCAAACTCGTTGTGACGAACGCGGGCGATGGCAGCGCGTTTGATTATGCCGTGTGGGCGGAAGCGCGCGTCGAACGCAGCACCACACTCGCCAGCCGCACAAGCCTCCCCACGCATCGGCACGCTGCCGGAGGCGATGATCCCGATCACGTGTTCAGCGATTACATGCTGGCGGAGAAAGCCAAGAGCTATCCGGCCTTCGTGGCTCCCGCCGAAGCACGATTGGAAGCGGAGCCGTCACAAGCAGGCACGTGGAGCGCGGCGGTGCGATGGCCGTTCGTGTTTGCTTCGGCTGCATCGTTGCCGGACGGGCGCATCCTCGCGTGGGGCGGCAACAATCCGACTTCGTTCAGCGGCGGAACCAGCACGTATGCGGCCTATTGGAATCCGACCACGAATCAAATCACGTCGGTGAATCACACGAGTCACAGCATGTTCTGCGCCATTCCGACGATGCTGGAAGACGGGCGCGTGTTTGTGAACGGCGGCGACGGCACGCGCGAAAAAGTCAGTGCCTTCGATTTCCGCACGAACACGTGGACGCCGCTGCAAAACATGAATCGTGGTCGTTGGTATCCGGGCAGCGTAGCGTTGCCGAACGGCAAAGTCTTCACGGCGCTGGGCGAACCGGGTGACATTTATCCTGAACTCTGGACGCCGAATGTCGGTTGGTCGTTGCTGACCGGCGCGAATTTACAAGCGCCGATTTTGAACTTCACGGGCTATCAGAAAAACTGGCTGCCGTATTTGCAACTCGCGCCGAATGGGCAGATTTTTCACCTCGGCCCGACGCAACAGATGAACTGGATCAACGTCACGGGCAATGGCAGCGTGGCGGATTCGGGCTTGGACAACACATGGTATCCGAAATATTCAGGTTCGGTGATGTACGACGAAGGCAAGATTCTGGTGACGGGCGGGCAAATCAATGGCGACAATCAAGCCGCGACGAATCAGGCGATGGTGATTGATTTGACGGGGGCGACGCCGCGCAAAACGTTGACGAATCCGATGGCGAACGCGCGCAAGTTTCACAACGCGGTCGTGCTGCCCAACGGCGAAGTGATGGTGATTGGCGGCAACACATCCGGCATCGAATTCAGCGATCAAGGCACTGTGCTGACGCCCGAAATCTGGAATCCGACAACGCAAACGTGGCGTCCGGTTGCGGACATCGCGGTGCCGCGCAATTACCATTCGGTCGCGTTGTTGATGCCGGATGGGCGCGTCTGGTCGGGCGGCGGCGGCTTGTGCAATTGCGCTGCCGATCATCCCGATCATCAGGTTTTCACGCCGCCGTATTTGTACAACGCGGATGGCACATCGGCGGCGCGTCCGGCGATTACCTCCGCACCGAATCTGGCTGTTGCGGGGCGGCAGTTCACCGCGCAGGCTTCGCTCAACATCGCCAAATTCAGCCTCATCAAAATGTCCGGGCTGACGCACAATTTGAATTCCGATTTGCACTTTTTGAATGTGCCGTTCACGAGCGACGGCGCGGGGGCGTATCAATTGACGCTGCACAGCAACGTGAATGTGTTGACGCCGGGCTACTGGATGTTGTTCGCGCTCAACAGTGCAGGCGTGCCGTCCGTTGCCAAAGTGATCCAGGTTGTCACGAACACCGGCCCCGTCGTGACGAACCCCGGCAACAAAACCAATTTCGTCGGCGATGTCGTGAACCTGGCGATCACAGCCAATGATCCGAACGGCGATGCGATGACGTTCAGCGCGACCGGCTTGCCTGCGGGCTTGACGATCAACAGCGCGACGGGCGTGATTACCGGCACGACTACTACAAGCGGCAGCTATCGCGTCACAGTGAATGTTACTGATGGCACGTTCACCGCGAATACAAGCTTTGATTGGTTGGTCACGGTGCGCGGCGCGATTCGGTACGTGAAGCTCGAAGCTCTGTCCGAAGTCAACGGCAATCCCTGGACGTCCGCTGCCGAAATCAACATCCTCGATGCCAACGGCAATGCAATCAATCGTGCCGGTTGGACGGTCACGACCGACAGCCAGGAAACACAGGGCGAAAACGGCGCGGCGACGAACGCGATTGACGGCAGCAACACGACGATCTGGCATACGCAGTGGCAAACCGCGAATCCTGTGCATCCGCATTGGATCGCGTTTGATCTGAAAGCGAATTACAACGTTGGTGGCTTCCGCTACTTGCCGCGTCAGGATGCGACGTTCAATGGCACGATTGCGGATTACAAATTTTATGTCAGCGCGGACGGCGTGAACTGGGGCGCAGCGGTCGCACAAGGTCGCTTCGCCGCAGACAAAACGGAGAAGACAGCGACCGTGCGCGCCAATCAAAGTCCGACACTCGCGTTGCTGCCGAATCGCACCGATGCGGCGGGCACTGCGGTCAACGTGACGCTCACGGCCAGCGATCCTGACGGCGATGTCTTGAGCTTCGCCGCTTCCGGCTTGCCCGCCGGATTGACAATCAACAACAGCACGGGCGTCATCACGGGCACGCCGACGACGGCCACAAATTACAACACGACCGTCACGGTGAGTGATGGGCGCGGCGGCACGGCGGCGCGCAGCTTTGTGTGGACAATCACGCCGCCCGGACTGACGATCAATGCAATGACCTCATCGCCGAAGCCTGTGAATACGGCGGTTTCATACACCGCCACTGTGAACAACGCTGTGAACCCGCGCTTCAAATGGCTCTTTGGCGACGGCACGGCGGAGACGGCGTACTCCACTGCGCCGAGCATCAGTCATACGTTCACGCAGCCCGGCATTTACGTGGTCAAAGTCACGGCAACGGATGATCGCGGCATTGAAAAAAGCACGACGTGTACGCAAGCCATTCACTTGCCCGCGAGCACGAATCGTCCTGCTGTGTCAATGAATCTGGCCTATGAAACACGCGCGACGGGCAATCCGCGTTTGTGGGTCGTCAATCAGGACAACGATTCGGTCAGCGTCTTCGATGCCGTGACGCACACGAAAGCGGCGGAAATCAATGTCGGCAGCGCGCCGCGCAGCCTCGCCATCGCGCCGAACGGGCGCGTCTGGGTGACGAACAGACGCACGGCTTCGATCAGCGTGATTGATCCGGCTTCGTTGACCGTCGTGCAGACGATTCCGCTGCCGTACGCCTCACAACCCTACGGCATTGCATTTGCGCCGACCGGTGGCTTCGCATACGTCACGTTGGAAGCGGCGGGCAAGCTCTTCAAACTGGATGCCAGCACGGGCGCGTTGAGTGGGACATTGAATACCGGTCTTGATGTTCGTCATCTTTCGATCAGTGCCGATGGGGCGACGGTGTATGTTTCGCGCTTCATCACGCCGCGCGTGCCGGGCGAAGACACGGCGACGCCGCAAGTTGCCAATGGCGGCGGCGAAGTGCTGGTCGTCAATGCCAGCGCGATGACGTTGGCGAACACGATTCGCTTGCGCCACAGCGATCAATTCGACACCGAAAACGTTGGGCGCGGCATCCCGAATTATCTCGGCCCGGCCATCATTGCGCCCGATGGGCAAACGGCGTGGACACCGTCCAAGCAAGACAACATTGCGCGCGGCACGTTGCGCGACGGTCGCAACCTGACGTTTGAAAGCACTGTGCGCAGCATTTCTTCGGTCATCAACTTGACGACGAACACTGAAAATTATCTGGCACGCCTCGATCACAACAACGGCGGCATCGCCAGCACCGGCGGCTTTGATCGCACGGGCAATTATCTGTTCGTCGCGCTCGAAGGCAGCCGCGAAATTGCGGTCGTGGATGCGTACGGCCAACGCGAACTCTTCCGCATTCCCGTTGGTCGCGCACCGCAGGGCGTAGTTGTTTCCGCCGACGGCAGCAAGCTGTTCGTGAACAATTTTATGGATCGCACGGTGTCGGTGCTGGACATCAACCGTGTCGTGAACGAAGGCGCGTTGACCGCGCCCGTGCTGGCGACGATGAACAGCGTGGCGACAGAGAAATTGTCGGCGCAGGTGTTGCGCGGCAAGCAATTTTTCTACGATGCGGCGGACACGCGACTCGCGCGCGATGCCTACATTAGCTGCGCTTCGTGCCACAACGACGGTGGGCAGGACGGGCGCGTGTGGGATTTGACGGGCTTTGGTGAAGGCTTGCGCAATACGATTTCGTTGCGCGGACGCAGCGGTACACAAGGCTTTCTGCATTGGAGCGCGAACTTCGATGAGGTGCAGGATTTTGAAGGCCAGATTCGCGGTTTGTCCGGCGGCACGGGGTTGATGACCGATGCGCAATTCAACACGGGCACGCGCAATCAACCGCTCGGAGATCGCAAGACCGGCGTGAGTGCCGATCTGGATGCTTTGGCCGCGTACGTTGCTTCGCTGACAAGCTTCGATCCCAGCCCCTATCGCAACAACGGCGCGCTGACGAGCGATGCGCTGGCAGGCCGTGAAATCTTCCGCGCGCAAAATTGTGCGCAATGCCACAGCGGCACAGCGTTCACCGAAGCCGCGACTGGCTCGCTGCGCAACATCGGCACGCTCAAGCCCGCGAGTGGCCTGCGTCTCGGCAACACATTGTTGGGATTGGATACGCCGACGTTGCGCGATGTGTGGGCGACGGCTCCGTATCTGCACGATGGTTCGGCGGCGACGTTGGAAGCTGCGATCACAGCGCACAACGGCGTTTCGCTCACAACGACAGACCTGCAAAAACTCGTCGCCTATCTGCAACAAATTGGTTCCGAAGAAAGCAGCGCGCCGACACTAAATACAAACCTGGCACAAGGGCGATCTGCGACGCAGTCCTCGACGAGCAACGGCGGGGCCGCAAGCCGCGCCGTGGATGGCAATACCAGCGGCGTGTACAGCCAGAATTCCGTGACCCACACGAACAACAACTCAAGAGCCTGGTGGCAGGTGGATTTAGGCAGCCCGCGCACGATTGAAACGATTCAACTCTTCAATCGCACCGATTGTTGCAGCAATCGCCTGTCCAATTTCTATGTGTTCGTTTCCAGCACCGATATGACGGGGCGCAGCTACAATAGCCTCGTGGCTGACAGCGCAGTGAAGAAATATTGGGTCAGCGGACAAGCGCCGCCGAGCTTGATGCTGAATGCGGCGACGAGTGGTCGTTACGTTCGTGTGCAACTGTCCGAGCGCAATTATCTGTCGCTGGCTGAAGTGCAGGTGTGGGGAAGATAGACATGAAAAACTACGTTCTCCTCTTCGTTTGGTGCTGTGTGTTGTTGGGGGCTGATTTTACGGGGCGAAAAACGTTTGCGCAGGAAATCAGCCTCGCTTCAACTAACGCGACCGAGGAACTCTATGCCTGCCCGATGCACGCCGATGTGACGGCTGCCAAGCCCGGCAGTTGCTCCAAATGCGGGATGGCGTTGACGCGCACGGCAGGCGCGCTCACCGATGAATTCGTGGTCAAAACCGAAACGCTGCCGCAGCACATCCAGCCGGGACAAAAGACCACACTGCGCTTTGCCATCTACAATCCGAAGACCGGCGCACAGGTCAGGCAATTCAATATTCAGCACGAAAAGCTGTTTCACCTCTTTGTCGTCAGTTCCGACTTCAATCACTTCGACCACATTCACCCCACGCCGCAAGCTGACGGCAGCTTCATCATTGAAACCGTGTTGCCACAGGCGGGGCTGTATCATCTCTACTGCGATATTTTCCCCGTCGGCGGCACGGCGCACGTCGTGCATCAGAACCTCGTCACCAGCGGGTTCAAAGGCGAGGCGGCATCTTTACGAGCGCAGTTGACGCCCGATTCGACGTTCACGAAAACAGTGGAGACCACGCGCATCGCGTTGAGCTTCGCGCCCGAACGACCGGTGGCCGGACAGCCTGTGTTGTTGCGCTATCAACTCACGGACGCGAACAGCGGGCAGCCGGTGCAGGATTTGCAGCCGTATCTGGGCGCGTGGGGGCACACGTTGATTCTCAGCGCAGACGGCGAAGAGTATTTGCATTCGCATCCGTTGGAAACGCCGTCGAGCCAGTCCGCTCCCGCCGCCATTTACTTCGAGACGTTTTTCCCGCGCCTCGGTCGCTATCGCATCTGGTCGCAATTTCAGCGCGGCGGCAAACTCCTGACAGTGGCCTACAACCTCACCATCAAAGATTGAACTTCATGGCCGGACAATTCCGTCGCCTTGCTGTGGTTCGGGCAAAGTGCGAAGATTACGGCGGAATGCAAATCCCTGCTTTGGCGCAGACCGTTGCGACGCGAGCAGTGCAAAGCAGCGGACGTTTTTACGCCGTAACCGACCATGAATAACAACTTCTCTCTGGCGCTCAAGCTGGGCAGCCTGTTGCTGGCAGCGGGCGCAGGCGCACAAATCATTGGGTTCCGCGCGGTAGAGGCCACAGTGCAGCCGCGCGCCATCAATTTCAACCGCGACATTCGCCCGATTCTCTCGGACAAATGTTTTGCCTGTCACGGCCCGGACGCGACGGCGAAGCAAATCAAATTGCGCCTGGACTCTGAAGCGGCGGCAATGGCGGCGATAGTTCGCGGTCAGCCTGACCAAAGCAAACTCATTAAACGCATCACGCACAAAGACGAAACGTTGCGCATGCCGCCCGCAGATTCAGGCCGTTCGTTGACCGCGCAGGAAATCGAATTGCTCACGGAATGGATTCGGCAAGGCGCAACGTGGCAATCGCATTGGTCGTTTGTCGCGCCGGTCAGACCCGCTTTGCCCGCAGTCAAAAACACCGCGTGGCCGCAGAACGCGATTGATTATTTTGTGCTCGCGCGGCTCGAAAAAGAAGGCTTGCAACCCTCGCCCGAAGCGGACAAGGCTACGCTGCTGCGGCGCGTCTCGTTCGATTTGACGGGTTTGCCGCCGACGTTGCAGGAGTTGGATGACTTTCTGAACGACAACGCGCCAAACGCTTACGAAAAAGTTGTAGATCGCTTGTTAGCATCGCCGCGCTACGGCGAACGAATGGCGTTCAAGTGGTTGGATGCAGCGCGTTATGCCGACACGAACGGCTATCAAGTGGACGGCGTGCGCGAGGCGTGGCGTTGGCGCGATTGGGTCATCGAAGCCTTCAATCAAAACAAGCCGTTCGATCAATTCACTATCGAACAACTCGCGGGCGATTTGTTGCCGAACGCGACTTTGGATCAGCGCATTGCAACGGCCTTCAATCGCAATCATCGCATCAATGCCGAAGGCGGCGTCGTGCCGGAAGAATATCGCGTTGAGTATGTTGTGGATCGCGTGGACACGACGGCGACTGTGTTTATGGGGCTGACGCTAGGCTGCGCGCGCTGCCACAATCACAAATACGATCCGTTCACGCAGAAAGAGTTCTATCAACTCTCGGCCTACTTCAACAGCATTGACGAAGACGGACATTCGTTCGATCAGGGCAATTCGCCGCCCGTGATGCTGGCTCCGACGCGCGAGCAGCAACAACGTTTGCAGCAATTCGAGCAGGACATCGCGCAGGTGCAGGCGCAGTACGACACTGAACTGCAAAAGGCATCGGACGCAATGCAGCGGTGGGAAAAGAAGTTGCTCGGCAAGGTGAATCAGCAATGGTTTCCCGACGAAAAATTGATTGTGCAATTATCGCTCGACGATGGCGACAAACCCGTCTTCATTAAGTCTGACCGCGCGCACCACGAGCAATACAATCGCGGCAAGGATGAAAAGCCCATCAAGTTTGAGACGGGCTGGCGCGAAGGCGTGCCGCGTTATGTTTCCGCACCGACCGGACAAGGTATGGCGTTCGATGGCAAGACGTTTTTCGATGGCGGGATGCACGCGGATTATCGCTACAAAACGACGAGCAGCGATTACAAAGAACGCTTCACGATAGCGACGTGGATCAAGCCCGAATCCAATCAAACGCAATCCATCATCACCAAAATCAGCGACAGCCCGGCGGAGTTGGAGAACAGCGTGCCGCGTGCCGATGGTTATGGTTTGTACCTCGTCAACGGCAAGCTGCATTTCAATATGGTCTTTCGCTGGGGCGAAGATGCGTTGCGCGTTGAAACGGTCGAGCCGCTTGCGCAGAACGAATGGCAACACGTGGCGGTTGTGTTCGATGGGATGAGGCAGTGGGAAGACCGCATTCGCATTTATGTCAACGGCGCAGAGCAGAAGCTGAAATTCAATCAGCGCAATTTCTTTTTGTTGTTCGGTGGCTCGAAAAATACGTTGAAGATTGGTGCGGGCGGTGGCCCGGCGTTTCGCTTCCGAGGCGCGCTGGACGAAGTGCGCATGTACAGCCGCGCGTTGCCGCTCAATGAAATTCGGTTGTTGGCGAACGCGGATGCGCTGGACAAAATCGCTGCGCTCCCTGCCGCACAACGCACGCCCGCGCAAACCGACAAACTCACGCGCGCCTTCATTGTGTTGGCTGCGCCGGAATCGTTGCAGCAGGCGTACAAAAAGCTCTGGCTGCTGCACGAACAGAAGCAGGCGTACACCGACACGCTGCCAACGTTGATGGTGATGGAAGAGTTGCCGCAGCCGCGCCCCGCGCATTTGCTGCGGCGCGGCGCGTACGATGCGCCCGGCGAACAAGTGCCGCGTGCGGTTCCGGCTTCGTTGCCTGCGAAGCCCGCCGCGTTCCCGAACAATCGGCTCGGCTTGGCGCAGTGGCTCGTCAGCCCCGAACATCCCTTGACCGCGCGCGTGACGGTGAATCGTTTCTGGCAAATGTTCTTCGGCACTGGCTTGGTGAAAACGACGGAAGACTTCGGCTCGCAAGGCGAATTGCCCTCGCATCCTGAGTTGTTGGATTGGTTGGCAGTGGAATTTATGAATGCGGAATTCGGATTGCGGAATGCGGATTCCAATCCAAAATCCAAAATCCAAAATCCAAAATCCTGGGACGTGAAAGCCTTGCTCAAGACCATCGTGACGAGCGCGACCTATCGGCAGGACTCCCGCCTCAATCCAAAATCCAAAATCCAAAATCCAAAATCCGAAGACCCCGACAATCGCTTGCTCGCCCGTGGCCCGCGTTATCGGTTGTCTGCCGAAATGATCCGCGACCAGGCGTTGCTGGCGTCCGGCTTGCTCGTCGAAAAACTCGGCGGCCCGTCGGTGAAGCCGTATCAACCGGCGGGCTTGTACAAAGACATGGCGTTCGGCGGACAGACTGGCTATGACCAGGCGAAGGGCGAAGGCTTGTGGCGACGCAGCCTCTACACGTTCTGGAAGCGCACGATCCTCGCGCCGAATATGCAGGCGTTCGATGCGTCGGCGCGCGAGTTTTGCAACGTGCGCGATGTGCGGACGAACACGCCGCTGCAATCGCTGAACCTGATGAACGATGTGACGTACATCGAAGCCGCGCGGATGCTGGCTGAACGCATGCTGAAAGAAGGCGGCACGACGGCGGAACAACGTCTCGCGTGGGCCTTTCGCGTCGTGACTTCGCGGCAACCGAGCGACAAAGAAGTGCAAGTGCTCGCGCGACATTTGACGAAACAACTCAATGCGTTCAAGCGCGATGCGGAAGCGGTGAAAAAGCTATTGTCGGTGGGCGAAAAACGCAACGACGACAAGCTCGACAAAGCCGAACTCGCGGCGTATGCCACGACGGCAAGCTTGCTGCTGAATTTGGATGAAGCCATCACCAAACAGTAACGACGGCAAGGGGCATTCTCCACTCTGCACTCTCCACTCTTCATTCTCAGACAGGAATTGTGTTTTTCCTCCTAAAGAGTGAAGAGTGAAGAGTGGAGAGTGCAGAGTGTGTTGTTATTGCAGTCTGATACTGATTGTGACGTTTTGATATGAACTGGCCGATTTCATGGACGGAAATGTTCGGCTTTGTGACTGGCGCAGCCTGCGTCTTCTTAGTCGTCCGCCAAAACATCTGGAATTTCCCGCTCGGCATTGCGAATAACATTTTCTTTCTCGTGCTGTTTGGGCAAGCGCGTTTGTTCGCCGATGCTGGTTTGCAGATCGTGTACATCGTGCTTGGCGTGCAAGGCTGGTACAACTGGTTGTACGGCGGCAAAGATCGCGCGGCGCTGAACGTGCAGCGCGCTTCGTGGCCGTTGCTGCTGCTGACGCTCGGCTTCGTGCCGCTGGGGACGTGGTTGCTGATGTTGCTGCTGCGCGCGGTGAATGGCGCTGCGCCGCTTTTGGATGCGCTGACGACGGCATTGAGCTTGGCGGCGCAGTTTCTGCTGAATCGCAAAGTGATCGAAAACTGGTGGCTCTGGATCACGGCAGATGTGCTTTACATTTACTTGTACCTCACGCGTGAGTTGCGCCTGACCGCCGTGTTGTACGCTGTGTTTCTGTGCTTGTGCATTGCGGGTGTGCTGCGTTGGCAACGCGCGTTGCGGGAAACGGAGGCCGCCGCCAATGGCTAAGCGCGGGTTGATCGTCGGCAAGTTTTATCCGCCGCATCGCGGGCACAAATTCCTGATTGATTCGGGGCGCGCACAAGTGGACGAACTCTACGTCATCGTTTGTCAGAAGCCGCACGAGCAACCGCCCGGAGATTTGCGCGCCGCGTGGCTCCGCGAAATTCATCCCGATGTGAATGTGCTGTTGATTGATGATGTCTACGACGAACAGGATTCGCGCGTCTGGGCGGAGAATTCGGTGCGTTGGTTAGGCTTTGCGCCCGATGTCGTGTTCACGTCCGAAGAGTACGGCGACCGCTTTGCGCATTACCTCGGTTGCGAGCATGTGTTGATTGATAAAGCACGTAACATCGTTCCTGTCTCCGGGACAAAAGTTCGCAGCAATGCGATGTCGTATTGGGAGTATTTGGAACCGCCCGTGCGCGGTTGGTATGCGAAGCGGATTTGCTTGGTCGGCGCAGAATCTACCGGCAAGACGACGCTCGCGCGAAGCTTGGCGGCGCATTATCAAACGGTTTGGGTCGCCGAATATGGACGCGAATACTCCGAACGCAAATTGGCGGAAGGCAGCGGTTACGATTGGACTTCGGACGAATTCACGCACATTGCCCAAATCCAGTGCGAACGCGAAAATGAAGCGGCGCGCAATGCGAACAAGCTTTTGATTTGCGACACCGATGCCTTTGCCACGAGCGTCTGGCATCGCCGTTATTTGCACGCACGTTCTTCGGCAGTCGAAGCCATCGTCGCCGCGCATCGTCGCCCCGATTTGTATTTGCTGACCGATGTACACACGCCGTTTGAGCAGGACGGCACGCGCGATGGCGAGGCGATTCGGGAGTGGATGCGCGAAATGTTTGTCGCGGAGTTGACGGCGCAGCAACGACCGTTTCAGCTTTTGACCGGGACGCATCAGGAACGGCTTGCCAATGCGATGGCGGTGATTGATGATCTGGTGCGGTACGAGAAGCGGTAGTTTGAGAAAAAGGCGATCCACGAATTCGTGCAAACCTATTGGTTACATTACTTTCCGAAGCTACCCGCGTATCAGACCTTTGTCGCGCGGCTCAATCGGTTGGAAGCGAGTTTTCACACTTTGGGAGCCTATCTGCAAGCACAGTTGCCCGCCGTCCCCGCACCGGAAGTGGATCAAGTGATAGATTCCTTGCCGGTGATGCTCCCCGCGCGGCGGGCACGCTTACACGGCGCAGGTGGCCCCGATGGTGGCCGATGTGGGCTATTGCGCGAGCAAGAAACAATGGTTTCACGGCGTGCGTTTGCACACGGTGGCGCAACGTCGCGCGCGCACGCCTGCCCATGCCGCAACAGATTTGGCTGCGCGAAGGCAACACAATGTGCGCCGTGTCAAAGAGCAAGAAATTGCGTTGCCAACGACCACCTTAATCGGCGACTCGGCCTACGCCGATGCCGAGTTTGCAGCGCAGTTAGCGGCACAAGGGAGTCGCTGGCATCCACCCCGTAAAAAGCCCAAAGGCAAGCAGTTAAGTGCGCTAGAGAAATATCATAATCGCTGCGTCAGTCACTTACGCCAGCCCGTCGGGGACTCTTCAACTGGTGCAATGACAAGACCGGCATTCAGGATGCGGGGACAGTGCGCTCAGCGGATGCCCTGATGGTGCATTGCTTTGGGAAGTTGGCTTTTGCCTACTTTCTCATCGTTTTCAACCCCTGATTCACATTAAATACTTCACGGGTTCCCTGACGGAGGAATGATGCGATAGGTTTCATAGCGGTAGTTGAGCAGAATGCTGTCCTCAGTCTCGACTTTGACTACTACCTGATAGGCTGGCGGGAAAGTATTGAGTCCGGCTTTTTTCAATTCCTTCTTCAATTCGAGCAAGCGTACTGGCGAGCTGAAAAATTCCGCCGCCGCTTGCGCGCCCGCCGAATTCACTCCCGAAAAGATCAGGATGCGGTTTTGGTGGTCGCCCGCGCTTTCGCCGGGCAACACCGTGATCAAACCGAAGACCTGCGTCAGCCGTTGCTGTTGCCCCAATTTGAGCGCGTAACGCGCCGCAGGCGTTGCAGGAGTAGCGGAACCAACGATGGCGTCCAGGAAGTTGACGCGCAGCGGGCAATTTTCCTGAAGGCGGGCCGCCGCGGAACTGTAATCCGGCGCCCCAAACAAGATGACGTTGCGGCCCCGCAGCATCGGCATCGTGATGGCTATTTCAGGCACGATCTGCGGCGACACACCAGCGGCGTTCAGGATTTTGAACGCCGTCAGCGCGCCTAAGACATCTCCCCAGTAAGCGCCGTTCCTGGTGATGGTCAAGGTCGGGTTGGCCGGAACGGGGGGGCGCTTGTTGTATAGCTCATAAAGCTGCTGCGGCATTGGCACCGCGCCCGGATAGTTGAATGGAGTATTGGTCGTCGCGGGAGAAAGAGCGCTGGGGTGTACCGAAAAACTGGTCGGATTAGCGACACACAGCAACACCTCGGCGTTCGGTGCCAGCAGCGGCCCCCAGGCTTCAACCAGAATCGGCGCGGGGGGAGGCGAAACAGCGTGAGAGTGGGGCTTGGGTCTCAACCACCAGTAGAGTAGTCCGGCGAGCAGCGCCGTTACCACAACTCCGGCGCTGAAAGGGGGCAGCCAACTTCTTTTCCACTCACGGTGGCCTGTTGCTTCGGCCTGAAGCAATTGTTCGTGCGCAGAGGGCGAGCGAACAAGCTGCGGCGCGGACAACTCAGCCAGCATTCCGTCGCCGTTCGCTTTTTGAGGCGGCTGGCTCTCGACAAAGTGCGGGCAGTAGGAGCCTTTCAGCAACTCGATGCGCAGCGGGGCGTCGGGCTGTTCCTGCTCGTAAAACTCCTGCAACTTTTTCCTGAGCGCGAAGGCACGGGTGCGCACCGCCGAATCATCGCCAGGCGAATAATTGGCGGGCCGCCCCAGTGCTTCAATGCCGATGAGATACTCAGTCAATTCGTGGCCGCGCCCGGCCATCTCCATTTCACAAACGTATTTCAGGAAGTTTTTCAACTGGTCGGCGCGGGCAAACGTGTCACTGTGCAGCACGGCTTCGAGCGCCGCGCATTTCTGCTTGCTCGTCAGAGACTGGCTGGTTTCGAGAGACGTTTCGCGCATAAGTGCTTTTAGCCTAGCAACTTTTGATGTGGTGGAAACAGTGCGACGGGATGTTATCAAACGTTCTGTAACGTTCAAAGACTTGTCAGGCATTTAGGGCGGAAATACAATAGCGTCGCTTTTCTACGATTGACCAACAAATAAACAGACCGACGTGCTTTGCTGTTAGAAATTTTGGTCATGCTTCAAAAATGATGCTGACCATTTTGGTCGGTCGTCGCAAGCCGATGAACAAAGGTTGAAATCGAGGGCGGCCAACCCCAGCATCATTTCTAAAGCACGACCCCAAAAAGATTTCCTGTAGAGGTTTGATGATGAAAGCGAAATTCCGCCTTGCGCTTGCGATAATGATTGGACTCGTGACGCCAGCGCCGACGCAAGTTAAGACCGAAGTCCCACCCGTCATCGCAGGAGCTAAACCTGCCAAAGTAGAGCGCATCAAAATTCACGGAACAGCCCTGGAGGGCAATCTCGAAGGCGATGCGGTTGACCGCGAAGTGATCGTCTTTCTGCCGCCCAGCTACACGACGAACAAGTCCCGGCGTTATCCCGTCATTTACGCCTTGCACGGGTATTCCATCGGCGCGGAGCAATGGAGCCAGGAGATTCACGTGCCGCAAACCATCGAAGGCGCTTTTGCGCAAGGCGCAAAAGAGATGATCGTTGTGCTGCCTGATTCCAAGACCAGGCACAACGGTTCGATGTATTCAAGTTCCGTCACCACCGGAGATTTCGAGCGGTTTATTGCGCGTGATGTGGTCTCTTACATTGACGCGCATTACCGGACGATTCCAAACCGGCTGGCCCGCGGGCTGGTTGGCCACTCGATGGGCGGCTATGGCGCAACACGCATCGGCATGAAGCATGCGGATGTCTTTGGCAGCCTCTACAGCATGAGTCCGTGCTGCTTATCGCCACGGCAAGCGCCGCCAGCAAATGCGGAAATGGAAAAGGCTGTGGAAGCGGCGAAGACGCCGGAAGATTTTGCCAAGTTGCCGTTCGGTGCCCGGGCGCAACTCGCTGCCGCCGCTGCCTGGTCGCCCAATCCGAAGAACCCTCCGCTGTACCTCGACCTGGCAAGGAAAAACGGCGAACTACAGCCTGACGTTCTGGCGAAATGGGCGGCGAACGCGCCGCTGGCCTTCGTAGATCAGTACATCGGGAATCTCCGCCAGTATCGTGCGATTTCGCTGGATGTGGGTGATAAGGACGGGTTACGAGTTGATACAGGCAAGCTGCACGACATCCTCGATAAATATGGAATCGCGCATGGCTTCGAGGTGTATCAAGGCACGCATACCAGCGCGGTGGCTGTCCGTTTTCAGAACTTTGTATTACCCTTCTTTAGCAAGAATCTATGCTTCGGTAAAGACTGTAAGTAACGTCATCTGCTACGGCCCAATTGAGGAATACGACGTCAATAACACGGGAGAAAATTCATGCGAACACATACCACTCCTTTACTCAACAACCTCATCCTCACCGCTTGTCTGTTGCTCAGCAGCCTGCCGCCCGTCCAGGGGCAAACGCCACAAGCGCGCATCAAGATAGACACCGACCGCACCATCGGCGAAATCCATCCGCACCTGTTCGGCAACTTCGCCGAGCATCTTGGACGGATGATTTACGGCGGCGTTTACGAAGAAGGCAGCCCGCTGTCGGACAAAGACGGCTATCGCAAAGATGTGATGGAGGTCGTCAAACAATTGAACGTTACGATCCTGCGCTGGCCGGGCGGCAACTTCGCTTCGGGCTACAACTGGAAAGACGGAATCGGGCCGAAAGATCAGCGTCCGGTGCGAATGGATTTGGCCTGGAATGATCTGGAAAGCAATCGGTTTGGCACGGATGAGTTTTTGAAGTATTGCGAAACGATTGGCACCGAACCTTATATCTGCATCAACCTTGGTTTGGGCACGATTGATGATGCGCGTCATTGGGTTGAATACTGCAACGTGGAAAAAAACACCTATTGGGCAGATCAACGCCGCAAGAACGGACGCGATAAACCTTACAACGTGAAATACTGGGCGCTGGGCAACGAGATTGACGGCCCGTGGCAACTCGGCCACAAGAACGCCGAGGAGTATTCCAAGTTCGCGCTCGAAGCCGCCAAAGCCATGCGCTCAACCGATAACAGTATCAAGTTGATTGCCTGCGGATCGAGCAACTACGGGCCGAACGCAGACTGGAGGCACTGGAACCGCACCGTGCTGGAGACGTTGCGCAATCAGGCCGATTACATCGCCATCCACACCTACATCGGCAACCGCGATAACGATTTCGAGAAGTTCATGGCGTCGTCGCAGACGATTGACAGTTACATTGACGTGACGGCCAGCCAGATCAAGGAGGTGCAAAGCCGGCAGCCCAACCCGCGTACCATTTACATTGCCTACGACGAATGGAACGTCTGGTATCGGGCGTACAATCAACAAAAGCTCGAAGAGGTCTACAACTTTGAAGACGCGCTGGCGATGGGGATGTTTTTCAATTCCTTCTTCCGCCGCGCCGACGTCGTCAAGATGGCGAACCTCGCCCAAATGGTCAATGTCATTGCGCCGATCACGACCAATAAACAAGGGCTGTTTTTGCAGACGATCTATT
>CAZWAK010000068.1:0-36523 GCA_964631865.1 uncultured Heliobacteriaceae bacterium | reverse complement strand
TGCCGCACCGCCGCTGCTGAAACGAATGGTGCAAGCCGGATTGCTTGGCCGCAAGTCGGGACGCGGCTTTTACGATTACGGCGACGCGAAGAATCCGCAACCGGTGAAGTTATAAATGACTGTGAGCCACGAATTCCACGAATTTTCACGAATTATTTCAATTTCAGAACTAGATTGAGTGTTCCAACCCAAAGCAAATTCGTGAAGATTCGTGGAATTCGTGGCTAAAAAAATATGAGCCTCGGCGTCATTCTCTTTAATCTCGGCGGGCCGGAAACTCTGGCCGATGTCCGCCCATTTTTGTATAACTTGTTTTCCGACCCGGAAATCATTCGCCTGCCCGCGCGGTTTATGCAGAAGCCGCTGGCGTGGCTGATTTCGACGACGCGGGCGAAAAAGTCTTCGGCCTATTACGCCCAAATTGGCGGCGGCTCGCCCTTGCGACGCATCACGGACGAACAAGCCAAAGCCTTGCAAGCCGAATTACAATCACGCGGCATTGAAGCCAAAGTTTATGTTGGCATGCGCTATTGGCATCCGTTCACGAACGAAGCGTTGCATCGCATCGAACGCGACGGCATCACAGAATTGGTCGTGCTGCCGCTCTATCCGCAATTTTCGGTTTCGACGACCGGGTCCAGCTTGAAAGAATTCATTGCGTTGCTGCGCGGACGACGTAAATGGCGCAGCATTCGTCGCCGTTACATCACGCGCTGGTTCGATTACGCGCCCTACATTCAGGCGTTGGCCGAACAAATCAAAACCGCACTCGCGCAGTTTCCTGATTCCGCGAACGTCCACTTGCTCTTCAGCGCCCACAGTGTGCCGCAGAGCTACATCGAACGCGGCGATCCGTATTTGCGGCACACGGAAGAAACGGTGCGCTTGGTTTCTGCTGCTCTCGGCAATGCCTATCCAACGCACTTGAGTTTTCAGAGCAAGGTCGGGCCGGTAAAATGGTTGGAACCGGCGACCGAGCAAAAGATTCGAGACTTGCGCGTGCAAGGCGTCGAACAACTGCTGATGATCCCGATTAGCTTTGTGTCCGAGCATATCGAGACGTTGTACGAGTTGGACATTTTGTACAAGCAGGTCGCGGACGAAATTGGTTTGCCGTACTACCGCCGCGTGCCCGCCTTCAATACCGATGCGCGCTTCATCCGCGCGTTGGCAGATTTGGTCAGCAGCAAGGTGCGGCCATGACCTTCGATTGCTTCATCGTCGGCGCGGGCATCGCTGGTCTCAGCGTTGCGTACCACTTGAAAAAAGCGGGGCCTCACATCTTGTTACTCGAAGCCAGCGACCGCGTCGGGGGCGTCCTTCAATCATTGGAGGCCGAGGGCTTCCTCCTCGAACGTGGCCCGAACAGTTTGCGCGGCACGCACGAATTCCTTGATCTGGTTGACGAATTGCAACTCAACGACGAATTGGTTACGGCAAATCCGAAAGCTCCGGCGTATGTCTATTTCCATCACGCCTTGCATCCCGTGCCGATGAGTTTGCCCGCGTTCGTCAAAAGCAAATTGCTTTCGCCAAAAGCCAAATTACGTTTATTGCGCGAGCCGTTCGTTGCTGCGCGGCGTGATGCGGGCGAAGAAAGCCTTGCGTCGTTTGTGCGGCGACGATTGGGGGACGAGGTGTTGGAACGATTGGTTGCGCCGTTCGTGTCGGGCGTGTACGCGGGCGATCCCGAACAACTCAGCGTACAAGCGAGCTTCGCGCGCCTCGCCGAATTCGAGGCTACTTCCGGCAGCATTTTCAAAGGCGCGATCAAAGCCGCGCGCGCCGCCAGAGCCAATAAAATCAAGCCTACGCGCTCACTGCGCCCGTATCGGCTTTGTAACTTCCGCAGCGGCTTGCATACGTTGCCGAAGGCGCTGGCACGCGCGTTGGGCGACAGTTTGTTGACCGCGGCCCAAGTCACAGCGATCTCTCAAATTTCACATTTCAAATTTCACATCACCTTCACGCATAACCAACAATCGCAGACCGTCGAAGCCGCGCGGCTCGTCCTCGCCACGCCGGCATTCGTTGCCGCAGAATTGCTGCGCGATCTTGCGCCGGAAGTTGCTGCATTGCTCGCCGAAATTCCGTACACGACGATTGCTGCCGTGCCGCTCGCGTATCGTGTCTCGCAAGTCGCGCGGGCCTTGGATGGCTTTGGCTTTCTCGCGCCGCGCGATCAAGGTTTGCGCACGCTGGGGAGCATTTGGAATTCGTCGTTGTTTCCCAACCGCGCACCCGATGGCTTTGTACTGACGAACAACTTCATCGGCGGCGAAACGGATCGCGGTGCGGTCAATTTGAGCGATGAAGAATTGGCGCGCATCGTGCATCGGGATTTGCAAACGGTGCTGGGCATCACGGGCGAGCCGCACCGCTTGCCAATCACACGTTGGACGCGCGCGATTCCACAATACAATTTGGGGCACGCCGCGCGCATTGCTACAATTGAAGCGGCATTGGCGGCGCGACCGGGCTTGCACCTCGCGGGCAATTATTGGCACGGCGTCGCGCTCGGCGATTTGATGAGGCGTGGTAAGGAATTGGCAGCGCAACTGACAAGGACGAGCCTATGAACCTCACCATTCTCAAACGTGGATTCGTGATCGCGCTTAGTTCGGGGAGCGTGGTCGTGTTCTGTCTTTTGACCACGCCTTTTCCGATCAGCAAAAGTGTCATGAAGAAAATTCAAGCGGAGTTGCGAGAAGCTTCAAGCAATCCTGCGACTCTACCAAATTCAATGGAACCCGCTGCGTCGTACCGCATCGTTGTCAAAAAAGCCGAGCGGAAACTCTATCTTTACAACGATCAGCAAAAGTTGCTGAAGACCTACAAAATCGCGCTTGGCTTCCATCCAACAGGCACAAAGCTCAAGCAAGGCGATGGCGCGACGCCCGAAGGCGAGTATTACCTGACGCACAAAAACCCGCAGAGCAATTACTACTTGTCGCTCGGCCTGAGCTATCCGAATGTCAAAGATGCGGCCTCTGGCTTGCAACGAAAATTGATTTCACAAGCGCAGCACGACGCGATTGTGACTGCCATCAGAGCACAGGCCAAGCCGCCGCAAAATACGAAGCTGGGCGGCGACATCTTCATTCACGGCGGCGGCAACAGTTCCGATTGGACGCTCGGTTGTATTGCTTTGGAAAACGCGGACATCAAAGAATTGTTCGATTTGCTGCCCATCAAAACGCCCGTCAGGATTTTGCCGTGAGGCGTAACGCGATTTGGCAAATCGCGCCACAACTATTTATGAAAACACTTTATCTGGATTGTTTTGCTGGCATTAGCGGCGATATGACCATCGGCGCATTGCTGGATTTGGGCTTGGACTTTGAGTTGCTAAAAAGCGAGTTGGCGAAGTTAGGTGTCGAAGGCTATGAACTGAGTTTGGTGCGCGTGGATCGCAGCGGTATCAACGCGGCGAAGTTCGACGTGCATCTGCAAAAACAAATTCACGTGCATCATCATCACGACCATCATCATCACGATCATTCGCACGAAGAACAACATTCGCACGATCATCGCTCGCTTGCGACGATCAAACATTTGATCGCCGCCTCGGCGCTCAGCGCGCAAGTCAAACAAACCGCCACCGTAATTTTCCAGCGCATTGGCGAGGCCGAAGCCAAAATTCACGGCGTGGACATCGAAGCCGTTCACTTTCACGAAGTCGGCGCGGTGGATTCCATCGTAGACATCGTCGGCGCGTGCATCGGCTTGGAAGCACTCGGCATTGAGCAAATCCTCTCCTCGCCACTGCACGTCGGTTATGGCACATTCACTTGTGCGCACGGAACCTATCCGATTCCCGGCCCGGCGGCGACCGAGATATTATGTGGTGTTCCCATATATGCCAATAACATCGAAGGCGAATTGGTGACGCCGACGGGCGCGGCGATTGTGGCGACGCTCGCCACAGACTTCGTGAAGATGCCGCTGATGCGGATTGACCGAGTCGGTTACGGCGCAGGCACGCGCGAGTATGAAAAGTTTCCGAACGTGTTGCGCGCGGTGTTGGGCGAAGTCGAAGCTGCCGACACGACGCCCGACACCGTCACGGTCATCGAAGCCAATCTCGACGACCTCAATCCGCAAGTCTTCGGGCATTTGATGGAACAGGCATTGGCCGCAGGCGCGCTCGACATTTTTTACACGCCCGCGCAGATGAAAAAGAATCGTCCTGGCGTGTTGTTGACGATGTTGTGTGCGACGGACGCGCGCGAACGGATGATGGATTTGCTCTTCCGCGAAACGACGACGCTCGGCGTGCGCTATCGGGAAGAGCGCCGCGTAATTTTGCGCCGCGAATTCGTCACCGTCGAAACTGAGTTCGGCGCAATCACGATCAAAGTCGCGCGCCATCAAACGGGGCAGGTGATGAACGCGGCCCCGGAATTCGCGGACTGTCAGGCGGCGGCACTGAGGCATCACGTCTCGTTACGCGAAGTGCAACTCGCTGCGCTGAAAGCCTATCAGTAGTTTTATTTGAAGAGTGTGCGTAATTCAGCCGAGCATTCTTCCTTTTTCATTCTTTCAGAGAGGTAGAAAAAAAATCTCTCGTCAGGAATGAAGAAGGAAAAATGAAAAAGGAAGAATAAACGTCCTGATTTTACGGGCTTCTCATTACGAACACTCTTCCGGTTTACTTGCCCGGTTCTGCGCCCGGTTGCACGCGAATGTCGCTGATGCCGTGCGGGGCTTGGGCTTCCACCGTCATCAGAAAATTCACCCACCGTTCAGTCTTCTTCATTTGCGCCAGCACTTCGATTTCCGTGTCGGTGGATTTCTTCACGCTGTGCAATTTCAAGCCGCCGCTTTGATTGTAAAAGTTCATATCCTGCTCGGCATTGCCCGGATTGCCGCCGCGTTCTTCGTGAAATTTCTTCAGCGCATCGAGCTTGCCGCTATTGAAGGCCGCGAGAAACGCACCGAACGTTTTGCCTGCGGGCGTGTTCGGCAATTTCACTTCCGGCTCAGCGGGCGGCGCGGCTTGCGTCGTTTGCGGCGCTTTCATTGCGTCCAATTCGCGTTGGACCGTTTGCGTCACGCTTTGCAATTGTGCGGTCAAGCGCGGGTCGGTGGTTTTCGCTTGCACGGCTTTCAGCGCGGCGAGATGCGCGGTTTTCAGGGCTTGCGCCGCCGGGACTTCAATGTCCGGTTTGACGCCTGTGCCTTCCCAATTGGTTTTCGTGATCGGGTTGATGGCGCGCGCGAACGGAACGCCGATCATAAAATCGTCGTTGATGCGTTGGCCTGCGACGGGATGCGCGCCGCCGCCCGTGACTTCGCCGATGATCGTGGCGCGCTTGAGGTTTTGCAGATTGTACGAAAATTCTTCGGCTCCTGAAAACGTGTATTTCGCCGTCAGCACATAGACGGGCTTTTCACCACCGAACTTTTTACCGGGCACGTTGTCGCGTGTCCAAAATTCTTCGGTGCGATTTTCGGCCCGCAAATACAAATCGTTGAGGTGCGTTTTCTTGTCGAACAAATAGCTCGACACAAACGCGACCATCGCCGGATCGCCGCCGCCATTTTGCCTGAGATCAATAATCAGCGCGTCCGTATTGGCCAGAAACGTCATCGCGGCTGCCGCTGTTTCGCCCGCGAGTTCGGGGTTTTCAAAGCCGCGAAAATCCAGATAGCCGATGTTGCCGCTCAGCCGTTCGACTTTTTCAAAGCTGAAATTACGCTTGCCCGCCATCTGCCGCATTTGCTCGCGGTCGGGCGGAGCGCCCATCGGCATTGCGCCGCCCGTGAAGCGCACGCGCAGATGTTTGTCTTTGCTGACGGCTTGCAGATGCTCGGTCAATCTGTTCGCAAAAGCGGTGGCACTCGTGATCGTGTCGTATTCTTTGCGCTGCATTCGTTCGCGCAGCGCGGTCTCCATTTGCTTGGCGACTTCGGGGAAGACATACGTTTCGTGCAACTTTTTGATCGCGCCTTCGATGACGGCTTGTCGTTGCGCGGCGTCAATCGTTTTGTCGGCAGGTGGCTGATTGCCTTGCGCCAGCGCCGCGCCCACAAACAGCAAGCCCAGAAACGTGAATAATATTCGCATAGTTGTTCTCCTGGAAATAAAGCTCAACACTCAAATTCCATTACGATGACTTGATGCACAGGTTCCACAATCTCCCTCCTGTGGGACGATTCATCGCGGCATTTCGACGGTTCATCACAAAATCCTACCTTTTGTCAGGTAGCCCCAGCCTCTCAAGCGAATTTCCCGTATGGTCTCACGCAAAGCGGCGCTTTGCTTTACCTAAGGAGACCCTATGATCTACACCCAAGTGAGCAAGTCAGTTTCAGCAACCGTTTTCACTTTTCTCGCCCTCGTTTTGAGCCTGACCAGTACGACCGCATTGGCGCAGACGTCCCGCCGCGACACATCCAATTCGTATGTGGAACGCGGCAGGACTTGGCTCGACAAAGGCGAATTCCAGCGGGCCGGGTCAGATTTCGATTTGGCCGTCGCCTCCGACCCGAAATCGCCGCACGCCCATTTCAGTCGTGCCGAACTGCGCCGGGCGACCAAAGATTTCGCGGGCGCTATCCAGGATTACACGAAGGCCATCGAACTGAACCCAAACTATGTCAAAGCCTGGTGTAATCGCGGCGTTGTGCGGCGCAATCAAGGCCAGTTGGACGAAGCCCTCGCAGATTTTACGCAGGCTATTCGCCTCGATCCTGATTTTGCCGACGCTTATTATTACCGGGCTACAACGCTTTGCCTGAAAGCACGGCTGGAGGACGCGGTGACAGATTTTGATGCTGCCGTTCGGCTGAAACCGGAGCAGGCGGAAACGTGGAATGATCGCGGCGTGACGCGACATCGGTTGGGTCGCTTGACCGAAGCCGTCAGTGATTACGACGAAGCGATCAAGCGCAAACCCACGCTGGCGCAAGCGTGGCTCAATCGCGGCATCGTGTATTTGGAACAGGAGAAAAACGAAGAAGCACGCCGCGATTTCGCGGAATGTCTGCGGCTGAACCCCGCGCACAAAGCAGCGGTGGAGCAATTGCTGCAAACGATACGATGATTGAGGGCTGTGTTGGCAGACTCAACCGATACGCGCTGCCGGAGCGCACGCTGCCTTGAGAACGCATTGCCTGAAGAGAACGATTGCCTTGTCTCACGCAACCGCAATGTTCGTTCAGAGAAAGCGTCGCTCTCAGCGCGTAGCAGTTCTAAGGAGAGGAAAAATCTGATGGCGTTTCGTGCCGTGACGCCGTATCCTTACCGCTATGGCTGAGAGCACCATTTCACAACCGCATTTCGGACACACCATCGCGTGCCCTTGCGTCTTCGGCAAGAGCTTGACCGAACGCTGGGGCGCGCGCGTGGCGTTGATTCTGGCTGCTACGATTACATCCTCGTTGCTCAAATACTGGATGCTCCCGGCGGAGATGCGCGTCTCGTTCACGAATTGTTTTTTTACGTCGTTGGTGTATTCGACCTGCATCGGGTTGGAGTTTTTTTACTCGTTCCATCTTTTCTCCGAACGCATCACGCGGCAGGTATTTCCGCTCAATTGGTTTTTGTTGTTTCTGACGGTGTTGGTGTCGGCGTTGATCGGGTTCTTCACGGGCGGTTTGATTTTGGTGGCGTTGGGCGCTTGTACGTTTGATGAATTTGTCGCATCGCTGCCGCGCAGCCTGCGGTTCTCGCTGTTGCTGGGGCTGACCTTTGGCATGGGTTTCTTTCTCTACGAATCGTTGAAGCGGCAATTGGAAGAGACGACGCTGCAACTGCGGACGAAACAATTGGAAGAAGAACGCGCGCGCAAGCTGGCGATTGGCGCGCAACTGTCATCGCTCGAATCGCGTGTGCGCCCGCATTTTCTCTTCAACACGCTGAATTCGATTTCGGCGCTGATCCGCGAAGAACCGGCGCAAGCTGAGCGGATGGTCGAACGGCTCTCAGCGATGCTGCGCTTCTCGCTCGACTCGAATCAGCGCAACACCGTCTTGCTGCGCGATGAAGTCAAAATCGTGACGGATTATTTGGAGATTGAAAAAGCGCGCTTCGGCGACCGCTTGCGCTTCCGCATTGATGTGCCTGCCGAGTTAGGCCTGACCAAGGTTCCGCCCTTCGCGCTGCAAACGCTGGTCGAAAACAGCATCAAGCACGCGCTCGCCGATCAACGCAGCGGCGGCGAAATCAGCGTGTACGCCACGCGCCAGGGCGAGGCGATTCAATTGGAAGTCCGCGACGATGGGCCAGGCTTTACCGAAGAGGCGATTTGTGTCGGGCACGGTCTCGACAATTTGCGCGCCCGCTTGTACGCCTTGTTTGGCGATCAGGCGTCGCTGGATTTGCGTCGTGAAGACAAATTTACGGTCGTAGCAATTTCTCTGCTGGCATGACGACGGCACGCCTACGAGTTTTTCTGGTGGATGACGAAGCGTTGGCGCTGAAACGTTTGGCGCGCTTGCTGGACGAAACGGGACAGGTCGAAATCATCGGGCAGGAAAGCGACCCGCTCACGGCACTCACCCAATTGCAAGGCGAAGCGTTGCGCAACCGTCTCGATGCTTTGTTTTTGGATATTCAGATGCCCGTGCTGAATGGGTTTGAGTTGTTGGCGCGCTTGGATTGGGAGCCTTGTGTCGTGTTCACGACGGCGTTCGATGAATACGCGCTGCAAGCGTTCGCCGTGCATTCAATTGATTATTTGCTCAAACCGATTGAGGCCGCGCAATTGGAACGCGCGCTCCACAAACTGACCCGCTTTGCCGCCGCGCCGCCGCCTGATTTTCGCCAAATCATCGAACAATTGGCCGTCGCCTTGCACAAACCGAACGCACCCGCGCGCATTGCCTCGCGCGTCGGCGAGCGCGTCCGCTTCATCGAACTGGCGCAGATCACGCATTTCTTCGCGCAAGACAAATTGACCTACGCCGCGACCGCGCACGGCCAGTATGTTGTTGACCGTACGATCACCGAATTGGAAGAAGAACTCTACGACAGCCCATTCATCCGCATTCATCGCGCGATTTTGCTCAACGCCGATTATGTGGACGAGGTGCGCACGTGGTTTGGCGGACGCTTGAACGTGCGGCTGAAAGACCCCAACAAAACCGAATTGACGGTGGCGCGTGATCGGGTAAAAGAGTTGCGCGAGCGGTTGGGGTTTTGAGGATTGGAGATTGGAGATTGGAGATTGGAGATTGGAGATTGGAGATTGGAGATTGGAGATAAAGCCCTCTCCCTCATCGTGGCAAAGTCACAGTTGCCACTTCTCTCAAATTTCAAATCTCCAATCTCTAAGCCCCTAAAAGCTAAACCGCATCCCCGTCTCAATCCGTCGGCCCGGCATCGCCGCAATCGCTTGGCCAAAGAACGGCGACGTTTGCACCCCAATAAAACCAAGGCGATTCACGTTGTTCAGAAGATTCGCGGCTTGCACATAAAACTCGGTTTTGTAGCGTTTGTTCGACAAATTCAGCCCTGCGCCGGGCATTGCTCCCAACCCGCTATCATTGTCGCCACCCGCGCGAATCACACGGACTTGCATTTGCGGCCCACCGGCTTGTTCTTTTACTTTGCCGAAGCCGAACGCCCAACTTAGCCGCGTCCCCAAATTGAATTGCCCGGCTCCGCGCGCAGCATTGCGTTGCAAGCCATTGGGGCGATCATTGATGACGGCATCGCCGTTGTTGTCAAAGCCGGTCGTGATGTTGTACGGCATCGCGGACAGGTAATTGAACGTCGTGCCGACGCGCAGCATCTTGAACAACGGAAAGCTTGCCATCCCAAACAGCATGTGCCGAATATCGCTGAGCGCTGGGCCGCGTTCGCCGCGTAAATCATAGGAGTTTACCGGTAAACTGAACGCACTGTCGGTTTCGTTCGTCGTCTTTGACAAACGATAATTCAGCGACACGAAGATGCGCTTCGGCATGTGGTTCCAGTTCGCATTGACCATCAGCGAATGCCCGAACGAATTGGCGATGGACGCGACTTGCGTGATGTTGCCTTGGGTCGGAAACGGACGACCGAGACCGGGAATCGGTTGGTTGATGTTGAGGCCGCGCAATTGATGTACGCCGCGCGTGAACGTGTAATTTGTCATGAACCGAATGCTCTTCGGCAATTCGCGTTCGACGCCGATGGTAGATTGAATGATCGTCGGCATCTGCAACGCGGCGTCCTGTCGAATCACGCTTGGTGGCAAGGTCGTCGCCGTGCCGCTCGAAAACGGATCGGGGAAACCCGGATTGCGCACAATCAAGTCGTTCTGATTTTGCCCATTGACGCGCAGGATTTGTTCCAGCGTCGTGTTGCCAAACCAATCGTAGAAAATCCCTGCGCCACCGCGAATCGTCGTCTTGCCGTTGCGAAACGGCGACCACGCGAAGCCTGCGCGCGGCGCAAAGTTTTGCTTGTCGCTCAAGTTGGTTTGCAGTTCGTGCCGCACGCCGAAGCTCAACGAGAAGCTTTTATGCACGCGCCAATCGTCCTGCGCGTACCACGCGAATTGATATTGATTGAAGTCTACAGTTGGCGCACCGCGTCTGAGTGAATATTGCAACGGACGATTCGCGCGAAAATCGGCGAGGCTCGCAAACGTGAACGTCCCGGCCTGATTGCGCAGTTCGCTGCTGTTGTAGTTGCCGGATTCAATTGTGCCGCCGACGCGCATCGTGTGCTTTTTGAAGATGGTCAGATCGAGGTTGTCGGTCAATTCGATTTCGCGCAAGTTGTTATTGCTCGTGACTTGTTGCCCACCGCGCGTGAACGCATCGAGCACGCGAATCGTCGGCGCGTTCGAGAGCGACGCAATGCCGATTTCACGCCACATCGTTTGGAAGCGAATTTCATTGAAGAGCTTCTTGCCCCACGCGCCCGAATCCGACAGGCGAAAGATATGCTCGGTCGTGTCAGTCGTGAACGCGCGTTCGGCCAAATCAAAATTGCCGACGCCCATATTTTCGCGGCGGTTCGCGTTGCGTTGATATTCGCCGCGCAGCGTATGCGTTTTGCCGAGCGCGTGTTCGATGCGCGTGGACAGGTTCAAGCGACGTGATGGGCGACGAATCACGTCCGCGAAATTGCCCGTCGGCAAGGCCGCGACAATCGTGTTCGTATCGTACGAATTCATCCCGTCGAGATTGAAAAACAACGATGTGTGGTTGCGCCAAATTGGGCCACCGAACTCCAAGCCATAACGACGATCCTGCTCGGCTCCGCGAAACGGCGCGAAGGCATTGCGTGCGTTCAGGGCTTCATCGCGGAAGCCAAAGTTCACGCTGCCGTGCCAATTGTTGATGCCGGGCTTCGTGTATATGTCTACCATCATGTGGCTGAAGTCGTGATTCTCGGCGGCGAAGGCATTGGTGCGAAAACGAATCTCACGGATTTGATTTTTCGGCGGCAGCTTACCGCCGCTGAAACCGTTGACACGAAAGCGCGCGCCCGGCCCGGCCATATTGCGCAAGGCTTCTTCAAATTCGTCCGGGTCGTCCGGCAGCATTGCCAACTGCTCGGCATTCAAAACGGAACTAAAGCTGTCGCCGCGCATATCCGTGTTGGCTTCGCGCTTGTCCTGTTTGACTTCGACTTCATCGGTCACGCTCGCCACGTTGAGCTTGATGTCAAAATTGTTCGCGCCCGCGCGCAAGATGACGGGATCAATAATCTGCGCTTCAAAGCCTTTGGCTTCGACCGTGACGCGATACGTGCCGAGGGCGAGGCGTTGCCATCGCGCTTCGCCCTGACGATTGGTAGCAGTGGATTTCGGCTTGAGGTCGCTGGCGGTAATTTGCACGCGCGCATCGCGGATGGCCGCGCCGCTTGGATCAACGACGGTGACTTTGAGCGTGGCGTCATTGGTTTGAGCGACGCAAAGGCTCAAGCCCAAGACACACCACAAACACAACAGCACAAGATATTGTCTGTAAGCTTTCATACCGTTTCTGATGGTTAGGTTTACTTGAGACAGTGGTGTAGCGGAGCAGGCGTCAAGAGTTCAAGCTTCAGCTTGGCAGTTGTCCTGATGAACGCCAAAGCCAAGCTGAAGCTTGAACTCTTGACGCCTGTTGACAGCGTTGTCATTTCCTCCGAGGCATCACTTCTTCTCGAACTTATCGGCTTTGATTGCGGGGTTGATTTTGAATTTAGTGAACGTCCATTCTTCTGTGATCTGCCCGTCAATCGTGCGGGTGATGCGATGCGGCAAGGTGACGCCGCCTTCGTCTTGATATTCAGCGAAGAAAAGTTGGATGGGCACGAGCGGTTCCTGTTGTGCTTGGGCTTGAGCTTTTTCGCGCGCTTCCTTCATTTCTTTTTCCAACTCTTCGGGCGTTTTCTTTTTGGCGTCTTCTTGCGAGAACGCTCGCGTCATCATGCGCGCGACAGGTTTGCGGCCTTGATACGTCACCATCAACGGGCGATGCGTTTTTTGATCGAGGAAGAGTTGTGCATTCAATCCGATGCCGGAGCTTTTGACGTCGAGCACATCGGCTATACCTTCTTCGGCTTCGGCTTCACCCGCGTACGTGCATTCGAGCGGAACGGCGCTGGGCGCGCGGACTAACAGCCCCAACAGCAACCGCGTCCATTCCTGGCGCACAAAGATTTGCTGGGCTTTTTGCTGGTCTACGGCATTGCCGTTGCTGTTGACGCCCATGCGAAACACCATGTGTCCGCTCGCAGGCGCATTGTTTTGCGTGTCGAGCCAAACGTTCTCGCCGTTGATCGCTTCGAGGCGCGTGATCTCGATGCCGCCCATCGGACTCATCACCGAAGATTTGAGAAACTTGTCCGGCAGCAGCATTTCCAATTGCAGATCGCCGCCCATTTCCATCTCGCCCATTTTTTGCCGATAGGTTCCGGCAATCGAGAGCGACTTGACTTTGTCGCTGCCAAGCGCGGCGCGTGCCTGGTTCAGCAGTTCCTGCGCTTTGGCGGCTTTGTCGTCTTGTTGCAGCACGCTCGGCGGCAGGCCAAACGAAATCAACGAAGTTAAGAGAGAGAACAGCAGAAAAATTTTCATACGTGTCGAGGTCTCCTTCCGCCTTTGTTTTGCTTTCGCGCGCCGGAAAAGTTCCCAAATGTGCAGAAGTATTTTTGTGCTGCGCGTCGGAGTGCTATCTTGCCGCTGCGAAATTCCACGAAGGAGAATTTGTCATGAAAAACATTCGCTGGGGCTTGATGGGCTGCGGCGACATCGCGCGCAAACGAGTTGCACCCGCCTTGCGCGATTTGCCGAACGTCGAGTTCGTGGCCGTCAATCGGGCGCGCGCGGAATTGGCCGCTGCGTTTGCCAATGAATTCGGCGCGCGTAAATGGTATGCGGATTGGCACGAATTGTTGGCTGATCCTGAGATTGAAGCCGTCTACATCGCCACGCCCGTGCATTTGCACGCCGAACAAACCATCGCCGCCGCTGAGGCAGGGAAGCACGTGTTGTGCGAAAAGCCGATGGCGCTGAATGTGGCCGAATGTGATCGCATGATCGCGGCGTGCGAAGCAAATGGCGTGAAGCTCGGCATCGCATACTATCGGCATTTTTATCCCGTGCTGGCGCGCGTCAAAGAGTTGATTGCGGCAGGCACGATTGGTCAGCCAATCCTCGCACAGATCAATGCCTTCGAGTGGAACGCGATGCAGCCAGGCGATCCGCGCTACTGGTTTTTCACGAAATCACAATCCGGCGGCGGGCCGATGATGGATTTCGGTTGTCATCGGATTGAGGTGTTGATGAACCTGTTCGGTCGCATCAACCACGTGCAAGCGTTCACGGACAATTTGCTGTTCGACCGCGAAGTCGAAGACACGAGCGCCGCCTTTTTCCACTTCGACAGCGGCTTGCGCGCGACATTGACCGTCACGCACGCCGCGTTTGAAAGCCAGGACACGCTCGACATTTTCGGCTCGCAGGGATCGTTGCACATCACGAAATTGAATCAAGGTGATCTGCGCATCGTGACGGCGGACGGTGAACGAATCGAAGCGCATCCGCCGCACACGAACATTCAACTGCCTTCGATAGCGGATATGACCGATGCGATTTTGGAAGATCATGCGCCGCGCGTTGATGGTGCAATCGGGCGTGAAGTGGCACGCATTGAGGAATTGATTTATCGCGCGGAATGATTACCAAGTTGTGCCCGCGACAACGTTAATGCTGGCCACATCGGACACGGCTTGCTCGTAATAAACCTTGACCGTTGCACTTCCAATCACTGAGCCAGGCGGCAGCGGCGCGTTGATTTGCACGAGCGATTCTTGCGCTGGCCCTGCGTAATACGGCGCAATCGCATAGCCGCCGATTTCGACTTGCAACTGTTCGCGCGTGACATCTTCCGGCAAGCCTTCCACCCAAATCGCAACATAAGCGTGTCGTCCGTTTTGCGGCACGAACGGCTGAAAATGAATCGCGTTCGAGACTTGTCGAATCCGCAATGTTGGCGCTGGCTCGATGCTTGGGTTCGCCCAATGACGATAAGCTTTGACGATGCTGCGTGAAGCGTGTCGCTGCAAAATCTCCGGGCGGACAAACCCCGCTGAGCGAGTCAGCGCCAACAATCCTTCTGTGTTCGGCCCACACCAATTGTCGTACTGCCCGCCCAATTCATCCCATTCATAAAACTCCAGCGCCGGAAAATTCACGTCGCGCGCGTTATCAATGACGTGCGTTTCGATCAGCGCGAACTCATCCGTCATCTCGCACACGCGCTCCAACGCCAGCAACGGATGGCGCAAGTGATAGAGCACGCCAAGTAACAACACGATGTCGAAGCTGCCGAGCCGTTCACGCGCGAGTTCATACACGCTCAATTCGTGAAATTGCACGCGCGATTGCAAGGCTTCGTGCGCAAGAAAAAAGCCATCGGGTCGCCAACAATCTACCGCCACAACGTCCGCACCGCGCCGCTCGCACTCAAAGCTGTAAAAGCCATCCCAGCAGCCAATGTCCAGCACACGCTTGCCTGATAAATTTTCGGGCAATTGCAAATAGGCAAAATTCGCCTGCATCTCGTGTAATGGAATCGCGCCCGGCGTGACGAAGCCGTTGCCGAGATCAAGGCTGTGCCACCAACGATTGGCGAGGAATTGTTGCCGCCGGTCATCAGCAACTTGATTGACCATTTCGTAAACTGGATTGTTTGCACTCGCATTCATCATTCGACTGTAGGCGTGATAAGAGGCGTCAAGAGTTCAAGGTTCAGCTTGGTGATACGCTCACTCAGCTAAAAAACCAAGCTGAAGCTTGAACTCTTGACGCCTGTGTTCCGAGGTTAGTTGTTCGTCTTCGGTTCCGTTGCCGCGACGCCTTTCGTATGGTAGTTCGGGAACGGCGGGCGTTGATATTTCGGGCGCGGATTCTTGCGCAACTCGTCGAGCAAATATTCGACCGCTTTTTCCAGTTGCGGGTCTTTGCCCTGCCGCCACAACGCCGGATCGAATTCGACTTCGAGGTCCGCGGGCACGCCGACATTTTCGACTTCCCACTGACCGTTGAGTCCATAAACTGCGCCGTTTGGGGCACGAATCGAGCCGCCATCCATCAAGGGGGGGATTCCAAAGGCGGCGATCAATCCGCCCCACGTTCGTTTGCCGATGGTGGGGCCGAGTTTGAGCTTGCGGAAATACCAGGGCAACGCATCGCCACCACTGCCCGCAAGTTCGTTAATCAACATGGCTTTGGGGCCGTAAATCGCGCCCGCCGGAGTCGCCACATCCTGCTGCCCATCGCGGAAATAAATCATGTTGAGCTGCTGCCGCCCCATAATTTGCACCATATAATCTGCCAGCGAACCACCGCCATTAAAGCGTTCGTCAATAACTACGCCGTCTTTTTGCGTTTGCGCAAAGTAGTAACGGTTGAAACTGTCATAGCCGGGATTGCCGGTGTTCGGCACGTAAACATAGGCCAACTTCCCTGCGCTCAGTTGATCTACCTTGCGGCGATTGTCTTCAATCCAGGCCAGATTGCGCAGCCCCTGTTCGCTGGCAACTGGCATCACGGTCACTTCGCGTGCTCCTGTGCCATCAGGATTGGGGCCAACGCGCAACAGAACGGATTTGCCTGCCGTAGATTCAAATGCTTGATAGACGTTATCATTTGCCGTCAGATTCCGGCCATTGACGGCCAGCAGATAGTCACCCGCTTTGACGTTGACGCCGGGTTGTGTGAGCGGCGCACGCAAATTGGGGTTCCAGTTTTCGCCGTTGTACACGCGCGCAAACCGATACCGCCCGTTTTCAATCTTGTAATCACTGCCCAGCAAGCCGCCCGCGACGAAATTTGGACGCGGCACATCTCCGCCGCTGATGTACATGTGCCCGACCGTGATGTCATTGAGCACTTCACGGAACAGGTAATTCAAATCATCCCGATGCGCGAGGGCTTGTAAATACGGCTCGTATTTCTTTTCCTGCGCTTTCAAATCCAATCCATGCACGTTCGGGTCATAGAAGAAATCCCGCTCGCCACGAAACACTTCTTTGTACATTTGCTTCCACTCCGCGCGCGGATCAATGAAGACTTCCATTTCAGCAACCTTCAGCGGGGCACTGCCTGTGCTCGCGCCCGCCGCCGCAGGCGGCGGTGTGGGCGCTCCTAAACTCGCTAAGGGTTTGATAAACCAGTTCGTGCCTTGCCGATACAATGCCTTTTCGCCGTTGCTGGAAATCGTCAATGCGCCTACGCCGTCCATCACGCGGTCAAATTTGCGTTTTTCCACATCGAACTTATGCAACGTGAATCCAAACGGCCCGGTCGTCGCGCCAGTCGCGGGCGCTTCCAGCACGAAAAGGTTGTTCGCCTTGCCCGTCATCAGACCGCGATAATCACGTTGCGGAATCGGCAACGCGACGATGCGCTGGTCAATGGCTTCCAGGTCAATCCGCACCGGTTCGGGCGGTTTGGGGCCAGCCGGACGACTCCCGGCTTGGGGCGGTGCTCCGTCGCTCTTTTTCTCTTCGCTGGCGGCAGGCTTGTCTTCCGCCACTTTTTCTTCGTCGCTTTCAGGAGCCAACGGCGAAGGGATGTCGTTACGCAGCACCACCGCATAAACACTGCGGGTTGGCGTAAATGGATAGGCGGACATATCGGCGAAGCTTAGGCTCGGTCCCAGATTCGTGCTGGCCGTGAAGTACAAATATTTGCCGCCTGGATCAAACGCCGCATACCGTGCATCGCTCATTCCATCCGTAATTTGCTGCGGTTTGGCAGTATCGAGCGAGTACACAAACACGGCCCGCAGAAGGTTGGGAAGCTGTTTGCAGTACGTGATCCATTTGCTGTCCGCCGACCAGACGGGATCAAGGACATCCGCTTTCAGTCCGACCGGATTGGTGTCCACTTTGATGGGCAAGCCTTTGTCTGCTTCGACATACCAGAGCGTGTGTTTCTGATCATTGAAGGCTAATTTCTTGCTGTCGGGCGACCACACTGGCTCTAAGTAAAAGCCGGGCGGCAAATTGATTTTCTTCACGTCGCCCATCCCGCTTTGATGGCGCAGGTGCAGCGCGTATTCGCCCGCTTCGTCGGAAAAATACGTGACCCATTTGCCATCGGGAGACCATGATGGATCGCGTTCCATCACGCCGGGCGTGTTCGTCAAATTGCGCGGATCGCCTTTTTCTGCCGGGACGGTGATGATCTCGCCGCGTGCTTCAAACACAGCGCGCGCGCCCGTCGGCGAGACAGCAAAGTTCGTGATGCGAGTGCCGACTTTTTCGTAACGCGGGCGCACTGCCGGGAAGTCGCCGTTCACACGGATATTCACTTTGCTTGTGCGATTCGTTTTCAGATCGAGCAAATTGATCGTGCCGAATTGCTCGTACGCAATCGTCGCCGTTAGCACGTTCTTGTCCATCGTCGCAAACGCCGAAGCGGATTTGATGTCGAGACCCGTGTTCGGCAGCACTAGCGCGACTTGCTTGGACTTCGTGTCATACGCAAACAACGTCACCGCGCCGTTGCGGTCGGAGAGGAAATAAACTTTGTCCCCAATCCACATCGGTGCTTTGTCGTTGGAGTTTTGACGGGGCACTCGTTCGATGCTGGAATCGCTTAACTTCGCAATCCAGACAACGTCCTGTTGTCCGCCGCGATAGCGTTTCCAATCGGCTTGCCATTGCCGCAGTGGTTCATACGCGATCTGCGAACCATCGGGCGAAAACGAACCGCGCTCGGCCATCGGCAACAGTACTTCGGACGGGAAGCCGCCGTCAGGATTCACGGTAAACAAACGCGGGAAGCGGGCATAGCTGTTGCGATTGGAACTGAACAAAATCTGCTTGCCGTCGTTTGCCCAGCCCACGACTTGATCTTCGCCTGGATGAAACGTCACGCGCTTGGGCACGCCGCCGGTCACGGGCACAGTGAACACATCCACATTGCCATCGTATTCGCCCGTAAACGCAATCGTGTTGCCGTCGGGCGAGAAGAACGGATCGGTTTCCGTGCCGATGCCGGACGTCAAGCGTTTTGCGTCGCCGCCTTCGCGTGGCACGATCCACAAATCGCTGGCATAGACAAACGCGATGTGCGTGCGACTGAGCGTGGGTTTTTGCAGCAACGATGGGCTGTCGGTTTGGGCGAAACCGACGAGCGTGAGAGTAGTCAAGAGAGTCAACAGGAATAGGGGTTTCATAAAATTTATCTCCGCTGGACAGGATTGGGACACTCTTTGTTTAGGGGACGAACGAGAACGGTATTAAAGCACAAGACCGCCGCAAAGATCACGTGTACTTGAGCCATTTCAGCAATTCCGGCAGCGACGGACGCTTGCCGTACATCAGCACGCCGACGCGATAGATTTTCGCGGCCAGCCACACGGCTCCGAAAATCGTCCCGAGCAACAGCGCAATCGAAAGCGCGATTTGCCACCAGGGCGGTTGCTGCACGGTGATGCGCATGAACATCAGAATCGGGCTGAAAAAGGGAAAAAGCGACAGCACCGTCGAAACCACGCTGTCCGGCTTGGTCATAATAAAACTCGACAGCGCCATCGGGATCGCCACCAACATCGTGACGGGGAACTGGGCCTGTTGTCCGTCTTCCTGACTCGACACCATCGAACCGATCAAGGCGTACAGCGTGGCGTAGAGAAAATAGCCGAGCACAAAATACACGGCGAAGAAAAACAGTACGGCAAACGGAATGCGCGGAATTTTGAACGAGCCGAACGCGATGGCCTGTGCGGCGGCGAGCGTGGTGACGAGGCCGAGCGAAACCGCCCAGACGAGGATTTGCGTCAAACTCACCAAGCCGATGCCCACCACTTTGCCGAGCATCAACTGAAATGGCTTGACCGACGAGAGCAGCACTTCGACGATGCGCGATTGTTTCTCCTCAATCACGCCCTGCAAGACGTACAAGCCATACACGAGAATCGTCACGTACAAAATGATGCCGAGCAGAAACGACAAGCCCCATTGCCCCATCGGCGATTCTGTTTCGCCGCGTTCGTTGAGGAAATCCACGCTGATGTCTTGGTTGATGGCTTCGATGTCGGTTGGTTTGACGCCCGCGTTGAGTAGTCGTTGCCCGATGACGGCGGAGTTGAACGCATCGCGGATGCGGCGGTTCAGGTCGAAATCGTTCACATTTTTCGTGCGCCGAAAAAGCTTGCCTGCGGTGATGACATCGGCGGGCAAGACGACGTAGCCATCCAAGCGTTCAGCTTTGATGTCCTGATTGAGTTCCTGTTGCCGCGCTTCGAGTCGGTCGGCAGTAATCACTTCGCGCCGCACTTCAAATGAGGCTTCTGTTTCGGCATTGAGATAGGCCTGCGCGCGTTGATAGATCGTCTCGTTGTTGGTTTGATCCAGGACGACGAGCCGATGCGAAGTTTTGCTGCCTTTTCCGATAAACAGCATCGGCAAAAAGATCAGCCCCGCCATAAACAGCGGCGTCAGAATCGTGCCAAGCAAAAAGCCCTTGGATTTTACGCGCGTCAGGTATTCGCGCTGGATGATCGCTAGTACTTTGTCCATAGTCGTGGTCAGCTTTGAGATGTACCGCAAGATGCGGTTTTCTGTACGAAGGTTCTATACCGTAAGTTCGCCGCCGCTTCAATGGCCGCGCGGCATCCCGGCTTGACGTTTTTCGCGTGCATCGGGTACTCTTGCCGTTTGGCGCAGGCGGCGAAATTTTGTCGCGCTTGACATGCCGCTTCGTGCTTGTGCCAACGACGCCAGCAGGCAATGATGTCTGCTGTACCACCATCAAGGAGAAACGAAGTGAAAGAAGGCATCCATCCGAAATACGAAGACGTGACCGTCCATTGTGCGTGCGGCGCATCCTGGACGACACGTTCCACCAAGAAGGAACTCGGCGTCGAAATTTGTTCGAGCTGCCATCCGTTTTTTACGGGCAAGCAAAAGCTGGTGGATACTGCCGGTCGCGTCGAACGCTTCCAACGCAAATACGGCAAGAAAGTGACCAACGAAATCGGAGCGAGTTGAATGCAGATTGCGGATTGCGGTGCGGAATTCATATATGCAAAGAGTGCTACTACAATTCGGATTTTTGGTGTGGGGATCGTGCCCTCCGCATTCCGCATTCCGCGTTCCGCATTCCGCACTCACAATTTCCTCGCGTCACAACCATTAGCGGTTATAATTCCAGCCACAACCCAATTGCGTTTGAATTCGATAGAATTCGAGCGCGGGTTGTGGCGTTTGTTTTGTTTGGGTACGCACGCATCCTGCGTGCAACTTAGCCAAGCATAACGATCTTGAATTACCGCACGCAGGATGCGTGCGTACCCAGAAGAGAGCAATTATGGCAGACAAAGAAATCATCGTGGGTGGGCAAGCCGTCATCGAAGGCGTGATGATGCGCGCGCCCAATTCGTATGCCGTTTCGGTGCGGCGACCCGACGGCACGATTGCGACGCTTGCCGAACGCTTGCCGAAACTGAGCGACAAATATCCGCTGCTGAAAGTGCCTGTGCTGCGCGGCAGCGCCGTGCTCATTCACTCGATGATTCTGGGCATCAAGGCGCTGAACTTCTCCGCCAACGTCGCGTTTGAAGAAGCCGACAAAGAAGGCAAGGAGACAAAAGCACTCGACGCCGTCGCCAAAACCGGCGGCTTGGCGGTGACGTCGCACGCGATTGACAACCCGAAACTCGAAGCAGAGCCAGGCAAGGTGCAAACGACATTGACGATGATTGGGACCATGGCGTTCGGCATCGGGTTTTCGATCTTCTTGTTTGTCGTGTTGCCATTGCTGCTGACGAACGGGCTGTTCATCTACTTTGGCTGGGAAAACGCGCCTGCCATCGAAGTGAATCAGGCCGTGAATCAAGCGTGGTATTGGGATGTTTGGCATTGGCTGCGCACATACACGAAGCCGGTGCGCCCGTCGTTTTCGTTCAATCTGGTAGACGGCGTGATCCGCATGATTTTCTTTGTCGCCTACATCTTTCTAATGACGATGATCAAAGATATTCGCCGCGTGTTCGAGTATCACGGCGCGGAGCACAAAACCGTCTATGCGTGGGAAGCGGGCGACGAGTTGATCGTCGAAAATGTGAAGCGCTATCCGCGCCAGCATCCGCGTTGTGGTACGAGCTTTTTGATGCTCGTAATGATGGTCTCTATCATCGTGTTTTCGGTCGTGAAATTCGATTCGTTGGCGGGGAATTTAATCTCGCGCATCGCGCTCGTGCCCTTGATCGCAGGCATTTCGTACGAAATCATCAAGCTCGCGGGCAAAAAAGAAGCGAGCGCGTTTTTCTCCTTCATCACGCGACCGGGCATCTGGCTGCAAAACCTGACGACCAAAGAACCGTCCGACGATCAATTGGAAGTCGCCATTCACGCGCTCAAAGAATCACTGAAGTTGGAACCCGATGCGATTGAGGTGCCGGGTGTTGAGTGTCAGGTTTCCGGGGCGGCAACGTAGCAACGCACACTGCTTGTTGCCACGAAACCCGAAACCCGAAACCTGGAACCAATTTTTATGTTTGAAAAATTAGCCCAAATCGAAAAGACCTTTGAAGAATTAACGCAACAGATGGCGGATCCGGCGATCATCAGCGACATGGAACGCTACACGAAAGTCGCCAAGCAACTCCGCGACTTGGAACCCGTCGCCGAAAAATACCGCGCGCTGAAGAAGCTGAAACACGACATCGAAGGCGCGAAAGAATTGATGAACGATCCCGCGACCGACGCTGAAATGCGCGAACTGGCGGCGCTCGAATTGACCGAAGCGGAAGAAGGCGTCGTCAAAACCGAAGAAGAGTTGAAAGTGCTCTTGCTGCCCAAAGACCCGAACGACGAGAAGAACGTGATTCTCGAAATTCGCGCAGGGACGGGCGGCGAAGAGGCCTGTTTGTTCGCCTACGAAATCCTGCGGATGTACGGACGCTTTGCCGAACGACAAGGCTGGAAGCTGCAAATTTCGGACATTTCCGAAACCGGGATGGGCGGCATTCAAAAAGCCGAGGCGATCATCGAAGGCAGCTACGTGTACTCGAAGCTCAAACACGAATCCGGCGTGCATCGCGTCCAGCGCGTCCCGCAAACCGAAACCAGCGGGCGCATTCACACCTCCGCCGTGACGGTCGCGGTCTTGCCCGAAGCCGAAGAAGTGGATGTCAAAATTGACATGAAAGACGTGCGCATTGATTTGTTCTGCTCGTCGGGGCCGGGTGGACAATCGGTGAACACGACCTATTCGGCTGTGCGTATGACACACATGCCGACCGGCATCGTCGTTTCGATGCAGGACGAAAAATCGCAGATCAAGAACCGCGAAAAAGCCCTGCGCATTTTGCGGTCGCGCCTGTATGAACAGGAACTGCAAAAGCAGCACGACGCCATCGCCGCCGAACGCAAATCTATGGTTGGCAGCGGCGACCGCTCGGAGAAAATTCGCACCTACAACTTCAAAGAAAACCGCGTCACGGATCACCGCATCGGCTTGACGATTCATCAACTCGATACGTTTATGGAAGGCTACATTGACGAAGTCGTGGATGCCTTGATTGCGCATTACCAAGCCGAGAAGTTGAAAGAAGAAACGGCGAAGCAAGTGGGAGCGTAATGCAGACGATTGCGGAAGTGCTCAAACTCGCCTCCCAACAACTTCGGGAGGCGAGCGTCCCGAACGATTTGCTCGACGCGCAAACCTTGCTCGCGCACGCGCTCGGCCAGGATCGCACCTATCTCATCATCCATTTCAATCAAGTATTGTCCGGCGAATTGCTGGCCGCCTATCAAGCGTTGATTGCGCGGCGTGCGGCGGGCGAGCCGTTGCAATACATCGTCGGTCATCAGGCGTTTTACGGCCTCGAATTTGAAGTGACACGGGACGTGTTGATTCCGCGCCCCGAAACAGAACTTATCATTGAAGAAACGTTGCGCCTCGCCGCGAACCTTGCCGCGCCCGTCGTTATTGATGTCGGCACGGGGTCGGGCTGCATTGCCGTGACGCTGGCGCGCGAATTGGAAACAGCGCGCATGATCGCGACGGACATTTCTGCCGCCGCGTTGCAAGTCGCGCGGCGCAATGCGGACAAGCACGGTGTGCAAGCGCGCATCGAATTTATCGAAAGTGATTTGCTGCGTGGTGTGACCAGCAAAGCAGATGTCATCGTGTCCAATCCGCCGTACATTGCCGCCGACGAACTGCCAGGTTTGCAGCGCGAAGTCCGTGATTGGGAGCCGCACACGGCGCTCACGGATTTTGCCGATGGCTTGCAGTTTTATCGGCGCTTGCTGGCTGAAGCGCCAACGCATCTACAACCGAATGGTCATCTGATTTTTGAAATGGGCTACCAGCAGGTGGACAAGATTAAAACCTTCGTTGATCGCACGGTGTGGAGCGAACCGAAGGCTTTGCGCGATTTACAGGGGATTGAGCGAACGTTAGTGCTGGCGCTTGCTTCTGTTTGAATCAGCACGAATCAAACAACTCTCACCTTTTTCATCGGCCATTTCTCAGCAACTGTTTCACGGTTTGCGCCACGCGATCAATGTCGTCGTCATCGAGCGATTGGTGGCAGGGAAGCTCCAGGATTTCGCGCCGCATCTGGGTCACTTCAGGAAATTCTTCGGGGTTGCAGTTGGGGTCGCCCGCATCCCAAAAATCTATCGCATCAATGCCCGCAGCGAGCAGCCGTTCTTTGAGCGTTGGCTTGTCGAGGCCGTTGCAGCGCGCGCTGTCAATGCGCACGGGCAGGAACAACGGGCAAACGCCGGGCAGGAGCGGTGCGCCTACGACCGGCAGGAGGCCGTCGAGCGCCGCCGCCAGACGCGCGAAGTTGTGGCGGCGACGTGCCACGACCATTTCGGCGTTGGTGTGAGCGAGGATCGGTGCGACCAGCCGCGAGGCTCCGAGTTCGAAATCGCGGGCAGCGATGTGCATCGTGCCCGTCTGCACGGTGGTCACCGCTTTGTCAATCGTGGCCTGAGAGGTGGCGCGGGCGATGCGGCGGATCGCACCGCCGAGGCTTTCCCAGTGCAACTCGAGATGCGTCAACGTCAGACCCGCGGCGTGATGCAGCGTCGAAAGCAGCGGCGGCGTGGCGACTGTCGCCGCGGGCACGCCGGGAGCCAGCAGGAGGCCGCCGTGCGGTACGGGCAGCGTTTTGTAGAGGCAGTAGCAGCTTGCGTCGCCGGAACTGCCGAGCGGCACGCCTTCGGGCGAATGCGAAAAGAGCGCCAGCGCGCAATCCTCGAACAGCCGGAGATTGTGGGACTCCGCAATTTTGCGGACTTCGGCCATCGGCTGGGCAAAGCCAACGAAATGGGTGACGTAGATGACGCGCACACCCGGCAGCGCTGCCTTGCGGGCGATGTCTTCGAGGTCGCTCTGCATGTCGTTGTCCACGCGATAGAAGACAATGTTGGCTCCGGCTGCACGCACTGCCTCAACCTCGACACCGTGATGATAAGCCGGCATCAGGACGATATTATCCGACGGTGAACTTTTCGCATCAGGCGTGCGCAGCCAGTGGCGTATCGTGTGATAGACACCAGCGCGCGCCAGATAAAAGCGTTGGGTGGCGGGGTCATCCAGACGGTCGAGCGGAAAGAGCGTAGGGCGCGATGAACCGAGCGTCGGCAGGAGGTGCAGCGGATTGAGCGTAGGGAGCGACGGAAGAAACATGATTACCTCTGATGCAAACGGGAAGAGAGAGCTTGGCCACGCGCCCACAAACGCTTGAGACCGGGAACGAGGCGCAGTTTCCAGGCGGCGAGGAGACGACCGCGCAGGGTCGGGGCAAAGATGTAGTCGAAGCGGTGCGCGCGGGTCTGGTCAGTCCACTCGCGCTTCCACGGCATGTCGTCGCCGAGGAAGTCGAACTCACGTATGCCGCAAGCAATGAGGTCGCGGGCGACGGCATCCACAAGCAGATGGCCTAAGCCGTAGGTGGCGAGCGCGGGGTCGAAGCCCGGCTTGAAAAGATAGTATGTGTCGTCGTCAACGAGGGCGAAATGGAAGGCGACGCGACGAGACCCGGCCTTGAGGAAATAGCAAGCAAGTTGGCCGCGCGCAGCGAAGGTGCGGGCCAGCGCCAGGTAGCGATTGCGCAATCGCGGATCGCACGCGATGGCCGTACCAAGCTCGCCTTTCCAGCCTGCGGCTTCGAGGGCGAAGCCTTCGTCCAGGGCCGCGTCGAGCGCGGCGCTGTCGTCGTCGCCCACGCCAGGACCCGTGATGCGCTCAAGCGTGATCGGCCCGACTTCCGCTTCAAACAGGCGCAGGCGTCGGCGCAGGTTGCTGCGGAACTTGCGACTAAGCTGACGGTCGAGATCCGCCGCGCTCGCTGGCAGCGGCAGGTATGGCGAGATCATCGAAGGCCAGTAGCCCACCGGCAGGCGGGACTCGCGCGCGGCGGCGACCAGGCGCGCGGCGGCGGCGGCGCTCGATGGTATCGCCTGTAGCTCGACGGCATCCCAATCGCTGCGCTGCACGAGGTGGACGATCAGGGCGCGCGCGGCGGCGTCACCGATGGGGCCGGGGTCGAGCCAAAGATCGAAGCGTTGCGAGTGATCGTCGCTAAGCGAGCGCAGGAGGCGCGCGGGCACACCGGCAAGGCGACTGCGCACGACCACCAGCGGCAGCGCGGCCACGACAGCATCACCGTGGCGGACAACCAGCAAGCGGAAATCGCCGAGACGGTCACGGTCGTGCGGATCGGCGAGCGCGGCGGCAGTAACTGTGGCCCAGTCGGGCGTGAGGAACGGCCCGCTGGTTTGGCCAGCGGCAGCCATAGCAGCGGCAAGTGCCTCAAGCGACGGGCGCAGCGCCGACAGCACACTGATCTCGCGCATCTCCTCGACGGTAATGGGGCGGTTCTTTACGGGTGAGTTTAAGGCAATGTCATTGCTACTAAGACTACTTTCGGTGAGGGAAGTTCTTATCATGTTTATTCCTCTGCAAATTGCCTGTCTGTATCGGCTCTGCCGAGTCGCGGCGATTGTGGATTGAGGTGGGAGTTGTGTCAATAGTTGTGCAAACAATTATTCCGTGCCCGCAGCCTGTGGCACGAACCGAAGGCTTTGCGGGATTTGCAGAGGATTGAACGGACGTTGGTATTGAGGCTGCTATGATTTCTTGACGGAAACTTTATCTTTCAGTTGGTATCCCGTCCCATCGCCAAAACTTAGCGTTTGAAACACAAATTGCAGTTGCAGTGTTTGACCCAGCGGAAGATTGCCGTTGGCAATAGCGGATAGCGTTCCTTTGGCGACATTCGGTTCTACGCGCAAAACGCCGAGTTTGCCCGGCAGCAGCGGCTGATCGTCCACCGTCGGCGTTTCGGCGTGAAAGGCCAGCGCGGGCCTTCCAAAATACAACATCATAGCCCTTCCGGCTTCCTGAAATATTCCTGCCACATAGATTCCGTAGATGGGGCTGTCGCTCACATTTTTCACCACCAGTTCCAGTTCAGCGGGAAAATTTTCCGCGTTGAGGTGGCGCACCTCAACCACTTCCAACACTGTTTCAGGAAGCACGGTTTTATCCATGGTGTAGGTTCGTTTTGGCTCGGCGTTTTGCTGAGCAATAAGGTTTGGCCTCAACCCCGCCATAGCCAACAGCGTGAGTAGACCTAACGAAATTTTTGCGCTAACGGATTGAACTTGTGTCATCTCAACTTCCTCTCGTTAAAAGGGCCGTTAGGGTTTGGTGGGCGGGGTTTCTTTTTTCTCTTCCGCTTTCTCCGCTGGCGCATCGGGCTTGAAGATTTTTTCTTCCATCTGTCCGCCGAACGCGGCTTCAATGACGGTGCGTTCTTCGACGATCACATCGTTTTCGTAGACGACCGTTTTGTAGGGAATGATGATGGTGTTCTGGACGACCTTGAAGTCTTTGTAATGCAGCCGGTATTTGATCGGCTTGGCCTCCGGCGTCGTCGGTTTGGTTTCGTACTCCAAATACAAAATACGCCCCGAACGGCGACTGACTTCGTAACGGGTTTTTTGGCCATCGGCAGTCGTCAAATCAATCGTGTCAATTTCGAGCGAGGCAATTTTTTTCGTGTCCACATATTCCACTTTGTTGCCGTCCTCCTTGTAACGCAACAAGGCTTCGTAGCTGTGGGCGTACGACGAACGAAAGGCGTCCGAAAGTTCCGGGCTGAGTTCGGTGCGTTCCGTGTTGTTCAGCGCCCAGGTTTTTTGTCCGTCGAAACCCATCGTAAATTTCGTGTCGGGTAAATCCAATTCGAGGATCACCAGGTCTTCCATCAATTTGGGCTTACGGATAAATTTCAACGTGCTGCGCCCTTCGCGCACTTGATCGCCATTGATGAGCTTGAGGTTGTTTTTGATCGTGCCATTGGTTTGCGTGATGAGGAGGCCGTAATTCAATTTGGCAAATTCGACTAACTTCTCCACGTTCGGCGTTTTCTGTGCCTGCGCCGTAACGAACAAGACGCTGAGGCCTAACACCAAATGTGCCGACGGCAACAAATGACGGGACGGAAAAAAGCGGCAAAGAATCATGGTTGCAGATACCTTTCTGTTGACAGCTAAGGGGGAAAAACTTAGATTCTGTCTTACACCGTAATCATAACCTACGCTGCTTAACTATCGCCAGCCCCACGCGCAAAGCAGTAAAAACGGCGGGACTGGTAATCAGAGCGTAACGCGATTTGCCAAATCGCGCTACTTTTTCCGAGGAGTCCGACAAGTATGAAAATTGGTATTCTCGTTGGGATGGAAAACACCTTTCCCCCGGCCTTGATTGAAAAAATCAATTCCATGAACGCGGGCGTCACCGCCGAGTATTTGAAAACCGGCGGCGTGCGCGCCGAAGATGCGTGCGACTATCGCCTGATCTTCGACCGCATCTCGCATGAAATTCCATACTATCGTGGTTTGCTCAAACACGCGGTTTTGAACGGCACCATCGTCGTCAACAATCCGTTCTGGTGGTCGGCGGACGATAAATTTTTCAACTACTCGCTGGCCTCACGACTGGGCGTGGCCGTGCCGAAAACCGTGCTCTTGCCGCAAAAAGATTACATCAAAGGCGTTACCAATGCGTCGCTGCGCAATCTGGAATTCCCGATCCAATGGCAGGAGATTATGGATTACGTGGGGACGCCTGCGTGGCTGAAACCCTTCGACGGCGGCGGATGGAAGAACGTGTACAAAGTTCATTCGGTCGAAGAATTGCTCGAAGCCTACAACGAAACCGGCACGCTCTGTATGACGTTGCAGGAAGGCATCGAGTTTGAGGAGTACGTACGTTGTTACTGCGTGGGGCGCAAAGACGTGTTGGTGATGATTTACGATCCGGCCAATCGCCGCTACGTGCCGCGCACCGAACGCGAGTTGCCGTCGGAGTTGGAATCGCGCATTGTGCAAGACACGATTCTGCTGTGCGAAGCATTGGGCTACGATTTGAATACCGTCGAATTTGCCGTCCGCGATGGCATCCCCTACGCCATTGATTTTATGAACCCCGCGCCAGACGCCGACATTTATTCCGTGACGGAACCCTATCACCGCTGGATCGTGGACGCCGTCGCGCACATGCTCGTGGACTACGCGAAAAACGGCATCCCCACCATTCGCCATCATCGCTGGCATCGGTTTTTGGACAACGATGTCGTGACGGAATTGGCGGCCACCGCCGAGTAGACAGTAGGCGGTAGACCGTAGATGGTAGCCTTCGGTTTTCTACTGACTACCGTCTACTCACAATCAAGTGAGGTTTTATGCCAATCGAAAACAAATTTACCATCGGCATCGAAGAAGAATTTCAAATCGTAGACCCCACCACACGCGAATTGCGTTCGCGCGTCAACGAAATGATGGCGGAAGGGCGCATGATTTTGGGTGAGCAAATCAAACCCGAAATGCACCAATCCATGGTCGAGGTCGGCACGAACATTTGCCACAACGTGCAGGAAGCGCGCGCTGAAGTCGTCAAGTTGCGTCGCACGATTGCCGAACTCGCGCATCGCAAAGGTCTGGCGATTGTGGCCGCTTCGACGCACCCGATTTCGCATTGGGCCGATCAGCGCATCACCGAACACGAACGCTACGAAGCCTTGATTGAAGAGATGCAGCAGCACGCGCGCGGCTTGTTGATTTTCGGGATGCACGTTCACGTCGGCATCAACGACCCCGAAGTCGCTATCGCGATTATGAACGAAGCGCGCTACATGCTGCCGCACATCCTGGCGCTCTCGACCAGTTCGCCGTTCTGGATCAAACGCAACACGGGGATGAAAAGCTATCGCTCGGAAGTCTTCAAGCATTTCCCGCGCACCGGCATCCCCGATCATTTTCGCTCGGCGGGTGAGTATCAACGCTATCTGGATTTGCTCGTCAAAACGGGCTGCATAGATAACGGCAAGAAGATTTGGTGGGACGTGCGCCCGCATCCGTTTTTCCCCACGCTCGAATACCGCGTCTGCGACATCTGCCCGCGCGTGGACGACACAATTGCGATTGCGGCGTTGATTCAAGCTCTCACGGCCAAGCTCTACAAACTCTACAAGCAAAACCTCGGCTTCCGCATTTACCACCGCGCGTTGATTCAGGAAAATAAATGGCGTGCCGTGCGGTTCGGCTTGGACGGCAAATTGATTGATTTTGGCAAGCAAGCGGAAGTGCCAGTGCGCGACTTAATCATCGAATTGTTAGAATTTGTGGACGATGTCGTAGACGAACTCGGCAGCCGCAAGGAGTTGCAACATATTCACAAAATCCTCGCCGAAGGTTCCAGCGCCGACCGGCAGTTGAAGGTCTATCACGAAAGCGGCGGCGATCTGAAAGCGGTCGTAGATTTGTTGATGAAAGAAACTTTGGAGGGCGTACTTTAAGGTGAGTTCTGAGCGATTGGGCTTGAGCGATTGGTAAAAAAAGCGAATCGGCCTGGCAGCCGAATTGAAGGGCTAAAAGAAATTGTCGTGCGCCCGGAAATCCTTTTGACAAGCCTGCGGCTTCGTTGCACAATGCCGTTTCGCGCGTCCCGCAATCACGATCATCATGTTCTACCCGGATTTTGCTCTTTGCTTTACTGGAAGCGAGCGGGGGGAAGGGAAGTTTAAGACTTCATTGGAAATGCTCAATCAGCCCCTGATTATTACCACCCCACACCCCACGATTATTTTTTTCTCCCCCTTGGCAGTTGCGACCCAAGCGGCTCGACGATTGCCCGAACAACCCAACACTACGCACGAAAGGATCAGGCATTGGCTTGCCTGAAAATGTCAACTCAGGATGAAACCAAGTAGAAAGGCGGTATCCAATATGTCAGCAGCAGCAGTAGCAGTTGCGTATGCTCCCGTACGGGAACGCAAGATTTCAGATGGCGATAAGCTGATTCGGACGATTTGTCTCGAAGTGCAGCCGATGACGCGCGAAGCCTTCGCGCCGTTTGGCGAAATCATCGGCGAGCGCGGCCCGATTGAAATTGATTTGGATGGAGGGCAGGCAGGCTTTGTCGCGCTCACGGTTGAGAAACGCCCGATGGTCTTTGATTTCCTCGGTCGTCACCGCCGCACGGAACAAGTCTTTTCCCCGTTGGGCGGCGCGAAATCCATTCTTGCGGTCGCGATGCCCTCAGAGGGCGACTCGCCTGACCCGAACAAGATGGCGGCGTTTCTGGTGGATGGTTCGTGCGCTTTCAAACTGCATCGCGGCACCTGGCATACGAGCGCGTTTCCGCTCAAAGATCAGGCCAGCTTTCTGGTCGTAGATCGCGAAGGCACGTTAGATGAAGATTACGACTTGCGTGACCTGAAGACGGCGCTGGGCGTGGTGGTGGAAATCCGACGCTAACGTCGTTTCACTTCCTGACTTCTGCCAAACTGACACCTGTTTTTCTCACCATCAGGTGTCAGTTTTGCGTTTGCCCCTTCTCACCCCTCACCTCACTCGTGGCATAATCTGTGTCCACATAACCTCATCGGGAGATGTATCAATTTATGAAAAGAGTCCTGGTCATTTCTGTCTTTTTGTGCAGCCTCGCTGGTTGCAGCAATCAACCTACACCAACGCAAACCGAAGCCGCCAACGCGCAACCAGCGGCGTCGCCGACGGCCAGCCCGAGTACGATGGCCGTCGCGCCTTCGCTCGCCATGCCGTCCCCTGGCAGTTCCGCTGCGCCGCCGCTCGTGCCCCCCGTTGGCAAAGATGGCAAGGCCAAAGGCGATCAGAAGGCGCTGCCGCCGGATATTTGGGATCGCATGACGCGGCCTTTGACGTTGGAAGAAATCAACAAACTGCCCCCCGAAACACGCGATATGATTTTACGAGCGCAAGGCCGCTTGCCCGGTTCGCCGTCGCCATCGCCCGCGGCGAAAAAGAAGTGACGTAGAAAACACGATGAACAACCGCAAGCTCGCCCTGGCTGCTTCTGTCTCGACCAATCTGGCTGCGCCGATTGTTGGGGGGATCGTGCTCGGTTATTTTCTGGATGAATGGCTGGGCACGAAACCCTGGCTCGTCTTGGTCGGTTCATTGCTGGGCACGACGGGCGCGTTTCTGGCGCTCTATCGCATCGTAAACAAACTCAATCAGGAACCTGAGCAAGGAGAAGAGGACGAATGAAAATTGCCATCACTGGCGCAGGCGGTCTGGTCGGAAGCTGCCTGACGAAACAACTCGCTCACGACCATCAAATTTTACCGCTCAAACACGCTGACCTCGACATCACGAAGCAACCAGCTGTGAATGAATTCATTGCCCGCGAGCGCCCGGACGTCATTATCAACTGCGCGGTTTTGAATGTGGACGAATGCGAAACCGACAAGGCCAAAGCGCACGCGCTCAACGTGGCCGGGCCGCAATATCTAGCCGCCGCCGCGCACGAAATCGGCGCAGCCATCGTGCATTACAGCACGAATTACGTGTTCGACGGCAGAGAAGAAAAGTCGTACACGATGCACGACGAACCGCGCCCCGTGAACAACTATGGGCAAACGAAGCTCGACGGCGAACAGGCAGTGATGCAGGCGTGTACGCGGCATTTCATCGTGCGCACCTCGTGGGTCTACGGCGTCGGCAAAGCGAATTTCCTCAGCATCATTCATCGCAATTTGAAAACCGGACAACACAGCAAAGTCGTTAGCGATTGCTGGGCGAGCGCCACGTATGTCGAAGATTTAGCCACGCGCACCCGCGAAATCATTGATCGAAATCGCTCTGGCATTTACCACGTCGTGAACGAAGGCATTTGCTCGTACGTCGAATTTACGTTGGAAGCCGGACGCTTGCTTGGGTTGAGCGAAGCACAAGTTTACGAACTGATCGAACTGATTCCTGACGCCGAAATCAAGCGTCCCGCCGTGCGACCACGCTACACGCTGATGCACTGTTTGTTGTCCGCCGAAATTGGCTTGCCGCCGCTGCGACACTGGAAAGCGGCGTTGGCGGAATACATTTCAACCTCTGAACGAAAGGGAGAATCGTTATGATGCGAGCAGTATTTTGCAGCTTGTTTTTATTGGGTTCACTCGCCGAAATGGCTTTCGCGCAAACCACCGCGCAAAAGCTGGGCTATGGCCCGAACGACAAAATCATCATGGTTCACGCCGACGACATTGGCATGTCGCACGCGGTGAACATGGCCAGCATTGAAGCCTTCAAACACAACATGGTCACATCGGGCAGCATCATGGTTCCGTGCCCCTGGTTCCCGGAAATCGCCGACTATGCGAGGCAGCATCCTGAGTTGGACTTGGGCTTGCACTTGACGCTCACGAGCGAGTGGAAATATTTGCGCTGGCGTCCGGTCGCGCCGCCGGACAGAGTGCCGGGCTTGCTGGATGAGCAGGGGTTTATGTGGAAGTCCGAGCGCCAAACCGCGATGAAAGCGACGCCGCAGGAAATCGAAACCGAACTGCGTGCCCAAATTGATCGCGCGTTGGCTTTCGGCATCAAGCCCACGCATCTCGACACGCACATGGGCACGCTCTACACGCGCAAAGATTTTTTCGAGGTCTATGTCAAACTCGGCAAAGAATACAAGCTGCCGATTATGGCGATGCGACCGACGCCCGAAGCGATTGAATTGGCAAAACGCGACGGCGCACCGATCACACCTGAAATGCTGGCCAAAGTCGAAGCCGATGGTTTGCCGGTGCTGGATTATTTGGTGACGGGCGTGCCGGGCCGGACGTTCGAGGAACGCAAAAAGGCGTATCACGATTTGCTGCGCAACTTGAAACCCGGCGTCACGATGTTGATTGTGCATCTCGGTTTGGATCACGAAGAATTGAAAGCGACAACCGGTTCGTGGCAACAACGTCACGCCGATTTCCTGAGCTTTACTGATCCTGAGACAAAGAAGTTGATGGACGAATTAGGCATCAAAACCACCACGTGGCGCGAACTCGGCAAGCTCGCATCCTGGCAGCGAGCAGCGACGAAGTGAGGTGACTGCGATCTCATCGTGCAGACGTTTGCGCTTGCGACAAACGGTATTCTTCCGGCCAACCCGGCGGCGCGAACATAAGTTTCAGCTTGATCCACCACGAGGAAGGCTGGACAACATCGCGCCCAATGTCCGCCCACAAATGAAACGCCAGATAGAGCGGATTGTACGAATGCACCGGATGCAGGATGCCGTATTTGACGGGCGCTTGCTCTTCGACAAACGAGCCAAACCAGCGATCCCACACGATGAACACGCCCGCATAATTCTTATCAATGTATTCCGTATTCGTCCCGTGATGCACACGATGATGTGACGGCGTATTGAAGATGAATTCAATCCAGCGCGGGAACTTGCCAACAACTTCGGTGTGAATGAAAAACTGGTAGATCAAATTGAAGCCATAACACAACAAAATCAGCTTCGCCGAAAAGCCCACCAACGCGAGCGGCACAAACCACAACCAGTCAATCAAATGCTCTAACACAGGCTGCCGCAGCGCCGTCGAAAAGTTCATCAACTCCGACGAATGATGCGTGACGTGAATCGCCCACAAAGCCCGCACGCGATGACTCATCCGGTGATACCAGTAATAGCCCACATCTACACCGAGAAAACAAAACGCGATGCCCCACCAGGTTTGTTCGGATTCCGCGTTGACGAGTTGCAACCCGTTCCACCGCACCCATTCGAGCGCCACGATCACGAACAAGGCTTTGGCGAGAACATCGAACGCAATCTGCATGAACACCAGCGCATAATTCGCCAGCGTGTCTTTGAGGATGTATTTGTGTTCGCCCCGACTACGCCAATACCACCATTCCAGCCCGATGCTGAGAAAGAAGACGGCGAAGGCGAAGGCGGCGATGGTGGATTCGGTTTTGTCCATTGAGAAAATCCCCGTTAGGCTTGCTCAACAATTCAAGAAATTACGGTAAAGCCGACTTGCCGTGCTGCATCTGCCAGCCGCACATCAAAGCACATCATCGTGCGACGACGCGGCTTTTCATCACACCACACGAGCGCGGCGGCTAATTGAAACGCATCGCCTGTTCGCAACGGATATTTTTCCAGCAATTCCAACGTCAAGCGCCGAACCTCATCATCCGGGCAAATCTCAATCCAACTCGTTGCCAATTGTTGTAGCTTTCTACGGGCGAGTTCACGATCCTGATGACTGAGGATGCCCTGCCGATACGTCCGCTCAAACGCGCTCCAAGCCTCGGCGTAAGTCCCCCACCACACAACCGGTGTTGCAAATCGCCGTAACAGTTGCCGCGCCTGCGTCGAAGCAGGTTCACGAACGCATAACGCCGCCAGCGCACTCGTATCCCAAAACGCCTGATTAGTCTTCATCTCGATCTGCCCTCACGGCTGCAACAATCGCGTCCAACGGGACATCTGCCCCCGGTTCCTCCCAAAACTCTGCGGGCAATTCCGCTGTTGGCAACCGGACTTTGCCCTCCGCCGCGAGTTTTAAGACGTGCGCTTCTAACGCATCGTCTTCGTGAATCGGCACCAGCTTGGCGAACAAGCGGTTGCGATCCCGAATCAACACTTCACGCCCCGCACGAACTTCCTTGAGATAGTCCCGCAGGTTCGCTTCCAATTCCGTCAATGTTATTCCTTGCATAAAAACCTTCCGCAGCTTGTGAGAACTTCGCATCAAGCCGCAATCGCTTCGGTCAACGGGCGCGGCGTGGCGTACATATTCAGCAGGATGTCTTCTCTGGCAATGCCCGCTTCGATCAAATCGTGCGCGATGCCGTATTCGATGCCGTCGTATTCGATCAGAACTTTGCCATCGTCCCGCAACCGCAAGTGAACGATGACATCATCCGCGCGCCCGACGTGGTCATAGCCGACATCCATCAGCAAATAGTTATCATTCGTCGGATCACAAATCGCCAGCGAGTCAATCTTCCGATCACTGGGTTTCATGGCCGCGTGCATCTCCACGACTTGGCGGAGCAATTGCCGATAATGTGTTAGTTTGGTGGATTGATCCATTGCACAATCTCCTCTTTTTCAGGGTCAAAGATCAACAAGAGAATTTGCTGATCCGAAATGATTGCTTGCACCATTTCATCGCCAAATTCTTTCTGATAAACGCTGTGCGGGACAGCGAGATACAGCTTGCGTTCAGAGTTCAGATAACGCAGCAAGGACCGATAGTTTTGATATTGCCCGATTGCGCGATGCAGATCATTGACCAGCGATTCCCCGCCCAAGACCTTGATTTCAACGACGACTTTCCGTGTGCCGCGCTGTAGCTCAATCTGCTTTTCTGCGCCCAGATCAGCCAGCAACCGTCGTCTTCCCACTGAAATAATGAACGGATCATCCGTAATCGTCCAGCCATCTTTTTCCAACGCACGCCTGACGGTGGCGTGATGCAAATCATATTGGGGCATAGTTTGTTCTCCGTTGCGCAATCGCGTCGGCATTGTAAACCCAATCGTTTCACACGCTCAAATCCTGCTCATTGCCGAAGAGCGCGAAGCGTATGGAGTGCGACGGTCTCGACGTCGCTTTGGCTCCGAGGATTTCAAATTTTTCAAATTTGAGATTTGAAATTAGCCGGAGCCGCAGCACTCCATACGCTTCGCGCCGACAACTTCGTAGTGCCCCCCGAAAAAAGCATTGCACGGCGTTTGCCCGCGATGCTATATTTCGCCGCGTTTCACCGAAAA
>CAZWAK010000067.1:12840-36687 GCA_964631865.1 uncultured Heliobacteriaceae bacterium | reverse complement strand
TGTCGCCCGAACAAGCGCGCGGCGAGGTGGTGGACGCGCGCACCGACCTGTGGAGCGTAGGCGTAACGTTGTACGAAATGCTCACCGGGCGCGTGTGGTGGGCGGACGATGCGATAGAGCAACTCTGGCAGGCGATCAATAACCCGGAGCCGTTGCCGTTGCCACTCCGCGAAGAACAGCAGCATTGGCAACCTGTCTTGCGAAAAGCGTTGGCAAAAGATTTGTCCGAGCGATACCACAGCGCGCAAGCGTTTCGCGCCGACCTGCAACGCACTGCGCCTCCGCGCCGCGTGTTTCGCCGTTGGCTGGTGGCTGCGGCAGTATTGCTCGTCGCCGTATTGACAGCGTTGCTGTGGCGCACGACTCCGGTTGCGCCGCCAGAAAAACTGTACTGGGAATTGAGCGAGGCCGAGAAAACGCAATTCGTCGCCACCGCCGCGCAAAGCATCACGGCGCGGCTCGGCGAAAATCCCGCGCCCCTGACGCCAACCCATCTTGCCAGCATTCAAACCCACGTCGAACGCCACGTTGCCAAGCGCCACAGTCTGGCGACGACGCCGGGGCAGGAAAGCATCAAAACCGTGTACGCGCGTGCCAGCGTGTATGCGCCGTTCATTATCGAGGAATTTCGCGCGCACAATCTGCCGCCGATTTTGGGCTTGTACATTGCGATGAACGAAACGCAATATCATCCGTGTACGGCCTCAGCGGTTGGCGCGAAAGGTTTATTCAGCTTTATGCCGCAAACGGCGCTGCGGTATGGGTTGCAATTGAAGCCCCAAGACGAACGCTGTGATCCGCGCAAGATTGCGAATGCGGCGGCGCAATATTTGGACGACTTGACGCGACTCTTTGGGCAGGACGCCGATGGAATGATGCTCGCAATGGCGGCCTATAATTGCGGCGAGACTTGCATCGGGCAGGCCCTCGCGGAGGTGCGCAAGCGCAATGTGCCGCGCGTCAATTTGTGGGACATCCTCGAACACAACGCCAGTCTGCAAACTCCGCTCGGCGAAGAAACCCAAAGTTACGCCCCACGCTTTCTGGCCGCCGCAATTTTGGGCGAACACCCTCATCGCTTTGGTTTGGAAATTCAGCCGCTTTCCAGCTACGCGCGCTGACCAGAAGAATCTCACGCCCGCCCAAAAAAATATTTTTCAGCCGTGAGCGATTTGCCTGCGCGATTGCGCTATCTAGGGCGAAATTGCAAAAAAAGGAGTTTGCGCATTCTTCTATGTCATTGAAAAACCAATTCCAACAAACGCAATCGCGCGTCGGGCAATGGATTGACGCCGCGCGTCGGCAATGGCTAAGCTCTCCCGCAGCACAGGAAGAGCCGACTATGAACCCAACACCCGATGTCACCCAATTGTTGCTGCGCTGGCGCGGCGGCGATGAACAGGCGCTCGAAGAATTGACGCCGCTGGTTTATGACGAACTGCGTCGTTTGGCCGCGCATTACCTGCGGCACGAACGCCCCGGCCACACGTTGCAAGCGACCGCGCTTGTCCACGAAGCCTACGTGCGGCTGCTCGGTCAGCAACAAATTGACTGGCAAAACCGCGCGCATTTCATCGCCATCGCCGCGCGTTCGATGCGCCGCATTCTGGTAGATCACGCCCGCGCCCACGCCGCCGCCAAACGCAATCCAGCCGCGAATCCGCCCGTGCCACTCGACGATGCCAAAACGCTTCCGCAGAAACCTGCGCCCGATGTCATCGCGCTCGACGATGCGTTGCAAGCTCTGGCGAAATTCGACGAACGCAAAAGCCGCATCATCGAACTGCGCTATTTCGGCGGCCTGAGCATTGACGAAATTGGCGAAGTCACAGGGTTGTCTGCCGCCACGATTGGCCGCGATTTGCGGATGGCGGAAGCTTGGTTGGGAAGACAAATGCAACGGCAGATTTGAGATTTGAAATTTGAGATTTGAAATTTGAAATCGGAGGAATTTCGTATGACACCCGAACGCTGGCAAGAGATCAAACACCTCGTGAATTCGGCGCTGAACGAAAACTCGCAAGCGCGGACGCGACTCCTGCAACAATCCTGTGCCGACGATTTCGCGCTGCGTTTGGGCGCAGAAGCGTTGTTGTCCGTCACACGCAAATTGCCTGACCAACCGCTCAGCCCTGACCAATGGCAACGCATCGAACAACTGTTTCAGGCCGCGCTCGAATTGACGCCATCGAAACGGCCTACCTTTCTGGCACAAGCTTGCAACGGCGATGACAACTTGCGCCACGAAGTTGAATCGCTGTTGGTTTATCAAGGCGCTGCCGGAGCCTTGATCGGCGGCGCGGTTCACGAAGCCGCTGGTTTGTTGCCCAACGACGAGAAAGCCCGTTTCACGCCCGGCACGACTTTGAATAAACGCTATCGGATTCTGGGCTTGCTCGGCAAAGGCGGCATGGGCGAAGTCTATCGTGCCGATGATTTGAAGCTCGGCCAGCCCGTTGCGCTCAAATTCCTGACCGCCAAACTCTCGCAGGACAAAGCCATGCTGGCGCGCTTTCACAGCGAAGTTTCGATGGCGCATCGCGTGACGCATCCCAATGTCTGCCGCGTTCACGACATCGGCGAAGTAATTACGTCGTCAGGGACATTGCAATTTCTTTCGATGGAATATGTGGACGGCGAAGACCTGTCGTCCCTGCTACGAAGGATTGGACGGTTGCCGTCGGACAAAGCGGTCGAAATCGCGCAGCAGCTTTGTGCAGGACTCGCGGCAGCACACGAAGCAGGCGTGTTGCACCGCGATTTGAAACCCGCGAACGTGATGATTGATGGCAAAGGCCGCGTGCGGATCACCGATTTCGGCCTCGCCGGATTTGCCGAACAAATCAAAGGCAGCGAAGTGATGGCTGGAACCCCCGCCTACATGTCGCCGGAACAATTCGCAGGCAAAGAGGTCACGACGAAGAGCGATATTTACGCACTCGGCTTGGTGCTCTACGAAGTGTTCACGGGCAAGCGCGTGTTTGAAGCAGGCTCGTTGGAAGAGTTGCGGCGAATGCACGAAAGCAGTGCGCCCGCGAATCCGTCGAGTTGGGTGAAAGACCTGGATCCGTTGGTCGAACGAGTGATCCTGCGTTGTCTGGAGAAAGACCCAGGCCGACGATTGGCGTCCGCGAAGCAAGTGGCGGATGCGTTGCCGGGTGGTGATCCGTTGGCGGCGGCATTGGCGTTGGGCGAAACACCTTCGCCGGAGATGGTGGCGGCAGCGGGGCAGAAGACCGGGATGAAGCCGATCTATGCTGTGCTGTGTTTGTTGGCGATTATTGCGGGTTTGTGCGTGTACGCCGTCATCAATCGCAAATTGAATCTGGTCGAGCGGGTCAGCCTCAATGATTCGCCGGACGTGATGATCAACAAGGCGCGCACCATCTTCACCCAACTTGGCTATGCCGACACGCCGGGAGATCGCGCATACGGATTGCAGTATGACGACGATTACATCAGCTACGTTGAGAACAATGTGAAGATCGCTGACCGCGAACCGCTGATTGCAACGGGGCGAACCCCAGCCATCAACTTCTGGTATCGGGAAAGCCCAACGGAATTGAATGCCGCAGTGCGCGCGAATGAGCGCGGTGTGACAGCCACTGATCCGCCGGAAACAGTGCCGGGGATGCGTTCGCTCAGCCTTGATCCGGCGGGACGCTTGTTGCGGTTTGGGGTGGTGCCGCCGCAAGTGGAGAAGATGGAAAAGCTGGAAAAGCTGGAAAAGAACGTCGCGGCGGGAGTCGTCCCGGATTGGAAAGTGCCGTTTGCGCTGGCGGGTTTGGACTTTAGCCAATTCACCGCCGCCGAACCCGAATGGATGCCTGATCCGCCGGGCGTGAGCGATGTGCGAATGGCTTGGACAGGGGTTGATCCGACTGTCCCAACCCAGCCCTTGCGCATCGAAGCCGCCGCGTATCACGGCAAACTGGTTTCGTTTCAGATGATCCGCTCCTACCAAGCGACGAACCGATTTGCCTCTGTGTCTGCCAAGCGGCAAATCGCCAACAACGTCATCTCGTTGCTGTTGTTGCTCGCGATCATCTTCGTGTGTAGCTGGCTGGTGCGGCGCAACATTCAGAATGGTCGTGCGGATTTGCGCGGAGCCTTCCGCTTATCAATGGCGGTGTTTCTTTTCGGGATGATGGGAGAAGTGCTCGTCGTTCAGCATTGGTGGGCCTTTGCCGGAATGGACGCGGTTTTAAGAGTTGGGTTGGCATTATTCCCCTCCGTTCTGACTGCGGTTATTTATCTCGCGCTGGAACCTTTCGTCCGGCGCAAATGGCCGCACATTAGTGTTTCGTGGAATCGTCTGTTAGCAGGCAGCGTGCGTGATCCGTTAGTTGGTCGTCACGTCCTGGTGGGGCTTGTGCTGGGCATCTGTTTGCAGGTTACTTTTGAGTTAGGTGCGATGATTGCGCAGGCCAGCGGGATCCTCAAGCCCAGCTACATTGTGTTGGAAACATTGACTCACGTCAGAATCCTGGGCGCTGTAACCTTGTCGAGTTTTCCGAGGGCGATGTTTTTCGGGTTTAGCATTTGTGCGCTGGTTTTCTTGTTTCGGCTGGTTCTCAAGCGGGACTGGCTGGCTTGTGGAGCGTTTGTTTGTTTCCTTGTCGCTCTTTCCTCATTGACAGCTCCTTTGTCTGTTCTTCCAGTGTTATTTCTTTTTGCGAGTATGTTGGTGCTGGCGCTGGCGCGCTTTGGCATTCTGACGATGGTTGCCATGTATGCGGTGATGCAACTGACCGGGCCGGTGCTCATCACCACCAATCTGTCCGCGTGGTATGCCAGCAACGGGTTGTTGGCGGCGGGAGTGGTGCTGGTGCTGGCGCTGTATGCGTTTCACACGGCGCTGGGAGGACAAAAGGTGTTTACAGGAAAGCTGTTGGAAGAGTGATTTGCGCTTTGGCTATTGAGTTGTCACGGTAGATTGAGCGACAATTCCCGCGCGGAGGCGCATAGAATATGTGGCAAAAAATCGAAGCTGACCAATTGGAAGAACGCGCGTTGACGGACTTGCACGCGCAATCCGTCACGCAGATGTTGAATGACCCTGAGCTAACCGAAGCAGAAAGACAGGAATTGCTGCGGCAGCTTGAACTCGCGGATGACGACTGGGTTCCGGTGGAATTGCCGGTGGGCGCGGAACCTGTTTCCGAAACAATCATTCGGCTGCGACAAGGAGAACCGGTGTGATCTGGTACGGTGATTCCAGCGCGCTGGTGAAACGGTACGTGCGCGAAACGGGGAGCCGCTGGTTCCGCGAACAAGTCAGTCAACATCGGTTACTGACCAGCACATTGGCGGTGGCTGAAGTCCCTGCGGCATTGTCGCGGCGCAAACGAGACGGCACGCTTTCGACGTTTGAATTTCATCGCAGCCGCACGCATTTCACGCGCCACTTGCAAGCCGGGCAATACACGCTGCTTTCGCCCACACTCGAAATCATCGAACAAGCCGCGTTGTTGATTTACCGTTTGCCATTGGCGGGCTATGACGCCGTGCATCTGGCGACGGCGTTGGCGGCGTTACGCAGCGTAGACCCTGACCAATTCTGCTTTCTGACAGCGGATCGGCAATTGCAGAACGCGGCGGAAGCGGAAGGCATCAATACGGAAAATCCGAACGAGCATCCCTGAATTTCCCGCGAACTATTTCGTGTTCACTTCAAACACGTACATCGTCGAGCGTTGATCTTCGGGCAGGAAATAGGCCCGCAGCCCGCGTTCGGTCGGCTCCATCCAAAACGGATTCTGCGTCATCGGCAAACCCGATTCCGTCCACAATTCCAACGGCAATTGATGAATCGCGCGACCGCGCGTGAGGTCAATCAACTCCAAGCCACCGAGGCTGAATCGTCCCTTTCCGGTTTGATAATTGCTCAAGCCGCCGCACAACATTTCGCCACGCCCCAGATATTTGCAATCCTGATAATCCACATAAAATGACGGATTCCGTTGGCGTAATTTTTCTGGCGGAATGTTCGCATTTGTCACACGACCTTTTGCATCCAGCGTCCAGCGATAAAACCAACGCGAACCCCAACTGACGGCGTGCAAACTATGCTTGTCAGTATTATGCACGATGCCGCCGAGGTGATCGTTGAAGCGAAAGACTTCGGTCGCTTTCATCGTGGCGGGATCAACGCGGTAGATGATCGAACGGCTGTTCGGGCGATATTCGGCAACCGAAACCCATATAAATTGGCCGTCGAAATCAATGCCGCCGGGATGATACATCGTGCCTGCGCCGAGCTTCAGATCGGTGATGAGATGGCCTTTGTTGTCGAACTTGAACAGATGGCCAACACCTGCGCCCGTGTCGCGGTCGAAGCCGTTTTGTGGCTGCGCAAATCGCTTCGTCGGCGTGGTGACTTCGACGGACGAGACATAAAAGACATCGCCGATTTTCACCATTCCTTGCGGATGATGCGTGTTGAATTGGATGGGCAACGACGCGGTCAAGCGCCATTCGGACGCGCGCGTCAGTTGTCGAAATCGCTCGCTGATGAGACGACCCTGTGCGAGTGCAACCGTCGCGCAAAGCAGGCAGAAGGCCGCGCACGGAAAGAGGCGCAGCTTGTGATGTGGTTGTTTCATAGCGATGGGATTGTAACCCGTCCCACGCCGTGCGCCATGTAGTAGAATGCTCGCGCCTATGAAATACACCACGATTTTTCTCGACCGCGACGGCGTCATCAATCGCAAACGCGACGACGATTACGTCAAGCATTGGGGCGAATTTGCCTTCCTGCCGGGCGCGAAAGAAGCGCTGCAACTGCTCACCGAGAACCACTATCGCGTGATCGTCGTGACCAATCAACGCGGCATCGCGCGCGGTTGGATGACGGACGCCGACGTGCAAGCAATTCACACGCGGATGCTCGCGGAGATTGCTCCGGCACGCATCGCCGCGATTTATTACTGCCCGCACGACAAAGATCAATGCGATTGCCGCAAGCCGAAGACCGGCCTGTTTCGGCAAGCCCAGCGCGACTTCCCGGACATTGATTTTGCGCGCTCGATTGTGATCGGCGATTCGGCGTCTGATCTGGAAGCGGGCACGGCATTGGGTTGCCGAACGATCTACATTGGGGCGGCGGACGGGACAGCGGCGGGGCAAGCGGTGGCAGCTTCTTTGTACGAAGCTGTTCTGACCTTGCTTGCAGTGTGAATGAACAAGAGCGTTGCGTAGACTTGTTTTCGAGGCAGGAAGAATTACTTGGCGAGGCTTTGTTCGAGTTGGTCTACGGTCGCGGCGACTTCGGAGCAGGCGCGTCCGACATCGGGATATTTGGTAGCGGGCAGTTCTTCGGCTTCTTTCAGGCGTTGCGAGAGCAGATCAAGCTTGTCATTGATGTCCGCCGCACCATTGGCGCGCGTGCGTAAGTTGAGAATGCGGGCGCGCAGCTTTTCGATCTGTTCCAGATTTTCCTTTTGCATGCGTTGCTGCAAGCTGCCGCGGTCGGGCGTGAGCCGGTAATTCATATACACGGCAGTGACGCTGAGCAGCAATGCGACCGCCACGAAAATCACTGCAACTTTGCGCCCGTCGAAACCATGTTTGGCCGCCAGCGCGACTGGCTCCGGGGCGGGAGGCTCAGCCGTCGTGGTTGGCGGTGGAGGTGGTTCGGCGGGAGTCTCTGGCACAGAGAAGGCGGGAAGCTCGTCGGCTGTGGGTGGGTCTGCTGGGCGAGACGCTTGCTCCATCGGAGGCGAAAGCCCAACCTCATCCAACAAGAAATCACGCGGCGTGTCCGGCGCGCGCGCGATCAGTTCCGGCGCAATCGGTTCATCATCGGGAGCCGCCAAATGCTCGCCTGTGACGCGCGCCAGCAGCACCGTGATGTTGTCTTCGCCGCCGCGTTCATTGGCGAGCGCAATGAGCTTGCCACACGCTTCCTGCAAGTCCGCTGCCTCAGCCACCAGGGCTGCCATCTCTTCTTTCAGCATTTTGCCTGACAACCCATCGCTGCACAGTAACAACACATCGTTCGCCCGCAGCGGCAAGAGGCTGACCACCACATCAATGTCGTGGGTCGCGCCGAGCGCCTGCAAAATATAGTTGCGGCGCGGATGCGTGGCGGCTTCTTCTTCGGTGATTTGACCGAGGTCAATCAGTTGCTGCACGACGGATTGATCTTTGGTGATGGGGGTGATGGCATCGCCGCGAATCAGGTACGCGCGACTGTCGCCGACCTGCGCAAAACAGGCGTGATCGTTTGCGACGGCCACCGCCGTGAACGTCGCGCCCATCCCGTGATATTGCATGTTGACGATGCTTTCAAAGTGGATGGTGGAGTTCGAATACTCAATCGCCATGCGCAATTGTTCGGCCAGACTGCGGTTCCCATATTCTTCGTGGGCTTGCAGGCGCGGCATCAAATCGGTCACGATCTCCACCGCCATCCGCGAGGCCACTTCCCCGGCCAGCGCGCCGCCCATGCCATCGGACACGGCAAACACGGCTCCTTGTGCGCCGAGTGCGAGCGTTTGCAGCCCCGTCGTCTCTTCTGCAATGCCTGTCCAACTGGTTTTGCTCGTGAGATCGAGCACCAGAAAATTGTCTTCGTTGCCTTGACGCACTTGTCCGATGTGAGTCTGTGCGCAAAAGGTTAGGTGCAGGGCGGATGGAGTAGTCATCGTGGTAATTTGAGATTTGAGGTTTGAGATTTGAGATGCGGCAGCAATCCGAGAGGTGAGCTTCCCACTAAAAGTTCCGCTAATCGCTAAAGACAAGGTTGAGCTAAGCGTCTAACTAAAGGGGAAACGAAAGGCTCATCTCTCAAATTTCCAATCTCTAATCTCCAATCCTATTCAATGCCTGATCCAGGTCTTCAATGATGTCTTCGACATCTTCGATGCCCACGGAAATGCGCACCAACCCATCGGTGATGCCAAGCTGCGCGCGTTTGGCTTCCGGCACCGAAGCGTGCGTCATCGTGGCCGGATGCGAAATCAAAGTTTCGACACCGCCGAGGCTTTCGGCCAGCGAACAAAGCTTCACGTTATCGAGGACAGCGCGTGCGCCCGCCAATGATCCTAAATCAAAAGCGATCATTCCGCCAAAGCCTGTCATCAATTTTTTCGCGCGCTCGTGTTGTGGGTGATCGCCGAGACCGGGGTAATACACTTTTTCGACCTTCGGATGTTCGGCCAAAAAGCCCGCGATTATACGGCCATTCGCATCGTGCTGCCGCATCCGCACGGCCAATGTTTTCGTGCCGCGCAAGATCAGAAACGCATCGAACGGCGACAGAATCGCGCCGACAGCATTTTGCAAAAAGCCGATGCGCTCGGCGTCTTCCGGCTTCGTCGTCACGACCACGCCGCCGATACTGTCGCTGTGGCCGTTCAAATATTTCGTCGTCGAATGCACGACGAAATCCGCGCCCCATTCAATCGGACGCAGGAAATACGGACTCATAAACGTGTTGTCCAGCGCCAGCCAAATGCCGCGTTCTTTCGTCAATTGTCCGATGGCTTCCAGGTCAGCGACCTGCATCACGGGATTCGTCGGCGTTTCGAGGAAAACGAGTTTCGTCGTGGGCTGTAGCGCCGCTTCAACATTGGCGATGTCGGTTGTGTCCACGTAACTGAAGTCCAAGCCAAAGGGCCGCAGCACGCGCTCGCACAAACGATACGTGCCGCCGTACGTGTTGTCGGACACGATGACGTGATCGCCCGCTTCGAGCAACATCATCACCGCGTGAATCGCTGACATCCCTGAAGCAAAACAATGTGCCGCCAAGCCGCCTTCGAGCGCCGCGAGATTATTTTCCAGCGCCAGCCGCGTCGGGTTTTGTGTGCGCGCATACTCGAAGCCTTTGTGCTGGCCGAGTGCATCTTGCACGTAAGTCGAAGTCTGAAAGATCGGAGTGATGATTGCGCCCGTCGTTGGGTCGGGTACTTGTCCGGCGTGGATGGCAGTGGTGGAAAATCCCATAGTCAATTGATGAGGCTGGGGGCTAGGGGCTGCGGGCTGGAAAGTCAACTCCAGCCTCTAGTCCCTAGCCCCGAACTCTACTTCCCAAAATAGGCGCGATAAAACCGGCCTGCCACTTGGGCGGCTTCGGTTCCCGTGCCTTCTTTCAAAAAGACGATCAAGCCCACTTCGGGTTTGTCGGCGGGCGCAAACGACACGAACAAAGCGTTCTCTTCATTGCTGCCAACTTTGCCAGCCACGTGCTCGGTTGCCGTGCCCGCCGCCATCGCCGTGCCTTCTTCGACCGCGCGCACCAGGCCTTTGCGAATGATTTCCACGGCTTGTTTGTTGACGGGAATGGCGGGAGGCGTGATGCTTTGCGAAGTCGTGGCGATGATCGTGGACATGCGCTCGCTCGTCGTCGTGTTGCTGGCGAGTGAGATCGCCAGTTGCGCGAAATGCAAATCATTCGCTTTCATCCCGACGCCGCGCGTCGTCAGGGCTTCATAATCCGCGCCCGAAACATTGACCGGAATCGCTGCCGTAATCGGGCGCATCGCTGTCGTGCTCGCGTTCACAGATTCTGTGCCGTAGTATGTGAAGCCGATGATTTGCGCGGCGCGTTTGAAGGCGGCGGGCTGCACTTTTTGGCTCAACTCGGCAAAGAACGCCGGGCACGGGCGCGCGAGTGCTTCGGTCACATCTACCAAGTCGTCCGCCGCATTGCATTTGAGCTTGGTTTGCGCGTTGATGACGCCTGCATCCAACGCCGCATAGACCGTGACAATCTGCACGACTTCAAACGGCGAAGTCGAAAATTGCGCATCCATCCCGCGCGCGACCCGTTTCAAAATGCGCCCGTATTGCGGGTCTACGACAACGACCGCTCCGACGTGGTCGCCCAGTGCTTCATAGCCCATCTGCCCGTAATCCAGCACGGGCGCAAGCGTCCGTTGCGCTATCGGCGCACGATAGCAGGACAAAGCGAACGTAAGGCTCAACAACAATGCGCACATCAACAGTTGTTTGAGAGAATTCGTGGCTTTCATGATCGTGAACTGAAACTCAGGGGCTAACCGCTTTCTCGTGTCTGATTGGGCAGACGCGATACTACAACAGGCGTTCGCAGAGTGTCTAGCGAAAGGAGTCAGATTATAATGGTGGTCGGTGATCGGTGGTTGGGAACTCAAAGCTCGAAACCCAAAACTCAAAACGCGAAACTCCAACTATGAACATTACTGCCATCATTCCGGCGCGCTATGCTTCATCGCGCTTGCCGGGCAAACCGCTGCTCGACATCGCCGGCCAGCCGATGATTTTGCACGTCGTCGAACGCGCCCGCATGGTCAAAGCCATCACGCGCGTGATCGTCGCCACCGACGATGAACGAATTTTTCGGGCCGTCACCGCGGCGGGCGTCGAAGCACAAATGACTTCGCCCGCGCATCAAACCGGCACGGATCGGCTGGCAGAAGTCGCGGCGCAACTCGATGCGGATGTGATTGTGAATGTGCAAGGCGACGAACCGTTCATCGAGCCTTCGACCATCGAAGCCGCCTTGCAACCGTTGCTCGATGATTCCATTGTGATGGCGACGACGTGCGAACCGATTTTGTCCGCCGCCGATTTGCTGAATCCGAGTGTGGTCAAAGTTGTGACCGACCGGGCAGGCTTTGCGCTGTATTTTTCGCGGCAACCGATTCCGTTTTTGCGCTCAGAGATTCTCGCGCACGGTTCACTTGCCGCCGCGCTGGAAGCTCAGCCCGAACTGCTCGACCGCTTTGCCAAACACACGGGATTGTACGTGTATCGCCGCGCGTTTTTGCTTACCTACGCACAACTCCCCCCGACGCCGTTGGAACAGGCGGAAGCGTTAGAGCAATTGCGTGCGCTGGAACACGGCTACCGCATCAAAGTGATCCGCGCTACGCACCGTTCAATGGGGATTGATACGCCGGAGGATTTGGCTCACGCCCGAACACTCATGCTCTAGGCTTGCGGTTCAGGCGGTTTTTTGCGCCCGCCTGAAGCCAACTCCGCTCGCAATTCGTGTTCGCGTTGTTGGGCGTTGCGCAACAGCATCTCGTAGCGTTTGTTTTCATTCCTGGCTCGTTCTAATTCTTTTTGTAAATGCGCCACCTCCGCTTGCAGACGCGAGATCAACTCAACATCGCGTTGAGACCTCGGTTCATTGGCGGAAACAATTTTGAGAACAGGGTTCTGTGGCTTCTGGACGGAATCCTCAAGCGGTTCCGGGTTAACACGCAACTCCTGCATCCAGGTCACCTCCTAAGATGGTTTACAGTCAATAATCTCGTCGAGCGATGAACACCAGGGTGGGGTGGTTACAAAGTGTTAATCACTTATTTGGCGAAGAATGTCAAGAGGCGGAGCCAGGGATTGGGATTTTTTTACTGGCGTTCGGGCGTAAGTCCTTTTTCTTCCAGCACCGGTTCCCGCGCCGTCGCAGGTCGCGAAATCCATTCATACAACGTCGGCAGCACGAACAATGTCAGCAGCGTCGAGGTAATCAGACCGCCGATGACGACTGTGGCAAGCGGGCGTTGTACTTCCGCGCCGGGTTGCGTCGAAAGCGCCATCGGGATGAAGCCGAGGCTCGCCACCAACGCCGTCATCAGCACCGGGCGCAACCGTGAACTCGCGCCGTCCAGCACCGCTTGATGAACAGAAAAGCCTTGCTCCCGCAGTTGATTGATGTAGCTCACCATCACCACGCCATTCAGCACCGCGACGCCGAACAAGGCGATGAAGCCGACCGCCGAAGACAAACTCAAATTCAAATCGCGCAGCCACAATGCCGCCACGCCGCCGACCAGCGCGAACGGCAGGTTCACGATAATCAGCGTCGCATACTTCAGCGAATTGAACGTCGAATAGAGCAGCAAAAAAATCAGCCCAATCGCCAGCGGCACGACGATGTAGAGCCGCTGCATTGCGCGTTGCTGATTCTCGAATTCGCCGCCCCACGTCACGTAATAACCGGTTGGCAATTTGACGTCTTTGGCAATCGCGGCCTGCGCTTCGGCGACAAAGCTGCCGATGTCGCGGCCACGCACGTTGGATTGGATCACGATGCGGCGCTGTGCGTCTTCGCGGTTGACGACTTCGGGGCCTTCCGCCGTTTTGATCGCGGCCACTTGCGCGAGCGAAATCTTTTCGCCGCCCGGCGTCGGCAACAGCAAATTCAAAATCGCCTGATTGTCGCGGCGAACGCTTTCGGGCAAGCGCACGAGGACATCAAAGCGGCGGCGTCCGTCAATGACTTCGGTTGCCACTTTGCCGCCGACAGAAGTCTCGATCATTTGCTTGAGGTCTTCGACATGCAAGCCGTAGCGCGCCATCTCTGCGCGTTTGAGTTCAATCTGGATTTCCGCCGCGCCGCTCAACGCTTCGACCTGCACGTCGGCGCTGCCCGGCACACGCTCCAACACGCGGCGAATGCGTTCCGCTGTGCTTTCGAGCGTGTCGAAATCATCGCCGAACAATTTGACCGCAACATCCGCACGCACGCCGGAGATAGTCTCGTCCATACGCATTTCGAGCGGCTGCGTGAAGTTGTAGGCCACGCCCGGCACGCTTTGCAGTTTCTGGTCGAACGCCGCAATCAAGCCGTCGCGCGTCTTAGCGGTTGTCCATTCCTCAATCGGTTTCAGCACCACATACACATCGCCCTGATACACGCCCATTGTGTCGGTCGCCAAATCGGGTCGCCCCAATTTCGTGATGACGTTTTTGACTTCGGGGAATTCGAGCAAGGCTCTTTCAACCATCCCCGAAATATCTACGGCTTGCGTGAGGCCGACCGAAGGCAAGCGGCGCGTTTCGATCAGCAATTGCCCTTCGTCGAGCTTCGGCATAAATTCTGAACCAAGCCGACTCATCGAAACCAGCGTCACCGCGACAATCAAAATCGCCAGCCCGACGGTCAGCACACGCCACTGCATCACACGCTTGAGCAGGCTGCGATACAGGTCTTGCAGCTTCATCAGAAAGCGTTCGTGGATGCCGTGATGCACTGGCTTGAGCGCCAATGAACCAAGCGCCGGAACCAGTAACAACGTGAGCAGCAATGCGCCAATCAATGCACACACGACCGTCAACGCCATCGGTCGAAACATCCGCGCTTCCAATCCTTCGAGCGCGAACAGTGGCAAATACACCGCGATGATGATGGCGATGCCGAAAACAATCGGGCGGCTGACTTCGAGCGCGGAAAACCGAATGATGGATTTTCGTTCGTCCTTTCCAACTTTGCCCGCGAGGTTCAGCCGACTGATAAAATTTTCAATCATCACGACCGCGCCATCTACGATCAAGCCAAAGTCAATCGCGCCCAAGCTCATCAAGTTTGCCGTCAGCCCAAACGCTTTCATCCCGATGAACGCAATCAACATCGAAAGCGGAATCACAACCGCGACAATCAACGACGCGCGCACGTTCCAGAGAAACAAAAACAGCACAGCGATCACAAGCAAGCCGCCTTCGATCAGGTTTGTGGCGACAGTGCGAATCGTGCGATTGATGAGATCGGTTTGTTCATAAAACGGCGTGATTTTGACGCCTGCGGGCAGCGATTGCGCGATTTGACGAAAGCGTTCGTGAACCTTTTCGATCACGTTTTTCGAGCTTTCGCCTTTCGCCATAATCACCATGCCGGAGACGACTTCGCCCTTGCCGTCTTTGCTCACCGCGCCCTGTCGCACCGCCGCGCCAATCTCGACCGTCGCCACGTCTTTCACGAGCACGGGCACACCCGTCGCAGCTTTGATGACGACGTTGCGGATTTCTTCTTCCGCTTGTGCTGCATCAAAACGTCCCAGCCCGCGCACGGTGTAGCCTTCTGCGCCGCGTTCGATGTAGCTGCCGCCGAAGTTTTCGTTGTTCGTCGCCAACGCTTCGTACACGTCGCGCAACGTGAGTTGATAGGCCGTCAGCCGTTCGGGATTCACGAGCACGTGATATTGCTTCGTCAGCCCGCCCCACGAATTGATGTCGTTGACGCCGGAGAGCGTGCGCAATTGCGGCTTCACGATCCAATCGTGCAGCGTGCGCAGCTCCATCGCGTCCAGATTTTTGCCTTCGACGACGTAATGGCTGATTTCGCCAAACGGCGTCGCGGGCGGGCCGAGCGTGGTTTCGATGCCTTCGGGCAAGCGCGTGCGCGCTTCCTGCAATCGTTCATTCACGAGTTGCCGCGCAAAGTACGGATCAACGCTGTCGTCAAAGACAATCGTCACGACTGAGAGCGCAAATTTGGAAATCGAACGCACCTCCAGCGTTTTGCGCAAGCCCATCATCGTGCTTTCAATCGGGTAGGTGACAAGCTGTTCGACCTCTGCCGCCGCCATTCCCGGCGCTTGTGTGAAGATGTTGACCTGGTTGTTCGTGAGGTCAGGGTAGGAATCAATCGGCAACGTCGTCAGCGCATACAAGCCCGTGCCCGCGAGCGCCAGCACGAGCGCGAAGACGAGCAGTCGTTGTTGCAGGGAAAATTCGATGAGTGCGCGTATCATTCGGTTATTGCTCTGGTTGGGAAATACGTTTTACAATCGCGGCAAAGGAGTTTTGCAGTATGAATACCTTAACCTTAGATTTGCCCGCGGCATTAGATGAACAGTTGACTAAAGCCGCCCAGTCGCAAGGCGCGAGCAAAGTCGAGATTATTTACGAAGCCGTCAAAGAATATCTGGCACAACGCCAAACCCCGCCGCCCGATTCGTTTGCAGCTCTGGCTGCCGACGTGATTGGTTGCGCGAAAGGCGGCCCGCCTGATCTTTCGACAAACAAGAAACACATGGAAGGGTATGGGCAATCATGAATCGTCGCATCATCATTGACGCTGGCCCCCTGGCAGCGTTGTTACATCAGGACGACCAATATCATAAGTGGGTGCGACAACAAGTCGCTTTGCTGCGACCACCTTTTTTTACTTGTGAGTCCGTGTTGTCCGAAACCTGGTTTTTATTGCGCGGCCTTTCATCCGCCCGACAAGGATTGCTCAAATTGCTCCGTGACCAAATGGTTCAAGTAGCATTTGATGGCGGCAGCGAGATGGGTAGTGTAATAGAACTACTTGACCGTTATGCCAACGTTCCGATGTCATTTGCCGACGCCTGTTTAGTGCGAATGAGTGAGTTGTACGATGACAGCATGGTTTTCACCACAGACAGCGACTTTCACATTTACCGCAAGCACGGCAACCAACCGATTCCGCTCATCATTCCTACCTGAATCTATTCTTCTTCCAGCGAAGCTTTCAAAAGTTCGGTCTTGAGAAAAAAGCCGCCTTTCGTCACGATGCGCGTGCCTGCTTCCAAACCTTTCACGACTTCGACGAACTCCCCTTGTTCGCGGCCTAATTCGACGACGCGCTTTTCAAACGCATTGTCTTCGAGCGCGACGAAGACGACCTTTTCACCGTTGATGTCCTGCACGGCAGCGCGCGGCACAGCCAATGTTGACGCGGTTGCGCTGCCTTTCAGATCAATGGTCGCGTACATTTCGGGACGCAAATTGCCGCGCGGATTGTTGATGAGACAACGAACTTGTACCGTGCGCGTGTCGGGATTGAGCGACGTGCCGATATGAATGACTTTGCCGTTGATTGTCGCATCGCCGAGCGCGGGAACATTGAGGCTGACGGCTTGTCCGAGGCGCGCAAACGAAGCTTGTGCTTCGGGGATTTCGGCCATCGCCCACAATGTCGAGATGTCGGCGACTTCGATCAAATCCATCGCGTCGCTCACGACCGTGCCTTCGGTAATCAAGCGTTTCGTCACAATGCCGGAGAGCGTCGAACGAATCGCCACTTCATCGGGCGCGTCCTGATCTACGGCGAGATGTTCGAGGAATTCGCCCGCGCGTTCCATCTCGGCTTTGACCAAATCAATTTCGGCTTTGGCCGCGATGACGCGCGCCTGTGCTTGATCCACTTCGCGTTTGGCGATGGCTTTGGCCGCAAACAATCGTTCGGCGCGCTCCGCTTCGGCGTTTGCAAACGCGAGGGCTTTTTCTTTTTCGACGAGCGAGGCTCTGGCTTTGGCAAACGCGCCGCGCGCGTCGGTCAATTCGTGACTGTGAATGTGAACCAGCGTTTGGCCTTTGCGCACGTGATCGCCGACTTTGGCAAAGATATGCACGACACGCCCGTCTACAAAGGTTCCGACGCGCACGACCGCATCGTCGTTGAGCGCCAGGCGTCCCGTTGCCGTCAACACTTGATTGAGCGATTGCGCCGCGACTTCCGCTGTTTCGATGCCTGCACGTTTGATTGCGTCAGCGGAAAGTTCGACGCGATTCGACGTGGCTTCATCTTTCTTTTCCTCGGTGGCGGCAGGCTTGGCTTCGGTCGCGGCGACTGGTTCCGCGCGTTTCGGCCAGAACCACCAGGCCAACAAGCCGAGCGTGATGACGATCAGAATCGCCAATGAAATCAGGGTCGTCGCGCGATTGGGCTTTGGCACAGTCTCGCTGTCAACAGGTAAGGGTGTGATGCTGTTTGACTCTTCCGTCATTCGTTGTTTCTTTCGTAATTTGTCAGCTTCCTCTTAAAAGCGATGTCCGCATTCTTCCTTTTTCCTTTTTCCTTCTTCATTGCTGAACGCAGGGGAAGCCGCTTTCTCGTCCCGGAATGAAGAAGGAAAAATGAAGAGTGAAGAATGAACTCCCCGCCACGCGGGGAGTTCAGCTTTCAATGATTGTCTTTCGACTTTCCTTCGACGATTTCGCGGCGCGGCAATTGTTCGATGCCAGCGGCGCGTTCCAATTCGTGAATCGCCAATTGATAATCCGCGAGCGCCTGAAAATATAACTCTTGCGCTTGTGTGCGCGTGCGTTGCGCGTCAATCAAATGCAGCAAATCGGTTGCGCCTTCACGATACGCCGCGAGCGACACCTGCTGCGATTCATCGGCATTGCGCAGGAACTCGGCGCGCAAAGCTTCAATCTGTCGCTCCTGGGCTTCGACGGTGCGGCGCGCTGCCGTTAACTCAGCGATGACAACCGCGCGTTCAAATTTCAATTCCGCTTCGATCATTGCGACTTCGGCTTCAGCGCGCGCGATGTTGCCTTGATTCTTGCTGTAAATCGGCAGCGGAATGTTCAGCGCGCCGTACAACGCATTGTCTACGCCGTTGCGTTTGTAACCGAACGATGCCGTCACATCGGGCTTGGCGTTCGCGCGTTGTACTTGTAAGAGCGCACGCGCTTGCTCCAAACGTGCTTCGACAGTTTTGATGTTGGAGCGCCGTAGCGCCGCATCTTGCAATGCTTTCGCATTGAGCGAGACCGTTTTGAAATCCAATCGCTCGGCCAACTCGAAATCATTTTCAAACGACGTTTCGCCCATCGCTTTTTGCAACGCGATTTTCGCGCGGTCGTATTCAATCATCGCTTTGCGCACGCTGTATTCGATGCGTTGTACTTCGAGCCGCGCTTTGATCAAATCGCCTTCCGCTGTGTAACCCGCCTGCACGCGGACTTCATTGAGCTTCACGAGTTGCCCTAACTGATTGACGTTTTCGCGCAGCAGTTCAATGCGTTCGCGCGCGGCAGCGGCTTGTTGATAGGCGATTTTGACTTCGTAGACCAGTTGTCGTTCGACCGTTTCAGCTTCGATCTGGGCGACTTCGACCGCGCGTTCAGCCGCCGCGCGACGCAGTTCGCGTTTGTTGCCGCGCTCGATGGTATGCGAAAAATACGCGAAGTAATCCATCGTGCGTTTGAAGCTGAAACCGCCTTCGGGCGGATCGAGCGGAATGTTTTCACCGCTCACAGTAAACGTCGGATTCGGCTTCAGCGCGGCTTCAAATAATTCGCCCTCGAACATCGCCACGCGCTGCTTCGCCACGACGAGCAGCGGATGATTTTGTCTCACTCGTTGCACCGCATCGCGCAGCGTGAGCGATTGGGCTTCCGCCAGATTTACGCACAGCAGCCCACAGCCCACGAGGAACACGATCTTTCGTAACGTTGCTGATACTTGACCCATCATTGCGCGCAGAGTGTAGCGATTGCCAGATGAACGGACAATGAACGACGCTGAATTTGTTTTCACTGCTGCGGCTCCTGTTGACGCGGTAACTCCACCACAAACCGACTGCCGATGTCGGCGTGGCTTTCCAACTTCACCGTGCCGTGATGCGCTTCGGCGACCCATTTCACAATCGGCAAGCCCAAGCCGCTGCCGCCTTCGGCGCGCGAACGGGCTTTGTCTACGCGATAGAAGCGGTCAAAAACCTGAGCCACCGCTTCGGCGGGAATGCCGATGCCGTTGTCAATGACGCTCAGTTGAATGTGCGTTGGTGTTTCGTGGAGTTCGAGGCGCACGCTGCCGCCGGGCGGTGTGTATTTGATGGCATTGTCCAGCAGGTTCAAAATCATACGCCGCAACAATTCTTCGTCGCCGCAAAATTCAATGTCCGGCAAGGCTTCGGACAAGACGGTAATGCTCTTGCTCGCGGCCAGCGTTTGCACCGCACGACAGCATTCTTCAACCAGGTCGTTGAGATACAACTCTTCGCGTCGCAATTGCTGACCGCCCGCATCCGCCCGCGCGAGCGCCAGCATATCGTCCACGATGCGCGATAAGCGCCGCGCTTCGTCGCGCACAATCGCCAACGTTTCCTGATATTCCATCGAAGTGCGTGGCTGCGAAAGCGCGACATCGGCTTCCCCACGAATGATGGCAAGCGGCGTGCGCAATTCGTGCGAAGCGTCTGCCGTGAATTCGCGCAAGCCCGCAAATGAACGATTCACTCGCGCCAGCAACTCATTGAAGACGTTTGCCAGTCGCCCCAACTCATCGTGTGAATTGCTGACCTGCAACCGTTCGTGCAGATTATTCGCGTGAATGGTTTCCACTTGTTCCGTCATCGCGGCAACCGGCGACAGGCTTTTTCGCGCCAGGAAAAAACCAGCCAGCCCCGCGATCAATAACATCAGCGGCAAACTGAGATAAAAAATGCGGCGCATCGTGGCGAGGTGTTGGTGCATTTCTGCCTGCGATTGCGCGACGACAATAAAAAAATCGCTGTCAGGAATTTGCGTCACCGCTAATCTGCCGCCCGCTGTGCCGAAGCCTTTGACCGTGTACAGCGCAGGCGTTCGTCTCGCTTTTGCTTCCTGCAACCACGCCGCTGCGACGGCTTCCTGCAACACTGGCTCCGTTGTCGGCATAGACATTTCGTCGTAGTAATGCGCGCCCAATTGCCGCTCGGAGGTCAGCACGGCCAGATAGGTGTTGTGCGGACGAAATTCAAGCAGCGTGTGTGCGGTTGCGACAATGGCGTCATTCTGGTTTTCGAGCATTTGCCCTTGAAAGCCTGCTGCTGCTGTGTGCAGATCGCTCAACACGGCTTGGTCAAGATGCTGATGCAGTTCGCGCGCCAGCAATTCGTATAGCAAAACGCTAAACGCCGTCAGCAACACAGCAAAAATCAGCACGTACCAAAACGTGAGCCGCATTCGTACGCTATCGAACATCGTCATCCTCCGATTGTACAGAAAGCATATAGCCTGCGCCGCGCCGCGTGTGAATCAACGTTGGAGCAAAGCCATCATCAATCTTGCGTCGCAGCCTGCGCACATACACATCAATCACATTCGAGGCGGGATCGAAGCTGTCATCCCAAACATGTTCCGCGATGGCTTCGCGCCCCAGCAATTGCCCTGCGCGCAGCACAAAAAATTCCAGCAACGCATATTCTTTTGCCGTCAGGTTGATGCGCTGCCCGTTGCGCGAAGCCGTATGATTGGCTGTATTGATCGTCAAATCTGCAATCTGCAAAATGTCCGAACGCAGCGAGGTTTGCTTGCGCCGCAACAACGCTCGCACCCGTGCCAGCAGTTCCTTAAACTCGAACGGTTTGACCAGATAATCGTCCGCGCCACTGTCCAAGCCGCGCACGCGGTCATCTACGTCATCACGCGCGGTCAGCATCAACACAGGGATATGAACACCTTGCTGGCGCAATTCGCGGCACACGGCAAAGCCATCTTTTTTCGGCAGCATCACATCCAGAATCACCACATCATAATCGTTGATCGCCAGCCGAAAGAGCGCGTCTTCGCCGTCCGCCGCGACATCTACGGCATAACTTTGTTCGCGCAATCCTTTCGCAATGAAATGGGCGACGCGCGGTTCATCTTCGACCAGCAATAAACGCATCGGAGAATTTATAGCGCAACCGAAATGAAAAGACGATGAATTGGCGAGGTAGGAGGGAGGCAGTCTTACTTTAGCTTCGCATATTCCTTCTTGGCTTCAATCAACACAGGCAAATCGGCATCGGCATCTTTCCACAACGCGAAGAACGCCTGATACCATTGCTGCGCTTTCGCCGTATCGCCCTGCACCATTGCCGCGCGTGCCAAGCCGAGATGCGCGAGCGGCCACAACACCGACAACGGCGCTTCGCCGCGATGGTCAATGATCTTCTGAAATTCAGCAGCGGCGGCAGGCGCTTGGTTGAGTTTCAGGTACGCCAAGCCGCGCACGTATTGCGGCCAGAACTCAGCGTTGGGTTCGTAGCGTTTAGCGACTTCCAGCGTTGTGACTGCGGCCTGTGCATTGCCGCGTTGAAGTTCCAGCGTGGCGTTGATCGTCGGCAGCCAAATGCCGTTGATGAATGTATCTTTAGGATAACGTTGGTTGAGTTCGGAGACAAGCACGGTTGCTTGCGTGGTTTGAGCAGATAATGCAGTGGCCAGGGCCACACGAGGAATGGTCAGTTGATTACGCTCCAACGCCAGCGCCTGTGTAGTCGTTGCTTTGACGATTGCGGGTTGACCCAAGACAGTGGCGCGCAATGACTGATCGGCGGCTACCTGCGCGGCACCTCCAATCGCCTCTTTGCTTGTTGCGAGTCGAATGGCACGCTGCGAAAAATCCTGTGACCCTTTCCACTGTCCAGCGAAGGCGGCGGAACCAGCCTGCAACTCTAGGGCAGAATATTCATCCGGTTTCCCCATCATCCAATCAATGTGCTGCTGCTGCGCCGCCGTATCGCCGTCAATACAGGCCAGCCAATACAAATTCATCCGCACCGTTGTGCGATCAAACCCTTGCTGCAAGGCTTGTTTGTAGGTCGCTTTTGCTTCGGCAAACCGATTGAGCCGAAGTTGGGAGTAGCCCATCCCGTCATAATACAATTTCCAATCAGGACGACGGCGTAGTGTTTCCTGGGATTCTATTATTGCCTGCTCAAAAGCGCCTGTATGCCAATAGAAATAGGCAAGATCGGAAGTTGCAAAATCATCACGGGGGTGCGTTTGCCTATATGCCCGGAGTAGTTCGATAGCTTTTTCATGTTCTCCTGTGACCGTTGAATAGTAGGCGCATAAAATACGAACCTGTTCACGCTCACTGACACGATCTTTCAACGCGAAAGCTTTCTCTGCATATTCAGCGGCAAGCTTCGCTTCTGTGTTGGTGTTGTACTTTGCGAGCGCAAGGTACGGCGCAGCAAAATTGGGGTCTTGCTCAATGGCACGCTTATAGAGAGAAATCGCCTCATAGTCATTTCCCTTGTCATATTGCCCCACCGCGAGAGAGTAGGTTTTGAGCGCCTCAAGCGATGCGGTCGTGAGTTCTAATGGCGCATCGAATTTCTCAATGGAAGCAATCGCTTCGCCGAGCTTTTCGCGCATCTGCGTCGCGGCTTGCGAGAGCGCCTTTAGCACTTGTTCTTTGCCTTCAGCTTCGGTTTGCACCAGCGCAAGCGATTCGCCTGATTGGCTGTTGACGGCTTCAATCGTCAGCGAGTAGTTGCGACCAAAATTAACAATCGTTCCGGCCAGCACAGCTTTCACGCCTTGCCGCAAGGCGATCTCGCGCCCGACTTCGCGCGTGACTCGTTCATCGGGCGATTTGTTCATCAAGCGCAACGTCGCGCGAATGCGTTCATCGGGCAAGAGACTCAGAAACGGCGATTGCTGCAACTGCACTGCCAAGCCCTGTCGCAGCGTGCCGTCAAACACCGCATCGCCCGTCTTGTTGTCGAAATCCGTGAGCAGAATCGTGTCTTTGTCCGTCAACGCGGGCTGCCGCTTGAAATAAAAGAATGATGTTGCGGCAACGATGGCCAGCACCGCAACCGCAAGCACGAGATTGCGCTTCCCAAAGAAACGCGCAGCGCCTGGGAGCGCAAGCGTCCCGCTTGCTGAGGCTGGCGGGGCAGACTCACTGGCAGACAAAGGATTCGCCGCGATCAGCGTGTTGGCTTCGGAAGCAGGCAAGCGGGACGCTTGCGCTCCCAGGCCTTCGGTCTCGCCGGAAGTGCGAGCGGCGCGGGCTTGGTACGCCAGTTCGTCTTTCAATTCTTGCAAGTCGCGCGCAAAGTCGTGTGCGGATTGATAGCGGGCTGCACGATCTTTCTGCAATGCCTTCGTGACGATGCGTTGTGCTTCGGCGGGTGCGTTCACCAGTGATGCAGGCTCCTGATGCAATACCGCGCCGATGATGTCCAGCATATTCACGCCCTCGAACGGACGTTTGCCCGCCAGCAGTTCATAGAGCACCACGCCCAAACTGAAGATGTCCGACCGCGCATCCACTTTCTCGCCGCGCGCTTGTTCGGGCGACATGTAACTCGCCGTGCCCATCACCGTTCCCACTTCGGTCGTGTGTGAATCAGCAACGGGCAATGCCAGCGTCGGATCATCTTCGCCCAATCTCTCTTTCGCTCCGTCGCTTCGTCGCTCGGTCAATTTGGCTAAGCCAAAATCCAACACTTTCACGAGGCCGTCTTTGCGCACCATCACGTTTTCCGGTTTGATGTCGCGGTGAATGATTCCGGCTTCGTGCGCGGCGGCAAGAGCCTGCGCGATTTGCAACGTGATGCTGAGCGTTTCGTCCAATGCCAACGGGCGTTGCAAGCGTGCGCGCAAGGTTTCGCC
>CAZWAK010000067.1:0-12740 GCA_964631865.1 uncultured Heliobacteriaceae bacterium | reverse complement strand
TGAGCGTTTCGTCCAATGCCAACGGGCGTTGCAAGCGTGCGCGCAAGGTTTCGCCTACGATGTATTCGGTGGCGATGAAATGCGTGCTCTGATCTTCGCCGATGTCGTAAATCGTGAGGATGTTCGGATGATTCAGCCCTGACGCAGTTTTCGCTTCGAGTGCAAAGCGGCGCAGACGTTCAGAGTCCCTCGTGAATTCGGCAGGCAACAGCTTGAGCGCGACTTTGCGTTCGAGGCGCGTGTCTTCGGCCAAACAGACTTCACCCATCCCGCCTTTGCCGAGCAGTGCAGTAACCTCATAAGGCCCGAAGCGTGTCCCGGTCGTGATCGTCATGGTTGTGTGCGCATTAGCTTCCTGGATATACGGGCGCAGTGTAGCATCGAACATGGGGTTTGGCTATTGCGCCTGCGTTGCGGTACAAACGGTTCTGAGGCAGGACGTCCAGGGGCGCACAAATTTTTTGAGGGAGTACGATGCGTAACACTTATTTCAGCTTTTGGGGACTTGATTTCGGCATCACGTTGTTGAGCGCGGAGAATCTGCGCAGCGGCAATGTCTGGCATTGGTTTATGCGCAACAAAGAAATTCCCCGCGCTCTATAATCGGTCGGGTTGGTTCCGTTCAACGTTGCGCGGTTTTGGTGTCTATCGCAGGCAAAATCATCTCGCGCATCTTTTCCTGTGGCTGACGACTGCCGCCGCCATAATTCGACATCACAATCGCCGTCCAGCCTGTGCCGAGAAACATATCCAGATTGGAACTGATGCCTGGAAAGCCGCCGCTGTGACCGACAATCACGACACCATCACGACTACTGATCTGAAATCCATAACCGTACTGCGTGGATTTCAGATCAGGCTTCGCGGACAGCAACATCTTCACGTATTCCGCGCCGACAAGTTTGTTTGATCTGAGCGCCACATCGAACTTCAGCAAATCTTCCACCGTCGAATAACCGCCACCTTGCGGGCCGCCGCGCATCACGTGCATAAAGATGTTGTTGCTGAAGCTGACGCCTTTGTCCGAAAACTCTTTTTGATACCCGATGGCGAGATTCGGATTCACCTTGTCGAGTTCGTAGCAATCGGTATTCGTCATCCCGGCAGGCTTGGCGATGTTTTCGCGCACGTAATCGAAGTAGTTTTGCCCGCTCGCCACTTCAATCACTTTGCCTAGCACGAGCATCCCGGAATTGCTGTATTGCCAGCGCGAGCCGGGTTCAAATTGCACTTTCTTTTCGTCCTCGGCGACGCGCTTCATCATATCGTCCACCGTGCGATATTCCGCGCGCGAAGCCTGTTGCCATTTGGGGCTGAAGTACCCGCCCAAGCCCGCCGTGTGCGACAGCAAATGTTTGATCTTGATCTTTTCGGCGTCTTCTTTGTTCGGGAACTCCGGCAGGAATTTCGAGAGCGGATCGTCAAACGAAAGCTTGCCGCGTTCGGCGAGTTGTGCGATGGCGACGGCGGTGAACATTTTGTTCATCGAGCCGAGATTGAATTTCGTGTCAATGCGATTCGCCACATTGAAATCTTTGTTCGCCATTCCGTACGCGCCTTTGAAAACGGGCACGCCGTCTTTCGCCAACAACACCGCGCCCGAAAACACATCCGCGTCTGCAAGCTTTTTCATAAACGCTTCGAGTTCGCGCGCCATTTGTTCTTTGCTCAGGACTTTGGGCGGAGCTGCGTTGGGCAGTGGTTTGGGCGGGCGCGTGCCGATGCCTGCGATGCGGTGCGGGGCTTCGGCTTCGACGCGCACAAGAATTGCCATCCAGCTTCCTGTCAATTTGGTTTTCACTCGCGCGGTCGCCTCATTGGGTTGTGAATCTTGAATCCCGTGAAACTCGACACCGCGCGTGGCATCGTGCAGTTCCGACATAAATCCCAGATGCTGCTCCATCGGAATGCGCGCGAAGTTCGGCGCGAAGTTTTCGGAGACATATTTTTGATAGGTCGCACGATGGCCAGAGTTGATGAACTCAACCAATTCCTTGACGCGGCGCTCTGCCGGCGTTTCGGTTTGTGCGGATTGGGCCAATGCCGAGAACGCGCAGAGCAACATTCCCAGCAACAGAACGAGTTTGGTGTTTGTCTTCATAGCTGTTTCCTTTCGGTGCAAAAAAATCATTTGTGGCCGCTGCCGACGATAGATACGTTCGTGGCAAACATTTTGCCAATGGATTATGATGATGACTACTATTCACACTATGAATCTGCAATCCATTGATCTGAATCTGTTGGTCGTGTTGGAAGCGTTGGTCGAAGAATGCAACGTGACGCGCGCGGCCAAACGCATCGGATTAAGTCAGCCCGCGATGAGCAATGCGTTGGCGCGGCTGCGGCGTACGTTCGATGACCCGCTGCTCGTGCGCACGGCGGAAGGGATGGTTCCGACGCCTGCCGCGCAAGCTCTGATTATTCCGGTACGACACGCGCTCGCGCAATTGCGCGAGGCATTGGAAGAAAAAGCTTTCTTTGATCCGACCGCGACGGATCGAACGTTTCATTTGCTGACTAATGATTACGCCGAAATTGCGTTGGTCGCGCCTCTGCTGCAAACGCTGCGGGCAAATGCCGCTTCGATCAAACTGCGCATTCAACGACCGCGTAGCGTGTTTGAGCCGCCATCGGTTTCTGCGCTCGCGGATTCGTTTGATCTGGCGGTCGGGTTTTATCCCGATGCGCTGGCGTTGGATGCGCGGCTGCATTCGGCGTTGTTGTGGGAAGAACAAAACGTCTGCCTCGTGAGCGCCAAACATCCGACGATCAACGGCAAGCTGTCGCTGAAACAATTTGCCGAAGCCGAACATGTCGCGTTGTTTTATAAGCCGTCGGGGCCGGGCGTCGTGGACACGTTACTCGCGCAAAAAGGCTACACGCGCAAGATCGCTGTGCAATCGCCGCATTTTGCGAGCCTGCCCTTCATCGTGGCGGGGACGAATTTAATTGCGACTGTGCCGGAGCGAATGGCGAAACAATTCGCGCGCCAATTGAAATTGCAAGTGCTGCCCGTGCCGCTGGATTTGCCCGCGTTTCGGCTGACGTTGCTGTGGCATCAGCGGCATCACTCCGACCCAGCGCATCGTTGGTTGCGGCAGACCTTGCGGGAAACGGCAGCGCGATTGGCGAACGGCTAAAACAAAAATTCACTCGCCCGCATTGGCATTGCTTGTCAAAGTAGGCTATTAAGGGCACAAGCGATTTGGCTTTGTGCAAACGAAAAAGCATTTTTATTTTCAGGAGGACTGATGGACATTTTATTGAAAAGTCACCAGCATTTTCGCTGGCTCGTCGTGTTAGTAGCAATCATTGCCCTATTGGGATTTTTAGTAACCTGGTTGCAGAAAAAAGACAGCAAATTAGATCGCATCCTGATGGCGATTTTTACGGGCTGTCTGGATTTGCAATGGCTGATGGGCGCGGTGTTGTTTGTTCTCACTGCAACCAGCAGCGGACTCACGCGCAAGCATTGGGAACATGCGTTTATGTTAACGCTGGCGCTCGTGCTGGCGCATCTCGCCGCAAAATGGAAAAGCGCCCCAACGGCGATTCGGGCGCGGAATTATTTGTTCATCACGTTGGGCGTGATTCTGTTGATCGTGGCAGGCGTGGCGGTCTATCCCACCGGATGGCAGATGTAACCGCAACTTTATGACAGGGTGGTCAATCGCAGCATTTGATTGCCACCCTTTTGAAATTCATAGGCGACCGTTTCAATCGCACTGGCGATTCCGTCCTACGCCAAAGCCCGGCGCACAGGCTCCAAATGGGCAGAAGGCCGCCCACCAAATCCGGCAACGGAAACACGCGCACCTCTTTCGCCACCCGACAACGTTCACGCAACCATGCGACGTGAAATTCAGCGGTGAGCAGGTTCGTGTACAAAAACAACAAACCGCTTTCTCTGACCAGACGATTGCCCTGATGAGATAAGTATGGGTTTAGAAGTTTTTGACCAACGCCCTTGACAGATCTGTGAAACAGCAGTAGAGTCCCGGCGGTTCGAATTTACCAATACAAATGACAATGAAACTGTAGTCCCGGCAGCGCAGTTCCATTCAATATAACAAATCCCCCATTGCGAAGTGTGATCGGTAGAGGTAAAACCGACATGTGCGCCAAGTTAAGCCTGAGTCCTTTGTTTTCAGTCTACGCTTTTTGACTTAATTGAGCCAATCATTCGATAAGCCAAACGATGAGCCGTTGCTTTCAGTCCTAATTGTTTTCAAGTTCGTGAGTGAAACGACATTATCTTAATGTACCTGGGTGAAACGACCTTGGATATTTTTGGTTTTAAGCCTGCTTAGGCTATTTATTGGTTTGACGAAAATGCGGCGACAGCCATAATGCCTGTCCCGTCTGTTTGCTGGGGATTGTTGGCGGTGCGGTGGTTAGGGGAGTGCGCAGCCAGCACTGGTTGATTATTAATTGCATACTAAATTGTTAGCCAGCCAGACTTTTCTCATCGCTAATTGACTACACCGGAAATGCCTGTAAGGGGAAGTCCCCTTAACTGACTTTTGAATAACTCCCATATACTGTGTCCTTCTTCTGCAAGGTGGCATTAGTTTACCCACCGGGCAAGCTTTTTGCTGTGCAGGCGTTTCAAAGAATATCGTCTTTGTTGCGTTGTGCAGCAAGAAAAAGGGATCACCTGGATTCTGAACTCGAGATGATCCCTTCTGTTCCCAACACTAGATGTTAATGAAGGGATTGAGGCAAGGTAACATTATCCACGCTTAAATACAATCTTTAGCTTTTAGGCGAGAGTTACCGCGTTGGTCATTTATGCCTCCCCTTCAGGAAGTCATGCGGTGAGTTTTACTACTCACCAAAACCTATAAGGAGGCTGATGATGACCATTCGCAGGTTTGCCGTCCGCAGCAATAGTTCTTGGGCCAGGAAGGTTTTCTTACCCAAGATGATTGTTTTTGCTCTTTCCACCTCACTTGTGCTTTGGCCGTTCCCTGTTAGCAGTTATGCAACAGAAACGGGCACCGACAACACTACAAATCAGTCAGCGCAACCCGCGCAAGCGCAAATCACAGAAACCCTCAACAAGCTGCCGCTTTATTTTGAAGTCAATGCCGGGCAGTTGGCACACGATGTCAAATTTGTTTCGCGCAGCGGGAATCGCTCGTTCCTGCTTACCAGCAACGCGATTGAATTGACGCCTCGTGCCAGGACGGCGCGGTTGGCAACACGAGAAGACTTGATCAATCGCCATGCGTTGCTCCGCCGCGAAGTGCCAGACAACGCGCGGCAGCTCAGTGCCAATGACCCTGTAATCAAGCTGCGCTTTGCCCAGGCGAATGCCAATCCTCGTGTCGAAGGGCTGGAACTGCTGCCCGGCACGAGCAACTATTTGGTCGGCGCTAACGCCAGGCAATGGCGACAGGGCGTGGCACATTTTGCGAAAGTGAAATACCACGATCTGTATCCGGGAATTGACCTGGTTTACTACGGCAACCAACAGCAACTCGAATACGATTTTGTCGTTGCACCGGGTGTCAATCCCCAGCAAATCAAGATCGCTGTTGCGGGCACACAAAATGTACGTTTGGCGGAAAACGGCGACCTGATTCTGGGAACAGATGAAGGCGCTTTGATCCAGCAAAAACCGGTGGTGTATCAGGAAAGCGCTGGTATGAAGCGCACGGTCGAAAGCCGCTACAAATTGTTAGGGCATAATGAGGTCGGTTTTGAACTCGGCTCCTACGATACCACGCAGGCGCTGGTCATTGATCCGGTGTTAGGGTTCGCGACTACCTTTGGCACGGCGGACGACACGTATGGGAACGGGATTGCGACCGATTTGGCAGGCAATTCCTACATTACAGGCGTTGCCTATTCCGTTCGCACACAAGCGATTGGGAGAGCCGGTGTGGCGAATGTGTTTGTCACTAAACTGAATGCGGCAGGACAGTTGGTGTACAACACGTACATCGGAAGCAGTGGCGAAGATGTCGGCTTCGCCATAGACGTTGACCGCAATGGAAATGCTTATGTGACGGGGCAAGCGGACATCAACGATTTTCCGGTCACACAAGGCGCTTTTCAGACGAGGTTTGGCGGAATCTGCGATGCCTTCGTCTTGAAACTCAACGCGCGTGGAAACGATCTGGTGTACTCCGGTTTCCTGGGCGGTACGAGGGAAGACACCGGGACGGGCATCGCGGTGGATCAAGAGGGGCAGGCGTATGTGGTTGGGGAAACTTCGTCCGCTAATTTCCCTACGGCTGATCCGCTGTATAGATTTGGGCAAGCTCCCACCGAGGCCTTTGTCAGCAAAGTCAGTCAGAGCGGGGCCAGGTTGGTTTATTCCACCGCTTTGACGGGCACCACGACCAATCCAGAAGGCGGTACTGCGGCGATGGCGATTGATGTTAACCGCCGAGGCGATGCCGTGGTGGTGGGCTTTACCACCGCCGGGCGGTTTCCGCGCGTCAACGCGCTGCAAGACGCGCTCAACGGCACAATGGACGCTTTTGTGACGCGCATCAATCGCAACGGCAATCGCCTGGATTTCTCCACCTATTTAGGCGGAGCACACGAGGATGCTGCCTTTGCCGTCGCGTTGGATGCCGCCGAGAATGTGTATGTGACGGGGTTGACGAACTCCGCCGATTATCCCACCGTCAACGCCCTGCAATCCTTTTTGGGCGGAGCCGCAGGGGCCGCGAGCAACGACGATGCTTTTGTTACCAAGTTGATCCGAGCCGGAGATGCCGTCGTTTACTCGACCTATTTGGGCGGCAGTCAGGGGGATGCTGGATTTGGTATCGCTGTCAATAATATCGGCGAGGCGCACGTCGTCGGCAGAACTCGTTCGACCAATTTCCCCCTGGAAGATACCCTGCCCATCGTGTCGCCAAACCAGGCTTTGAATGGAGGGATTGACGGGTTTGTCTGCAAACTGCGCGCCAATGGCAGGGTCTTCAGCTATTCGCACTATGCTGGTGGGCGAGGCGAGGAAAAATGCTTTGGCGTAGCGGTTTGGGGAAACCGGATTGCTCACGTTACCGGGCTAACAACTTCGGTAGGCTGGCTGCCGAACAACCTTGCTCCGCCCAAGTTGGCTGGAGCGGCCAGTGCCTTTGCTTTCCAGGTGGCAGACTCCGCCAATTTCGCCATCGCCTCCGTTTCTGGCGCGAGCTATGAACGAAGCGCCCTGGCTTGTGACTCTATCGTTTCCGTCTTTGGCGAAGGTATCAGCAGCGGGACGGAAGGCGCAGAGTCCTTGCCCTTGCCGACAGATTTGGGGGGCATCAAAGTCGTGATTAAAGACAGCGCAGGCGTCGAATTTCAAGCCCAGCTTTTCTATGTCTCGCCGTTCCAAATCAACTATCACGTCCCTGCCGCGGCTGCCCTTGGCCCCGCCACCGTTCAGGTCATCAACGAGAACGGGGACGTCTTCACCGAAAATACGCGGATCGAAAGTACGATGCCGGGCTTGTTTACTGCCGATGCCAGCGGCAAAGGGTTGGCGGCGGCCTACCTGACCCGCGTGAAGGCCGGGAAAATCGTGGGTGACGAACCCATCACGCGGCTGAATGCGCAGGGGCAGGTGGAAGCCATTCCGATTGATCTTGGCGCTGAGGACGAAGAACTCTTCCTCGTGGTTTTCGGCACGGGCATTCGCCATCGCAACCCGAACAGCCCCGTCACCGCCAAAATCGCAGATACGGATACGCCGGTTCTCTACGCCGGTCGCCAAGCCGATTACGTCGGTTTGGATCAAGTCAATCTGCGGCTGCCGCGCAGCTTGAAGGGACGCGGTCTGAGTTCTCTCGTTTTGACGGCAGATGGCAAGACCGGGAATGCGGTGCAGATTCATATCAAATAACCAACGTGATTCAGCACGTTTTTCAGGAGGAATCAGTATGTCTTACAAATCCATTTTGAGCGCATTGGGAATGCTTTCTCTGCTGGCTGTAAGCGGGTTCGCCAAAGGTACCAGACCGACGGGCGAATTGGCGCTGGTCAATGGTGCAACGGTTAATAATGTGCCCGCCTTGGCTGGCACTACGTTGTATTCCAACAGCCGCATTAAGACGACCAATGATGGCGGGGCGGTCATCCGCCTCGGCAAAACGGGACGCATCGAATTAGGCGCAGGGACAGATATTACGCTGCAACTTGCGCCAGGCATTATCGGCGGAACGTTGTCGAGCGGACGAATTGTCATCAGCGCGCCGTCAGATATGCAAATCAACCTCGTCACGCGCGATAGCTCCGTGATTTCCCTGCCCCCTCAAGCTACGCGACTGGTGGTTGATTTGCGCAATGGCAAGACCGATGTCGTGGCCAAAAGCGGGGCGGCAAAAGTCGCTACGGGCGGGCGTATCAGCGTGATTGGTCTTGTCAGGGCCAATGGTGAAGTGCAAGGGCTGGTACGAACCTCGGCCCCGGAGAGCACCATTATCGCGCCGCCGGTTGAAAGCCATCCCACGATGTCTCTCTTGCTGAAAGCGACAGCGGGACAATCTTTGGACACCTTTCTTACCAATCGCGCAACCAGAGCGTTAGGGGGATTTTTCTACCCAGGGATTACCTGCAAGGACTTTTTCGATAACCCCAAATGCGTGCGCCGAAGTCCGAAACGATAGACTGCCTTATCCCCCATCAGATAGCTCAGACTTGGCTAGGGGGCTAGCTCTGGGCTATTGATTAACTCAGAACTTGGCATTTAGTGAGGACCAGTTTCACTAGATCAAAAGCACCCGGTATCTGAGTTCTCTACGACTCAGGTTCTGCTACGGGGCAGAACCTGAGTCCATTTCCGGTTTCCGCTTGTGAGTTTCAATCTTCGTCTTCAGGTTTTATGGCAACGGCTGGTGCTGCGGGCGGGCTTAGCCGTTGGGGGCAGCCTTTTCTTGTGGTGGACGCTGCAGAACTTTGTGCTTGAAGTCGTCACTGATCCGCGAGTCAGAATCGCACAGGAAACCTTGGTGGCCACGACACAGTACTTTCCTGGCGCTGGTCGTGTACAGGGGCGGTTGGCGGCACGCCTGCTGGAATCGCCTCCGGGCGAGGAGCAGGACGAAGCAATGGTTCTGTCCCAAGCGGAAAGAGCCGCGGAAAAAGCCGCCGCCCTCTTGCCTTGGGATTATGAAAACCATTTGTTGTTGGCTACCGTCAAGGAACGTAAAGACGATATGGCCGCCGCCGAAAAAGCGATGCAAACCGCTTTGCAACTTGCGCCCCGGCATGTGGATGTGCATTGGCGCGCGGGCAACTTGCTCTTGCGCGCGGAGAAACTAGAACAGGCTTGCCAGGAATTCCGCTTCGTTGCCGCGACAGACCCTTCGCGCGCGCCCCAGGTGTTGGAATTGGTGTGGGCTGCGACGGAAGGCAATGTCAGTGCAATTCGACAAGTAGCGCAAAATGATCCCAGTCTGCAACTCGGTGCCGCCCGGTTTTTGCTGACCAAATCAGAAACCGCCGAAGCCGTGCAGCTTTTTAGTCAGGCGGATCTCCAAACGCGCCGAAGCTCCGGGCAAAGCGCTGCTTTTCTGCAGGCCTTGCTGGCCGAGCATAAAATCCTGGAAGCACATACGCTCTGGCTGGATTTGATGGGCAATACACCCCAAGCAAGCCTGCTCTGGAACGGCGGTTTTGAAACTCAACCGCACGCGCAGTTCAATCAGTTCGATTGGGTTCTCACCTCCAGCAAATATGCGCAAATAGGGCTTTCGGCAGATCGTACGCACAGCGGGCGGCTGGCGCTCAAGGTTATTTTTGCTGGGGAAGACACAACCCGTCTGGCCGATAACATTACGCAACTTGTAGCGGTGCGACCGGGGGCGAAATATCAACTGGACGGATATGCGCTCACCACGGATTTGGTCTCAACTGAACCGGTTAACTTGGTTGTGAAGGGCATCACCTCGACAAGCACTATGGCGACTTCCGCTCCGATCAAGGCCGGAGGCGAAAACTGGCAGCCCTTGCGGCTTGAGTTCGTTGTTCCCCGCGCCGTAAGCGGCATCAAGATTGAGATTCAGCGCCTGCCCCGGTTTAGTTACGACGCACCCACAACGGGGACGATCTGGTTCGACGATTTGTCGCTCAAAGAACTGTAACTATATGGCAAGGAAATCCAGCCCCAGATTTAATCAAGTCATGTTGACCGGCGTGCTGACCGTAATCGTCGGCACCGCTTTGGCGGGCGGCATCGTTACGCCCTGGTCGAAAGCCCTTTTGGCGATAGGGTTGCTTGTCTTAACTGTACTCTTCGTCGTCAAGGGACTCCACGACCGTCACTTGAAGATCATTGTTCCTGCGTTGGCCTGGCCGTTGTTAGCCGCCATCGGATTGGCCATCGTGCAAAGTCTGGCCTGGACGTCTGCCACTGGAATCAGACAAAGCCTCTCGTTGGACGTCGAAGCAACGCGCGGAGTCTTGTTCGTTTTCGTACTGATGTTGCTTTGGCTTTTGCTGAGCGCCAATCTGGTCAAAACGAAAGAAGATTTTAGCGCGCTGACAAAGTTTCTGGTGAGCTATGGCTTGATCCTGGCATTTGCGGCGTTGGTCTTGGCCTTGGCCTGGCAACAAAACCTCGACTGGTTGCGCCCGGTCGAAGGCGGCAGCCCCTTCGGCACTTTCGTGAATCGTAATCATTTCGCCGGCTATATGGAACTGCTGTTGCCCGTCCCGATAGCTCTGTTGATTACACATCGGGCCACGCTGGAAAATCACGTCTTTTATGTGTTTGCTGCCGTCATGATGGGCGTTGCGCTGTGCTTTTCGCTTTCCAGAGGCGGCCTCATCAGTCTGTGTGCGCAACTGATTTTCCTGGTTAGCCTGCGCTCCCAGATGCGTGTCGCTCGACAACAAGGAGGAAAAAGTACACGGCTGTTTCAATGGGCCGGGGTTACCGCGATTTTTTTATTGATTGTGGCGGGCATTATTGCCATGGGAGCTGAGCCACTTATCTTTCGCCTCGCAGGCTCGGATTTTGAAACCGACCGGGGCGCAATTTGGGCTGATTCCTGGCGCGTTTTTCGCGCCCATCCTTTACTCGGTACAGGATGGGGGACATTTGAAACCTCTTTCCCCCTGTATGCGAATGACAACGGCCTCAATATCGCCAGCGAGGCCCATAATGATTATCTCCAAGTGTTAGCCGACGCGGGATTGATCGGTTTCGGCATCCTGCTTTGGTTCCTGATTGTCCTGGTGCGCCAATTAAGCTGGGGCTTGAAATCGTCTAGCCCCCAAACGGCGGCACTGGTGTTAGCGAGCGCGACCGGGCTATTTGGATTACTCGTCCACAGTTTGTTTGATTTCAATCTGCAATTGCCCTCGCACGCATTGTTATTTTTACTCTATAGCGCAATTAGCTCCCATCTTGCTCTGCTGGCGCAACGAACGGTCCAAGCCGCCACCTCGAATGAGGTCGTGGCAAAAACTCATCGCACGGCACCCATTTTAAATTGAACGTCCGGTCCCCAACAGTCCGGTCTGAAAGTTATGAACAATTCAAACCAGCATCCCGTTTTGCCTCCATCGTCGAATGACACTACTCTGACCCTGCGTCAGGAGCCTGCGCTCGCCTCGTCCGTGAATTTGACGCCCAGCGGCTATCTCTCTTATGACGAAATAAAACAGAGCCAAAACGTGCATCTGCGCGAATACTGGCGGATTGTTAGACGGCGTAAGTGGACGGTACTCTTAGTTATCTTATTAGGAACGATGCTGGGCACACTAATTTCCTTCAATCTGAAGTCTATGTACCAGGCGCAGACCATTATTGAGGTAGGAAAAGATAACCCAACGTTAATTAGGACAGGTGATACAGTAATTAGTCAAAGTGATTATACTATCAAAACTGCGATCCAATTATTGCAAAGCCGCCCTTTGTTTGATGAAGTAATTCAAATTCTGAGGTTGGATAAGAATCAGAACTTTTTGGACGTCGCGGAAAAACGCTCGTTATCTGAAACTCTTCAGGCCGCCTTTGGACAAAGCCCCCTCCTGGCCTCTGACCGAAAAATACTGACGGGAATCTTGACAGAGAAAAATGCTGACAAAACAGAAACACCATCAATTCCCCAACTGCAGGACCCGAAGGTATTAACGCCGGAAGAAGAGAAGAAAAGAAATAAACGGCTCAAGGCGATCAGCGATAACCTCAAAATTACACAAACCAGAGATTCGCGATTACTTACCATTCAGTACTCCCACACCGACCCGGTTTTAGCCACCGCAATTACGAATACGTTAGCCAAAGCCTATATTGATAATAACTTCCGTGATAAGACGAATAAATACACCCGCACTTCGGAATGGCTGGATACCACGACACGGGAATTGAAAGCGAAGGTCGAGCAAGCAGAACAAGAACTCGCGAATTACATTAAGACCAGTAACATATACAATACGGACGACAAATCAACACTGACGACCGAAAAACTGGTAAAACTCCATGGAGAAGCAACGCGTGCGGAGGCAGAAAAGATTCTGAAGCAATCTTTATACCAAGAAGTCCAACAGGGGCGTGTCGAACAGTTGCCCGAAGCCTTTTCTGATCCCAAACTCGTTGAATTGAAAAAGAAATTGGGCGAGTTTGCCACCCAATCTGCACAACTGGAAGTTAAGTTCGGCGGGCGTCATCCCAAAGTACAAGAAGTACGACAGCAGATGACGGCGATTGAAGGCCAGATTAAATCTAACATGATGGTTCTCCAAGAACTCAGGTGGTAAGCCACCATATCTTGTAGTTCAAGGGCCAA